>CAYGWX010000053.1:0-16996 GCA_964353855.1 uncultured bacterium | reverse complement strand
CATGACCGAGATCCTGTTGGGCGACCACCTGATCACCTTCGACGGCCGGGTCCTGGAGGTCTTCGGCCACGGCGGCGCCGGCGAGTCCGTGCGCTACCACGTCGGCCTGATCCAGACCCTGCTCTGCGCCCCGGGCCTGACCGGCCAGCTCTCCCTTAACTTCAGCACCAAGCACGGGGGCATCCTGGGCCTCAAAGTCCCCGCGGATAAGAAGGCCGAGGTCGAGGCCCTGGTCGAAGCCGTGAAGCAGGCCAAGGCGGCCTACCAACCGGGAAAGAACCCGTAGCGGGAAAGCGATGACGCACCCCTTCCTCTCCCGGTTGAAGGACGAGATCCTGGTCTTCGACGGGGCCATGGGCACCCTGCTCCAGGCCTCGGGCCTGCCCAGGGGCGCCTGCCCGGACGAGTGGAACCTCTCCCACCCGGAGAAGGTCCGGGACTGCCACCGGGCCTACTTCGCCTCCGGGGCCGACGCGGTCCAGACCAACACCTTCGGCGCCACCCGGACCCGCCTCAAGGACTACGGGCTCCAGGACCAGGTAGAGGAGATCAACGTCCGCGGCGCCCGGATGGCCAGGGAAGCCGCGTTCGGGGCCGGGGGGGACGGCAAACTCGTCGCCGGGTCCATCGGCCCCTCGGGCAAGTTCCTCCAGCCCTTCGGGGAGCTGAGCTTCGACCAGGCTTACGAAATCTTCAAGGAACAGGCCCAGGCTCTGGTCAAAGGCGGCGTGGACCTCTTGATCATCGAGACCATGGTGGACCTCCAGGAGATGCGCGCCGCGCTGCTCGCGGCCAGGGACGTCTCCCCGGTCCCGATCATCGCCCAGATGTCCTTCACCAAGGACTCCAGGACCGTGACCGGGACCGACCCGGTGACCGCGCTCTCCGTGCTCTCGGCCATGGGCGCGGACGTCGTGGGCGCCAACTGCATGATCGGCCCGGCGGAGATGCTGCCTGTTTTCGAGAGGCTGGCCTCGACCACGGACCATCCCCTGTCCGTCCAGCCCAATGCCGGGATGCCCCAGCTTGTTGGCGACGAGACCGTGTTTCCCGGAACGCCCGAGCTCATCGCCGAGTACGGGGAGAAGTTCGTCCTGGCCGGGGCCAACATCGTCGGCTCCTGCTGCGGGACCTCGCCCGAGTACACCAAAGCCCTGGCTCAGAGGGTCAAGCATCTCAAGCCGATTCAGAGGAAGCAGGCCCCCGGAACAAGGCTCACCAGCCGGGTCAAGACCGTGTTCGCGGGCACGGGGTATCCCTTCGTGGCCATCGGAGAGCGGATCAACCCCTCGGGACGGAAACTCCTGACCCGGGAGATCGAGGAAGGCAAGTCCGGTCTCCTGCGCAGGGACGCCCAGGCCCAGGTTCAGGCCGGGGCCATGGTGCTGGACATCAACGTGGGCATTGCCGGAGGCGACCTCTCGGAACCGAGGTACATGAGGAGCGCCATCGAGGCCGTGCAGAACGTGGTGGATTCGCCCATGGCGATTGACACCACCGGCCCGGAGGCTCTAACCGCGGGCCTCAAGACCTGCGTCGGCAAGCCCCTGGTCAACTCCATCTCCGGCGAGGAAGCCCGGATGGACCTCCTGATGCCCCTCGTCAAGCGCTTCGGGGCCGCGTTCATCGGCCTGGCCCTGAGCGAGCGGGGCATCCCGGCCACGGCCCGGGACAGGCTGAAGGTCGCGGAGCGCATTCTAACCAAGGCCGGGGAGCACGGCATCCGCCCCGAGGACATCGTCATCGACCCCCTGGTCCTCACCGTAAGCACCAATCAGGGCGACTCCGGCGTGACCCTGGAGACGATCGCGCTCGTCAAGCGCCACCTCGGCCTCACGACCTCCTTCGGATTGTCCAACGTCTCCTTCGGCCTGCCCGGCCGGAAGCACGTGAACCAGGCCTACCTCGTCCAGGCCCTGTCCTACGGCCTGGACATGGCCATCGTCAACCCCCTGGACGAGACCCTGATGGCCCTGGTCAGGGCCGGGGACGTGCTCGCAGGCCGGGACCGGAACGCCCGGGTCTATATCGAGACCTTCAAAGCCGAGGGGCCGGGAGAGGCTTCGGCAGCCAAACCACAGACCACCGACCCGCAGTCCCCTGAGACCGTCCTGTTCAACGCCATCCTCGAAGGCGACCGGAACGCGGTCCCGGACGTCCTGGTCGAGATCCTCAAAAAGGGTGCCCCTCCGCTCCAGGTCATCAACGAGACCATGATCCCGGCCATCCGCCAGGTGGGCGAAGCCTTCGACCAGGGCAGTCTCTTCCTGCCCCAGCTCATGCTCTCGGCCGAGGCCATGAAGGTCGCGTTCGGGATCCTGAGGCCCCTGATCCAGAGCGTCGCGCCCAACGCCAAGGGGGCCGGGGGCGAAGGCACCATCCTGATGGCCACGGTCCAGGGGGACGTGCACGACATCGGCAAGAACCTGGTCATCGCCGTTCTGGAGAGCCACGGGTACCGCGTCGCGGACCTGGGCAAGAACGTGTCTGCCGAGAAGATCATCGCCCAGGCCAGGGAAAAGGACGCGGACATCGTGGGCCTCTCGGCCCTGATGACCACCACCATGGGCGAAATGCGCAAAGTGGCGAAAACGATGCAGAAGGAGGGCGTGCGGGCCAGGCTGATGATCGGCGGCGCGCCCGTGACCGAGAAGTTCGCCCAGGAGATCGGAGCCCAGGCTTACGGACGGGATGCGATGGATGCGGTGAGGGTCGTCAGGAGCCTGTTGGGTAAAGACGCATTAAAAATTGAAGACTTTAAATCGAAATAACAAAAGGGCGGCCGATCGGCCGCCCTTTAAGCTGTCCCCCTATTAATTAGAAGCCGACCGACATCCCTGCGGCGAAGTGGACGAGGCCGCCCTCAGCGAATCCCAGTTCCAGTGTCGTGGCGAAGCCCGCCCCGCCGAGCTGGGCGCCGTAGTAGGAACGCTTGAGCATCCGCTTATAGGCCCAGGAACCGTTCTGATGACTGACCCCGTAGGCATCCCGGAAGTCGTAATTGGCCGTGGCGTTGAAGTCGTCCAGGCCCAGGCCGACATAGGGCGTGAACAGGGCCAGGCGTTTGGAGAAGTCCGCCCGGTAGGACACGATGCTCATCTTGTAGGTGAGGACTTGATAGACTTGGACGCCCGAGACCTCATTGGAGAACTCCAGCTTCTTCAGAAACGTGGAATACATCACGCTCCCGGAGAGCGCCGGCACCAAGCCCTTGTCCCGCAGGAGGCCCACCCTTGCGCCCACCCCGTAATACTTGGGGTTGTCCAGTTGCTTGATCGGGAAATAGCCCAGGCGGTAGAGCCCGTCCACGGCCAGGATGCCCCCGACCCCGGGCGCGATCCGGATCCCCGGAAACACGCCGACCTTGCCCTGGAACGCCAGGGAGGGCAGAAGGATCTTCTCCGTGTCGCTGACCGGCTTGCCGGGCTGATGAAACCCCAGGCCAAGAAGCTGGGCCCCGCCTCCCAGCCGGAAATGCGGCAGGCCGCCCAGGGTGTTGGCCGTAGAGAGCGGCCCCCCGGAGATGGTCAGGGTCAGAGGGCCGGTGATCTGGTCCAGGAGGCTCTGCACCTCGGCCTCGGAGGTGAAGGTGAACTGGGCCTGCGCGGGAGGCGAGAGATAAATTCCCTGCGCGACGAGAGCAAGGACGAAAAGGATCTTCTTCATTGAATCCTCCAATGGGTTTGTTGTTACTATGATAACCGAAATAATGTTATGAAGTCAAGCCTGAAGGTCTTGACTTTAAGGCCAAAAGACTGTAAAATAGTGTGAATAATCAGGCATGGCGATAGCGGATATCAAAACAGCGGACTGGAATGAGGGCGGGCTGGGCACGCTCCTGGCCGGCCTTTCCCGTATCACCGGAGCCTCCTTCTTCGTGTATCCTCCGAAGGGGGACGCCATCCGTCTGGCTCCCGGGTTCGGACACTTGTCCGCCCGAAAGAACGGGGCCAGCGGGAAGGCTCTGGCCAGGCTCGTCCGCCAGGCCCGCCAAAAGGGGAGTACTGCTTTCGGGGCCTGTCCGCCCAGGGAATCCCTGTTCGCTTCGCCCGTGAAGCTGGGGAGCGTCGCTTCCTGGGTGGTTGCCGGACGATCATCAAAGGTCAGCCATCCCCGCGATCTTCAGCCCGTGGCCGAGCTTCTTTCCTGCTTGGCTCAGAGCCTGCTCAGACAAACCCGCGAGATCCAAAGCCTCTCCTCGGAGGTGGCCTCCTGCTATGAGGAGCTTTCCCTGCTCTTCGACCTCGGGGAAAGCGTGCACCGCGCCATCGGGCTCAAGGAGCGCTGCCAACTTCTTCTTCAGGCCACCGCGTCCGTGGTCGGCGCCCGGAAGGCCTACCTGGCCCTCGCCCCGATGAATCGGGGCGAGTCTGCTCCCCGGAAGCGGGGAAACGGATTGGAGGTCATCGCCTCCCTGGGCTATGGAGCCCCCCTGAGAAGCGAGCTCATCCAGAGGGAGGCCCGACTTTCCCTGACCAAGGGCACGCCCGAGATCAGAGGTCGTTCCCGTCTGCTCGTTCCCCTTCAGGTGGAGGAGCGTACCATCGGCGTGTTGGGTCTGGGCGAAAAGCAAAACCGGAAGGCGTTTAACTCCATTGACCTCAAGCTCCTGACCACCGTGGCCAGCCAGGTCGCGGTTCTGGTGGAAAACGCCAGGCTTTACGCCGACCTCGAGGCCCTTTTTCTAGGCGTGGTCCAAAGCCTCATTTCGGCCATCGAGGCCAGAGATCCTTCCACCAAGGGTCATTCCGACCGGGTCAAGACCTATGCCCTGGAGATCGGGAGGGAGCTCTGTCTGTCCGAACCCGAAATGCGGCGCCTGGAGCTTGCCAGCCTGCTCCACGACATCGGTAAGATCGGGTATTCCGACGCTATCTTCACCAATCCCACGAGCACCCTTTCCAAGGAACACTGGAAGGTCGTGGAGCGGCACTCCCAGGTCAGCGAGATGATCCTGACCCCCCTGGCCGGATTCGCAGACATCGTCCCCTCCATCCGCTGGCATCACGAACGCTACGACGGAAAGGGATACCCGGACGGCTTGAAGGGAGAACAGATTCCTCTCCTGGCGCGGATCGTGTCGGTGGTGGATTCGTACGACGCCATGACCTCGGAGCGTTCCTACCGCAAGACCTTCACCCAGGAAGAAGCCATGAACGAGCTGGTCAAGAACTCCGGGGGTCAGTTCGACCCCCGGATCGTGGACGTCTTCGTCCGCCTGAGTCAGGGGAAGGAAAGCCGAGTGAGACCGTGACGGATAACGCTTTCCGCTTCACTCCCTATCCTCTCTTTTTGATCTCCCCCCAGGGAGTCATCCAGGAGGCCAATGCCTCGGCAGAGAAAACCTTTCCCGACTTCTTGCCTCTCGTGGGACGGCCCCTTTCTGAGGTCTTCCCGGAAAAGAAAGCCCTGGATCTCATCCAAACCGCCCTGACAAAGCCCGATACGGGTCTCACTACCTTCGATGTGCGCTGCGGCCCGGCCCTCTACCACGCCGCTCTCTCTCCCATCCCCTCTGAAACCGAGAGCCTTTCCCATGCCGCTCTCTCGCTCAGGGAGGTCGGGACCGAGCGTTTGAAAGCCTTCCGCTCCCAGTGCGAGCTTCTGAGAAAGTCCCTGGTCCATCCCTACCACCTGGACCATCTGTTGGAGACTTTGTCCACATTCTACGAATGCAGCGCCGCCCTTCTCTTTGTCATCGAGCAGGCTGGAAGCGTCCTTCGCGTTCGCGCCGCACGGGGCTGTCCGAATGTGCCTAATATCGAATCCCGTGTCGGTCCCGGGCAGGGCCCTGCAGGAAAGAGTTACTTGGAGAAAAAGGCCGTGGAGGTCCCCGATGCCCTATCACTGCTTTCCCAGGACCTCGGTTTGGGAGAAGCCCGCGAATCCAAACCGAACTTCCGTTCGGTGCTGGCCCTTCCTCTTACGGTGGGTGAGCACACCGTCGGGGTGCTGGAGATCGGCAAAACAGAACCCGGAGGATTCTCGTCACTTGAGGCCGCACTCCTCGTTCCGGCCCTCCCCCACCTAGCAAATGTGGTCCAGGCCTTCTCGGAACAAGCCGAGCGCGGCCAGGAGGGCAAATTCCGAAACAAACTGCATGAGATGGGGACCTCCTTTTCCTCGGTTCTCCAGCTCAAAGCTTTGCTTCCGCTGGTCGTGGAAACCCTTGGGGATTTCTTCGCCGTGGAGGAATGCTCGGTTTATTACTTTGACGAGTTGGGCTCGGGCTGGATCGGCCGCTCCCGGGTCCAGTCCGCGATCCGCCCCGGACTCCTGGACCGGATGCGCCAGGGAAGGGTCGGCCTGAATCCTGAAGGACTCAAAGCCTTAAAAAGCATCATCCCTTCGGTCATAGCCTCGGGTAAGAATGAGGTCCTGGCCGATGTGTCCAAGGATGTGCGCTACGAGAGCCCGAACGCCACGATTCTGCTCCGCTCCCAGCTCTGCGTCCCCCTCCTTCTACACCACCAGATCGTCGGTGCTTTGTCCCTGGAGAGCACCAAGCCGGGCAGGTTCAGCCCCGAGGACCTCTCCTTTGCAACCTCCCTGGGCCCCTTGGTGGCCGCCAGCCTCCGGAACGCCTGCCTGCACGAGGGCTTACAGCGGGAGGGCGGAAAGTTTGCCGCCACCCTGGCTTCCATGCCCGAGGGGTTCCTGCTGATCGACGTCGGGCAACGGGTCCTGATGTACAACGACGCTTTCCGCCAGCTTCTGAGCTTCGACCTCCCTATGCCTCCCGGGACCTCGGTGAGGGGCCAGATCCTTCCCGCTCTCGCCGAGCGCCTCACGGACTTCGGTCCCTTGGACGCCTTTTTCAAAGAGTGCTCCCAGTTCCCTGACCGCATCGTCCACGGGTCCTTCTCCCTCTCCGAGCCCCGGCGCTTCTTTAAGGTCATCTCCTATCCCGTCCGGGTGGGGCGGGGTGAGCTTCTGGGCAGGGTCGTCCTACTCTCGGACGTGACGACGGAGAAGGAACTCGAGCTCCTGCGTGAGGAGTTCGTCCAGATGCTCACCCACGACATCAAGAACCCCTTGGGCGGGATCATCTCCACCCTGGAGATCACCCTGGACCGCAGCCTGGGGGAGATTAACCCCGACCAGGAGAAGTTCCTGGCCAATGCCATGGAAGCTGGCCACAAGATCATCCGGATGCTGAACGACCTCTTGGACGGTTACAAGTCGGACTCCACCGGCATTGAGATTACCGTGGGGGATATGGACATGGCCGAGGTGGCCAAGCAAAACCTGCGGGTCCTGGAGTCCCAGGCCAGGGAGCGGAACATCACTCTTGAGGTGGACCCCCCGGAGGGCTCCTTCCGGATCAGGGGAGACGCCGAGAAGCTCGGACGGGTGATCGCCAACCTCCTGTCCAACGCCCTGAAGTTCAGCCCTTCGGGCAGTACGATCATGGTTTCACTGCGCCTGAAGGGCGAGCCACCCCGACCCAGTTCCAAGACCCTCCGTTGTTTGGAGGTCCGGTTAATAGACCAGGGGGAGGGCGTCTCCAGCGAGGACCAACGCAAGATCTTCGACAAATTCTATCAAGTGGAGGCTCGCAAAGCCGGAAAACGCTCCGGGACCGGCCTGGGCCTGACCTTGTGCAAGAACATCGTGGAGGCCCACGGCGGCCAGATCTGGGTGGAGAGCGAGCGTGGCAAGGGCTCCACCTTCGTTTTCACCCTGCCTTTGGAGTAACCCTTAAAAAGCGCCCGTATGGACACGAAATTACCTGCCAAGTCGATTTTGGTCATCGACGACGAACCCTCGATTGGTCGGGTCGTTCAGTTCAAGCTTCAGCAGGAGGGCTTCAAGGTCAGGGTAGCCACGGACGGTCTCGAGGGCCTGGCCTATATGAAGGAGGAAAAGCCGGACCTCATCCTTTTGGACCTGATGATGCCTGGAATGGACGGCTTTGAGGTTTGCCGCCGGCTCCGCGCCGCGCCTGAGACCGTGGCCACGCCAGTAATCATCCTTACGGCCAGGGGCCAGGAGATGGATCGCATCCGGGGTATCGAGCTCGGGGTTCTGGACTTCTTCACCAAACCCTTCAGCCCCCAGAAGCTCCTGGAGCGGGTTAAGGAAGTCTTCAAGTCGCCATGATCCTTCTGTTTGAGCTCATCGCCTTCCTCCTGCTTCTGGCCTGCGGAGGACTGGGGTTCTGGGTCGCCTATCTTTCCCGCAATGCGGAATTATATAGGAAGAAAGAAGAGGAATTACAAGCCCGAGTTAAGCTTCTTGAAGACGAGGAAGCCCGGCTGCGCTTGAAAGGTGCGGCCGGACCTATGCCGGCTCCCCTGCCTCCTCCCAAGGCCTCCGAGGAGCCCTTCTCCATGAGGGATATTCTGCTCCACGTGCCGGACGGGCTGGTTGTTACGGACACCGATGCCCGTATCGTTTTTTCCAACCTGACCGCGGAGCGGATCATCGGTCTGCCCGCGGCAGAGGCCGATGGCCAACTCTTCTGGGAAGTGGTTAAACTTCATGCGGAGGATGGCAAGGTACTGGGCGAGGCAAATTGTCCCCTGGCTGTGGTCCTGGAGCGCAGGACCCCTCTTGTCCGGGACAGCGACATCCTGACAACCCGCAACAACACCGAGGTCTCCCTGGCCGCTTCCCTGGCCCCGGTTCTGGACCTGGAAGGGAAATCCCGGGGTGCGATCTACCTCTTCCGGGACATCTCCGAGGCCAAGCAGGTGGACCGCTTGCGTGACGAGTTCGTAACCAACGTCTCCCATGAGCTGCGCACACCGCTCACCGTGATCAAGGGTTATGTGGAGCTTCTGTTGGAGGAGTTCGGGGACACCTTCATGCCTTCCCAGAAGGACTTTCTCAAGGTCATCAACGAGGAGTCGGACCGCCTGGCCAAGCTCATCGACAGCATTTTGGAGTTCAGCCAGGCCAAGACGGGCGAGGTCGGTCTGCGCCAGGAGCAGTTCAACATCCTTGAGATCCTCGAGGATTCCATCAAGTTCTTTACCCCGCCCGCGGTCAAGAAGGAGATACAGATCGTCCGCAGGCTTCCACCGGACCTGGCTCCGATCAAGGGAGACAGGAACGCCATCCGCTTCGCTGTGGACCAGCTGATGGATAACGCCATCAAGTTCACCCCGGAAAAGGGCATCGTGAGTGTAGAGGTTGGGGGCTGGAAGCTCGAAGATGGCCTCTGGAAGGTCGAGCTTTCCATCAGGGACTCCGGGATCGGAATTGCGCCCGAGAAGGTTTCGCAAATTTTTGACCGCTTCTACCGCGCTGAGCAGAAGGTCCATACCCTTCAGGGGACCGGCATCGGCCTCTCCATCGTCAAGGAGATCATCGAGCTCCACGGCGGGACCATTAGTGTCGAAAGCACGCCGGGCCAGGGCAGCAAATTCACCATCCGCCTGCCCATGATCATCTAACTCGTGACCTTTGTTGATTTCTAACTCCTTTAACTTTTCATTCACAAGGAGCGTTGCATGAAGCTTATCCTGCCCCTGCTGGTGCTCCTGCTGTTCACGCCCCTCCTCGCCTTTTCTCAAGTCCCTCCGGAACCCGCCCCTCCCCCGCCCGTGGCCCAATCCATCGTGGCTCCGCCGACCGATGTCATTGCCAAGGACACCCCCAACGATGCCGGCGGGAGTATCACGGTGACCTTCAAGCCATCAACGGACGATGGGGCCAAACCTCCCAAGATAACGGGCTACGACATCCTCCGCTCTCCGGCTGGCAAGGATTCCTTTGAGGTCACGGGGTTCTCCCCCCGGGTATCTCCAGAGCCGGTGGGGCGTATCAACGACAGCTCGGTTCCTCAGGACGGTATCCCTTACGTTTACAAAATGAGGGCCATCGGGGTGAACGGTGGCGAAGGATTCTCCGCCCCTTCAAAACCAGCTCAATCTACTCAGCAGTGGTTTAACACCGCCCGGATCAACGCCCTCGCGGCGACGGTCCTTTTCCTCATCTTCGTGGTCACCTTTGTCAACCGCGCGAGGGTCGGCAAGAGCCTGTTCATCCGGCGCATAGCCGGCCTTTCCGCCGTGGAAGAAGCCGTGGGTCGGGCCACCGAGATGGGCCGGCCCATGCTCTACGTCCCGGGCATCAGCACGATCAGTGATATCGCCACCATCGCCTCCCTGAACATCCTGGCTCAGGTGGCCAAGAAAGCTGCGGAGTACGAAACGCCTCTGATCGTTCCCAACTACGACCCCATCGTCTACACGGTCGCCCACGAGGTAGTCAAAGAGGCTTATCTCGAGGTCGGCAAGCCCGATGCCTTCCGGGCCGAGAACGTCTACTTCGTGACCAACGACCAGATGGGCTATGCCGCGGCCGTGGACGGCATCATGGTCCGTGAGAAGCCCGCTACCAATTTCTTCCTGGGGGCGTTCTTTGCCGAATCCCTCATTCTCGCCGAGACCGGGGCCACCACAGGGGCCATCCAGATCGCCGGCACGGACCAGGTGGCTCAGTTGCCCTTCTTCATCACCGCCTGCGACTACACCCTGATGGGCGAGGAGCTCTACGCCGCCAGTGCTTATCTGGCTAAAGAGCCGTTGCTTTTGGGTACCCTCAAGGCCCAGGACCTCTCCAAGATGATCATCGTGGGCATTTTGATTCTCGGTCTCCTCGTCACTCTAACCCTCCGGTCCGGGGTAATCATCAACATGCTCAACGTCGGCTGAGGAGAAAAAGACTATGGACCGACGCATCCCACTGACCATCGTGCTCGTGCTGGGGATCATCATGATCCTCCAGTTCTTCATCCCCAGCCGGGCCTCGGAGACTTTCTTCACCGACATCTTCGTGCGCTGGGGCCTCCTCCTTTACATCTTCGCCCTCATCCCCTCCGTGGGCAGCCTCATTCGCCACCACTGGCGAAAAGTTGGTGCCCGCAGGGAGGGTTGGGCCTACAGTATCGTGACCCTCATCGGGTTGTTCGTCATGATCCTGGTCGGATTCCTCGACCGGGAGCATGTGTTGGCCAAAGTGAAGGCCGCCGGCCTGTTCCGCACGCTATTCTTGAACGTCCAAGTTCCCATGCAGGCCTCGATGTTCGGCATCCTCGCCTTCTACATGGCCTCGGCCTCCTACCGCGCTTTCCGCGCCCGCACCTTGGAAGCCACTCTGCTCCTCGTCGCCGCCTTCATCGTCATGTTCGGAGTCATCCCCTTCGGAGCTTACGTCTGGGACAAGATCCCGTTCATCTCGGAATGGCTGTTGGAGGTCCCCAACATGGCCGCCAAACGGGGCATCCGCTTCGGGGTCGGCCTGGGCATCGCCGCCACCTCCTTAAAGATCATCCTCGGCATCGAGCGCTCTTGGATGGGCGGAGGAGGTAAGTCATGAGCTGGCTCCAGAATCTCTTTAAGGTCGACCGCCGGATCCTTTTCCTTCTCATCGCTGCGGCGGTCATCATCCCCCTGGTCAGGCCCCTCGGCCTTCCCACCGCGGTAACGCCCCACGCTCAACACCTCTTTGACGCCGTGGATCGGATTCCTCCCAGGACCAAGCCCGTGCTCCTCTCTATGGATTACGGTCCCAATGTGATGCCCGAGCTCCAGCCCATGTCCATGGCTGTCGTCCGCCATTGCCTGGCCAGGAAGATCCCCATCATCGTGATGACCCTGGATCCGAATGGCGTAGGCCTCGCCGAAGACGCGCTCCACCGGGCCGCCTTGGAGTATCCCGACGTCAAGGAGGGTGTGGACTACGCCTTGGTCGGCTTCAAGGCTGGAGGTTATCTCGTCATGATCAGCATCGGCCAGGACTTCCAGACCACCTTCCCCACCGATGCCGCCGGGCACCCGTCCAAGGAAGTGCCCATCCTGGCCAACATCAAGAATTACGACGACATCGGCTTCATCGTGTGCATTGCGGGAAGTGCCATCGTCGAAAACTGGATCGTCTTCGCTGTGACCCGCTATCATGCTACATTAGGCGCGGGCATCACAGCGGTCAGCTCCGCGGATTACTACCCCTTTCTCCAGACCGGCCAGCTCACCGGATTGTTGGCTGGCATGAAGGGCGGTGCCGAATACGAGCAGCTGCTTGCTCGAAACGACCTCTCCCATGCGCCCAAGCGGGCCTCCCAGGGGATGGACGCCATCTCCAGCGCCCACATCCTCATCATCCTGTTCATCATCCTGGGCAACATCGGCTATTTCTTGGGCCGCCGTAAAAAGGCCTGAGAGGAGGAATCACACATGTTCTCAACAAACGTTTGGACCTGGATCGCCGCACTCCTGACCCTGGCTATTTTCTCTTTCCTGTATAAGGACAACCCCTTCTACCGCTTCGCCGAACATCTCTTCGTAGGGATCTCCGCCGGCTACGGGGTGATCATCTACTGGTACAACAACACTGTTCCTAACCTGATCAACCCTTTGCTCAACTTTGGGCATGCTTGGCCTCACGTCTCCAAGGTATGGCTCGATGGCCTGGTGATCATCCCCGGTCTTCTGGGCCTCCTCTTTTTCTTCATGTTCTCCAAGAAGTACAGTTATCTCATCCTCCTGCCCCTCTCCGTGATCCTCGGAATGGAAAACGGCTTGAGCGTTCCGACTTACTTACAGGCTGAGGTCATCAAGCAGGCCCAGGGGACCCTCCAGGGGATTCATACCCCCTTCATCGCCGGCCAAACCTTTTTCATGGTCAATGGACTCATCGTCCTGTTCGGCGTGATCGGCACCCTGAGTTACTTCTTCTTCTCCCGTGAACATAAGGGTGTGCTGGGGGTCTCTTCTAAAGTTGGTATCTGGTTCATCATGCTCGGGTTCGGAGCCTCCTTCGGCTACACCGTGATGGCCCGGTTGTCCCTCCTGATCGGCCGGGTGCAGTTTCTCTTAACCGACTGGATTCACCTTATAAAATAAACTCTCCACTTCCAATAACAGGGCGAGGCTCTTAAAGCCCCGCCCTTTCCCCTTCTCCCGTAGGGAGAAAGGAATAACGCCTGTCTCGAAGCTGAGGGAGGTAACAGGAAGGTAACAGGGAGGGATCAGGGAGGGCTGTGGGCGTGCAATGGGCGTCCTGTGGTCGTCCAATGGGCGTGCAAACCTTCTTATATATTGCTCCTCAGCTCCTTTTCTGTCCCCTTTCCCTTATATCTCTCCTTGACTTTAACCTCTTTTCTCTTGTATAGTTATATATGAATATCTTGAAGATGCCTAAGCGAACCTTCTTTTATCCGATCATCCTCCTGGCCTCCCAAGCCTCCTTAGCCTGGGCCCAGGCCCCTAACCCCCTGGCCCATTCCTGGTTCAATCCCCAGCTGACCAATGCCTTCATCGGCGCCTGTCTCCTCTTCCTCCTCGTCGGCATCTCGGTCTGGCGGGCTCGCTCAGGAAAACCGGTTTTCATCCGCCGCATTGCCGGGCTCTCGGCCGTGGAGGAGGCCGTGGGCCGGGCCACCGAAATGGGCCGTCCCGTGCTTTTCCTGACCGGGATGAACGACCTCTCGGATATCGCCACCATCTCCGCCGTCAACATCCTCTCCCAGGTCGCCAGGAAGACAGCCGAATACGAGATCCCCCTGATCGTGCCGAACCGCGACCCTGTGGTCTACACGGTGACCCAGGAGGTCGTCAAGGAGGCCTGTTCCAGGGCCGGTCGCCCGGACGTTTATAATCCCAACAACATCTACTACATCACCGGGGACCAGATGGGCTATGCCGCGGCCGTGGACGGGATCATGTTGCGCGAGAAACCCGCCACCAATTTCTTCATGGGCTACTACTACGCCGAGGCTCTCATTTTGGTTGAGACTGGAAACATCACCGGCGCAATCCAGATCGCCGGCACCGACGCCGTGATGCAGTTGCCCTTCTTCATCACCTCCTGCGACTACACCCTGATGGGCGAGGAGCTCTACGCCGCCTCGGCATACCTCTCCAGGGAGCCGGTCCTGGTCGGCACCCTCAAGGCTCAGGACTGGTGCAAGGTCATCATCACGTTTCTTCTTCTTGCTGGCTCGGCCTGGGCATTCGTCTTCCGGAACGACTGGTTCCTCGGCCTCTTCAGCATCGGCTAACTTACCATGAAGCGTCGCCTCCCCTTGATGATTGGCCTGGTTGCCGGGCTCTTTTTCACCATCCAGTATTTCATTCCTCACCAGGAGGTCCGCCAGCTTTATGCCGATGGACTCCGCTGGCTCATCGTGGTCGCCACCTTCGCCATCGTCCTCGCCCTGGGAAGCCTCATTACCCGCCACACCCGAAAGGTACAGCGAAAGGAAAAGGGCTGGGGCTATAGCATGGTCACCCTGGTCGCTTTATTGGGCATGGCCATCGCTGGGTTCTCCACCGGCACCCGTCCGGGGACCCTCTTCAACAAGCTCTTTCTGCACGTCCAGGCACCAATGCAATCCACGATGTTCGGGATCTTGGCATTCTACATTGCCTCCGCCGCCTATCGCGCCTTCCGGGCCCGTAGCAGGGAGGCCACCCTGCTTCTTCTGGCTGCCATTTTTCTCATGCTCTCCGCCGTCTCGTTCATCAGTTATTATTTCCCTCAGATTACGGTCATCTCCGAGTGGCTCCTGATGGTCCCCAACATGGCCGCCCAGCGCGGCATCCTCTTCGGGGTTTTCCTGGGAACCTTGGCCACCAGCATCAAGATCATCCTCGGCATCGAGCGTGGCTGGATGGGAGGCGGTAAATGAAGAACCTGTTCATTAAGCTCGCCAAAATCGACCGCCGCTACATTTTCCTGTTGATCGCGGTCGCGGTCATCCTCCCCTTCCTGATGCCACTCAACTTCCCCACCCGGGCCACCTCCCACACCAAGGCCGTGTTCGAAATCATCGAAAGCATCCCCCCGGACCATCATCCAATACTGATCTCATTTGAGTACGGTCCGGCCACGATGCCGGAATGCCATCCCATGGCCTATGCCATTCTGAGGCACGCTTTCGCACGCCGGGTCAGGGTCATCGGCATTACCTTGAGCGGGGACGCCGCCGGGTTAGGGGAAGAGGCCTTGCAGCGGATCGCCAAGGAGTATGGTCGGGAATATGGAAGGGATTACGTCTTTCTTGGATTTAAGCCCGGGGGGACGGCCGTGATGCTTTCCATCGGTGAAGACCTAAAGCGGACCTTTCCCCGTGACTTCTATGGCAAGCCGACCTCCGAAATTCCGATGCTCGACAGCGTCCATAACTATACCCAGGTCCCTTTGGTGGTTCCCTTGACTGGTAGTGCCACGGCTACCTTCTGGTTGGTCTATGCCGGCGCCCGTTATCATGCCCGCGTCGCGGACGGGGTCACCGCGGTCATCGCTGCGGAGCTTTACCCCTACATCCAGACCAAACAGCTCGCCGGGCTTCTGGCCGGGTTAAAAGGGGCCTCGGAATACGAGCATCTCATTTACCGCGCCGGGTACACCAAGACCAAGGGGCAGGCCTCCCGTGGAATGGATGCCCTCTCCATCATGCATCTGGTCATTATCGCCTTCATCATCCTGGGCAACATCGGTTTCTTCTTAGGCCGCCGGGCCCCGAAGAAAGGAGACCAGGCATGATCCCAATGGATACCGTCTGGACCTGGATCGCAGCCCTCCTGACCCTGGCGATCTTTTCCTTCCTGTACAAGGACAATCCCTTTTACAAGTTCGCCGAGCATCTCTTTGTAGGCGTCTCCGCGGCTTATACTCTGGTCATCTTGTATTACAACAGCTTCGTCCCCAATCTCATCGTGCCCCTGTTCCGGGAGCATAATTATTGGTTCATCATCCCCGGCCTCCTCGGCCTCTTGTTCTTCGCCCGTTTCATCCCCAACCTGGGCTACCTCATCCTCTTCCCTATTGCTTTCACCATCGGCGGCTATTCGGGTCTTTCGATTGGCCCCGGGCTTCAGGCCCGCCTCCTGAAACAGCTTCAGGGCTCCATGCTCCACCCTTCGGACTTCGCGGACCCTGGCCTCCTCATCAACAAGCTCATCGTCCTCATCGGCATCCTCGGGACCATGCTCTATTTTTACTTCTCAAAGGAACACAAAGGGGTCTTGAAAGTCGCAACCAACATCGGCATCTGGTTCATCATGGTCGGCTTCGGCGCCGCCTTCGGCTACACCGTCATGGCCCGTGCTTCGCTCCTGATTGGTCGTGTCCAGTTCCTCCTCACAGATTGGTTGCATTTAATACGGTAACAGCCTTATAAATAAGGAGGTTGTATAAATCGCTTCCTCTTTACTGCTTGGTTGCTGACCTTAATAGCCTTACCTGCCTTTGCCCAGGTAACGGTTTCCGGAACCGTGGCCACATCCCGCATGGCGGTCACGGCTACTTACAGCGACTTCTACAAGGTAGACCAGAAGACCGTGGACGGTATGGTAGTAAAGAAGGTTTCTGATGATGACATCTCCGTGGCTTTGTTCCTCTCCAACCATGCAAAGGTCACGCCTGATGTGGTGGTCGGTTACCACACCAAGGGAATGAGCTGGGCCGACATCACTATCAAGCTCGGGGTCAAGCCCGACATCTACTTCACAGTCCTTCCCACAAACCCCGGCCCGCCCTACGGCAAGGCCTGGGGCTATTGGAAAAAGCACAAGGCCCAGCCCGCCCTGATCTTTGATCTCGGGGACGACGACCTCCGCAATCTCGTTCAGCTCCGCCTGGTGAGCGAGTACTACAAGGTTAGGCCCGAGGAGGTCATCAAGTGGCGCGGATCCGGCAAAGCCTTTGATATGATCATCAGCAATGAGCACGGCAAGAAGCACGGCTACGGTAAGCCTGCTGATGACGATAAGGTTTCGCCCGGAAAGGATAAGAAGGGCTCCAACGAAACCTCGGACAAATCCGGCAAAGGGCATGGCAACGGCAAGGGGAATTAGTCAGGAGCGGTAAGACATCTCACTTCCTAAGGTCATCCTCAAGCCCCAGGAACATCGCCGCATCAAAAACGGCCACCTCTGGGTTTTCTCCAACGAGATTGCCCGAATTGAGGGCGATCCTCCACCTGGCGGCCTCGTCGAGTTGCGCGACAGCCGACAAGCCTTCCTCGGCATCGGCTATTACA
>CAYGWX010000052.1:0-17159 GCA_964353855.1 uncultured bacterium | reverse complement strand
TTAGCTTCCTTCCGCCACCGATCCTTGCCCACTCGGAAAGGAAAAGAGCCTAAAAAATTTTGTTCGGAGGTTTAAGATGAATTTAATATGCTTCTTTGTTCTCTCGGTGCTTGGATTAGCCTTGGCCGTGCGGGCTGACTGGCAGGTCCCCATCAACATGGGCCCAGTAATTGGTAATTAACGGCTCCCAGGAAGACTACTCTCCCTTCATCATCAGGGAGGGAACCTCTCTGTTCAGCGGAAAGCGCTCTCCCGGTATCCATCGAATGACCTGGGACGGGTGCGATGACCGGGGTTTTTCCGTGGGACCCGGCCTTTACTTCCTCCGTCTCCGCGCACGCGGAGGCAGCCTTACGAACAGGCTTCTGAAGTTGAAATAACCCTTTTCCTTACCCAAAAAGAAGGCCCGCTTTTCGCGGGCCTTTTCTATGGGCCTACCCTGACCTGGGAGGATGAAGCTCTATATACGACGTCTAAAAAACTCTTTTTCATAGTTGATGATCTCGGATATCCATGCTTCTCCGGCAGGGATGCCGCTCGTCAGGCAGTGATAGTCCCAGACCGCGCCGAAGGGCATGGCCTTCAGTTCCTCGAGCAGGGCCAATCGGGCGAAATAATTGCCCTCCTTTTCTAATATCACAAGCTTCTGGGTCGGCTCAAGCAGGGCACAAAGTAGGGCCTTGAGTGTGGCCCGGGCCCCAGCGACCAAACCCCCGACCCGGTTCAGGGATGCGTCGAAAGAGTCCAGGGCGAGGTGCACCCTTTCCAGGGCTTGGCTGCGCACGATCTCCTGTGCAACCTCACGCAGTACGTCGTCCAGGACCGCGATATGATCGCTGTCCCACCTCACCCCCCGACTGACGTGAATGAGAAGCTCCGGTAGGAAAAGCAGAAGGGAGGATATCTTGTCGGCAACCGATTCCATGGGATGGAAGTGGCCGAGGTCGAGGCAGGGCATTACCGGATGGGTCAGGGTGTATCCCAGGTAGAACTCGTGCGATCCAACTACGAAGGATTCGCTCCCGATCCCGAACAGCTTGGACTCCACGGAATCTTTGATTTGTCTGGAGTCCAAGGCAACGGAATAGATCTCGTCCAGGGATTGCTTCAGCAGGGCCCGGTAGCCGCCCCGGTCCGCGCAGGCATCCTTCATCCCGTCCGGGATCCACAAATTGTGGAGGGCGGGGCTTTCCAGGTTTCTGCCCAGGTGTGCGGCGATTATCCGGCAACGTTTTACGTGTTCGACCCAGAAATTCCGGATCTCTTTGTCTTTGCTGCTCAGGGTGAGACCGGATTCGGCTTTGGGGTGGGAAAATAGGGTTGCATTGAAATCCAGGCCCAGGCCCTTCTCCCTGGCCCATTCCACCCACACCTTGAAATGTCCGGCTTCTATCTCGTCACGCTCCACGCGCTTCCCACCGAACTCTCCGTAAATAGCGTGCAGGTTGACCCGGTGATGTCCCGGGATGAGCGAAAGGGCTTTCTCCAGGTCGCGGCGCAGCTCTTCGGCATTGCGGGCCCTGCCCGGATAGCTCCCTGTGGCCTGGATCCCGCCTCCGGGATGGGCCTCAGCCCAATCCTCAAAGCCTCTCACATCATCCCCCTGCCAGCAGGGAAGGGAGATTTTCTTCTGTCCCAGCCTTTTCAGGGCCGCGTCCGTATCAACGCCTATCTCCGCATAAGCTTCGCGGGCGAATTGATACGTCTTTTCGATATCCGGCTTCAAAATCATCCTCCCCTCTCGTCTGGGTTCCACTGTTTCAGTTTGAGGAAGTCATTGTAGGCCTTTCCCCAATCCGCCGTGGGACTGGGTTTGTAGAGAGTCGCCGAAAAAGACTCTCGGACTACCTTCCTCAGCTCTTTCAAGTTCTTGATCATGCCTGAAGCCATAGCTTGGACCAGGATGTTTCCGATGGCCGTGGCCTCCACGGGACCGGCATAGACCGGAAGGCCTGTGGCATCCGCCGTGAACTGGCACAGAAGCCTGTTTTGGGATCCCCCTCCGATGATGTGGATCTGTTTGAGGTCCCTCCCGCTTGTCTCCGCCACCTGCTCCAGGGCTTGACGATAGGCCAGGGCCAACCCCTCCAGGATAGTTCTTACCATCTGGCCCGTATCCTGAGGGCTCGCCTGTTCGGTATTCCTGAAGAAGGCCTGGATCGCCGCAGGCATATCCGGCGGGTTCAGGAACTCTTCGCGATCCGGATCCAGGATGGCGGTGAAGGGCGGAGAGTTCTCTGCCCTTATAACCAGCTCCTCGTAGGACTCGTTTTGGGTGTCGACCCAAGCTTTTCGGCACTCCCTGAGGAGCCAGAGTCCTGTGATGTTCTTGAGCACGCGGAAGGTCTTGCCAACCCCTCCTTCGTTGGTGAGGTTGTATTGAAAGGCTTTATCCGTGATGACCGGGTCGGGCGACTCGATGCCGACCAGGGACCACGTCCCGGAGCTGATGTAGGCAAAATCCTCACCCGAGACCGGCAGGGCAGCCACGGCCGAGGCGGTATCATGGGTCGCCACGGCCACGACGGGCGTTCGCATCAATCCCGTCTGTCCTCTGAGGGTCTCGGTGGTCTCCCCGAGGACCGTCCCGGGCTGAACGATGTCCTGCATTAAGTCCCTGGAAACCCCGAGGTGATCGAAGATCTCCGGGTCCCATTCCCGCGTTCTGGGGTTGTACAGCTGGGAGGTGGTGGCGAAGGTGAATTCCGAGTTCTTGACTCCGGTGAAAAGGTAGTGGAATAGATCGGGAATGAAGAGCAGGTCCGAGGCAGCCTCCAACAGAGGGTTCCTTTCCTGGGTCATGGCATAAAGCTGAAACACGGTGTTGATGGGGAGGATTTGGATTCCCGTGAGCTCATAAAGCTTTTCCCCGGGAAGCCTTTTTAAGAAACCTCCCATCGCCCCTTGAGTCCCCGGGTCCCGATAAGCGAAGGGAAGATCGAGGAGGTTTCCCCGCTCATCAAGCAGGGCGAAGTCAACTCCCCATGTATCGATTCCGATGCTCGCGGGCGAAGGTGTATAGGCTTCGGTGCAGAGCCGAATCCCCTTGACCAGCTCTTGGTAAAGGGCGGGGACATCCCAGTGCAGATGTCCCCGGGCATTGACCGTGCTGTTGGCAAAGCGGTGGATCTCGACGATTCGGAGGCGTCCGCGTTCCTCCAGCTCCCCTAAGACGACCCTGCCGCTCTCCGCACCCAGATCAAAAGCGAGATATCGCTCTCCCATCTTTATGGCTTACGGGACCAGGTCTTCTCCAGTTCCTTAACCTGTCGGGCGTTCAGGCCTTCAGCCTCGAATCCCGCCATCCGGCACAGGAAGAATGCCTGTGCAGCCTTGTTGACGGTATCTACGAGATCGAACGCTTCCCAGATGTCTCTGCCAATGGCTGCGCACCCGTGCTTCTCCCACAGAACAACGCGGTGGTTCTTTAGGCTTTTTAGGGTCGCCTCTGCGAGCGACGAAGTACCCGGGCACCGGTAGGGGACCAGTCCCACCCCCTCCGGAAGAACGACCTTCACTTCGGGGTGCATCATCCAGAGGAGACGGTTCACTGCTTTTTCGGAACCATAGGCTTTTAGGTGGGTCAGCGCGATGAGATAAATGGGATGGGTATGAAGGACGGCTTTTTGCGGAAGCCGTCTTTTCCGCAGGAACCCGTGGATCATGAGATGGGTGGTGAGTTCCGAGGTCGGCCTCTTTACACTCCCTCCCCTTCCCCCGAGGATGCGGTATCCGCGAAGGTCCCCGACGATCCGGATCATAAGGAGGTTCTCCTCTGGGTCCAAGGCTGTTTCCCTGAACCTTGACCCTGTCGCCGTCACATAAAAGGTCCTTCCGGCCAATTCAGGAGGGATCATCATTCCGGTTATTTTGTGAAGCCGTTCCCGGGTTCCCCTGTTCTCTGGAATGATGTCGGTGATGTCCAACGACATGTTCCCGGCGTTTCTCTCAGCCCAGCCCCGCTCCCAGAGAAAACGGGCCACTTCGGCGATGTCCCGGACGACCTGTTTCAACGGACTTGCGGATGTTCTCTTTTTCATTCCTCTCCCCCGCCTTCCTTTCCTATTCTGCACAGGCTCAAAAGGCAATCTCCCTTACTGGCTCCCTGGGTTCAAACCGAATATTCTCGAAGGCGACTACCCCCTTGGGCTCAATCCGGAGAAGCAAAGATTGATAAGGCTCGAACCGGAGTTTTATCTCCTTCCTGAAGAGACCCCGCCAGTTGAGGGCGACAGTCGTTTCAAGGGACTCTCTGCAGTTGGACTGACCGTACCGCATCGGGTAGCTCAGGGTTTTGGACAGAGGATGGGCGAGGAAAAGATAGGCCTCCTTCCCATCCACCCGGCACCAGGATTCCGGGAGTTCTTTGCCTTCCAGGAGAGGCGGATGGACTGCGGTTTTTCCGAAATCCGTGTGGACGTTGGGGAGCGAGAATAGTCGCTCCAAGGTTTCGGGATAGGTCCCGTCTTTTACGAATCCGGGCTGGGCAGGTTTTCGCTTCATGCAGATCGGAAACCCTTTCCCTGCGAGCCTCAGGATGTCCCTAAGGGCTTCCCTGTCCACCCATTCCGCATCCACGTAAAGCGAGCTGAATTCGGCTTCCCCGCAGCGAAGCCTTCCCCCGGTATAGCCGGCCTGTCTCAGAAAATGTGCTGAGACCCACAGGGGCCTGTAGCCGGCCACTTCTTCCGGGAACCTCTGGTGCTGCAGCTCCCAGAAATAGCTCGCGCTGGGTCGTTTGAATTCTTTGGGAAGTTCATCCTTCATCCGGTTGTCTTCCAAGGGCAGATAGACCGCCACGTCGGAATAGGTTTCGCCCCGGCGCATAATTCCGCTCACCTGTTCCAGGTAGGTGTTGAAGTCTGGGATCTCGCCTGCGAACCCGCTGTCTGGTCCTACGTGCACCGAGGCATAGAAACGGTTTTGGCCCCCGTCGGGGTTGAAGGGCATCCCGTGCCAGAGGATGAAATTCACCCCATTGGCGAAAAGTCCGTCCGCCAGGAGCTTCATGTCCGCGACGTTTTCTTCCCCCTGGTGCGGCCCTGGCCCGGGCCGGGGTTTCCATCCGTAGAGGCAGGTGAAGGCCTCTGCGGATACGATGGGACTCCGCGTGAGAGCGGCTGCCGAGGCCGCAAACTGCGAGAAATGGGGGTCGAACAGAATGGCCTCGCTTTCCGGGACATCCGCCTCTGCATAGGCTGCCAGGAGGTCAGTGGGCGCCCCGTGGCACTGTACCCTGGAAAGGGCTCCCAGGCGGTGGCAGTGTTCCGTGAACGGGATATAGAACTCGTTGAGAACGTAGTCCCCGAGGAGGACGCGGTAATCGTACCGCACATCCGGATGGTCGTCCAGGGAGGCCATGTAGGGCCGGAGATCGTAGCCGAACCTCTGAAAGAAAGCCTCTCCGAATCCGTCGGTCCACAGCTTCTCCGTGTCCACTTCCCAGGAGTCGCAGAACAGCGCCGAAGGGGTCCCCTTCAGGGCTTCAGCAAGCCCGACCCCTGTCCTTTCAGCATACCTCCCCAGAGCGTTGCGATCCAGATGGTTCAGAATGTGGCCCGGAGGAGAATGAACCGCCTCCCAGGAATGTTCCAGCCGTTGGGGCGACAGGCCGCCGAAGGTCTTTGAGGCGTCCTTCTCCTCCACAAGGGTTCCCCCGAAAGGCCATTTGGTCCCGAACGTGAAATCGCAGCCCAAACCGATGTTTTGTGCATATTTTTTACAATAGGCAACAGCCTGTGACCACTCCTCGGAAAGCCACCTCGCCCCGGGCTCCGAGCCCGGCAGGGGATAAACCCAGGCGATCTCCACACCGCCGAAGCCTTTTTCCTTCAGCCAGTTCAGTTGATGGCGGATATCCTCTTCTTTAATTCTCCCCGAGAACCACCACCACCGGGTATAAGGTTTGGCATGGGGATATACCCCGCGAATCATCTCTGGTTGCTTGATTCCGTGTTCCAAACCTTGAATCTTAAATCTCAAGTTTTCTATCTTCAATGCCGTTAAATATTTTTTAGCCTTAGACTTAGCTGGTGTTTCAGCCTGACGTCTCGCTCTCTCTTCGTCAGGAACCCCAACAGGTAGTGGTCCGGGAGCGGGAGGAGAGGGGAGAGGGCGTGCAATGGGCGTGAAGTAGTCGTGAAATGGTCGGAAACCCTTTTGGGTTTTGGAGCTTTTTCGGCCTTTCCCCAGTTCGGACGAGTTTTGTTAAACAGACGTAACTGAGGGTTTCTGGCCTTCTTTACCCGGCAACATGGAGGTGACCACTATATATAGGGGCTGTGACCCTTGGTTTACCTGGAGTTGTCCTTTTTAAAACCTGGGAGAAAAGAGAACATTTTGATTCACTAGTTATGCCTTCGGGCTTTCCCCCTTCACCGGAACAGGCTTCCCCGCCACCAGGTAACGCTTGATCTTCTTGATGGCTGTCTTAGGGAATTCCTCGGAACGGAGCTGGAACTTCTTGACCCGTTTGTAATCCGCAAGCTCGAGGCATTGCTTCTGGACCTCATCCCCGATGATCCTCTCGACGTCCTCGGGGGTCAGGGTTTTGTGGTTTTCCTTGGCGTAGGAATCAAGCATTTCGGAGTTGGGATAGATGATGGCTTGGACCTCTTCCCTCTTGGTCTGCGGGTTCTGAATGCCCAGCACCATGACCTCGGCGATGTACGGGCTCTTCAGGAGTTGGGCCTCCACCTCCTCGGGGTAGATGTTCTTTCCCGCCGCGCTCACGATGAGGTTCTTGGAGCGTCCGGTGATGTAGTAGTATCCCTCTTTGTCCTTCCGGGCCAGGTCCCCCGTGTACAGCCAGCCGTCCTGAATGGCCAGCGACGTGGCCTGGGGGTTCTTGTAATACCCCATCATGATGTTCGGCCCTTTGGCCACAAGCTCCCCCACCCCTCTCTCGTCTTGGTTTTCCAACTTGACTTCCACATCCGGGATCGGAAAGCCGATGGATTCTGGCTTGGCCTTGCCCGGCCTGTTCAAGGTAAGGACCGGGCTGGACTCGGTCATTCCGTAGCCCTGGAGGAAAGTGAACCCTAAGTTCACGAACGCCCATCCTACCTCCTTGGGAAGCGGAGCACCGCCGCAGATGAAGTACTTGATGGAATCCAAGCCGGCTTTTCTACGCACGTTCTTGAACAGGATCCCGGCGGCATTCCATCCCGTGATGCCCCTCATGGCCTTGGTGAAGCCAAGGTTCGTCCGGAACAGCGCCCGGATCAAAGGCGGCTTGCTCTGGATGGCCCGCATCATGCTGGCGTGCATCTTTTCGTAAAGGAGGGGAATGCACAGGATGACCGAAGCCCTGGCATCGCGGATATCCTCCAGGATCTCCTTGGATGTCAGGCCCCGCGCATAGGCGATCGAGCACCCCCCAAACAGGGGGACCAAGAAACCGCCCGTGGCTTCGAGGGTATGGTACAGCGGAAGGATGGAGAGGAAAACATCCTCCGGGGTGAACGGGATGGCCCGGGCCAGGGAGGATACGTTGGACATGATGTTGCGGTGCGACAGCATCACGGCCTTGGAAAACCCGGTCGTGCCCGAGGTGTAGAGGATGACCGCGAGATCCCCCAGGGAGGGAGAGGCCTTGGTTTTCCCTTGGACGGACATTCCCAAGAGGGAATCCAAACATACGATTCCCTTTTCGGGAACCTTGCTCATGCAGATGATCCGAACCAGGTTCGGGACCTTGGGAGCTACCTCCATGACGTCCGAAAGGTGGCCCTGCGAGACGATGACATACTTGGTCCCGGAGTCATCCAGGATGTGCCGCAGCTCCTGTTCCTTGAGCTGGGAATCCATGGGCACTACGATGCCCCCCGCCCTATGGATGGCGAGATAGGCTATGGCCCATTCCGGCCGGTTCTCCCCGAGCACTCCGACCCTGTCCCCCTTGGCCAATCCCAGGCCCAAGAGTCCATCCGATAGTTGATCCACACGCTCGGCCAGTTGAAGGTAGGAGATAGTGGCGTAGACCTTCCCTTCCCTCGCCATCAGGGCCGGTTTCCCCCCAAAAAGCCTGGCGCCCCGTTGCGCCAAGTCGCCGATCGGGACTATCTCTTGGTTTATAGTAGCTTCTCCAGCGCAGGCCAAATGTCGTAACCCGCGAAAAGGGTTCCAAAGAAGCCCACGAAGGTCTTCACATAGAAGTTGATCACGGGCTTGGCCACCACAAACATAAGGACCAGGAGAATCATCCCGAAACGTTCCAATTGCATGTAACGCACCGCCCAGGACAGGGGCAGGAGCCCGGCGAAAATACGGGACCCATCCAGCGGAGGAACCGGAATAAGGTTGAAGGCCGAAAAGACCAGGTTGATGAGTACAAAACAGGCCAGGATCAGCAGGATGAAATCCATCGGTCCGCCGAAGGTGATGCCGAGGAGCCCGAATAGCCGGATAATCAGGCCGCAGACCAGGGCCAGGAGAAAGTTGGCCGCAGGACCAGCTGTCCCGACCCAGATCATGTCCTTCCGGGGATGCCGGAGGTTGAAAGGGTCTATGGGAACGGGTTTGGCCCAGCCGAATACAAAGGGCGCCTTGCTGATTATTAAAAGGAAAGGCAACAAAACCGTCCCAAAGAGGTCGATGTGGACCAAGGGGTTCAGGCTCAGACGCCCCAGGAGTTTCGCCGTGGGGTCGCCCAGACGGTTGGCTACCCAGCCATGAGCGTACTCATGGAAAGTCAGGGCCAACAGCATCGTGGGGGCTAAGAAGACGATCGATATTAGGTAATCCATTTCTTCTGCAAGCGGGTTGTCCCGCCCTTCTCCCTTCGGGAAGGGCGGGACGTTTCAGGGGCCAACTTTATCCGGCAGCGAGGCGCTCCTTCTTGGCTATGAGCTCTTCCTTGGTCTCCTTGTGATCCGGGTCAGGGATGCATGACTCCACCGGACAGACCATGGCGCACTGAGGCTGGTCGAAGTAACCCACGCATTCCGTGCACTTTGCGTGATCGATAAGGTAGATCCCATCGCCTTCGCTGATCGCCTTATTAGGGCATTCGGGCTCGCAAAGGCCGCAGGCCGTGCAGGTGTCGATGATCTTGAAAGCCATTCTTTCACCTCCTTTGTCTTTTCATATATGTTTTATCTAACAACGCTATGAGTTGGCCTTCTTGTTCAAAGAGGCCAGTAGGTTCAAGGCCTCTAACGGGGCCAGCTTATCTACGTTCAGGTTACGGAGCTCTTTAAGGACCGGGTGTTCCGAGAAAATGGTGAGCTGCTCGACCAAACGGAGATTGGGGGCGTGCTCACCTCGGGCCAGTCGGGGAAGCTCCTCGGGGGTGAATTCGTCATCCTCCAGATTCGCCAGTATCTCCTTGGCCCGCTCCAGCACGGATTGGGGGATTCCCGCCAGGCGGGCTACCTGAATCCCGTAGCTGCGGTCGCTCTTGCCCTCCCCGATCTTGTGCAGAAAGGTAATCTCATCACCCCACTCCTTGACCTGGGCGTTGAAATTCTTGATTCCTGTGAGCTCTCGGGCCAGGTCGGTCAATTCATGGTAGTGCGTCGCAAACAGAGTGCGGGCCTTGATCTTGGGTTCATTGTGCAGAACCTCGGTCACGGCCCAAGCCAGGGCCAGGCCATCGAAGGTCGCCGTTCCCCGGCCGATCTCGTCCAGCAGGATCAGGCTGCGGGGCGTGGCGCTGTTCAGGATCTTGGCGGTCTCCTGCATCTCTGCCAGGAAGGTCGAGACCCCCCGGGCCAGGTCGTCTGAGGCCCCGATGCGGGTAAAGATCCGGTCCACCAAACCGATCTCGGCCTCTTCCGCGGGTACAAAGGAACCGGTTTGAGCCATGATCACGATCAAGGCGATCTGGCGCAGATAAGTAGACTTCCCGGCCATGTTGGGACCGGTGATGATCAGGATCTGGTTCTCGGAGGTGTCCACCAGCAGATCGTTGGATACGAACCTCCCGTGTTCCACGACCTGCTCGACCACGGGATGGCGGCTCCCTTTAAGGGAAAGCCTGAAGGAGGCGTCCACGACCGGCCGGACGTAGCGGTTCTCCCGGGCCGCCTGTGCCAGGGAGATCAGGACATCCAGAATCCCCAAGGCCTCGGCCATTCGCCTCAGGCAGGGTGCTTCCTCGGCGACCCGCTCCCGCAGGGCTCCGAAAAGGGTCTCTTCAAGGCGGTTGATCTTTTCCTCGGCTCCCAGGACCTTTTCCTCGGCCTCCTTCAAATCCTGGGTGATGAACCGCTCCCCGTTGGCCACGGTCTGCTTGCGGATGTACTCCGGGGGAACCTGATTAAGGTTGGGCTTAGTGATTTCAATGTAATATCCGAAGACCGAGTTAAACCCGACCTTCAGGGAGCCTATCCCGGTGCGTTGGCGTTCCTGCTTCTCAAGTCCGGCAATCCAGGACTTCATCCCGGAGATCCCGGCCTTCAATTCGTCCAGCTCAAGACTGTAACCCTTCTTAATGATTCCGCCCAGATGGGTCTCGAGAGGAGCGTTCTCCTCAAGAGACCTCTCTAGGAGTTCCAAGACATGAGGAAGCTCGACGAGGGCATCGGTAAGCTCGTGGAGGATTGTAGCCTTATTGGGATCTTGAGATCCTAAGGGCCCATTTTGATTAATATATCCTTTAAGCAAATACTCTTTTAGTTCATAAACGACTTTCAAAGCATCTCGTAACGCCTTTATATCCCTTGGGTTGGCCTTTAACGTCCCAACTCTTCCGGTTAGTCTTTCGAGGTCGGGCAGTTTTAATAACGAGCTTTGAATTCCACTGGATAGGGGTGAATCCTTGAAAAAAGCTTCTATTCCATCCTGTCTTCTCTTTATCAACTGGACATCATACAAAGGTGAGAGAAGCCAGCGCCGAAGGAGGCGGGCGCCCATCGGGGTCCGGGTTTGGTCGAGTACCGAAACTAGGGTCGCCTCTCCCCTGCCGGACAGTGAGGCTACGATTTCCAGGTTGCGCTGGGTGGCCTCGTCTAAAAGCAGGTAATCCGAAACCCGGTAGGTGGTGAGCCGGTCCACGTGCTTCAGCAGGCCCATCTGGGTGGATTTGAGGTATTCCAAGGCCACCCCGGCAGCCCCGATGGCTTGGGGCAGGTCTTGGCATCCGAAGCCCTCCAGGCTGGTGGTTTTGAACTGCTCTAGGAGCTTCCTTATGGCGGTCTCCGTGGAAAACAGATAATCCTCGATCGGAGTCTTCGTCGAAGGGATGCCGGGGAGAAAAGCGGCTTCTGTCTCAAGTAGGCTTTGGGGAAGCAGGATCTCGGCCGGAGAGAGTCGAAGGATTTCGTCCCGAAGCTCGCTCTCCAAAAGCTCGGTCACCCGGAACTCTCCGGTCGTCAGGGACACCACGGCAAGCCCGCAGCGCCCCTCTCGGGGATTGACGCTGGCCAAATAAACGTTGGCCTTGGCGTCGAGGAGCGAGGAACGCATGGCCGTACCCGGGGTGATGACCTCGGTTATTCCCCTCCGGACTAGGCCCTTGGCCAGTTGAGCATCCTCCAACTGGTCGCAGATGGCCACCTTCTTCCCGGCACGGAGGAGCCGGCTCAGATAGCGCTCCAGGGCATGGTGCGGAATCCCGGCCAGAGGCACCTGGCCCTCCCTCCCGTGGTTCCGGGAGGTCAGGGTGATGCCTAGTATCCGTGAGGCTTCGACCGCATCCTCAAAAAAGGTCTCGTAGAAATCCCCGACCCGGAAGAGCAGGATCGCCTCGGGATGCTCGCCCTTGACGCGGTGGTACTGGGCGATCATCGGGGTGGTCTTGTCTTTGGCGGCCTGGGCTGCGGTATTGGAACGGGGCAAGTCGGTTCTATCCTGACATAAACGTTTGAGGTTGAGCCTCCGACCCTCGGTTAGTTCCTGATCCAGATCGGAGAGATGTGCTCCTCCTGCCTGAGCCTCTGTTCCGCGTCTCTGGCTGCCCCCTCGCTCGGAAAAGGTCCCACCAAAACCGT
This sequence comes from uncultured bacterium, assembly GCA_964353855.1. Lineage (GTDB taxonomy): Bacteria > Edwardsbacteria > CAYGWX01 > CAYGWX01 > CAYGWX01 > CAYGWX01. Next base: position 5,226 of record CAYGWX010000052.1, on the reverse strand, counting down.
ATAATACTTTCGACCCGAGACCACCTTGGAGGAGGAATTGACCTGGTATCCGTTCTGAACCAGTCTCTTTTTCAAGGGAGCTCCACTCTCCGGGTCCGTGAAGGCGGCCACTTGTAAAAAAAGGCCTGGGTGAATGGAGACTGCTGAATCCCTGGGGGTTCTGAGGGTTGCAATGACTGTATCCCGCCTCCCCTGGCTCGTCTCGGGCCGAGTGACCATGATCGGATTGGGCACAGGGGTGTTGGTCACGGGCTTAGGAGTTTCCCTGTTGCGCTTACCCAGAGTCGCCAACCTCTGCTTGGCTTCGATTGCCTCGTACCCTTTGGGTGCAGCCTCGATTACCCTCTGGTAATAGGCTTGGGCCTCTTCTTTCCCTCCCAGCTTCTCAAAACACTGGGCAACTTGAAACAGGACGATGGGCAGCGTCTCCCCAGTGGGATATTGTGTTTCGCAGGCTTGGTATTCTGTAAGGGCCCGGTCAAAGGTCCCCTGGCGGAAATAGCTGTCTCCTATTCCCAGCCTCGCCCATTCTGCCCGCTGGGAATTTGGAAAACCTTTGACCAAGCCGAAGAACGTTCTCCGGGACTCTTCAGGCTTCCCGTCGATCAACCAGCAGATGCCCAGCCAGTATTGGGCCTCGCCTGCGATGGGCAGCGTGGGCAACTGGGCCGCCACCCTGGAAAACCTCGCTCGCGCTTCGGCGTAGACCGCCTTGGAATAAGCCATCTGGCCCAGGGCCAGGTTCGCCCGGGCCGCAAGCGTGTCCTTGGGAAACTTCGCGGCCAGAGCCTGATAGTAATTCTGGGACTTTTGCCCGTCCGCTTCCAGCTGCCCCAGGTAGAACAGGGTGCGGGAGAGGTTTCGGGACGGCTCCGTTTTCAGGTAGGCCTCGAAATGGGACTTCGCCACCTCAAAGGAACGGGCTTGGTAGGCCTTGAGCCCCTGGTCGAACTCGCCGGTGCCGGCCAGGGCCAGGGTGGGAAGTACGAGGACGACGGAGAAGAGTCTCATCACAGGAGGGCCGCTGTCCCGTAGGAGCTGCATTTCGCGCAGCGCCATTCCAGGTCGTTGGCGATGCGTCCGCAGCGTTTGCATTGGAAGCGCTTCCCCTTCTCGATCAGGGAATCCACCAAGGCCAGGGCATCGGAGAAAGCGATCTCCGGGCCTCCGGACCGGGCCAGGGCCTCCACCTGGATCGCCCGGGCCTCGGCCAGCAGGGGCATCTCTTCCAGGGCCAGCCTGGCTTTCTCGATGGCTTCCTCCACCAGTCCCTTCTTCAGGAGGATCTTGGCCAGGGCGACGTGAGCCAGGGCCTGCTTGGGGTGGCTGGAAAGGAAATCTTCATAGACCCGGGTGATGGCCTCAAAGGAGCCACCCACAAAGTAAGCCTCCTCCAGCCGCTCGAAGGTCAGCCAAGCCCATTCCTCGCTCGTTTCCAGAACCTTCTTCCAGCAGGAAATGGCCTCCTTGGGGGCTCCAGCTGCATAATGCAGGTCGCCCAGATAAAGGTTCCCCGGGACAGACTGGGCATCCAGGGCAAGGGCCTGTTGCAGGAGGTCCTTTGCCGAGGCCTGGTCGCCCTGGGTCAGGGCCAGCTTTCCCAAGTAGGCGTAGCGCAGGGACAGACCGCCCTTATCTTTACCCCCCTCTGCCTCAAACAACCTGGCCTGAAGCTTGGCGGCTTCTGCATAACGGTTATCTTTTACGTAGAGATGGGCGAGCGCCTCCAATCCGAAGCGGTTCCTTGAATTAACGGAAACCAAATCCTCCAGGACCGGCAGGGCCTTGTGTTCCTTCCTGAGGAGAAGGTAATCCCTGGCCAGGCTCTCCAGAACGGATTCCTGGACCGCGGAGGAAAGGCCGGGCCGGACCGTGAGGCTCTGGTGAACCTGCACGGCCTTTTCCAGCTGGCCCTCCTCCCGGAACAGGTCCCCCAGCCGGATGTAGGCGTCCACGTTGGAGGAATCCTGCTCCACGGCCTCCCGCAGGTGTTTCATGGCCAGGGTGGAGTTCCTGGAGGCCAGAGCCCTGAGCCCGGCCACATAAGAGGAAAGCCCCGGGGCCTGGGATTTCATCCTGGGCCCGGTGAATCGGCCCACGACCCAGGCCAGGAGCACCCCGATGAAAGCTGCCAGAACAAGGCTCAGGAAAAGGCTCACAGGGAACCCTCCTTCGGTCCGGTGGCCGTTCTGGCCGGGCGTTCGGCAGCCTCTTCGCCCTCCGGGGCCAGGGGCAGGTTGCGCAGGGCCGTGATCTCGGTGGTCAGTTTCCTGATCTCACGGCGGGACAGCCATAGGGTGCGGCGGAGCTTGATCTCGGACAGGAGGGAGATGAGAAATGCCAGGATCATGCCCACGGCGGTGGACACCAGGAGGACGAGCCCCAGGGGCTGGTTGGCGAAGTTCTCCTGGAATACGTGGATGACCGTGACGGTCTGGTCCGGGTGCACGTTCTGGAAGCAGACGAAGACCAGCAGCAGAAGGATGATGACGGCGAATAGAAGGCGCAGGATCCACATGGTTGACCTCTAAGGGTGATGGGTTTCGGATTCAATAGCGCCCAGGAGGACTCTTCCCGAGGCTCCCCGGATGGACACTCGGGCGAGGTCCCCGGGCCGGTGCCCGTTTCTTTCGAAGATCACTTCCCGGTTCTCCCGGGTCCTCCCCTTCCAGGCCCGGGGGTCTTTGCGGCTGGGGCCTTCCACCAGGACCTCTGCCGGCTTTCCATTCTGCCGGGCGGCCTGTTCGGTCGCCATTCCGGAGACCAGGGCGATCAGGCGGGCCAGCCTTTCCTTGCGGACCGGGACCGGAACCGCCCCGGGAAGAACCGCGGCGGGCGTTCCCTCGCGCTCGGAGAAGCGGAACGTATAGGCTTCGTCGAAGCGAAGTTCCTGAACGGCATGAAGGGTGGACTGAAAATCCTCTTCGCTCTCCCCGGGAAATCCCGTGATCAGGTCGGTGGTGAGTCTCAGGTTGGGCATCAGCTCCCGCGCCCTCCGGACCAGCCCCTGGTAAGAGGCGCAGGTGTACTTCCGGTTCATAGCCCCGAGGATCCGGTCCGAGCCGGACTGAAGGGGAAGGTGGAGGTGGTGGGCGATGTGCCTGGATTCGGCCATGGTTGTCAGGATCTCCTCGCCCAAATCCTTGGGGTGCGAGGTGAGGAAGCCTATCCGGACGATCCCCGGTATTTCATCCACGAGACTAAGTAGTCGCGCAAAGCCTGCGGGTCCCACCTGGCTCCCCGGTTCATCTCCCTGATAACTGTTCACGTTCTGTCCCAGGAGGACGACCTCCTTCACGCCCCGGGCGACCAGGGAGCGGACCTCCTCCAGGACCGTCTGGACCGGGCGGCAGCGCTCCGGCCCGCGCACATAGGGGACGATGCAGTAGGTGCACCGGTTGTCGCACCCCCGGGACACAGCCACAAAGGCGGACAGGTTCTGGGACTTTTCCGTTGCATTCCGCATTCCGAATTCCGCATTCCAAAATCCGAACTCTTCCTCCCCCACGTCCACGACGGCTTCGCCTGAAGAAGCCCTCTCCAGGAGGGCCGGCAGGCGTCCATAGCACTCGGTCCCGGCCACGAGGTCAAGGTGAGGGACGCGGGCAAGGGCCCTTTCCCCCAGCCTCTGGGCAACGCACCCCAGAAGCCCGAGCACGCGCCCTGGCCGGGCCCGCTTCCAGGCCGCCAGCTCGCAAAGCCTGCCCATGAGCTTTTCTTCGGCGTGCTCACGGACCGAGCAGGAGTTCACCAGATAGGCCTCGGCCTGTCCGGGGTCCGAGGCCCGGAGGTGGCCCGCCCCTTCCAGCAGGGCGGAGGCCACCCCGGAGTCGTACAGGTTCATCTGACAGCCGAATGTCTCCAGATAAAAAAGCATCGCCATTAGATTTTACCACGAACCCGGGCAAAAATCAAGAGCCTGGGGAGGCGGGCGGGGCGTTCCGGAAAGGGGGAAACCCCTTGCATCACGGAGGGTTTTTGGTGTATGATTTTATGGTTGTCAGGCCCGGGTTCAAACCCGCTTGAGGGGACCATGGAGAATTACGACGGAGTCGAGATCTTCGAGAAGAAAAGTGACAGCGAGTCCCGGGAGGGAAGGCCCGTGCCCATCATCTGGGAGTTCAGATGCGGGGCCACTCAGGACCAGAGGGAGGCCTACGAGGACTGCTCCCTGCACAAATACAAGCCCAAGATAGACGCCATCCTCTGCCAGAACCGCCGCTGCCAGTATCTCCTCCGGCGGAAGACGGTGGACCTCGGGGGCCTGGACGTTAAATTCAAGGGATCGGGAGGCTTTTAAAGAAAAAGTCCAGCGTGAATGAACACCGGGCAGTTCATTTTTCAAAATCTCAGGGCGGCCTCACGGCCGCCTTTGCCTTTATCGTGAATTCAGGGTCTTGACTGTAATAAGGATTTTGTGGTAAGGTGTAGCCATGTTCAGGATCAGCCCCTCCAAGGCCAAGATGTACGCCCGCTGTCCGGCCCAGTACCGCTACGAGTACGTGGACCGGCGGACGTCGCTCAAGAAGCCCAAGCCCTACCTGACCCTGGGCGAGCACGTCCACAACGCCCTGCGCGACTTCTTCCGCTTCGAGCCGGGGAAGCGCAGCGCGGAGACCCTGAAGACCCTGTTCCAGGCCCACTGGCGGTTGAAGCGCGGCCCGGAGGCCGGGTTCTCCAGCGGGGAGCAGGAGGAGCGCTACAAGGCCAAAGCCCTGGCCATGCTGGAGGGGTTCCTCACCAGCCAGGACACCGGGGCCCGTCCCCTGCTGACCGAAGACTTCTACGAGATGCCCCTGGAGTACGGCATCGTCCTGGTCGGGCGCCTGGACCGCGCCGACCCCCTGCCCGACGGCTCGGTCCGGGTCCTGGATTACAAGACCGGGCGGTACAGCGAGCGCTTCAGCAAGGAGGACGACCCCCAGCTCATGGCCTACGCCCTGCTGGCCCAGCACAAGCTCGGCAAAAAGGTGAGCCAGGTCGCTTTCCTTTACCTGGCCGAGAACCGCACCGTGGAGACCTGTCCGGAACCGGCGGCCCTGGAGCTCGCCCGGAAGGGCTTCGTCAGCGCCAGCCGGACCATCCTCGCGGCCCACCAGACCCGGAACCTCCCGGCCAAGCCCAACCCCCTCTGCCCGTGGTGCTCCTATCTGGAGATCTGCCCGGAAGCGCAGGAGGCCGGGTTCCAGCCCGCCCCGCTGGAAGAGGAGACCGAGGACTGGTAAG
>CAYGWX010000051.1:0-18205 GCA_964353855.1 uncultured bacterium | reverse complement strand
ACTTCCTGTTTATAGACCTCGGAGAGGAGCCCCGGAGCAAGGATGTCCTTCTTCCCGCCCACGGCCTTGATCCTTCCCTCCTCCATCAGGGCCAATCTTGTGCAGTATTCGCTGGCCAGGTTCAGGTCGTGCGAGACCGCGAGGATGGTCAGCCCCTCATTCTCGTTCAGACTGCCCAGCAGCTCGTAGACCTCCGCCTGGTGCGCGATGTCCAGATGGGCGGTGGGCTCATCCAGGAGGAGAACTCTCGGGGCCTGGGCCAGGGCCCGGGCGATCACCACCCGCTGTCTCTCCCCGCCCGAGACCTCCCAGATCCGCCGGTCCCTCAAGCCCCAGCAGTCCGTCCTCTCCATCGCCTTCTGGACCGCTTCATGGTCGCTGGCCCGTTCGAGCTGCATCCTCTCCAGATACGGCGTCCGTCCCAGGAGAACGACCTCGTAGGCCGTGAAGTTCAGGCCGAAGGTGCTGTCCTGCGGGACCATTGCCACGCGCTGGGCCACATGCCGTCGGGAATAATCCTGGAGCGGTTTGCCCTCCAGCAGGACCTCCCCTCTCCGGGGGGGAAGAATTCCGCACAGGCATTTAAGCAGGGTGCTCTTGCCCGACCCATTCGGGCCGATGAGGCCGAGGAACTCGCCGGCTTGAATCTCCAGGGAAATATCCTCCAGAGCCTGGCGTTCAACGTAAGCGTACGAAAGGCCCTTGATGGAAATCATCAGGCCCTCTTCCTCTTCTGCAACAGATACACGAAGAAGGGGACGCCGAGGAGGGAGGTCACGATGCCGACCGGGAGCTCCATCGGCGCAATGCTCCGGGCCACGATGTCGGACAGCACCAAGAGCACGCCGCCCAGAACCAGCGAAGCCGGCAGAACGTCGCGGTGGTTGGGGCCGAGGAGCATCCGGGCGATGTGCGGGACCACGAACCCCACGAATCCGATGGACCCGGCCAGGGCCACGACCCCGGCCACGGCGATGGAGCAGGCAACGAACAGGGTTTTCTTGACCGTGTCCACCGCCACGCCCAGACTTTCGGCCACTTCCTCGCCCAGGGCCAGGGCGTTAAGGTCCCTCCAGTGCCACCAGACCACCAGGAGGCAGGCGATGGCAACCAGGCTGGTGACCTCGAATAGGATCAGGGTCTTTGAGGTGAACACGATGCCCAGGTTCCCGAGCAGGATGAACACGATCTCCCGAAGTTCCCTTCGGGACAGGGCCATGACCAGCATCAGAAGGCTGGCAAAGAAATTCCCCACGATGACTCCGGCCAGGAGCAGGGTATCCGTGGGCAGGCGTCCTCCGATCCGCGCCAAAGTGTACACCAGCAGGAGCGTAACCATGGCTCCGGACACGGCCATCACGGGAAGGAGAACCGGGCCAAGCCCCAGGGCTAATGCCACGGCCGCTCCGCAGGCCGCGCCTGAGGAGACCCCAAGGATATAAGGATCAGCCAGAGGATTTCTGAGCACGCCCTGAAAGGCCCCTCCGCACATCCCCAAAGTGGCTCCGGCCAGAATGCCGAGGAGCAGCCTGGGAAGCCTGAGGGAAAAAAGGACCGAAGCCTCCTGCGGATTCAGGATATCGCTGAGCGACAACCGGGTCGGCCCAACGGCCAGGGACAGCAGCGAGGCCAGCACGAGCAGGGCGAAAAGCCCGATGAAGACGAAAGCCCGGCTTTTCATCGTCTCTCGTAGAAGGCTTGGTAAAGCATCTCCGCGGCCTTTCCCATCCTCGGCCCCGGACGGGTCAGTACATCGGGATCCAGGTCGTCGTACACCCGGTTCCCCTTTACGGCCGGGAGCGCACCCCAACCGAGACGTTCTTGCACATCTTTTGCTTTCACATTGGGATGGGCGATGAAGATGACCTCCGGCTTTCCGGTTATGATTTTCTCAGCATTGATCACATTGTAAGGCTGGGGAAGGTCCTCGAACAGATTCCGACCTCCCGCGATCCGGATGAGCTCGCCCACGAAGCTCTTTCCTCCGCAGGTGATCAGCGGTGCGGAGTCGATCTCCAGGTAAACCAGGGGGTGGTCGGGCTGCCCCCAGGCTTTATTCCGGACCGAACTCAGCTGAGTCTGGACTTCCTGGCATACCAGATCGGCGTTATTCTCCAGGCCAAGGATCTTCCCGATGAGACGGAAGGATTCCATGGTCTGCTCCGAAGACTCCGGGTTCAGCACGAAGGTCTTGAGGCCCAGGCCTTCTAATTTCATCAGGGTCTGGCTCTGGCCGGTGGCAATGAGGACGACCGCATCCGGCTTGAGCGCCACCATCTTCTCTAGGTTGGGCAGAAAAAAATCTCCGACCTTTTCCTTGCTCTGAGCCTCGGGCGGATAGTTGCAGTAAGTCGTCACGCCCACCAGCCGGTTTTCCGCCCCGAGGGCGTACATCGTCTCGGTAACCGAGGGGGCCAGGGAGATGACCCGCTGGGCCGGTTTCTCGAAGCGCACCTCCCGGCCGAGTTGGTCCTTGACCGTGAACGTGGCCAGAGGCTTTGCCTTCCTCTCTCCCGGCCCGGAGCAGGCCAGGGTGAGCAAGAGGAAAAATCCGAGCAAAAGTCTTCCAGCCTTCCTAAAAGTTACCTTCCTTGGGTCCACTGCCTGACTACCTCCTAATGAAGAAACCCTGCCTTCTCCGAAGCCTTCGGGAGAAAACAGGGCAAGAAAACAAAGCTCCTCCTTCCCTCGAAGGCTGTTCCATGAATGGAATGGAACACTTTCTCGGACAGGCAGGTCTCCTGGCTCGCGGGTCATCCTCATCCTTTTTGCCTTCCCTCCCGATTCCTCGGAACGTGGCTTCTTTTTCAGGATTCGTCGCCGCTCACAGTAGCGGGGCTGCTCCCGTTTTACACGGGATTCCCTATTCTTCCCTTCGCTCCTTCCGGAACGAAAGGACACCTGTCCTAAAACAATACCCGGATTTTTTATTATATCAAAAAACCGCTCCCTATGTCAACCCCTCCTTCAAAACATCTCCTCGGGGTCGATATCCACCGCGGCCCTGATCTTCCTGTATTCCTCCTCTTCTTTCAAATTCCGGATAGCATTTCGGATGATTTGAGGAAGCTCCTCTCCTCCTTTAACCAATATCTCCCAGGCTGTGGTCTTTCCCTTTGTCCTCAACACGGGACCCAACGCCCCCTCCCCGAGCTTCCCGATCAGGGCCTCTGCCGCCTCCTCCCCGGTTTTCCCAGAAAAAGAAACCTTGGCCAATCTTACGAAAGGCGGGTATCCCACCTCCTTTCTCAAAACCATCTCCTGCTGGTAGAACGCGGCGAAATCCTGCTCCTTCCCCGCTTTCACCGCATAGTTTTCAGGCAGGTAGGTCTGGAATAGGACCTCTCCGGGAAGGCTTCCCCTCCCCGCCCTTCCGGCAACCTGGGTCAGCAGCTGAAAGGTCCTCTCCGCGGCACGGAAGTCAGGAAGGGCGAGCAGGGTATCCGCTGAGATGACCCCGACCAGGGTCACGTTGGGAACGTCCATCCCCTTTGCGATCATCTGCGTCCCGATCAAAATCTGGATGTCTCCTTTGCCGAAGCGCCCCAGGACTTTCTCCGCAACTCCCTTCCTTCGTGTGGTATCGCTGTCCAGCCTGGCCCAGCGTGTTTCCGGGAAAAGCCTCTGGGTTTCCTTCTCCACCTGCTCCGTTCCGATGCCCCTGAAGGAAAGCTTCACTCCCTTGCATCCTCTGCAGGCCCTTGGCTCCTCTTCCTTCCTTCCGCAGTAATGGCACCACAGTACTCGCTTCCCAGCATGAAAGGTCAGGCTCACCTGGCACTTCGGGCAGCGGTACACGAACCCGCATTCCTGGCACTGGACGAAAGGAGCAAATCCCCTGCGGTTCAGGAACAGGACCACCTGCTCTCTTTTCTCCAATCGTTCCTTGATCTTGCCCGAAAGGACATAGGAAAACACCTTGCCCCTCTCCCGGCGCATATCCAGGATCTCCACGTTGGCCAGCGGCCTGGATCCGACGCGTTCGGGTAGCTCCAGCAAGCGGTGCTCTCCTTTCGTCGCCCTGTAATAGCTTTCCAGGGAAGGAGTAGCGCTCCCCAGGATAAGGCAGGCCTGGTTTATCCTCGCTCGTTCCTTAGCTACTTCTCGAGCATGATACCTCGGGCTCTGGTCCCATTGTTTGAAGGTCCTCTCATGCTCTTCGTCCACCACCACCAATCCAAGGTTCGGAAAAGGAAGAAACACGGCTGAGCGCACCCCGATCACCACATCGTAATCCCCGGTCCGACAACCCATCCAGGTCCTGCTCCTCTCCCCAGCAGAGAGCCCGCTGTGCCAGACCCCGGTCCGGGGAAACCTGGCTTGATATCTCTCCACCGCCTGCGGTGTCAGCGAGATCTCCGGCACCAAGACTAGAGCCTGTCTCCCCTGTTTCGCTACATTCTCAATGGCGCCCAGGTAAATTTCGGTCTTTCCGCTCCCCGTAACCCCGTGAAGCAGGAAAACCTCATGCCTTTTCTTCTCGATAGCCTCCCGAACGGCTGCCAGAGCCTTTTCCTGAGGACCGTTAAGCTTGGGAGGAAGTTCGCAGGTCAGTTGGCCTTTTCTTCGAGCCGCTGTTTCTTTACGTATTCCTTTCCCGATGAATCCCGGCACCGCTAAAGCTAATACCTCTCCCCAGGAGACACAGCATTCCTGGGCTGCCCATCGGGTCAATTCCAGCATTTCTTGGGAAACTAATGGCTCTTGGTCCAGAAACCCCAGGATTTCCTTGACTTCCGCCACCGGGCTCTCCTTCTCTATTCCGACTACTACCCCGACAGACCTTGCCTTTCCGAAGGAGACTCGAACCCGATTGCCGACGATTATGCCATCCCTCAAGTCGGGAGGGATGGCATAGGTAAACGTCTTATCTAAGGGAAGTGGAAGGGCGATACGGGCGTACATGATGTTTCTGGGAAAGGAGATCCACTTGGAAAGACCCCTCGCTCTCCCGGCTCACATTTTACCTCTCACGGTGAGAACCTCTGGATGCGGTGGTTACCGGTATCGATCACAAACACATTCCCGTCTTTGTCGCAGGCCAAGCCGAGGGGAAAGCGGAACTCTCCGGGGTTCTTCCCTTGGGTCCCCCAAGAGGAGAGGAAGGACCCTGTGGAGTCGAACTCCTGCACCCGGTCGTTTCCCGTGTCCAGAACGTAGATGTTCCCGGTGGGACCTGCCGCCACCGCCGTGGGGGTGCTGAACTCCCCCTCGCGATCCCCCCAGGTCCCGAAAGCCATGAGGAATTTCCCATCCGAGGAGAACCTCTGCACCTGGCTGTTGTCCGTGTTCACGACCAAGACATTCCCGGATTTCTCGATCGCGATTCCGGTGGGTTCGTCGAATTGCCCGCGATCCATTCCCGGGCTTCCAAACGACAGGATCAGGTTTCCAGCAAGGTCAAACACTTGGACCCGGTCGTTCTGCCGGTCCGTCACAAAAATGTTTCCCTGACGATTCACGGCCACGCCATACGGTTCGTTAAACTGGCCGGGCTCGCTGCCGAAGCTCCCGATGCTCATCAGGTATTTCCCCTGGGAATCGAATTTCAAGATCCGATGGTTCTCGGTATCACAGACATAAACATTTTCCTGTTGGTCTAGTGCCAATCCGCTCGGCTCATCGAACTGACTTAGACCGTGCCCATAGGTTCCCCAAGTTCTCAAGAATTCGGCGTTCTCATCGAAAACCTGAATCCGGTCGTTTCCATATTCGCTAATGTACACGTTTCCCTTGGAGTCTACTCCCACGCCCACCGGATAGATCAGTTCCCCCTTGCTCCGCCCGAAATCCGCCCACGCTGTCTCGGCCAAGAAGAGAAACACACCCGAGAAAAGAAAAGAAGATAATATCTTAGACCACGGCCTCTTCAATCCAAAATACACAATACAAGACCTAAAATGTCTTAGTATCGCCAGCGCCATTTCACCCCCAAATTGTACTTCGAGTCTTCATCCCGCTCTCCGTATAGGGACGCCACCCGGTTCAAGCGATACTCGGTCCTAAGGTCGGTCCCGGTTTTGCCCAGCAAGTCCTGAGAATAGGTTGCGAAAATATCCCGGGTTAGGTATTTGCCAGCGGTTAACCGCGTGGTGGTCGGTTTTCCCGGTGCCCCCAGGGAGGTCCTGACCCGGAACATGGAGAGTCCCAGGTATTTCTGAACGTACCGACTGGCAACTTTTTCTCCGGTCCCCAAAAGCTGCTGGGTCGCCGTAGAAGCCAGAAGTCCGCTTTCCCTTTGTTTCTGTACATCCTCCCAAGTCATGTTCAGGTTCAGCATCAGGAGGATGTCCTGTTCCGAGGCTGAAGGCTTTGAGGAGAGTTCGGGCTTGGTGAGCTGGGTGGACCGGCCTGTCAGGTGCAGGTAAATCGTCGTTGTCTTCTGGGGAGTATCACCCATGATCTCGGTCTCGGCCTTGATCTCGATCAAGGGATCCATTTTCGAGTCGTTCAGGAAGCGTACACGCCCCTCGGTGATTTTGAAATCCTTGTCCAAGTAGGAATAGGTCCCCTGGATGACATCAATCGTGCCGGCCAGAAATAGAACGGCTCCTTCCATGCGCACGTTTAGGTTGACGATCTTTAATTCCAGGTTGGCCTCCTCGTTGGTCAACCAGATGTTTCTCTCCCCGTTGATCATCAGGTCCACATCCAGCGGCACTTCGTTGGAAGGGGCCTCTTCCTCAGGCTGCACACCGAAGGGTAGCCAGCTCTTCCCAGAGACGACCTCCACATCCCCCCGGATGGACGGCCTCGCCACCTGTCCTCCGATCACGATGTTGGCGTTGACTACCCCCTCCATGTATTCGATGTTCTTGACCGGCGTCTCTTTGGCCGTGACCGTGATCCCCATGGTCGTGGGTTGAAACTTAGGCAGGTTCAAGTATCCTTTGACCATGACCGACCCTTGTTTGCCCGTGATCCCGGAGACCTTCTGGATTACCAGCCGGTCCTGCTCGAAAGTCACGTAACCCTCTACGCTCTTGATCCAGGTCCCGAAGGGCCGCAGGAGCATCGTTCCCCGGTGCAGCGTCATCTCCCCGTGCAGGTCCGGTTTATAATAGGTCCCCTTGGCTTCCACGTTCACGTCCACCCGTCCTTCGGTCACCGACAGAAGGTCAGAGAGGCCCCACAGCACCCAGCTCCCCGTGTCCCGGAAGATGGCCTCTATATGCATCGGCGCATCCGGAAAGCGGTTTTTGACATCCACGAATCCCAGATCGATGGGAAAAGTTCCGCTGATTTCCGAGGGCTCCCCGCCGTGGGACATGACGACTTTATTCAACGTCAGAAGCCGGTCTTTATACTCCAGGTGCAGGTTGATCCTCTCCATGGCGAACTGATCGAAGACGCCGTTCCGGACCTTCCCATCCAGGACAAATCCCGGTTGGGCGAACGTCCCTTCGGCAAGAACCGTCAGAGTAGCTACCCCGCGAAGGACGTGGTTGAACTTGAGTGCTTGCCCGAGCTCGGCCAGGTCGATGTCTTTCAGATACACTTCTCCATCCATCTTCCCGTCGAAGCTCACCCAGCCCTTGGCCCGTACCCGCCCTCTGCCGAAGAGAACCCCGAAGTCCTTCAAAAAGAGCGTGTTTTTGACCAAGGCCAGATCTAGAGGTTCGCTGGTCAGGAACTGCTGGTCGCCCATCGTTAGGTAAAACCCCTCCAGGATGAAGGCGATGGTGTCCGGCAGGAAGGTCAGCGTGCCCCCGGCCTCTAGGCTGGTCGTGGAGTCTTTGAGGACGTCCAGGACCATTCGGATCTGCTTTCCGGCCTGAGACCGGCCTTTGAGCGTGGTCCGTTGAACCATCATGCCGAAGGCACTGGCCCCCAAAATTTCGAGGCTGCCATCCCCGTTGAACCCGCTCACTAAGTTCTCAGCCTTCAGGTTCGCCTCTAAAGAGGCGAAACCCATCCCCTGATAGCTCCCGTTCTTGAGATAAAAGCTTCCGATCAGACCTGGGTCCTGGGGCTTTCCTTGGACTACCCCTTTGGCCTGGAGCTTCCCGGTGAGCCCCTGGATCCCGAAGATCGGCCCGAACTTGGAGATGTCTACCTCGTTCGTAGCCAGGTCAATGTAAAGCACTTTGTCAGAGGCCTCCCCGACCGCGGACAGGGTGGACCCTTGGCTGGTTAGTCCCAGGGAATCAATCTGCACCGTCAAATTGGCAATCTGCATTCTGGCTTCCAGCCGGTCGCAGGGGAACTGTCCTACTCGGCTGTTCTCCAGGGTCAAAAGCAGTTTGGCCTTAAAGTCCTTGGCCGACAAGGCCTCTCCTTTTAATGCCACCTTGCCGTTGAGGTCGCTCTCCATGTTTTTGGGCAGGGTTTTGAAGAGCTTCCTCAGGTCGAAATGCTCAACTGTCATGTCCAGTTCGTAGCTCGGGGCTTTTTCCTTCCAGGAAAAGTTGCCCTTTCCCTGAACGCCTGCCGAGGCAAACGTGCCCGAGAAGGGAGCAAGGTCCACCCCCTTCTCGTGGAGTGCGAACTCGCCCTGAAACCTTTCGAACCCATATCCGAAAGCTTCCGCTTTCACGAGTTCGATCTTCCCCTTACCCTCCAGGCTGTCCGGCGGCCCTTCCACCTGGCCGGAAAACTTTGCCTTTCCGGAAAGGTTGAGAACCTTAATCCCGATGGCTCGGTTCACCTCTCCGAGGTCGATCTCCCCTTTGTCAACCCTGGCATTGATCGAAAGGGGTTCGAACCGGACCCCGCCGTCGACCCGCAGGTCCGAGCCTCCGGTCTTGAGCCCGAGGTTCACGACCTTCACCGAATCCTCGTTCGCCACCACGTCCCCGGAGAAATGTTGGATTTCGATCTGGCGCTTGGTGTCTTTGGCCTGAAAGGAAGCGAGCTTGGCAAAAGTGGTCTTGTTGGCCAACCGGAAGCTCCCCGATACCGTGATGCCCTCGATCCGTTCAGCATTCCTGGGCTGGGTCATCCTCAAAACGCCACCCATTACAGCGATCCGCGCGATGGTCACCGCGACGGGCGGCTCCTCCTTCTTCTTTTTCTTCTGGGGTTTGAACAGGTCGGCGTAGTTCCAGCGCCCGGTGGAGTCCTGATCCAGCCATATCTTCGGCTCCACGACCTCCACGTCGCGGAAAAGGAATTTCTTCTGGATCAGGTCCCAAAGGTGAGTCCGGACCGTGATCCGCTTGGCTTCGAAAAGAGCGCCCTCATCAAGCTTTTTCCACAGGGCGACCCTGAGATTCTCGACTTGGAGGGTCCCGGGAAGAGAAAGCTGGACCTTCCCCAGGGCCACCTCGTGGCCCAGGTTCTCGGACAAGATGTCCAAAAGATAGCCTTGAAGCCAGTGCCGGAACTGCGGGGTTGAAACGACGATGGACCCACCCACAAAGAAGAGGAAGCCTCCCACGAGGATCCAAAGGACAATTTTTTTAAAGCGCCTTAACCGCATCTGTTTGTCGCTCACATCCTGACAATGAAAAAAGGTTACCGGATTCTCCTGTAACCTGCTCCCTGTTCGCTATCCCCTGTCCTCGGTCGTCCTGGCTGGGGGACAGGGATTCGAACCCCGATACCATGGTCCAGAGCCATGTGTCCTGCCGTTGGACGATCCCCCATCCTTTGTAATCTTATCACAGGGAACGGGCCGCTGTCAACCTCCGGGCTGGGGAGGCGTTGTCGAGTAAAGCTTCTCCCGGATGAACAGCTCCGCCAGGTCCTGATCATAATGCCCGGCCGCGGTCTCCTCCTTCAGGATCTCTAAGGTCTTGTCCACCGGCACCGGGCGCTTATACGGCCTATCGTAGGCCGTTAAGGCATCGAAGAAATCCGCGATGGCCAGGATCCGCGCCCCGAACGGCACCTCCTCGCCTTTCAGCCGGTGAGGGTAGCCCGAGCCGTCCAACCGCTCGTGATGCCCGCTGGCAATCAAGGGCAGGTTCTCCAGTCCCTTGCCCCAGGGAATGCGCTTAAGGATCTCCCAGGAATAGGCCGCATGCCGTTCCATCGCCTCTCTCTCCTGAGGAGTGAGGTTCCCCCTCTGAACCGTGAGGTTGGCCGTCTCATAATCATCCAAGAGCGGTTTCTCGCTTCCCTCCAGGTCCTGGAAGGTCCTTTGGGCGATGGCCTTTACCCGGGCCGTCTCCTCGTCTTTCATGAACCCCGGCACGTTGATCTTGGCCAGAAATTCCCTGTCTCGCTTGAGGGTTTCGATTTCCTCAGGGCTTCTCCCCTCCCGGAGCAAACATTCCTCCCAGTAGGCGAAGCGGTATCCGACCGCCATCATGTGAGCATTGGGAAGTTTGAGTTCCTTGTCCAGGATGGCCTCCGGAACCCCGATCTTCCCGATGTCGTGCAGCAGGGCCGCGAATTTCAGCTCCTGCAGTTCCTCCTTGGAGAAATGCAGCCGGGCCAACGGCCCTTCCTCGATGGTGTTGATGCGCTGGGCAATGGCCATCGCGTACTGCGCCACCCGGCGGGAGTGGCCGGAGGTCACCTTGTTGCGCTCTTCTAACGCGGTGTTAAAGGAGTCCACCAGCCCCTCAAGAAGATTCTCCAGGGAACGATAGAGCTGGGCCCGCTCGATGGCCACTGCGGCTTGCGAAGCCAGGGAATGGATGAGGTGGACGTCTTTGTCCGAAAACCCGATGACCCGCTCGTCCGTGAGCATGGGGTCGTCCAGTCTCTGCCCGAAGTTGCGCTTGCGGTTGATGAGCTCGATGACACCGATGATATCCCCTTTGGGATTCTTCATCGGGACCGCCAAAAAAGATTTGGAGCGGTAACCGATCTTTTCATCGAACGAGGGGTCGAATTCGACATCCCCACCAGGAGGCAGGAGATAGGCGTCCTCGATGTTCAGCGTCTCTCCGGTCAGGGCCGTATAGCCGACGATGCTCCTGCGGGAAAGGGACATGATCGTGGCCCGGAACGGCACGATGACAGAATCGTTCTGGGCCGCCACGAAACGCAGGACGAAGTGCTCCTCGGGAATCACCCCCTCCTTGGACGGGGCCTCACTGGCCTTCTCCTTGATGAACAGGCTTCCGGCGTCGCTCTCCGTGATCTTGCGGCATTCTGAGAGGATGATCTCCAGGACCGAGTCCAGGTTCGTCTCCGAGGTCAACAGGGTGCCAATCCGGCAGAGCTCGTCCTGCATCTGGCTGAGACGCTCGATCTCCTTGCGGAACACCGTGCGTTCCATCTCCTCAAATCTGCTCATCGTGAAGTCGTCCTGTGCTTGGGGTCATTTCAGAAATTTGTCGAACCGCCGGTCGTGATACTCCTTGCCGCCGGCCTGACACCCGGGACAGTAAAAGGTGGCGCTGCGCCCTTTCCAGATCGCCGCAATCGTGCTGCCGCAGACCGGGCAGGCCTGGCCCTCCCGGTTATGCACCCTGAGGAAACCCTCCCGGTCGGCCTTGCGGGGAAAGCGGCTGCCCATCCGCTCTCGCATCCCCGCCGTGGCCTCGGAGAGAACTTTGTGGATGGCCAGATAGAGGCTCTCCGTCTCATCCGGCGAGAGGTTGGCCGGAATGGCATAAGGAGAAAGCTTGGCCGCGAACAGGATTTCATTAGAGAAGGCGTTCCCGATTCCGGAAACGAACTCTGGCTTGGTGAGAAAGGTCTTGAGCGTCTCCCGCCTGGCTGTTAGGAGTCCAGCGAGAGCCTCTGCGGTGAAATTCCCGCTCAAAGGGTCTATCCCGGTCCTGGCCACCGCAGGGACCTGCTGGGGGTGGGAGACCAGATAGACCGCGACCATGCACTCCCGGCCCGTCTCATAAATCCGCAAGTCCTGCCCGTCCTCCCAGGAAAGGGCGAACTCGTCGTGCTTGTTAAACCCAATGCCGCCGGCGCAGGCTTTCATCCAGCCCGTGAGCATCAGGTGCGTCACCAGGAAGACCCCCGAATTCCATTGGAACGCGAGATGCTTCCCGATGCGCTCGACCCTGACCAGCCTCTTGCCGGAGATCTCGGAAAGCGGTAGGTTGATGGTTTTCAGGATGGCGGGCTGGCGGATCGAGGCCTGAAGAAGCTTTTTCCCTTCCAACCAGGAGTTCAGGGTTTCCTTCAGAATTTCGAGTTCCGGAAGCTCAGCCATCAGACGGACCTTCAGCGCTTTTCCTGAAGATACTGGACCGCTCGATGGAGCCTCCTCAAGACCCTCTCCTTACCCAGGACTTCCGCCACCTCGAACAGGCCAGGCCCCGCGGTCGTGCCGGAGAGGGCCACCCGCATGGGATGGATGAGCTGCGCGGGCTTGACGGCCTGCTCCTCGGAAAGGGCCCGGACCACGGCTTCGATCGCCGGGGCCGCGAACGGTTCGACCGGCGCCAGTTTCTCGGCCAGGGCTTCCAACCTCGGCTCCACAGCCTTGGCCTGGAGATGCTTCTTGGCGGCTTCGTCCTCGTAGGTAAAATCCTCCCGGAAGAAATAGCGGGCTTTGGCGGAAAAATCACCGAGCTTTGGGCAGCGCTCCTTGAGCAGCGCGATGATCTTGAGCAGCCACTCCTTTTGGGAGGACGCCCGCTCCGGGGCGAGCATCTCCTGCCCGACCCACAGGGGGATCACGCGCTCCAGGAGCTCGGCGTCCGGCATCCGACGCATGTATTCCCCGTTCATCCAGTCCAGCTTCTTGAGGTCGAAGATCGCGGCGGTCGGCACGATGCCCTCCAGGGAGAAGGCCCCGATGAGCTCCTCCCGGGTCATGATCTCGCGGTTATCCCCGGGAGACCAACCCAGGAGGGAGAGGAAGTTAAACACCACCTCCGGGAAGTAATCTTGGCGGCGGTATTCCAGAATGGAGGTCGCGCCGTGTCGCTTGGAGAGCCGGGCGCGATCCGGGCCCACGATGGTAGAGAGATGGGCGAAGACCGGAGGCTCCCAGCCCAAAGCCCGATACAGCACGACATGCCGGGGGGTGCTCGATATCCAGTCGTCCCCCCGCATCACGTGGGAGACCTTCATCAGGTGATCGTCGATCACGTTGGCGAAATGATAGGTGGGATAGCCGTCGGTCTTGACCAGTACGAGGTCGTCCAGGAGCGTATTGTTGAACACGACCCGGCCGCGGATCCTGTCCTCGAACGCGGTCTCACCCTCCAGGGGGACCTTGAGCCGTAGGACGCAGCGGGTCCCGCCTGCCTCCGGCCCCAAGCCGAGGTTGCGGCAGCGGCGGTCGTAGCGGGGGTTCTCCTTGTGCTTCTGTTGCTCCTCCCGAACCGCGGCCAGGCGCTCCGGGGAACAGGCGCAGTAATAGGCCTTGCCTTCCTCGATGAGCCGCTTCTCGTGCTCCCGGTACACGGCCAAGCGTTGGGACTGGAAATAGGGGCCGTAAGACCCGCCCATCTCCGGCCCTTCATCCCAATCCATCCCCAGCCACCTCAAACCCTCCAGGATGGCTTTCAGGCTGTTTTCCACCAGGCGCACGCGGTCCGTGTCCTCGATGCGCAGAATGAACCGCCCTCCTTCATGGCGGGCGAAGAGCCAGTTGAAGATTGCGGTGCGGATATTCCCCACATGCGGCTCCCCGGTGGGGCTGGGTGCGAACCGTACCCGCACTTCGGTCATGCTATAGCTCTCCGATGGTAGTCAGGATCCTGGCTACCACGATGGTTCTTTCGTCCACGTGGACCTTTCCCCAGGAGCCGTCCTTGTTCTGGGTCCGCTCCAGCTTGGGCAAGAGGCGCATCATCTGACGCTCGACCTCCCTGCTATCGTAATAGGACAGGCTGTGCAGGGCGTGATAGAAGGGCACAGAGCGCCAGTCCCCGGTCATCTTCTGCTGCTTGGCCAACCAGTGGAGCCCACGCAGGGCGATGTCGTGGTCCCGGAGCTGGGGATGGACTCCGAAGGCCTGCAACACGCTCTGCGTGCAGCGGCCGCAGCAGTAAATGTGCCCCTCGCCGAACAGGGCCTCCAGGCGCTTGATCTTCTTTCGGACCTGGGAATCAGAGGCGTACCCGGCGCGGAGCAAACTGCGCAGGGCATGGTTGCTGTGAATGAACAACGCCGAGGCACGTGAGACGATGGGCTCTCCGGTGTAAACCTTATTGTGGAAGGTATGGTCCTTCTCGGTCGGGGCGAAGAAATCCTCGCGGTAGGCCTGGAGGTTGCCCTGCCGGGCCAGGATCCACAGGGCGCCCTTCTCTACGGCCCGGTCGTTCACGAAGCCTAGGTCCACCAGGACGTCGACCCCCCGGGTGGTCGCGGAGAGCGAATGATTCCAGCTGCCGTCCGAAAGCTGCTTGGCGATGATCTCCTTGCGCAGCCGCTCGGCCAGAGCCTTATCCCCCTTGGCCACCTCGTGCAGTAGCTCTCGGCGGGCGTACACTCCGAGCGGCGTCTCCCGCGCAGAAAGAAAGCCTCTTGGGTCCGTCCTGAACCGCATCATGTGCTCCTTTTCATGAATGCTCAAAAGGATAATTATAGGCCTTTTGAGCCCGCAAAGTCAATCGCCCCAAGACAGTAAGGATCTTGGGGCGAAAGGGTCCAAAGGATAAAGGACAGGCTTCTTATCTCCTCCTTCGGGTTCCTCTAAATTTGGCTTTTCCCGGTGTTCTCAGGATTGCCTTTTCTCAATCCTCACCCATGTATCCCGCAAGGTTACCGTCCGATTGAAGACCGGGCTTCCCGCGCTCGAGTCCGGGTCCACACAGAAGTAGCCCAATCTCTCGAACTGATATCGCTCCCCTGGCGTCGCGTTGACCAGACCGGGCTCCATCCGACAGCCTTTGAGCACCTCCAGCGAGTTCGGGTTGACGGTCGTCTTCCAGTCCACCCCTTCCGGAACGTCATCGGGATTGGGCTGGGTGAACAGGTGGCCGTAGAGCCGTACCTCGGACGGAAAGGCGTGCCCGGCAGAGACCCAGTGCAGGGTGGCCTTGACCTTCCGTCCGTCCGGAGCGTCGCCTCCCCGAGTGGCCGGGTCGTAGGTGCAGCGGATCTCGGTCACTTCCCCGGTCTTGGGGTCCTTGGTCGTGCCGACGCACTTGACGTAGTAGGCGTAACGCAGGCGCACCTCCGTTCCGGGCGAGAGGCGGTAATACTTCGGGGGCGGGACCTCGCGAAAGTCCTCCTGCTCGATGTAAAGCACGCGGGAGAAGGGCACCTTGCGCGTCCCGGCGCCCGGGTCTTCGGGGTTGTTGACGGCCTCGAGCTCCTCAACCTGTCCCTCGGGGTAATTGTCGATGACCACCTTCAGCGGGCGCAGGACCGCCATGACCCTCATGGCCCGCTTATTTAAATCCTCGCGCAGGCAGTGCTCCAGAAGCTGCCTGTCCACCACGCTGTCGGTCTTGTCAATGCCGATCCGCCCGCAGAATTCCCGGATGGCCTCCGGGGTGTACCCCAGGCGGCGAAGACCGGCCAGGGTGGGAAGCCGCGGGTCGTCGAAGCCCTTTACGTAGCCCCCCTTGACCAGATCCAGAAACCTGCGCTTGCTCATCACCGTGTAGGTCATGTTCAGGCGGGCGAACTCGATCTGACGGGGGTGGTAGATGCCGAGTTGATCCAGATACCAGTCGTACAGCGGCCGGTGGTCCTCGTACTCCAGCGAGCAGAGCGAGTGCGTGACCCCCTCGATGGAGTCCTCCAGCCCGTGGGCCCAGTCGTACATCGGGTAGATGCACCACGTGCTCCCCTGGCGGTGGTGGCGGGCGTGCAGGATGCGGTACATCACCGGGTCGCGCAGGTTCATGTTCGGGTGCGCCATGTCGATCTTGGCGCGCAGGGTGCGCGAGCTGTCCGGGAACTCACCCGCGCGCATTCGACGGAAGAGGTCCTGGTTCTCCTCCACGGTCCGGTTGCGGTTGGGGCTCTCCTTTCCGGGCTCGGTCAGGGTACCGCGGTACGCGCTCACCTCCTCCGGGGACAGGTCGCAGACATAGGCCTTGCCCTTTTGGATCAGGTCCTCGGCCCAGGCGTACATCTGCTCGAAGTAGTCCGAGGCGAAGAACAGGCGGTCGCCCCAGTCGGCACCCAGCCAGCGCACGTCCGCGATGATAGCGTCCACGTACTCCTGCTCCTCCTTGGCCGGGTTGGTGTCATCGAAGCGCAGATTGAAAAGACCGCCGAAGTCCTGGGCGATGCCGTAGTCTATCCAGACGGCCTTAGCGTGGCCGATGTGCAGGTAGGCGTTGGGCTCCGGCGGAAACCGGGTGTGCACCCGGTCGAACCGGCCGCTCGCCAGATCCGCCTTCACTGCCTCCCGGATGAAGTCTGTCGGTTGGGTTATCTCTTTCGTGCTCATGGGTTTCTTAATATCGAATCCGTCTTATTATATCCCTTTTCTCCTCCCAAAGTCAAACACTTGGCCAAGTGCGCCGTAACCTCCTGCCATTCCTTGACCAGAGCCATTTAACCCACCCCGAATCAGAGGAGAATTTCCACTTTTTCATGTAAATAGCTCCGACAAAGCTCAGAAACGGGGGATAAGTTAAAGTAGACATAATACCGGGGACCTCCGAAAGGCCTACGAAATCCGGAAGGGGTTTCCGAGGTATTCACGCGATACTCACGCC
Source organism: uncultured bacterium (assembly GCA_964353855.1). Taxonomy (GTDB): domain Bacteria; phylum Edwardsbacteria; class CAYGWX01; order CAYGWX01; family CAYGWX01; genus CAYGWX01. The sequence goes on along the minus strand of CAYGWX010000051.1, from coordinate 1,715 downwards.
GTATTCACGCCCTCCCCTCCCGATCCCCGGATTTTTGAATCGAAGATTTTTAGGGAAAGTCAAAAGTGTGCCAATTTGGGCATATAGGTCAAAAAGTGTTGGTTTTTTTCATTTAGGAAATGGGTGGGAATTTTCCTGGAAGGACTTTGGTAGCTGTTAAAACGCCATTTTGCTTCGGGGATCGACTTCCCCAAAGAAATCTAAATCGTCTGAGAACTAATACCTGTCATGCAATTCATGCACCAAATAGACCCTTCTCTGAATATCATACCAGAAAAGCCAATCGGGATAACACCTTAAGGCCATTTTCACCAACACTTTTTGACCCATATACCCATTTTGACACACCCATTGAGAAAGGTTTCACAAACCAAAAGACCGTCTCGGGTTTCCCTTATCTTTGATTAACGAAATCTCAACTCCTTTCCGGGGAAAGCATTCATTTTTGGAACAGTACTTATGTTAAAAACAGGACCGTTTTTTGCCCCCCGACACGAAACCTTCAGAACACAGAAAAGCCCCCTCTTCGGGGGCCTTTTCTCCGCCTAAACCGTTAATCTTGGATGTCCTTTTTCCTGTGGATATCCCGTTGGAAAGCCTTTGCCTGGCGAGCCATATCCCGGAGAACCGTCGGGGTCAGCAGGAGCCGGGCCATTGGAAAGAGGATGATGTTCTCCTTATAAATGTGGAGAGCCTGATCCTGGACGAGCCTCTCCAGAGTTTCCCCGGCTTTCGGGGAGGGCCCCTTTTTAATAAAAACCGAGACCTCCTTGAGTCGCTGCCATTGAAGCCGATGCTCTTCGAGCAGATCTCGAATCAATTTGGAAAGGGCGGGAACCTTCTCCATCGCCGGAAACAAAATTTCTTCTTCAATCCGGTTGTGTCCCTTGATTTCGTAGGCCATCGCCTTCTGGGCTTGGGTGAACGTCCGACGGTCCTCTTCAGATAGCTTTCCCTGGCGGAGCTCCCGAACCACCTGGGCCAGCCCGGAGATAATGTGGAGTAGGCCTTCGTGCTGCTCCTCGGTCTCCAGAAATGCGTCTTTGGGCTCTTCGCCCAGGCCAAAACGATCCAGCCTCCTTTGAACCTCGGCACACTGCTCCCGGGAGAGAAATTGGCGGGCAAGGGGGTACAAAACTTCCTCCTCGCTTCGAACCGATCCTGCAAGCAACCCGGAGAGAGCTTCCGAGGAATCCGCCACCTCCGTAAAAAGGCCCAGGTTTTCTGGGTGCTCCTTGAGCTCGCTAATGAGCTTGACCAGACGGCTCATCCCCCGCCGGTAAGCGCGGTGCTCCCGCCGGACCACCGAAGCCACCTCATCATTGGCAATGAGCGGTTCCAGAACCGGAAACAAGGCCGCCTCCACCCTTTCACTGTGAGCCCAGACCTCGGAACGGATTTCCTGGGCCACTCCGAGAAGAGCTTCGAAATTCTCCGGGGTACGGTTTCCTTTTGAGAGCGTCTCCAGGGAAAGAGCCAGGACCTGCAGGTGGTCCAGGACTCGGACATACTGCTGGCGTAAGTATTGGATGGGATCACTGGTGCTCATGCCTTCGCTTTCGTTTAGGTTGCCGTAGATAAAACAACCCTGGACAGGCCAGGGTTCCTACGATTCGTCTGGTATGGTGTAAAAACGCTGGCGGAGAGGTCGGGATTCGAACCCGAGGTCCCGTTATTAGCGGGACAACCGCTTAGCAGGCGGCTGCCTTCGGCCA
>CAYGWX010000050.1:0-18362 GCA_964353855.1 uncultured bacterium | reverse complement strand
AATACTCAACTTCCACAACCCTGTTTTAGTCCAGTCTGACGGGGGCCAGTCCGACGTATCATTCGAACAGGGGGGAAAACCTTGCGTTCTTTCGACAAAGGGTTTCGAGTCCAAGGTGGAGAGATATCTTAAAAGCCCTTATCCCGGTGAAGAGGTTATTTTTTTGAGTAATAACCAAAAGACAGGCGCAGGGAAAATAGATTCCATTGGAGGAGGCTATAGTGATTACCAAGGAATAGTCTATTGTAAAGTCAAAGAGGGCCGGGAAGGCAATATTGTTTTATCAAAATCATTGTATAATGAAACAAGCATCAGTAGACTTACCTTTAGGGACATACGCTTAGATACCCAAATCACCAGTATTGCAATTCAAAGGTTAAAGGACTATCTGGCAAATAAAAACATTAATGTGGGTTGTTTAGAAAAATACCAGTGTACAAAGCAAATTCCAGTCGTCATTACCCCTGGGGAAATGCTATGGTTTGTAACCATCGAAGCAAAGGTAAAGAATTTAAATAAATGCAAATATATTATCAATGCGATACTCAGCAAAGAAAATACAACATTTAAAATTGATCTTGTTACTGCTAACCCTACCGTGTCAGAATTAGACTTCACCCCCAATTTACCCAAACGCCTTTATTTCATTGATCTTGAAGGAAACGTTCAAGAATCCAATTATACACATATCGAATCATACATTGATTTCATTGATATAGAGGGAGATGGTTATCCAGAGATCGTTATGTCTTATTGGGGATATGAAGGAGGTGGATGTAAGATATTGAAGAAAATTGGGAGAGAATGGAAGGAGATAGGAAGTTATTATCTCGGAGTATAGAATCACAACAGTCTGAAAGATCAAAAATGAGAAAAGTGAAGTAAATTTATTTGGCATAGCTATGATAGGAAAGTTGATATGCAAGCCAGCAAAAGCTGAGTTGAAGACCTTCGTTCGAAATGATAACTTTATCAATCACAAACAAAGATGAGTCGGAAGTCATGGAAAATAATATAAATAAATCGGCGCTAAATTTGGCGCTAATAATCATTATCATATTGATAAACAGCTGCGCTAAAAAGGGCTCTAAATATTATAGACATATTAAAGTGAATGGGAGATATGCCATAATGGGAACATACCCAGTGGCAGAAGAATTGGGGGGAAAAATTAATTGTTACCATTTTATCTTTGATGATAAGGGGAAACTCGACACCATAGAATCTCTTCATAATGGTAAAATAAGCGCCAGAACAATTATCGAATATACAAAAGGATTTGAGAAAAGAATATTTCAAGATAGCAAAGGAAGGGCAAAACCCAATAATGGTGTCTATTCCATTAGATTGAAATTGGACGAGGGCGATCATCCCATTTCTTTGTCAAATTATAACAAAGAAGGGGACTTGGGTAAAGATTCCAGCGGCATTGCACAACGTCTTTGGACCCTTGATAAAAAAGGAGGTCAAATTAAGGTCAGTTATTTTGATGAGAAAGGCAATAGAGTCAAAGAAGGTAATATTTATGAAAGAAGATTTAGATATGATGATAACGATAATTTGATTGAAAGTGCAAGCTACAGCGCGGACGGGCAACAAGTTGACTCTGAGCCTGGGGATATTGCAGTTTACCGGTGGCAATACGATAAGAAAGGGAATACAGTTGAAGAAAGAACATACGGCAAAGATGACCAATTAAAAGAGCGTGAAGATTGCGGATATGCGATTGTACGCTATAAATATGACGAAAATGGTTATTCCACAGAACAGAGTTATTACGGAACAGACGAGCAAATAAAAGAACGGAAGGGGTGGGGAATAGCAATCATTCGATACAATTACGATGATAGAGGTAATCCTATCGAAAAGAAATTTTACGGAAGTGATAACCAGTTAAAAGAGTGTGTGGGGTTAGGAATAGCAACCATCCGTTGGAAATATGATAATAATGGAAATCTCATTGAAGAGGAGTATTCCGGAACGGACGGGAAGTTAAAGGAAGATGAATACAAGGGAATAGCTATTACCCGTTATAAATATGATGAGCAAGGGAATCTAGAAGAATGGAAATATATGGGAATTGATGAAAAGTTAAAAGAATACCATGGGAAAGCGACTTTTCGTTTTAAATATGACGGGGATGGTAATATCATAAAAACGACAGCACTTGATAAAAACGAAAATGTAATTTACGAAAAATGATCCTACACTTCCCAAAAGAATTCCTGCCAAGTAATCATCGAAAGAAGATTACTGTAATGTTGGTATTAAGTTTGGCAGGTGCGGCAACTTACCAACCAGCAAAAGCTGAGATAAAGACCTTTGTGCGAAGCTATACCTATGAAGCCGGAGAGGCGGATAGTAAGCTAACAAGCCGGGCAATAGCTTTAGAGCAGGCAAAGCGAGAGCTTTTGGAAGAGTTAGGGACATACCTTGAGAGCTATACTGAGGTTAATAAATATCAGCTTACAAAAGACCAGATTATTGTGCTCACCGCTGGCGTTGTAAAAACTTCCATCTTAGGCGAAGACTGGAACGGGAAACAGTATAAGCTGACAGCCAAAATAGAGACTGATCCGCAGAAAGTGGCTGAGGAGATAGGCAAAATCCGAGACGACCGAAAAAAAGCTAAAGAATTAGAAGAGACAAAGGCGAAGCTCGATAGAGCTCTTCAAGAAACCGAAAGGCTAAACCGTGAGTTGGCGGAGGCCAAATCGGATCAAGAACGCAAAGTCTATAGAGAGGCATACAGGCAGCAAACAGATGTTTTGACTGACAGATTGCCAAGTGACCCGCTTATGGGTCGGCGATGGTGGGGCTGGGCGACCTTATCTCTTAGCGGCGGCGGCGTATACGGCGCTTTTTACTATAAAGATAAAGCAGATAAATATTATAAAAACTATAAAGCCTCCACGAACGTAGATTCGATGAACACATATAAGCAAGATGTAAAGAAAGCAGATCAAATGACCAATGTGTTTATCGGAGCCTCGGCAGTGTGTCTTGTCACTTCAGGGATCCTGTTCCTGAGCTCCATACACAGAACCTCCCCAATCAGCAGAGCGAACTCGGAAAATATTCATTTGGGAATGGCTGTCTCACCTAATGGCGGACATTTAACTCCGCAGCTTTTCCTGGTAAAGCGATTCTAAGGCCACACGAGAGCCATGATGAACCGATCGCTTCTTAACCTTTTCTTTCTTGTGCTTGTTTCTTTTACCCTTTTTTCTTGCTCCCATAAGTTCGATAATCCCTTAGAAAACATCCAGGCTACAGTCCCCAATAAAGTAGTCGCAACCATACAAGTAGGTCGAGGACCCAAAGGGATCGCTGTACTGCCTAACGGAGAATACGTTTATGTAGCCAATTATTGGGACAACAATGTTACAGTAGCACGCACCTCGGATAACTCGGTCGTTTTAACTATCCCCGTTGGAACTGGGCCTTGGGGCGTTGTTGCTCTACCCAATGGAAGTTATGTTTATGTGACGAACTACGGCAGTCAGAACATTTCGGTAATCCGAACTTCGGATAACACGGTTATTGCTACAATCCCGTTGGGAAGCATGACTACGGGGATTTCATCTCTGCCCAATGGAAATTATGTTTATGCAACCAGTTATTACTGGTCGTATGACAGCATCGCCGTGATCCGCACCTCAGACAACAGTGTTACGTCGTCAATTCCTCTTCCTATTGGAAGTGAACCTGAGGGTATAGCCTCGCTTCCGAACGGGAACTTTATTTATGTCGCTAACCAGAGTGGAAATGTCTCGGTTATTCGGGCTTCTGATAATACCGTTGTTGTGAACATTCCAGTCGGCGGTACCCCTCGCGGTATCACATCAACGCCCGACGGAAACTACTTATACGTGGGAGGAAGCAAGATTTCGGTGATCAGCACCGCAGACAATAAAGTCTTCACTACAATATCTTCCGGAAGTTCAACAGCCGGAGGAATGACCTGCCTGCCAGATGGGAAATACCTTTATGTAGCTGTGGGGAGTAGCGATGTTTGGGCAATTCAAACCTCTGATAACTCAGTGGTCGCAACAATACCGGTCGGGACACAACCCTGGGACATCGCACCTCTACCCAATGGAAAATTCCTCTATGTTACGAATTACGGCAGCAATAGCATTTCAGTAATTGGACTTTGAAATGTCGAGGAAGAGATGAAATCAACCATTTTGAGATTAATCGTATCTCTTTCCATTGGGGTGGTGGTAGGAGGCGTAATATTTATAAGCATAATAGCCTATATTAACCGAAAGCCCATGGACGGGGTTAAAGATGAGAAAAGTCTCCCAAAGGAACAAAAACTCACAAGGAAAACGGCTGGCTCGCATGCTGTAAAGGCCGCCGTAGGGCTGCGTTCTTGGGATATGATTCTCAATGAATCCGACATGACAGATTGGGCTGCCAACATCAAGCGCGACAACTCGTATGACTTTGACTACGCGGGAGGTCAGGCACAAGTGCTTGGTGGTAATACTCTTGGCACAGAATACCGCGATTCTGGTTCTGAGCACAAATTCTCCTCAGCATTAGGCGATATCAGCATCAAAATTCAAGTGTTTAAGAAACCTCAATATGCGGAGAAGGAAATGCAGCTGGAGTTCGATTCCGATACGGCTCGATTCGTCCAGAAATCGCCTGAGGGAACGACTCTCAAAAAATATGCACCATCAAACCCTAAGGACACTCTGGAAGCGAATCCATTCCTGTGCACAATCTTGCCTACTACAGCGACCTTTGGAGATCAGTCGTTTTGCTCGCAGTGGAAGAACTTCAGTCCTAAAGTGCATTTCAGGTTGGGAGAGGTTGTGGCTACAGTAAGTGTCGGTGCCTTTGGTACAAGCCATCTGACCAAGACAATCGAGGTGGCACACCGACAGGAAGAGAAACTCTCGCGTCTGCTCGGCGGGAATTAAAAGTGAGGGAATAGATACAGGAAACGGCATTTGGGTGTTATGCTGACCAATATAAACAATGTTAGCATTGCAAGGAGGGCCGTATGCCGTTCATGCTCTACGATGTGGCTCAACAAACCGGATACCGTCTCTACACGAAAGTCAAGAACATCCAGATCGCGGGCAACAGAGGTCCGTTGGCCGCATTCCAGAGGAAGCGTAACGGAGCCCGGCAGGTTCCCTTCAAGTGGCACGCTACAAGCGCCGACATCGTCGCAGAGATAGGCGGGAGTCCAACGCAGGAGATCGTTATTGATCTCAAGCCGAACGACTTGAAGAAAGTCTCGCTCTACCGGCTGCTCGATATATGGGGCTTCTCGTACGCCAAGTGGTCGTCTCTCGCCCTATTGCTCGAAACTATTTTCGGCGACCGAAATGAGCATGACGTTAAGGGGTTCAAGCATAGGTTTGACGACCGCCATGCAGACAGATTGCTTGTCGGTGAGTTCCTCTATGTACAGGGCGGCGTGACCTCGGGAACGTGGAACTGGGGCCAGGTCGGTAGGGTCAATGGGGCGTTGCTGGGGAAGGAAGCCTTTATCTTTCTGGCAGGTGAACTGGGAAAGAAATTGTGCTGCTAACCGAGTGCTTGAGCCGAGCCGTTAGGCTATTCAATATGACTTAAGACCTGTAATATAATAAGGCGCAACCCTCACAAAATCCCCCTTACCTCTGAACGTCAGCAGAAGGGCAGAGGGAAAAAGGGACGTTAAGAGGCTAAGAGCTAAAGACGCTGGATTCCCGCCTGCGCGGGAATGGCGACCAAAAACATGGATTCCGTGTCAAGCCCCCCGGATCGGAGTCTGGGGCAGGCTCCATGACGAAGACAGCAGGGCGGGGCGAAAGCTCCGCCTCCTTGATTTTACAGAACCCCGCGTGGTAGCATAATAGCGTTATGCGATACGTGATCGGCATCGAGGGCGGGGGCACGAAAAGCCGGGCCGTGGCCCTGAGCCCGGACCGGAAGATCCTGGGCCGGGCGCAGGGTGGGGGGATGAACCTCCAGAACACCCCGGAGGAAAGACTGAAAGAAACCCTCACCCATCTCGTGGACAGATTCAGGAGCGGCTTGGGCAGGCCCGCCGGGCTCTGCGCAGGCTTGGCCGGATGCGACCGGAAACAGGACAAGCAAAAGCTCAAGAGCCTCCTCAAAGATCTGTTCCCGGGAGTTCCGGGGATGGCCGAGTCCGACGCCCGGGTCGCCTTGTACGGGGCGTTCGAAGAAGAGCCCGGGATCCTGGTCATCTCCGGGACCGGCTCGGTCGCCATCGGGCAGGACGGCCAGGGCAGGATCGCCCGGGCCGGGGGATGGGGGTACCTGCTCGGAGACGAAGGCTCGGGATACAGCGTCGGGCGGGAAGCCTTGAGGGCCTGTCTCTATGGCCGAAAGACGAAGCTCGAATCCCTGGTCCGGAAAGCGCTAAAGGTGAAGAAGATAGAGCAGGTGATCCCCTGGATTCATGCCCAGAAGGACGTCCCCAAAACGCTCGCCTGGGTGGCCCCGCTCGTGTTCCAGGCCGCCTCGCGGAAGGACCCCGCGGCCCTGGAGATCGTGGAGGCCGCGGCCTCGGCCCTGTCGGACCTGTGCTTCGACGCCGCCGAGGCCCTGCGGCTCGACCGGCCCAGGGTGGCGTTCGGAGGGGGGCTGCTCACCCGCTCCACGCCCCTGGCCCGCCGGCTCCGCGAGCTCCTGGAAAAGAGATTCCTTCTGGTCCGGCCAAGAAACGCCCCTGCGGTCGGGGCCGCTCTCCTCGCACTCCGCACATTCTTCCGGCCCCGCCCTTGACTTCCATGGGCGATTCCCCTTATAATTTCCGTAATCATCCGCTTCGAACCCGGGGCACTCCCTTTTTCATGGAGGTGTGCCATCTGGCCGCTCATCGGACAAATCCTGGTTGAAAAACAGTACGCCACGACCTCCCAGGTGCTGGAGGCGCGGCGTAACCAGCTTGCCGATGCCGGCAAGCATCTGGGTGAGCACCTCGTCGCCCTGGGGTATGTCACCCCGTCCCAGATCGAGGAAGCCCTGAGGCTGCAGTCGAGGATGCGGGGAGGCCTGGCCCCGGAGCCCAAGGCCGAGGCTTCCGCGAGCCGGGCACGCATCCTGGTGGCGGATGACGATCCCGCGTTGCGGGGCCTCCTGGCAAACCTCCTGGAGATGCGGGGTTTTTCGGTCAAGGTGACCGGGGACGGGGAGGAGGCCCTCGCCGCCTTTCAGGAGGGCTCCTACGACTGCGTGATCACGGATTGGATGATGCCCCGGCGCGACGGGCTGGAACTGGCCCGGGCCGTAAAGGCCCTGAATCCACTGGTGCAGGTGATCGTGTGCTCGGGAGCGTTGGACTCCGCGACGTTCGAGCAGCACGCCAAGGAGGGGATCATCGACGGCTATCTTCCCAAGCCGTTCCGGACCCAGGCGGTCTACGAGGTCATCCAGAAGGCCTTGGGATACGAGGACTGAAAAGTCGTTGAGTTGACCGAGGAGCGTCCATGAAGCTCAAGCCCATCGTAGGGATCACCTTAGGCGATCCTTCGGGCATCGGACCGGAAGTGGCGATCAAAGCGGCGACCTCGAACGAGGTGCGCCGTTTTTGCGTGCCCCTGCTCATAGGTTCCCCGGTTCTGGCGACGCAGGAGATCAAGTCGCTCCGGCTCAGGAGGCCGGCCATTCCGATATCGCCCACCGCGAACCCCAAGGCCCTGATCCCGGTGGGGCAGGCCTCGGCCGAAGCCGGGAGGCAGGCCCTGGAGGCCATCCGGGCCGGGGTGAGGCTGTGGGAGGGGGGGAAGATAGAGGCCCTGGTCACGGCCCCGGTTTCCAAGGAATCCCTGCGCCTGGCCGGGTGCTCTTATCCCGGACATACGGAGCTCCTGGCCCACCTGACCAAGACCCGGATGTTCGCCATGATGTTCCTGGCCGGGAAGCTGCGCGTGGTCCTGGCCACGATTCACGTGCCCTACCGTCAGGTGCTGAAACTGCTCACGCCGGAGCTCGTCTGGGAGAAAGCCCTACTCGCCGAGGAGGCACTGAAAAAATATTTCAAGATCGCCAAGCCCCGCATCGCGCTTCTGGGCCTGAACCCCCATGCCGGCGAGGAGGGGCAGTTCGGGTGGGAGGAGAAAAGGGTCCTTGCGCCTGTGGTCAAGGCCCTGCAGAGGAAGGGACTCTCGATCAGCGGGCCGCATGCCGCGGACGCCCTGTTCTCCTATCACAACCGGGAGAAGTACGACGCGGTCATCGCGCTGTATCACGACCAGGGGCTCATCCCGGTCAAGGCTTTGGCCTCCAGGCGGTGCGTAAACCTGACTTTAGGGCTCCCGCTGGTGCGCACCTCGCCCGGGCACGGAACGGCCTACGACATCGCGGGACAGGGGATCGCCGACCCCTCCTCCACGGTCGCAGCCATCGAACTGGCCTGCGAGATCCTGAAGAAGAAGAAAGCCTGACTCCTCCGCTTTTCGTTCCCTACGTTCCCTTCCCCGCCTTGAATTTCTAAAGGGCATTGTGCTATGCTTTTCAGTGATGGAAAAGGATAAGGCCAAGGACTATGCCGCGCCGTGTTTCTTCCGGCGTCAGAGCGGCAACGATTCTCCATTCTGCGCGATTCGATCCCTATCATCCCCATATGGGATTACCCCGGGTATCTGTGCCAAGTGCACCATCCCGACTCGACCTTGCCGGCATCTTTTTGCTAACGTCCTCATTGCCCAGGGCTTAGAGGGCAAACCCTTGCCCAAGGTGCTCAAGGCGAGATGCGGGAAGAAAGATATAAACCTCAATGAGGTTACCTTTGAAGAATGCCGTGGATGTGACCTGTATGAGCCAGCCAAGCTTCCCGGGGAAGGCCATTTAGAGGAAGCTCTCGATGGGCTTACGGGTCTATATCGCAGGAAATATTTTGATGCCTATTTAGAGGATGAGGTGCGCAGGGCGAGGTCCATGGGATGGGAGCTGACGCTCATCTTGGCCGATATCGATCACTTCAAGAGAATCAACGACACCTTCGGCCACCTCCAAGGGGACAGCGTCCTCCGGGCCATCGGCAGGATCGCAAAAACCCTGGTGGGGGAACGCGGGCTGGCCTGCCGGTACGGGGGGGAGGAGATCGCGCTGATCCTGCCCCGGCTGGAGAAGAAGGAAGCTCAGGTCCTCGGGGAAGAGTTTCGGAAGACGGTGAACCTGCATCTTTTCGAGAGGATCGACAAGGAAGGGGAGAATATCCCGGTGACGCTTTCGGCAGGGGTCTCCCTTTTCCCCTCCTTGGCCAAAGACCCGGTGGAGCTGATCCGGCAGGCGGACCAGGCCTTGTACCGGGCCAAGGAGTCGGGACGCAACCGGGTGGTCCTCTACGACCCCAAGCGGGACACGGAAGAGGTCCCGATCCTTCTCTGGGTGACGTTCCATGGGTTCCCGGAGATCTCCAACAGCGGGAAGATCTCCCTGGATCGCTGGACGCTGGGAGATTCCGGCTCGCTGGAGGAGCTGGTTGCGCTGGATCTCTTCGACCACCAGAGGGCGGTGCGCTCCATCAGCGAGGACGCGAAACCGGGCCGGGAGGGAGCATTCGCACACCCCGTCGACGGCATCGCGCGAGAGATCGTGAGACAGGGAAGCCTCACCCGTTTCAGGCTTGCCGTGAGGCCGAAGGCGTACAGCGAGCTGGAAAAGGCCGTGCGGAAAGGAGGAAAAGAAGCCCAGGGGGTGAGGGGTAAAGGGTAGGCAAAAGCTTCCGACAAAGCTCCGGGGAAAAATAGATTCGTAGAACCACCTCTCGACCGATCCCGCCATCACTGCCTGCTTCCTGGGAAAACGGATAAGTATTTGATAAGACTTAAATAAGGTTTTATGCTGTTCACTTAATATAGGGTCCAGGACAGGTTAAAGGGTCTTTTTTTCCGGGGACCGTCTTGACTTAGAACCGGAAAATCGTGTATAGTAATATCATATTGGACCGGAGAGTCATCATCAGGCATAAGGAGATGGAATGCGTGTGCGAATGAGGTGGTTCGACCAACAAGGCGGCCGGTCTCCCCGGCTGAGAGGTACTCTTTCCCTGAGGCCATTGAGCCTTTGGGCGGGAGGGCTTCTGGTTTTGGGGCTGGCCCTCTGGGGGTGTTCCAAGAAGACGATCACGGCCCCGGACGCCAACTCGCCGGTGATCGCAAGCTTTACGGCCACGCCGAAAGTGGTGGGGCGAGGGGAGACCTCCCTGCTTTTCTGCTCGGCCCAGGACCCGGACGGGGACAGCCTGTCCTACTCTTGGTCTACCACGACCGGGACCTTCCTAACCGTGGGCAGCGACACCCTCGGACCTAAGGAAGGTAGGATTACCGGAGGCCGCAGGGATAGCAGCGCCCTTGGCTATGCCCGCTGGAAAGCCCCGGATACGGCGGCCAGCGCCACAGTGAACGTCACGGCCTCGGACAACCGAGGGAAGAACGTCCAGAAACTGGTGGCGATCACGGTCACCGTGTACCGCCTGCTGATCCGCTGGGGTAGCCAGGGCAGCGGGCCCGGGCAGTTCCTCAATCCGGTAGGGATCGCAGTAGGACCGAACGGGGACGTCTACGTGGCCGATGCCGGAAACAATCGCATCCAGAAGTTCGACGCCAACGGGACCTTCCTCAAGCAGTGGACACGGGGGGACGGGGACACCTTCTCCACTCACCCCGATCTGAAGAACCCGAGGGGCATCGCCGTGGACCGCCTGGGCTACGTGTACGTGGGGGACACGGGCAACAAGCTGGTGCAGAAGTTCTTTGATGCCGGAAACTATATCCAATATATCCAACGTTACGGCGGGGTCCCCGGGGACACCTTCGGGCCGGTGAACGGAGTGGCGGTCACCGCGAATCTGGATTTCTTCGTCAGCGGATACGACACCCTGGGAAAGGGCAAGGTGTGGAAGTTCCCCTACAACGGCACGCCTTCTTACTGGCTCGCGAACGCCCCGGGCGGGATCGCGGCGGACATCAACGGCTACGTCTACGTGCCCTCCACCGGGGGAAATCGGGTGATGGTATTCGGGGCCTACGTCGGGGAGTTCGGGACGGCAGGAGATTCCAGCGGGGAGTTCAGCGGGCCCTTTGGCGTGGCGATCGATGACAGCACCCTGCAGAACATTTACATCACCGATGCCGGAAACCACCGTGTCGAGAAGTTTCGGAGGAACACGGACAACACCTTCTCCTACCGCACCCAGTTCGGAAGCCTGGGAGCGGCTCCCAACCAGTTCAACGGCCCGATGGGGATCGCCCTGGGATTGAACTCTTCGGTCTATGTAATGGATGCGGGGAACTACCAGGTCAAGAAATTCAGCGCGAAGTAACGAGCGAGGTGAAATGAGATGAAGATACGCAGCGTCATCGCCTGTATGATAGGCGCGCTTCTCCTGGCGGGACCGATCCTGGCCGGGACCACGGGGAAGATCGCGGGGCGTGTGGTGGACAAGGGCACCGGGCAGGGCCTGCCGTTCGCCACGATCCAGGTCGTGGGGACCTCCCTGGGCGCGGTGGCGGACATGGACGGGAACTACTTCATCATCAACGTCCCTCCGGGGATCTACAGTCTGGAGGGTAAGATGATGGGGTACTCCAAGATGACCGCCACCAACGTCAAGGTGAGCATGGACCTCACCACGACCATCCAATTCGTTCTCTCCACCCAGGTCATCCAGCTGGGCGGGATCACGGTCCGGGAGAGGGAAAAGATGATTAAGCCGGACGTGACCTCCAGCCAGAGGAACGTGACCCGGGACGTCCTCGTGACCCTGCCCGGAGTGGACAATTTCTCCCAGGCCCTGGAGAAGAACACCAGCGCGGTGGGCACGGGACGGCAGATCCACATCCGGGGCGGGCGGACCGGAGAGGTCTCCTATATGGTGGACGGGATCTCGATCAAGGACCCCCTGGCCTCGGGGAGCTTCGGGATGATGGTCGGGACGAACTCCATCTCGGAGATGTCCACGATCCTGGGGGGGTTCAACGCCGAGTACGGCCAGGCCCAGTCCGGGATCGTGAATATGGTGACCAAGGAGGGGGGCGAGCGGTTCTCGGGAAGCGTGACGTACCGCACGGACCGGGTGCCGGGAACGACCCGGGAGGAGCACCGCTTCCTGAACTTCGACCGGGCCGAGGTTTCGTTCGGGGGGCCGGACCTCTTCACCAACCGCCTGTTCAAGGCGCTCCGCCTGCCGGGGAGAGCGAAGTATTTCGCGGCCTCGGACGGGGAATGGCAGGACGGGTACGGGAAGTACGTCAACAACTGGCAGACCCGCTACCGCCTGGCCGGGATCACCCTCCAGGACCGGCGGCTTAACAACTACACCGGAAGCCTTAAATGGACCTACGAGCTAACCGGAAAGAAACTCTCCTTATCCTATAGAGGCTCCAAGGCCCATTCCTTCGGAGCGCTCCCGATGGGGGCGGTGGAATACCAATACGCTTACAAGTACATCCCGGAGTTCGCGCCACGGGTGCGGGAATACAGCACCCTGGGGGTCATGTCTTGGACCCACGTAATCTCCCAGAGCACTTTCTACACCCTGAACCTGTCGCGCCATCTGACCTCCTACCGCCAGCGGCCAGGGGGACGGGACGTGGACGAGCTCAACGACTATGCTTACGACACCAGCAAAGACCCGCTGGAGATCATCGCCTATACGGACGGGAAAAACGAGCCCTTCATCGACCTCCCGAGCTACAACGGGGTCTACGACGCCGGGGAGACCTATGTGGACCTGAACGGGAACAACAGCTACGATCCCGGGGAGCCGTTCGTGGACAGGGCCACAACCAACGGCCACTTCGACCCCGGAGAGCCCTTCCGGGACTGGGACCACAACGGGATATGGAACGGGACCGAGCCCTATACGGACCTCAACAAGAACAAGCAGTACGACCCCGGGGAGCCCTTCGTGGACTGGAACAACAACGGGATCTACGACCAGAAGAAAGCCGACGGGTTCTACGACTATGGCTTCGACCAGTGGGCGCCGTGGCGGGACTACCGCACCGTGACCTATACAGCGAAGCTGGACTTCGTCAACCAGCGGGGAAAAGCCCACCTCTTGAAGGGCGGGTTGGAGTACAAACGCTACGATGTCCGCAAAGGGGAGATCCAGTACGGGTACCGAAAATACGACCTCACACCGGACAGCGTCTCTTGGCTCCGGAACGAGGGTTGGGGGTGGCCGAACCGGGGGATCTTCCGGGACTTCTACGAACGGCATCCGGTCGCGGGGGCGGTCTACCTGCAGGACAAGATCGAGACCGAGGGGATGATCGTGAACGCCGGCTTGCGTTACGACGTCTTCTACGCCGGGCGGAGCGTCCAGACGTTCACCGACCCGATCACCGGGGACACGGTGCTGATCGGATGGCAGAACCGCCTGGCCCCGAGGATCGGGATCGCTCACCCGATCACGGAGCGAGATAAGCTGTTCTTCAATTACGGGATTTTCTACGTAATCCCGCAGTTCAATTACATCTTCGAGCTGGCCACCCAGGGGGGCAGCGCCTACAAATACTACGGAAACCCGGGGCTCAAGCCCACCCGAAACACCCAGTACGAACTGGGTGTGGAACATGCCCTGGCCACGGACTGGGTCCTGGGGGTTTCGGGGTTTTTCAAGGACTACCGGGACCTCGTCGATATGCAACAGCGGGGGACGGGTCCGCTGAGCGGACACATCTTCTACAACCTGGATTACGGCAACGTCCGAGGGCTGGAACTCAACTTGGAGAAGTTCCCCAGCCATTACACCCGGGGATCGATTGCCTATACTCTGTCCTGGGCGATGGGCAAGTCCTCCTCGGACCGGCAGAACTACGATTACGACTTTGGTAACCGCCCGCTGCCGATCAAGGACTTCCCGCTCTCCTGGGACCAGCGCCACGCCTTGGTTGTGGACTTAGACTACCGGGTGGGGAAGGGCGAGCATCCGGTCCTGTTCGGACGGAAGCTTCCCCAGGGTTGGGGGATCAACCTGTTGTGGCAGGCCTCGAGCGGCCTGCCCTACACTAAGAGCCTCAAAGATGGTACGACCCCCGATCCACAATATACCGATAACGCCTTCCGGAAGCCGGGATTCAACTCGATGGACCTGAAGGCCAGCAAGGATCTGTACTACGGCCCGCTCAAGGCCCAGGTGCTCCTGCAGGTTAAGAACCTGTTCGACAGGCTCAATGTGAAGGAAATCGACACCTACACCAGCAAACCGTTTCCAACGGATCCGGAGAGCAAGAACAGTCCGGACAACTATCACCCGAGACGAAACATCCAGGCCGGGGTGGGGGTAGAATGGTAGTCGAAACGACGTTCGAAAGGCGAGGGAGAACGATGAGCAGATCAAAGAAAGCGTTTTTTGGGCTGGCCTTTCTGGCCCTGGTCTGGGGCCCGGCGTGGTCGGCCAGCTTAAGCCGCCCACCCGGAATCATCACCGCAAAGCCCAAAACCCAGATGAAGACCCACAAGGTGGGCAACATGTGGCTGACCATGACGAACTACGGGTTCTTCGGGAACGACGAGGAATGGACCTTTCCCTCCTGCGAGTTCCCGGCCCGGTCGGGCACGGAGTACCTCTTCTGGGGAGGACTCTGGCTGGGGGCCATGCGGCCCAAGCCCGGGCAGCCGGGGAAGACGGACACCCTGGTCTCCACCGGGGTGGAGGGCTGGGCGGGGTGGCAGTACGAGATCTGGCCGGGGGCCACCGACGCGGACACGATCATCGAGCGCTCCACCCGGCCGGGGAGCCCGTTCTACGCGGACTCCACCTCGCCCTACGGCAAGGCGATCTCGGAACAGGACTTCATCGCGGCCTGCACGGACACCTACACCAACCCGGCCTATGTGGGGCCGGACCACAAGCCCCTGGGGATCAAGGTCACCCAGAAGAGCTACGACTGGAGCTACTCCTACGCCCAGGACTTCATCCTCATCGACTACGAGATCATCAACATCGGCCACGACACCCTGCGTAACCTGTACATGGGCCTGTACGTGGACGCGGACGTGGGGGCCAGCGGGGCGGCCAACCGCAACAAGTCCGTTGACGATATCTGCGGGTTCCGTCGCTGGCGCTCCACGGCCATCTCCTCGGACACCCTCTGGCCCTCCCCGCCGGAGGCGGACAGCGTGGTCTTCTTCCGCCAGGGCCTACCGCCCGAGCACGTGGAGGGTAGGCCGAAAACCCAGGCCCCTTCCGAGCAAATCAACGTGTCCTGGATCTCGGACTACGACGGGTTATCCGATCCCAACTCCTGGCCCACCCCCGGGGTTACTGGGACGCGGGTGCTGCGCACCCCCAACCCCCGCCTGAAATATTCCTTCCAATGGTGGTATTCCAGCACCGATCCGACCAAGGACTGGGGCCCCCACGATCCGGGCAATCCTCTGGATCCGCCCGGGACCCCCAACACGGATGCCGAGAAGTACCGGATGATGAGCCTGTCCAAATGGGACCCGGCGTACGCCTTCGATCCGGACCAGCTGGACCCCCAGAACGCTCCCCACAACGTGCCCAACGACACCCGCTACCTCCTGTCCGTCGGGCCGGTGTATCCCGGGTGGCGGGACCCCACGGGGCAGGATACTTCCAAGCAGTACCTGGCTCCCGGGGACACCGTCCCGATCACCATCGGGTACTGCGGCGGGCAGAAATTTATTAAGAACCTGGGTCAAGGCGGCTGGCCCTACGACCCCTATTACGATTTCTCCGCCCTGGCCCTGAACGCCAGCTGGGCCTACCGGGTGTACGACAACCCGGGGATCGACACCGACGGGGACGGTAATCGCGGAACCTATGCCCTGGTTTACAAGGCCGGAAGAGCGGACACGACCTGGCTGGAGGGCGACGGGATCCCGGATTTCCGGGGGCCTCCGCCGCCTTATCCGCCGAATATCAAAACGATCCCCTCCAGCAACAAGGTGACCCTGATCTGGGACGCGGGCCCGGAGGACCCCAGGCAGAAAGACCCGTTCTCCAAGGTCAACGATTTCGAGGGATACAAGGTCTTCCGCTCCTTCTCCACGGACAAGCAGGAGATCGGCGGATGGACCCTCCTGAGGCAGTACGACCAGCCGCTCTCCAACCATGACACGACCATCGCATATAAGTACGGCTTCGACAACTGGCCTCCCCCGCCGATCTCTCCGGAGGTGAAAGCGAAAAACACCGACCGGGACTACCGCTACATGCTGGAGGACGTGGGGGTGCCCAACGGCTTTCCCCTCTACTATGCCGTCACTGCCGTGGACTTCGGATACAAACCCAGCCTGGTGGAGCCTCTGGAATCCAGCCCGAACTCCAGTTTGATGCGGGTGATCCCCGGGGCCAGCGTGGAGGAGGCCCAGAGCCTGGAGGTCATGGTCGTCCCTAATCCCTACCGCATCGACGGAGGAAAAGGCTCTCTTCAGGATTATAATGAGATGCGCTGGGAGAACCCGGACCGCAAGACCTGGAGCGAGCATTCCCGCCGTCTGGACTTCATCAACCTTCCGGAGAAGTGCGTCATCCGGATCTATACCCTGGGGGGGGACCTGGCGGCGACCATCTACCACCCCGGGGGTAACTCCTACTCCACGCCCACCTCGGAGCGTTGGAACCTCATCTCCAGAGACCTGCAGGCCGTCTCGTCCGGCGTGTACCTGTTTTCGGTCGAAGTGCCGGACCGGAAGATCAAGCAGGTCGGAAAGTTTGTGGTGATCAAATGAGAGCGATGACCATGAAGAAGAAGGTCGTTCTCCTGGTTTTAGCGGCAGCGGCAGGATTCGCGGCCAGCGCCCTCGGCCAGTCCAAGGTGGGCACGGCGGGAGAGCAGTTCCTGAAAATGGGGGTCTCGGCCCGGGCGATGGGGATGGGCGAGGCCTTCGTCGCCGTGGCCAACGATGCCTCGGCCCTGTTCTACAACCCGGCGGGCCTGGCGCGCCTCTCCCGGAGGGAGCTCTTGGCCACTCACACCCAGTATCCGGCGGGGATCAACCACGAGTTCGTAGGCATCGCCTACCCCGTCTCCAAGACCGGGGGGACCTGGGGCATCTCGTTCATCGCCCTGACCATGGACGATATGAAACGCACCATTCCCCTGGCCCCGGGGGACGGCTGGGACGGGACCTACTTCACGGCCACGACCTACACCGGGGGGATCACCTACAGCCGCAGCCTGACCCATAAGTTCTCCACCGGCGTGACCCTGAAGCTCATCCGGGACGTCCTGGACGACAAGCGGGCGATGGGGATATGCGGCGACGTGGGAACGCTGTACGACCTGGGCTTCAAGAAGGTTCAGGTGGGCATGGCGATCACCAACTTTGGTCCCGACATGAAGTTCATCAAGGAGTCGTTTCCCCTGCCCATGAACTTCAAGGTGGGCCTCTCCATGGTCCCCTACGAGACCAGGCTCCACCGGGTGACCGTGGACCTGGAGGGGAGCCATCCCAACGACAACGAGGAGCGGGTCATCCTGGGCGCGGAGTACGCCTTCCGCGACCTCTTCTTCCTGCGGGCGGGGAGAAAGATCAAATACGACACCGAGCGCTGGTCCCTGGGGGCGGGGGCCGCCCTGCCCACGAGCTGGGTCCGTGCCGAGCTGAACTACTCCTACACCGACTGGGGCTGGCTGACCCAGATGCACCGCGGAACCCTGCGGCTGGTCTTCTAAAGAGGGAACGATGCGAAACCGAACACTCCTTTGGGTTTTAGTCCTGGCCGGCGCCTTGGCCGCGGCCTGGGGATGCTCCAAGAAGCATGTGTCCGCGCCGTTGGGGAACCAGCCTCCGGACACCTGGTTCCTGAACAACATCCCGCGACAGGGCGACACGCTTTCCGACCGCACTCTCCTGTTCTGGACCGGGAAGGATCCGGACGGCCGGATCATCGCCTACGAGTATGTGATCGACAACACCGCCGGACAGTGGACCTACCTGACCCCGGATACAGCCGGCACGGCCCAGTACATCGGGAACAGCCTTCTGAAATTCGGAACCCCGACGCAGGACACGATTCAGTTTACGGTGCCGGATCTGGTGGGGTGGCATATGCTTTATGTCCGGGGGGTTGACAACCTCGGTCAGCGGGACCCCAGCCCGGCCTCGCGGGCATTCACCATTAAAACCGTGGCCCCCAACACCCAAATCCTCTCCGGGCCTGTGGAGGGGGACACCCTGTTCTGCCTCCCGGCCTTCACCGCGACCTGGAAAGGGATCGCCTTTAGCGTAAACTCCTCGGATACAATGGACCCGGACGGATGGATCACGGGCTGGTACTATGCCGTGGACGAGACCCTCCCCAACCGCCAGACCTGGCGTTTCACGACCAACCCGGCCTGCACCCTTTCCAACCTGGCGGACGGACAGCACCTCTTCGCGATCTCGGCCATGGACAACGCGGA
>CAYGWX010000049.1:15388-18588 GCA_964353855.1 uncultured bacterium | reverse complement strand
ACGTCGTCAATCATCTTCCATCGTAAACCCAACTCTCTTCCCTCCGCGTTAAAGGTTCGTTCGATGATTAAGTGCAAACCGCTATAACATCTTATCAGGAAAGGCCCCTGGATTTCAAGAGGCCTTGGGGGCCCGGCGCTTGACCAGCCGGACGCGCAGGCCTCCTTTCAGAGGCTCGAAACCCACCTGGTCCACCAGCGTGCGCATCAGGAGGATCCCCCGCCCGTGGGAAGCGAGGGAAGGATGGGCGGGGAAGCAGCACGGCACGGCGCGCAGATTGAACCCTTTCCCCTGATCCGTGACCCGAACTTCGAGCTTCCCGGGTGAAAGAGAAAATGAGAGGTAAACCTTCTTCCGCGGGTCCTCGCGGTTACCGTGGATGATGGCGTTGTTCACGGCCTCCACCACGGCCAGGGTCACGTCGTGCACGTCTTGTTCTCGGAAATGCTGTTTCCGGAGCCAGGCGTCCGTGACCTCCAGGGCAACATGGATGCGATCCCGGGTGCTTGGTATGGAGAAAGACCACGTGTTCTTCATCTTCTTCATCCCGATCGGGCTCAGACCACCTTCAAAACGATCAGGGTGATGTCATCGAACTGCGGGGCTCCGTGCACGAAGGTGTTCACGGCCTCCAGGACGGACTTGCGGATCTCCGAAGCGGAGTGATGGTGCACCCGTTGAACCAGAGCCAAGAGGCGTTCCTCCCCGAACATCTCTCCACCCCCATTCCGGGCATCCATCACCCCGTCGGTGTAGAACACCAAAGCGTCCCCTACAGCCAATTCCAGCCTTTCCTCCTCATAGGAGGAGTCCGGAAATGCCCCCAGAACTGTCCCCCCGGTCTCCAGACCCCGGAGGCCTCCGTCGCCCCGCACCCAGAGCGGATAGTTGTGCCCGGCGTTAACGTAGGTGAAGGCCCGCTTCGCGGGATCCAGCACCCCGTAAACCGAGGTCACGAAAGAGGACGCTTCGGTGGACTCAAAAAGCAGGGCGTTCACCTTGGACAGGATTGTGGAAATGGCATAATTGTTTCGGATCTCTGCGATCAGCGAGGCCCGAAAGGAGGCCATGATCAGGGCCGCGGGCATGCCTTTCCCCGAGACATCGCCGATCACCAACCCAAGCTGGCCGTCGGAAATCGAGATGTAGTCGTAGTAGTCCCCACCCACCCGCTCCGAGGGGAGGGCCGTGCCTGCGATCTGGAATCCAGGGATCTTTGGGTCCTGCTTGGGAAGGAAGGAGAGCTGGATGTCCCGGGCCACAGCGAGTTCCTCCTCGAGGTGTTTTTTCTCCCGGACCTCCTCGAAGAGTCGGGCGTTCTCGATTGCGATCGCCGCCTGTGAGGCGAAGGAAGATAAGAGTTCCATCTCCCTCTGTCCGTAGGTGCAGAGCTGGTCGCACTCCAGGTTGAAGACCCCGATGACCTCGCTTTTGGAGACCAGCGGAATGATGACCTCCGAGCGCGTCCCGGGCCGGGCCATGATGTAGCGGGGATCCCGAGCCACGTCCGAAACGATGATCGGTTTTCCCTCCTTGGCCGCAGCCCCGAGCAGGCCCTTCCCCACTTTCAGGCCGACCAGGTCGTGCACACCGGGTGGATACCCCCTTTCCACCCGGGACTCGATCTCGTTCGTGCCCCGCTTGATCAGGAAGAACCCCGCAGCGTCGTAGGGCACGACCCTCCTAATAGAATCGATCATCAGTTCCAGAACCTGCTTCAGGTCAAGAGAGGAGCTGATCGTGGTGCCGATCTCGTAGAGCAGTTTGCGCTCCTCGGCCTCACGCCGGGCGGTCTCAAACAGCCGGGCGTTCTCCACGGCCACGGCCGCCTGGCCCGCGATGGTCTGAAGGAGCTGCAGGTGCCCCTCGTTGAAGGCGTTGGGCTGCTTGGAGAAGATTCCGATCATCCCCACCGCCCTCTCCCCGGACAAGAGCGGAACCCCGAGGTAGGATCCCACCCGCGACGGTTCCAGGGGCACCGCCGGAAGCCGCGCCTTCTCCTCGGCGAAGTTCTTGACAAAAAGCGGCTTCCTGTTCTCGAGGATCCAGCCGATGAACCCCCCCTCCAGGGGCAGCTCCTGGGGCGGGCTGCGCTTGCCCTCGTCCATGTCCAGGACCACCGAGATGCGGTTCTTATCTTCGTCGTAAAGCGCGATGTGGAAGTTGCGCACGTCCAGGACCTTGGCGGTCTCAACGTAGATCAGCTCCACCAGTCGGTCCAGGTCCAGGGCCGAGGAGATGGCCTGCCCGACCTGGTTCAGGATTTCCAGCTCCGTGACCCGCTGGGAGAGGCTTTCGCGGGCCTTTCCCAGGCGCTGGAACAGGACCACCGCGATCACGAACGGGATCGCCCCGATGGCCAAGCCCGGTAGGTTGAACTCGTGGAAGATCAGTGCCGCCGAGACCGCGACCGGGATCGCCGAGAAGCTCACCACCAGACCCCGGGAGAGCGTGTAGCGCCGGTCCTTCTTCCCCTGGCCGGTTAAGAAGCTCACGGCGACCACCCCCAACGAGGTCAGGACCGTGGTCACCAGGAAGAGCGCCACGAGGGGCAGGATGACCCCTGCGGTCAGGTGTCCGAAGGGCACCAACCCTCCGAAGGTGGTGTAGACGTAGCCCCCGGCGAGCGTGGTCAGAATCGAGCTCCCGCAGTTAGCCAGGATGACGCTCGCCACCCGGTACGGGGGGAACCCCCGGCGCGCCCGGTGGAAGGCGTTCAGGCTGACCAGGATGATCGAGGTCCCGTTCACCCAGGCCGCCCAGACCGGGCCCAGGAAGATCACCGCGGCGTAGTCGAAGCAGGTGCGAAGGGAGAGCGAGAAGCGCTTGGCCAGGGGTAGGAAGAAGAAGTCCGCCACCGCCTCCATCACGAACAGGAAAGCCAAGAGGCTCAGAGAGGGAATTGGCCCGGCCCCGGGCGTGAGCCAGACCAAGAGGGCAAAGCCCAAAAGGCCGATGAGGTAGGCGTAAATCAGGAAGCCGGGAGAAAATGGACGACGCTGCATACTTTTAATGTAACATAAACAGGGGAGAGAATTCAAGGCCGGGTTCCGGAGATCAGGGTTAAAAGGGAGGGCGGGATCGGAAATACTGAGGGCGGGATCGGTGATACTGAGGGCGGGATCGGCAATACGGAGGGCGGGACTGGCGATACTGAGGGCGGGATTGGCGATACTGAGGGCGGGATTGGCGATACTGAG
>CAYGWX010000049.1:0-15288 GCA_964353855.1 uncultured bacterium | reverse complement strand
TTCATCTTAAGAAACGGTCAAGCAACCTCAAAAACCCCGAATCCAGAGCGCAGGGTGAGGCTCGCCCTTCCCCCTGCCCTCGATCTATCTGGACCTGCCCTCGGCCTGCCGGGGCCCCCCGGCCCCTTGACATGGCGCGCTTTTTGTGCTATCCTGTTAAGCAACCTGGACTTCTAAGCAATGAATTTCCGCGCGCTCAGTCTTATTTTCATCCTTTTAAGCAGTTCGTTACAAGCGGCCTGGGGACAGTCCCTGACGCCTCAGTACGAAGCCCATGCCCTCTCCGCGGGCCGGGCCTTCGCCCTCATCTCATTCCTGGACCAACCCCCCAAGCCCAAGACCCTGGACTCTACGGCAGCTGTTCTCCAAAGCCTAATCGTCAAGCAGCCCGGGAACCCTTTCTACCCCCTGACCCTGGGAAAGGTTTATCGCCTCAAGGGAGACCTGGAGGCCGCAGACAGCGCCTATGCCCGGGCCTCAAGGGCAGCCGGAGGCGAGCTCATCCTTCACGGGATGCTCGGTCTGGCTTTCGAGCGCGAGCGACTTCCCCTCCTGGCCGACCAGGAGTTCCGGGAAGTACGAAGCGCCATGATCGAACGCGGGATCTCAAGTGTCCCGGCCCTTTCCCTGGCCCTCGTCGAGCAAGGTCAGACTTTTCTAAAGCGGGGGGACGCCGCGACTGCGGAGCTGGACTTCCGCCGGGCCATCGAGTTCGCTCCGCCCCTCCTGGCCGCCCACCTCTCCCAAGTCCAGCTCGCGCCCAAAGGGCGCCTTCGGGAGACGGCCGTGATCCTCACTCAGGGCGCCCGCCCCCTCTTTAACAATTTCGAGAACCAGCTTCTCCTGGCCACCAACGCCTATCTCATCCTCATAGGGGTTGCACTCGCCCTGTCCCTTGGTATCCTCACAGCCCTGATCATAGCGTATTTAACCTCCCTTCACCATTTTCTGATCGAGCACCTCCCGGCCTTCTTCCCCCGGCCGGCCCGGTTCCTGCTCGTCACCAGCCTGATGCTCGCCATGCTGTTCGTCCGGCTTCCCGTCTCCCTGTTCCTCCTCCTGGGAACGGCCGGCGTCTGGGTATGGCTTTCCAAACCGGAGAGACGGCTGGCCCTCTTCGCCATGGGGATCCTGGTTTTGGCCCCATTCATGCTCATGCTCGGGGCGGTCTTGTTCGCTCCCTTGGACGCCCAGAATCCAGCCCTGATCCTATCCCGGGCGCAGGAGCTTGAGCCGGACATCCTCACCGTCTCCCGGGTGCGCACCATGATCGCCCGCGATCCTCAAGACCCCGACCTCTTCCTGACCGCCGGACTGCTGGCTAAGCGGGGGGGGAAACTTGACGAGGCCCGAGAGGATTACCAGCGCCATCTCGCGCTTTCCCCGAATTCCTTCCGCGGCCAGGTGAACTTGGGGAATATCTTCTTCCGGCAGGGAAACTACGACAGCGCCCAGGTCTTGTACCATAAGGCGGTGGACCTCGAACCCCTGTCGGCAGCAGCCCACTTCAATCTCTCCCAGGCCTACCTCAAGAAACTCGACTTCCAGGGCGCGGAGACCGAGTACCACAACGCCGCCCGGCTGGACTTCCGGCTCACCGACCGGATCTCCTCCCGACCAGAGGGAGACTCCGATTCAATGGGGGTGGTCGCGGACGAGACCCTCCCTTTGAGAAACATCTGGGACCACGTGGCCAGGGGATACCACTTCGAGACCCTGCCCGGCGTCCTGCTCCGCGAGATCTTCGGGATCGAGCTCTTCCTGAACCCCTACATCTCTGTCCTGATCCTCTTCGCCATGCTCTTCCTCCGGATCGCTGGCCGGGAGGTGAGGCCGGCCGAGCACTGCCACACCTGCGGGAGGCCCCTCTGCGCACAGTGCCGGCCCCCGGAATCCCCGGACCTCTGTCCGCGCTGCGCCCGCAAGATCGAGGGCACGGCGTCCCCGGAGATGAAGGAAACCGTGCTCTCGGCCATCGCCACCCGGCGGAGCCGGTTCTTCCTCCTGCGTAACGCGATCCTATCGCTTATCCTCCCCGGGGCCGGGCACGTCTATCTCGGCCGCCTGGGGAAGGGTGTTTCCTTCCTTTTTGGAGCCTCGGTCCTTTTTGTCTTCTACCGTCTCCGCGGCCGCCTGATCCCACCCATCCCCACCCTCACTCAGGAGACCCTGGCTTCCTGGCTTCCCCTGTGGTGGGCCGCCTTCGCACTTTTCTACATCCTGCTCATCCTCTCCCTGAGGAAGCTGCACCTTCCCCCCGAAGAGGCTATCCATGGCGCTTGAGGGCACCCTTAAGGATTTCGGGCTCCCGGATGTCCTGGAGTTCATCGCTCAGAACCGCAAGACCGGAGTCCTCAGGGTCCAGGGAAAGGGCAACGCTGCCACGATCGGGTTCGCCGAAGGCCAGATCATCGGGGCGGCCTATGAGGAGAAGGGAAAGCACGAGCCTCTGGCCGAGTACCTCATCCGCTCCGGAAAGCTTCCCCAGGAGAAGGTGATGCAGATCCTGGACATGGCCACGACCACCCAGTTCCCCTTCGAGGAGATCCTTCTCAAGGGCGGCTATCTCAAGGAGGAGGACCTCACCGAGCTCATCCGCTTCAAGATCCAGGACATCATGGACGAGCTCTTCTCCTGGAAGCAGGGCACCTACACCTTCGACCCCGAGGGGAAGCTCTACAGCGAGAGCAAGTTCCACGTGACTCTGAAGACCGAGGGTCTGATTATGGAAGGCCTCCGGCGCCTGGACGAATGGCCACGCATCCAAGAAGCTTTCCCCAGCATGTCCGTGGTCTTGAGGAAAAAGGAGAACCCGGTGCTGGAGGTCCAGCTCACCGAGGACGAGGCCCAAGTCGCAAAGCTCCTGGTGACCGACCAGACCGTCAAGGGGATCATTGATAAAAGCGGCATTGGAAAGTTCCGCACCCTGGCCGCCCTGTTCCGTTTTCTGGAGCTGGGCCTGGTGGAGAAGGTGGAGGGAAAGCCCCCGCCAACCAAGAAAGCCCCAATCGTGGCCCTCAAGGTGTCCTGGGCGACGGTCGGAATCTGGATCGGCATCGTCTGCCTGTCCGCAGCCCTCTTGTTCGGGAGCTACGTCCTGGGAAACCTCCTCTACTCGGCCTACATGCCAACCTTTAAAACCTCGCAGCTGCCCCTGGCGCGACTGCGCCAGGACCGCGATTTGGAATCCCTGCGGGCTGCCCTCGGCGCATACTGCATCACCCACGGACGCTATCCCGACTCTCTCCAGAAGGTTGAGCCTTTCGCCAAAATATCGCGCTTCCACTACGCGCCCCTGGACAGCAACCGGACCTATTCCCTTTCCATCGTGGAGCGAAAATAGATGAACCTTGCTGTAATAGGCTCCGGGTATGTGGGCCTGGTAACCGGAGCCTGCTTTGCAGACCTGGGCAACCGGGTGATTTGCGTGGACAATGACCGGGGGAAAATCGCCCAGCTTCGCGCCGGGAAGATTCCGATCTACGAGCCGGGGCTCCCCGAGATGGTGGAAAGGAACGTCAAAGGTGGACGTCTATCCTTCACAACGGAGATCGTAGAGGCGGTGGATGCCTCCACGGTCATCTTCATCGCCGTGGGCACCCCGCCCAAAGAAAGCGGGGAGGCTGATCTCTCGGCCGTGGAGCAGGTCGCCGCCCGGGTCGCGGAGCGGATGAAGGACTACAAACTGGTGGTTGGAAAAAGCACCGTGCCGGTCCAAACCGGATCCTGGCTCAAGCGGACCATGGCCCTGCATGCGCCCAACGACGTGCCCTTCGACGTGGCCTCCAACCCCGAGTTCCTGCGCGAAGGCACGGCCATCCAAGATTTCATGCAGCCGGACCGGATCGTGATCGGCGTGGAAAGCGAGCGAGCGGGAAACCTCCTGAAGGAGCTCTTCGCCCCGTTAAAAGCTCCGCTCCTGGTCACGGACATCCAGAGCGCCGAGCTTATCAAGCACGCCTCCAACTCCTTCCTGGCTATGAAGATCTCCTTCGCCAACGCCCTCTCGGTTATCTGCGAGGCCTGCGGCGCGGACATCCAGCAGGTCGCCCAGGGCATCGGCATGGACAAGCGCATCGGAAGGTCTTTTCTGGATGCCGGCGCTGGCTTCGGCGGCTTCTGCTTCCCCAAGGATCTCCAGGCTTTCATCCGCATCGCCCAGGACCTGGGGTACGATTTCAAACTGTTGAGGGAAGTCTACGAGATCAACGAGCAGCAGAAGCAGCGCGTGGTGAAGAAGATCAAGGACGGCGTCTGGAACTTGAAGGGAAAGACGATCGCACTTTTCGGCTTAGCTTTCAAACCCAACACCGATGACATGCGCTTCGCCCCTTCCCTGGACATCATCAAGGCCCTGCTTTCCGAAGAGGCTCTCATCCGGGCCTATGACCCTGTGGCCATGGAAAAGGCCAAGCAGGTCCTCGGAGAGGCCATCCAATACGCCAGCAATGCCTATGAAGCCGTCAGGAATGCCCATGCCGTAGTCGTGGTGACGGAGTGGCCGGAGTTCAAAGAGCTGGACTGGGCCAAGATCAAAGGGTTGATGAAGACCCCCATCCTGGTGGACGCCCGCAACTGTCTGGACCGCGATTCGATGACAAAGCTGGGCTTCCTCTATCAGGGCATCGGCCGTCCCCTCCCCCGGAAGCCTTAAACTAACCCTTCCTTCGCCGTTCGATGAAACTCTCCGTCATCATGCCGGTCTACAACGAGGAAAGCACCATCCAGGAAATCGTGAAGCGGGTCCTGGAGGTGCCTCTCGAAAAGGAGCTCGTGATCGTGGACGACTGCTCGCGGGACAAGACCCCGGAGCTTCTCAAGGTTTTTGCCGGAAGGCCGGAGATAAAGGTCATGAGACACGAAAAGAATCAAGGGAAAGGGGCCGCCATCCGCACGGGCATCCAGGCCGCGACCGGGGACATGATCGTCATCCAGGACGCCGACCTGGAATATGACCCCGCGGAATACCCTATTCTGGTCAAGCCCATCATTGAGGGCCGGGCGGATGTGGTCTACGGGTCGCGCTTTCTCGGTCTGCACCGGGTCTTTCTGTACTATCACTACCTGGGTAACAAGTTCCTCACCTTCCTCACTAACCTCCTGTACAACACCATGCTGACGGATATGGAGACCTGCTACAAGGTCTTCCGGGCCGAGGTCCTGAAGGGCATCACGATCCGGAGCAACCGCTTCAACTTCGAGCCCGAGATCACGGCCAAGGTGTTCAAGAAGAGGCTGCGGATCTACGAGATGCCGATCTCCTATTACGGCCGGGATTACGAGGAGGGCAAGAAGATCACCTGGCGGGACGCCTTCCCGGCTATCTGGGCCTTGATCAAATACCGCTTTACGGACTGATGGCCAAGAAGCGAGCCAAGCCCGCCGCGACCCAAACTCTCCGCTCCCCCGAGCGGAGATTCTCTATCCCGGAACGAACCACGCTTTACCTATGCCTCGGCGTATTTCTCATTTTGGCGTTGTTGTCCTTCGACCCCAAGCCCTTCCTCGGCGGGGACAACGCCACGTATATCCTTTTAGCTAAGGGCCTGGTTCAGGGCAAGGGCTTCCGGGACATCTGGGCCCCGGGGATGCCGCCCCATACCCAGTATCCCTTCGGGCTTCCCCTGCTGTTGACCCCGTTCGTAGCGGTCTTTCCTCACTCCGTGATCCCGATGAAGTTCTTCGTTTTAGCCCTGGCCCTGGTCAGTTTTATTCTCGTCCACGCCTTCTTTAAAGACGCTTTTACGGAGGGACAGCGCCTGGCCCTGATGATCCTCCTGGCCCTCAGCCCGGCGCTCCTGCAGTTCTCCCACTGGGTGCTCTCCGAGGTGCCCTATCTATGCGTCTCCTTCCTGGGTCTCTTTCTTCTCAAAGATCGGGAAGCCTCCTTTAAGGACTGGCGGTTCTGGCTGGGACTCCTGGCCATCGCCTTCGCCTATCACATCCGCACCGCCGGGATCGCCCTCGTCGTCGCCCTGCCGCTTTTTCTCCTGCTCAAGCGGAAGTGGAAGGCCGCAGGCACAACTCTCATCGTCCTGTTCCTCCTGCTCCTCCCCTGGGCCCTGCGCAACCGTGGCCTCTCGCAGGAGGGCGGGTATCTCCAGCAGTTCTTCTTAAAAGACTCCTACAACCCCGCCTTGGGCTATGCCACCCTGAGCGATTTCATGTCCCGGTTCGGGACGAACCTTAAAATCTACGCCCTCGGGGTCGTGCCGGGATTCGTCTTCCCTCCTTTGGAACAAACAACCTCCGGTGGAATCCTGGTCTTGATCGGCCTGTTGGTTTCTGCGCTTTGCCTCTGGGGATTATTTTCCCAGGCCAGGCAGAAGCTTTGCCTAAGCCACGTCTATCTGGTCTGCTACCTCGGCGTCGCCCTGCTCTGGCCCTCGGTCTGGAGCGACTTCCGGTTCCTTCTGCCCGTCCTGCCCCTAATCTTGGGCGTCTTCCTCTCCGGGGCGTTCTCCCTGTCGGGGATCCTCTGGAAGCAGAGGCCCAAAGCCATCGGGATCCTCCTCGTCGTCCTCTCGGCCCTGACCGCGCTCTGGATCGTCCTCGCCGGAATCCCGGGCCAGGTGACCAATACGATGGCTTATTTGCGGGGGGACGAGTTTGCCGGATACCCCGAGCCCTATGTCACGTTCTTCCAGGCCGCGGACTGGGTCAAGGCCAACACCGAGCCCAATGCCGTGGTGATCAGCCGCAAGCCCACCCTGTTTTACTTGCGGACCGAGAGGCCGTCTTTCATCTATCCCTTCACCCCGGATCCGGAGTCCCTGGCCACCGCCATTGAGAAGAACCGGGCCGATTACATCCTCGTGGACCAGGTCAGCGGAACCACCCAGCGCTACCTCATCCCGGCCCTGAGGCCTGGCATCCCGGACCGCTACGAGCTCGTCCACCAGACCCCGGAACCCGCCACCTACATCCTGCGGATCAAACGCCCCTGACCCGGCGCTTTTGATCTTCCATAAGGAGACCTTCCGTTGTCTTAGTTGAACGACTTTAACCTCCATCCCTTCAAAGCCTTACCGCATTTCTTTCCAACTCCAACCCTCCTCAATCCTCCAGAGATTTACCCATAACCCACGGTTTTTCAAAACGATAAGCGAACGTTTCCATAGGACTTCCCGCCATGTTCTCGCTATGTTCCCGCCGTATTCCCGCCGTGTTCTCGCCGTGTTCTCGCCGTGTTCCCGCCGATTTCACGCCAATTTCACGCCAATTGAACGAGCAGGAAGGGAGAGGGTGTAGGGTGTTGGGGGTCCCGATAGATCGGGATTTCCGCTACGCTCCAATAGGGTGTAGGAAAGATTAAAACTCACCCCAGCCAAATTTTCTACCCCAGATAACCGCCCTTTTTCCACTTTTTCGCGTAAGTAGCACCGACAAGCCTCAGTTAAGTGCCCTAAATGAAAAAACCCCCGGAAGGGGGACCTTCGAAAGGCCTACGAAAACCGGGAGGGGTTTCCGAGGTATTCACGCGATACTCACGCCGTATTCACGCCCTCCCCTCCCGTTTCCCATTTTTCGAACCGAAGATTTTTGAAAATTCTCCCACGGCCTCAATAAGCAGTAGCCCCTCCCGAACCTTCCACAAGATAAAAAAGCAGCCCGAAGGCCGCCGAACGAAAAACGTGACGATAACATCATTTAACCCCACCGCCCCGCCCTTGAACGACAGAGGTTAGAGGTAAGAGATTAGAAGTTAGAGAAAACAAACACCCAGACCTGAAGGTCTGGGCTATGGATCACGACCGCAGCCATCCCAGGGCGTTGCCCTGGGCTAACTTCCTGCAGGCTTTCAGCCTGCGAGAGCCCCGGATACAGCCGCCAGGGATGGTGGCGCTACGACATAACCAATATCTTGTAATGTCCTTGTTCCACGTAACCTCGCTTTCCGCACTTGAAAAAACGGAATATCCCGCAGAATAGTGGAGGGAGAGAGGATAAAAAGACCATTGCAAATTGAAAATTGCAAAATGCAAATTAAACGTCGAACCAAAGACACTGGATTCCGGGTCAAGCCCGGAATGACGGCCCTTCACAATGCGGAATTCGGAACGCGGAATGCGGAGGAAACGACCAAAACGGATCCTTCGCTACGCTCAAGGATGACAGCCTAACGACGAGATCCTGAAACGAGTTCAGGATGACGGGCCTGGATACCCGATCAGGTAAGTTACGTAGCAGGCCCCGAAGGAGCGCACCTTCCCGATGTCCCAGACGTATTTCCCTTCTCCGAGGCCTCGGGTCAGCTCTTTGAGTGCCTTTGGAGAATACGACCGGAATAGGGAGACGAGGCCGTCCCAGACCGCGAACCATACCGGGAGAGGAAAGAGATATATCCAGACCAGTCGGCTCCATCGGAAGGGCCTGAAAAAGGGCGCACTCAGCCACAGGGCAAGAGGGATAAAGAGGATAGCCAGAAACCAAATCAGGTTCAGCTCCGTGTACTCGAAGACCCCGATCCCAACGTTATTAGCGACCGCATCCTGAAGAATCCTTCGGGCATCACCAGGCCTGAAATGATGAAATGAGGAGAACAGGGTCCGAAAGCCCTTCAGATGCGCCGGGACATTCAAGGCGTCCACCGAGCCTTCTTCGAAGGTTACCTTTCCATGCGATGCCGCGGCGGCAGCCCGGAAGGCAGACCGATTCGGGTACTTGTCCGTCAGGACCACCCGGACAGGGTAATGCTCATCCTTATCCAGTTGTTCCACGACCCCGAGGATAGGACCGGAGCCTCCGGAGCAGAGGTCCACGATGTCCCTGCAATCCAAGGCCACCAAGACCTTTTTCAACCTGGGTACTAAGGGGCGGAAAGTACTGAAGGTGGCGTCGAAGAAGCCGAGGACGTCCGTGATCAGGTCCCGCCAGGAGGCGGGAAACCAGGGAAGGTCTTCCAACTCAATCAGATGCAGACGGGCCAACTTAGAGCCTGTTCAAAAGAATGGAAGAGATGGCGAAATGGGTTGAGATTGCTTCGCGTCGCTCGTAATGACGCCTTTAAAGACGCTGGATCCTGAATCAAGTTCAGGATGACGAGCCAGAGCGGCCTACACCTCGTAATCCACCACGATCCGCTGGTCCCGGACCCTGCCCAGGTGCTCCACAATCTTCTGATGCTCGGGGTGATTCGTATAGGCCAGGAGGTCCTCCTTGCTTGAAAACTCGGAGTACAGGGCCAGGTCGTAAGCATGGGCGCCGGGATTGAAGTTGATGCCCACCTCCAGGTGCTTGACCTCCTTGATCTTATCCTTCAGCCCCTCAAGAAGCGCCTGGGTTTCCTTGAGTTTCTCCTGCTTGGTCTTACCCTCAGCAAAGTCTTTGAACGTCAAGAACACAATGTGCTTCACCATTATTCTTCCTATAAAAATATGAGTTTCCAAAAACTATGGCTATCGGAATTTAATTTAGCCCGTACCCTTTTTAACCCTCCCCTATCCCCTCCCCAAACGCTTTCGGGGCAGGAAAATCAGAAACCTTAGAAGAAGCTTAGGATTTGTGCCTAACGCCCTCGGCGGCGCGGATGTTCTCCTCGGGCGTCTCGGGATAAATCGTACAGCCTGCGGCCAGGATGAAGCCTTTTCCTCCGGTCGCGGACAGGGCCGCGTCGGCCTCCCCACGAACCGCCTCCGGGCTCGGACCCAAGAGCGTCTTGCGATAATCCAGGCCCCCGATCAAAACCTTATCCGTCTTGGAACGGACCTCCCCCAAGCCCGGATTCGCAGGCTCCGTGGGATCCCAGGAGAGAGCCTGGACAGGATAATCCAAGAGCGAAAGAAGAAGGCTGCCGGCCTTGCAGACGTGAAGGATGTTGAACTCCGCGCTCTTCACAGCCTCCAGGACTTCCAGGTCGTAGGGACGGCCGACCTCCCCGTACTTCACGTCCGTGATGTTCTTCTTAGTCCCCCATTCGGTGGTCGCGAAGAAGAGCCCGTCCGCCCCGGCATCCAGGCACTCCTGTCCGAACCGCTTGAACGTCTCGGTGACGACCTCCAGAGCCAGCTTCATCGCCTTCTTCTCATTCCTGAGAAGCTTGCCAAACGCTTCATCGCTCTCGCAAAGGTCGGCCACGACGGAAAGCGGGGTAAATACCGTCTCCACGACGAAGATGCCCTTGCCCAGAGCTTCGCGGATGAACTTGAGCGCGGCCAGCTGCTCGCCCAGCGCCCCTTCTTTCGGGGAAAGGGGCTTGAGCCTGAGCAGGTCATCGGGCCCGTGGACCGGGAAACGAGTCTGAACCGGCTTCTTCAGCTCCTCGGCGCTCGCGGTGAACTTCGCGCCCCAGCCCTCCACATGATAGGAGGCCCGGGGGTTCACCTTCACAAAGTCCCAGGACCATTTTCTCTGCCAGTCCACCATCGCGGACGCCAGGTCCTTGGCAGTGCCCTCCCGTGTGTAGAAATGCCGCCAGAGGGACATGGCCGGAGGGTCCACAGACTCTCCGGCGAGAAGTTTTGCAATCCGAGCTTTTGGGGTCATACCCTTGATTTTAGATTTTAGATTTTGGATTTTGGATTGGTACCGACTTATTTAGGACGGCATAGGCCGGAAGGAAGAGGATGAGAAAGACGGAGTCCATGACTGCGAAGGGGACGTAAATCGGCGGAACCGTGCCGAAGAAGAGATGGCTGAACACGACCAGGCAGAAGCCGATCTTCATCAGAATGCCCAGCAGGATGATCTGGCGATTCTCCCGGGGGTTCCGGGCCACGAGGGAGAACCCCACCCCGATGATGAAGATGAACATGGCCGAGAGCTGAACGTACCCCGGATGGTTGGGAAGCTCCACCCCGAAGCGGGCGTAGACCGGCTGGTAGAACAGGCCGAAGACCAGCCCCAGGACGAGGTCGTAAAGGGCGGCGATCCAGAACAGGACCTTAATCGCTTTCAGCGACATGGGAATTCTCCTCCTTGGTGATCTTGCGTTTGGCCTTGAACTGGGGGGACCCCTTGAGCATCTTCTTAAATCTTCCGCGGCGCTCCTGAGTGACCTCCTCGGAGTAAATCGTCTTAGCCAGCCACAGAAAACCCTTCTGCAGCTCCTCGAGGGTCATACTCTTTGGCTGGAAGTTGATGTCGAACAGGGTGCAGAGCTCCCAGGCGCGGTCTCGGAGGACCCGCCCTTCCCGCTTGAGCCGCTCGTAAAGCGGCGTCCCCGGAAAGGCCGTCATGAACGTGATCTGAACCTCGTAGAGGCCGGAGTCCTTGACGAACCGGAACACCTCTTCGAAGACCTCCGGGGTGTCCCCGTCCAGGCCCAGGATGAAGCAGCCGTTTATGGTCACGCCGTAGGACTGAATCTTCGTTATCGCCTCGCGATAGCGGTCGAACTGCTTCCTCTTCCAGTTGGCGTTCAGCTCGATGCCTTCCAGGCTATCCGGCCTGGGACTCTCCAGCCCGATCAAGACCTGCTGGCACCCGGAGTCGCGCATCAGGCCCAGGAGCTCGTCGTCCTGGGCGATCCCGAGGTCGGCCTCGGTGAACCAGCGGACCCTCTCCTTGGCCAGGGGGCGCAGGAGCTCCTTGGCCTGCCGGAGGTTGGCAAAGCTGTTGTCGTCCGCGAACTCGATGAAGGGTTTGTCCCAGATGGCTTTGATCGCCTGAACCTCGGCGATCACTTTGGGCACAGGCTTGAGCTTATAGGACGGCGACGTTAGGATCGAGCTGGCGCAGAACTCGCATCGGTGCGTGCAGCCCCGGCTGGTCTGGACCGTGAGGCGGTTGTAACGCCCCGGGTCCAGGAGGTTGAAGCGCGGCAAGGGGGCTTCTCTGAGGTCGTAGCTTCCCAGGGGGGACTGTTTGTAGAAAGGCTTCAGGGATCCCTTCTCAAAGTCCGAGAGGACCTGCGGCCAGAGAGGCTCGCCCTCCCCCACGACGACGCTGGTACAGTGGGACTTGGCCTCTTCAGGCAAAGCAGTGACATGCAGCCCGCCCATCACGACCGGGACCTTCCTTGCCCGATAGAGGTCGGCCAGATCGTAGGCCTCGTCCATCTGGGCCGAGTAGGAGCTGATCGCCACGAGGTCGTAATCCTCGGGCAAAGAAGCCTCCTGCTTCAAGTCCGCGATCTCTTTGTACTCCACCTCAAACCGCTTGGGCGTCAGCGCGGCCAGGGTCAGAAGGGAGAGGCTGGGCAGGGAAGCGATGATCTTGTTGCGGTCCACGAACCCCGGAAGCGTCAACCCCAGCTGAGTCAGCTCATCGTTGTGGGCCCGGACCCCGCTCATGGCAATGAGACCGATCTTCATGGCCGGAGAACCTCCCAAAGGGTAAGAAAAGCTGAGACCGCCAGGCTGAGCACGGGGATCAGGAACAAAGCCCGGAGCTTGGGCCGATGGGCCATGGCCAGGCAGCAAAGCGGCATGGAGATGGCTCCCACGAGGAACCCCCAAGAGGCGATGACTAGCCCCATTCCAAAGGGGGTCCGGCTCTTCACGGTGAAGTAGAAAAGCAGATTGAGGATGGCGAGGCCGAAGATGGAGATGTGGGCCAAACGGTAAAGCCGGCGCTTAAGGCTGGCGTATCCGCCCAGCCAGTCCTCCCGATGGAAGAAATTGCCCAGGACGAATCCGAATACCACGCCCAGGGCGATCCACAGCCAGGCGAGAATCACGTTGAGTTAGGGAGGGGAAACGCTCATCGGGCACCTCCTTTCGTTGGACAAACCCGGAGGGACGGTTATTTCAATCCCAGCTTCTTGGCGCGGTAGCGCAGGGTGTCCCGGGAGAGGTCCAGGAGCCGGGCGGCCTCGGACTGGTTTCCCTGGGTCATCGCCAGGGCGGCCTTGATGAGCTCCTCCTCCACCTTCTCCAGGGAAATGCCCTCGGCGGGAATGGCCAGGCCCTGCACCCGTTCGGCCTCATCCATCTTCGGGCGGAGGATGTCGATGGGCAGGTGGGTGGGGAGGAACTCGTCCCCGGGCTCAAGGATCACGGCCCGCTCGATCACGTTGCGCAGTTCCCGCACGTTTCCCGGCCAATCGTAGGCGAGCATCGCGCTCTCCACCCCTGGCGAGATGGCCTTGGGCTTGCGCCGGTACTCCCGGCAGAAGGCTTCGATGAAGAAGATGGCCAGGGGAAGGATCTCCTCGCGGCGCTCGCGCAGGGGGGGGATCATGATCGGCACGACCTTGAGGCGGAAATAGAGGTCCTCGCGGAAGGCGCCTTCCTTGACGAGCTTCTCCAGATCCCGGTTGGTGGCCGCGATGATGCGCACGTCCACCTGGATGTCCTTGGTTCCGCCCACCCGCCGGAACGTCTTCTCCTCGATGACCCGCAGGAGCTTGATTCCCAGGGAGGGCCGGACGTCCCCGATCTCGTCGAGGTAGACCGTGCCTCCGTTCCCGGTCTCGAACAGGCCCTTCTTACTCGTCTTGGCGTCCGTGAAAGCCCCTTTCTCGTACCCGAAGAGCTCGCTCTCCAGGAGGTTCTCGGGGAGCGCCGAGCAGGAGATCGGCACGAAGGGCTCGCGGGCCCGGGAGGAGGCGAAGTGGATCGCCCGGGCGATGAGATCCTTGCCTGTGCCGGTTTCTCCCTCTAAGAGCACAGTAGTCGTTTCCGAGGCAGCCACTTTCTTGGCCGTCTCGATGACCTGCTCCATGGCCTTGGACTTGGCGATCACGTTCCCGAACCCCCAGCGCTCCTCCTGCTCCTTGAGGAGATGGGTCACCTCCCGCTTGAGCTTGGTGGTCTCCAGAGCCTTCTCCACGGCCACCACGATCTCCTCGATCTCGAAGGGCTTGGTGAAGTAGTCGAACGCCCCTAACTTCATCGCCTCCACCGCGGTCTTCACGTCGGCGTGGGCCGTGATCATGATCACCACCATGTCCGGGTCCAGCTCCTTCATCGGCCCCAGGACCTCCACCCCCTGGCTCCCCGGCAGGCGGTTGTCCAGGAGCACCAGGTCCTGGCTCTCCTCGCTTAGGATGCGCAGGGCCTCCTCCCCGGACTCCGCCAGAGAGACCTGGAAGCCCGCCTTCTCCAGTCCCTCCCGGAGCGACCAGCGAACTAAGGGCTCGTCATCCACCACCAAAAGCCGTTCTTTAGTCATGACTTGCGCCTTTATCTGAATTGATACCGTGACTTCCTAATCAACATTGAACCCTACCCTTCGGGTTCCTCGGCCTCGGGCAGGGCCACGGTGAAGGTCGTGCCCCGACCGAGATAAGTCTTCACCTTGATCTCCCCGCTGTGTTCGGACACGATCCGCCGCACGATGGCCAGGCCCAGGCCCGTGCCCTTGTGCTTGGTGGTGAAGAAGGGCTCGAAGATGTGGGTCAGGACGTCCTCCGGGATCCCGGGCCCGGTGTCCTCCACCTCGATCTGGACCACGGAACGCGGCCCCTCCGGCGTCTCGCGCTTGATGCCCTGGGTCCGGACCGTGACCTTGCCGCCCGCAGGCATGGCCTGGACGGCGTTCAGGATCAGGTTCAGGAAGACCTGCTGGATCTGCCGGGGGTCAGCGTGTACCAGGGGGAGCGTGGGCGCGAGGTCCTCCTGAAAGGTGATCTGTTTGGCCTCGCTGTGCTGGCGGACCAGGAACAGGGCGGCCTTCGTGACCTCGTTCAGGTTGACCGGCGAAAACTCCATCCTCTGGGGCCGGGCGAAGGACAGGAGGTCGGTGACCGTCTTCTCGATGCGCCGCACCTGCACCGCGATCTCCTCGAAGACCTCCCGCTTGGGGTCCCCGGGGGCCAGGTCCGAGGACAGGATCTGCATCGCCCCGGCGATCCCGGCCAGGGGGTTCTTGATCTCATGGGCCAGCCCCGCGGCCAGCTCCCCGAGGTTGGCCAGAGCCTCGGCCCGCTCCATGCGCTGGTCGTGGTACCGCTCCAGCTCCCCCTGGGCCTCGGCTAAGCGCTCCACCATGGCGTTGAAGTCCCCGGCCAGGCGCCCGAACTCGTCCGAGCCCAAGACCTCGGCCCGGGACGAGAAATCCCCTTTTTCGACCCTGGCGACTGAGGTCACGAGGCTCTGGATCGGCCGGTTCACCCAGCGGGACAGGAGAACCCAGATCACGGCGAAAGCGGCCAGGAGGGTCAGGCCGGCAGCCAGAAGGACGAAGAGCCGGGCCTGGGGCGCCTCCACGTGCTGGATGGAGAGGAGGGCGAGGCCGCCTACCCCCAGGATCAGGACCATTAAGATGGAGAAGGCGATCCTGGCCCGAAGGGAAACCTTCATGGGCTTAGAACAGCCGCTCCAGGATGTAGCCCAACGAGAGCAGGAGCCCGGTCAGAAGGTGGACCATGACCGTGGCGGCATTGGCCGGGGCCAGCTTCAGGTA
>CAYGWX010000048.1:9061-18625 GCA_964353855.1 uncultured bacterium | reverse complement strand
ACATCGTGGATTACATTGTGGGGCAGACGGTGGGGAAGCTCTTGGAGGGTCGGACGCCGGAGCAGGTGGCGGAGTTACGCATCTTGGACCCGGCCTGCGGCTCGGGCTCGTTCCTTTTGGGGGCGTTTACAAGGATCATGGAGTATCTGGCGCAGTGGTTTCATGACCATCCGAAATCTAACGGCAAGTATCAGGCTTGGTTTGACCGGGACCAGGACGGGACGGTGAAGCTGACGCCGTATACGAAGCGGCACATTCTCTTGAACAATCTCTACGGGGTGGATATTGACCCTCAGGCTTGCGAGGTGACCCAGCTTTCGCTGTATCTGAAGCTCTTGGAAGGAGAGAGTTCGACGTCTTTGAGGGAGCATAAGGAGAAGGGGCATGCCGAGGCGTTCCTGCCGGATTTGAGGGGGAATATCAAGTGCGGGAATTCGCTGGTCGGGACGGAGTTTGAGGACGAGGCTCAAACGAGCCTCTTAGAGGGAAAGCCCGGTAAGAGGGTGAACGTCTTTGACTGGGAGGCGGAGTTTCCGGGGATTATGAAAAAGGGTGGGTTTGATGGGGTAATCGGGAATCCCCCTTACATTCGGATGGAGGAGTTTAAAGAGCTTAAGGACTATTTCAAAGCCAACTACCAATCACACGATGAGCGTTCCGATCTGTATGTTTACTTTATTGAGCGGGCGCACAAGCTTCTCAATGAACATGGCCGTTATGGTATGATCGTTTCTAATAAGTTTTTGCGTTCTAATTATGGCAGGCCATTACGTGAGTTTTTGAGGAAGAATGCAGCGATTGAACGAGTCGTGGATTTTGCTGGTTTGCCTGTATTCCAGGGAGCAACAATAAGAACCATTGTCCTTCTCACCTCACGGGACTTAAAAAAGAAATCGGGCGCTTTATATACACCACCACTGCCTGTTAAGGCGTTTAATTCTGTTAGAAGCAGTATCTTGTCCGTCGAGCAGGCCATTGATAAAACTACCTACAAGGTTTCTTCAACGGCCATAGCTCAGCCTGTTTGGAGCTTTTCACGACAAGAGATTGAAGACTTATTTCGCAAGCTCCAAGCTAATTGTTTGCCTTTGATTAAATATTGTGAAGGTACTATCTGCAGGGGCATAGTATCGGGGCTTGCTGAGGCTTTTACGATTGACGCAAGAATGCGAGAAGTGATTATTAGGCGTAACCGCAATGCCAAAGAGATCATCAAGCCTTTCCTTAATGGTAGGGATATAAGGAGATATTTTATTGATTCTCCTGAGTTGTTTCTGATTTACACATATCACGGGGTAAAGATGACTGATTACCCTGCTATTGAACGGCATCTCCTACCCTTTAAGGATAGCTTGGCAAAGCGTGTAACGAAACAAAGATGGTTTGAGCTTCAGCAACCGCAGTATAAATACGTGCCGTATATGGAGGGTCCCAAAATCATCTTCCCGGACATCGCTGCGACTCCTCGTTTTGCCTTGGATGAAATGGGTTACTACAGTTCAAACACAACTTACTTCATCCCACGACGAGATTTATATTTACTTGGGTTGTTGAATTCATCTTTGGGCGCCTTTTATTTTACCAAAACGTGTGCAGGGCTCGAAGGGAAGAAAGAAACATATCTAAGGTTTTTTGGGCAATACCTTGAAGGATTTCCGGTTAGGTTGATTGATCTCTCAAAGCACAACGACAAAGCCCGGCACGACAAGATGGTCAAGCTGGTCGAGCGGATGCTGGAGCTCCACAAGGAGTTGGCTAAGGCGAAGTCGGACAACGACAAGACCCTCCTCCAGCGCAAGATTTCCTCCACCGACCGACAGATCGATAACTTGGTCTACGACCTCTATGGCCTAACGCCGGATGAAATCAAGCTCGTTGAAGGAAGTCCTC
This sequence comes from uncultured bacterium, assembly GCA_964353855.1. GTDB lineage: Bacteria > Edwardsbacteria > CAYGWX01 > CAYGWX01 > CAYGWX01 > CAYGWX01. Next base: position 16,735 of record CAYGWX010000048.1, on the reverse strand, counting down.
AGTAACATCGCTAACTTAACTACTTGAATGAAGGTAAGCCATGAGTGCTTGGTCTGAAATGCCAATTGCATTCTTCTTTGGGGCGGGTGCTACCAAGGCTATCGCTCCGGATGCTCCTCTTGGTGACAATCTACTCAGAGAAATTCTGTGTCTTCATGGTGAAAGCTCAAATGACATAGTTCAGGCGTTACGGACGTTTATGAGGAAAATATATGGGGTTTCAAATTATGAAGCGGGTTTATTGCCTCGTATTGAAGATGTGTTAAGTTTATTAGACCTTTACAGCCATGAGAGGTCCTCTCTAACACGTGAGTTAAGATATGAGGATATCCTCAAGATAAAAAACGATCTTCTTTATTTGATGTGTGTAGTATTTGCAAAAAAACTTGCACCTGACCAATGTCCTAATATCAGTGTAATGCGCGATTTTGTTGAAAAATTAAATGTAATAGAAAATCCCAGGCTCTCTCTTATTTCCACAAACTATGATATTGTCTTAGACAATGAGCTATTCAGTGTTGAGGATTACAATTACGGGATAATTGTGAGACATGTTCTTGAGAGGCGGGATTCTCTCCGTAGGGGGGAGGAAGAAATATGGATTGGGGTAGGTGGATCAGAAATTTACTATAGAGGTTATTACAACGGCGGTCCTGTCGCATCGTCACAATTTAATCGTGGCAAGATTCCTTTATATAAATTGCACGGCTCTCTTAATTGGCTGTGGTGTCCTCGCTGTCAAGAGCTTGATATCACTGTTTTTGAGAAGGGAGCGTTAAGGACTCAACATCGCAATTATTTATGCGCTTCGGAAGGTGGGGTCCCAGCGTGCACTTCACCCTACGAGACTTTAATTGTTACTCCAACGATGTTTAAGATTTACGATAACCGCATTTTAAAGGAAACTTGGGTGCGTGCGGAGCAGAGCGTTTTAAGGTCGAAGTTGCTGATCTTCATCGGCTATTCGTTGCAAGATGCAGATATTCATATCCGATGTATGCTTACTCGTGCGATAGCTAATTCAGAGGCAAGGCCCAAAATTCTTGTTGTTGACTTTTTGGATTTGGAAGGCGACGACGAGGATGAACGCAGAAATAAACTTAGGTTAGTTGAAGATACAGAGAAACGATATAAGTGTCTTTTCGGTGAAGAGATTGAATTTGAACGCTACGGATTTGGTCATTTTGTTTCTAATATGGATGCTATCCTAAATAGCTTGCTCTAATCTTTACCCCGGCATTTAGGCCATGCGTAGAGGTGTATGGCTTTCACCCGGGAATTGACAAATAATTAAACAAGGAGGTTTATTGTGAGTCAAATTACAGGTAAAACTGTTTATATCCTCGGTGCTGGCGCTTCGCATCATACCGGTGCTCCTCTGCTTAAAGATTTCTTGGTTGCAGCAAGGAGCATCAGAGAAAGTAAAAGAGACTTAAAGTATAAGGACTCTTTTGACCGTACATTCGAATGGATCGATAGCCTGAGAGGCTCTTCGTATTATGTGGATTTCGACCTCGACAATTTAGAACACGTGTTCTCTCTCACTGAGATGTGCAAACAATTAAATATAAGAGATGGCGATTTACATTCATCCGATCTTCGCTATTTAATTTTGGAGAGTCTCGATAATAGGTGTAAGTTAGTTTGGCGTGGGGGAGAAGAAAAACATTTTTATCCCGATAGAAGATATTCGTTTTTTGGGGAAATATTGCGTAAATTAAATAAAGATAGGATGGAATACCTCGGCAAGTCAGATGATTCTTTTGAAAGGGATGTAATAGTTACTTTCAATTATGATACAATGTTAGATTATGCGTTTAATTATAGGGGCGATACGTTTGATTATTGTTTAAATACGTCTGGTTCGCATGGGGCTTACAAATTTCTAAAGCTTCATGGCTCAACTAATTGGGCCTCGTGTAAAAAATGCGCTAACAATAAGATTCAAATCGTTTCACCTCAACCTTTTGCTGAGGGCAAATCATATTACTTAGGTGAATATGCCGATGGTAAGGAGTATGATTTTAAAATGGTCACGGCTGTTTTACCGAATACAATATGTAAACAATGTAAGACAGAGGGTGTCCTGGAACCGTTCATTATCCCACCAACATGGTCTAAGACGGTGAGTGGGAGTCCACTCGTTGACGTTTGGGCTTCAACAGTTAAAGAGTTGAGTGAGGCTTTCCAGCTTATAGTTATTGGTTATTCCATGCCTCCTACCGATACGTTTTTCCAGTATTTATTAACTCTTGGGTTAGAATCGAACCCTAATCTTTATCGTGTTATCGTTGTAAATGTAGATAGATCGGACGATTTTAAGAAAAGGTATGAAAAAGTGTTTTCGAGGAATTTGATAGACCGTGGTCGATTAATTTTTCTTCCTGGGTTAACTTTTCAAGGATTTCTAGGCGATAATTTTATGCCTTTAGCAGGCGGCCAAGTAGATTGGCCATGAGGTTGAGAAATTACTTTCAGGAAGAACCGGATAGCCGGGTTCTTGGGCTTCCGCGATCAGTAGCCCCGGCCTTCAGGCCGGGTGGTAGGGGCGCATGGCGTGCGCCCTCCAGGCCGTTCACGGCCTTCCCTTTCCCCTCTCCCAACGCTTTGGGGGAGGGGGCAGGGGTGGGGTCGGGCCGGTAGGCTTCGTTTTACGTTTTGCCTTTTTCCTTATAGGGGCGGGCGGGCGGGGATTAATTGTGTTCTGAAGGAGGTTTGAGATGGAGCTGATTTGGACGAAGAATGGTTCTTACCACCGTGTAGGTTACGAGAGCGAGGCGGATTTGGAGTCTGCTATCGTTCAGGTTCAGGCTGTGCTGTTTGGCCCTCATCGCATCTATCTCGATATTAAGAGGAAGGTCGGGGCGAAGGGTGGGCCGAAAAACGTTCCCGATGGCTATCTGCTGGATTTGAGCGGGCAGAAGCCGAGGCTTTATGTGGTTGAGAACGAGTTGGCGGCGCATGATCCCCTAAAGCACATCGCGGTACAAATCCTTGAGTTTTCGCTGTCTTTTGAGGCTGAGCCGCGGGCGGTGAAGGGGATTTTGTTTAATGCGATTCAGAGCCAGCCGGTTGTAGGAGGCCGATGTGAGAAGTATGCGTCCTCTCACGGATTCCGGAACCTGGACCACATGCTGGAGTGGCTGGTTTTCGAGTCTCCGTTTGCAGCCCTGGTGATCATTGACGAGCTACCGGATAACCTGGAGAATGTTCTGGCGAAGAAGTTTAAGTTTGGGGTCGAGGTCCTGGTGCTGTCTCGTTATGAGAACGAAAAAGGGGAAAGGGTTTATCATTTCGAGCCTTTCCTGGCCGATGTCGTTGTGGACGTGGCTGAAGCTGACGGGGCTGTCGGGGAGGTGGATACCATCGTGGTTCCGGCACGCGAGGAAGGATTTCAGGAGACGTTCCTCGGGGAGAACCGCTGGTATCAGATCCGGATTCACGGCTCCATGCGCCCGCAGATCAAGTACATCGCCGTGTATCGTGTTGCCCCGATCTCGGCCATTACCCACCTCGCTCCTGTCCAATCCATCGAGCCCTGGAAGGATACGAACAAGTTTGTGGTGAACTTTGCCGAGCCGGCCAAGGAGATAGGCCCGATTGCCCTTGTTAAAGGGGGCCGGGCCAAAGCCTTGCAGAACAGTCGTTACACGACCCGCGGGAAGCTGCTGTCAGCGAAGGCCCTCGATGATGTCTGGTGATTCGGGATCGAACATCTTATCGTCTGAAGAAGGCGGCTATGGAGCCGCCTTCTTGTTTTCCCTCCCCGTTTCTCTTTTCCTATTCCCGCATTTAAACTACGATCTCCGCCTGGGCATAGCCTGACCTTCCGCCGTCTGGTCTCACGACCCTTCCTTTAACGGCTACTCTGGTTCCGGCGGGAATTCCGGTGAGGACGTGGAGGCCGGTGGTTCCGTCGGCGTAGACTAAATGCCGGAACCCGGAGGGGTAGGCTTTGCGCGAGGCTTTTCCTTGGTTGAGCCAGAGGTCTATGAGGGTCCCTGCGGGCAGGGGCTCCCATCTTATTCTGACGGTTCCCGGGCTGGGGTTTCTGAGTCTGAACCTCTCCGGGGGATTGGGCAGGGGGATGGCCGGGGGCTGGATTGCCAAGGGTAATCCTGCATCGGCCAACACCTGGTTCACGGACACGTAGGCGTTGTACCCGGACCAATGGCTTTCCCGGCCTAAGGTGGGGTCCGTGGGCTTCAAGAGCCGGGCGTATGCTTCCCAGCTGGCCCTATCCTGATCCGTGATCCCGCCCCAGGCCCGGGTGACCCTGGGGGTGGTCTTCCAGATTTGCTCCTTCCTCTGCGTCCTGGGCTGGCTGGGCATGACGAAGGTCCTGAGGCAGTTGATCCCTCTCCAGGCCGTGAACACGAACCCGTCGGCTATCCTGCCCCTGAGGTCTATGCTGTGCAGGGGCGACCTTACCTTTGCCATCTGCTACTCCTTTCCACCTTTCACCTTTCACCTTTTACCTTTCGCCCCATAATTATACCTCTGTTTACCATTCCTTTGTCAAGTACCTTAGTGCCGGATAGTTTAGTCTGAAATTAGCGTTAAATTAGACTTAAATTAGTGTTAAATTAGACTTAAATTAGTGTTAAATTAGTGTTAAATTAGACACAACTTAGTGTGAATTTGGCGGGAAGCCTTCCTGTAGTGTGCTTATAACCCTGCCCTAAAGCGGGGATAAAAATAGCCTCCCGGTGGACAAGGGAGGCATTGAACTCAAAGTAATATAGGGACTTACGAAAGAAATCACTGCGCTTTGTCGGCCCTGCTTACGCGAACGGACTTGACAAAACCCCCTTATCCGGGGTCGGTGGAAGGCAGAGTGCTTAGGTCGGACCGGGGATTTCGGTCAAATCCTCATCTTGTCCTTATCATGCCTCCATGCGTTCCCGAGGCCTCCGACGGTTTGCGGGTCGTTTTGCCGCCAGGAGGGCGACACGTTGGAATTCATCTTTGAGCGCACGGTAAAGCGCCTGATAACGGGGATAATAATCCCGGTAAACAGCCTCATCCAACCCGGGCCTGGCGGACGACTGTCCGGCAACTGTGACCCGGCAGGCCTCTTCCACGGTCCGGTAGATCCCGGCTCCGACAGCGGCCAGAAGCGCCGCCCCGTAAGCCGCTCCCTGGGTCACGTTGACCGTCACGATCGCCTTCCCGAAGACATCGGACAGGATCTGCCGCCACAGGGCACTCCGTGCGCCGCCCCCCGACACCCGGATTTCCCTGACCGGAACCCCGGAGGAACGAATCAGCGCGAGCGAGTCCAGCAGGCCGAAACTCACGCCCTCAAGCACGGCCCTGGTCAGGTGGGCCTTGGTGTGCCGCAGGGAAAGCCCGAAGAAGACCCCCCGCGCCGCCGGATCAGGGTAGGGCGTCCGCTCCCCGGAAAGATAGGGCAGGAACAGGAGCCCCTCGGCCCCGGCCGGAACCCTCGATGCGGCTTCGGTCAAGAGGTCATAAGCATCCCGGTTCCTTTGACGGGCCAAAGCGACTTCTTCGGGACAGAGATGGTCCCGATACCAGCGGAAGCTCCCGCCGGCCGAGAGCATGACGCCCATCAGGTGCCACATCCCCGGGACCGCATGGCAGAACGCGTGCAGCCTCCCCTGGAGATCCCTGCGGTACGCTTTGCCGGGCGCGAAAACAACTCCCGAGGTGCCGATCGTCACCGCGACAAGGCCCGTCTCGGTAATGCCGTTCCCGACCGCCTGCGCCGCCTGGTCCCCTCCTCCGCCGACGATCGGGGTGCCGGCCAACAATCCGGTCGCCTTCGCCGCCCGGGCAGAGACCCGGGCGCTGACCGCCGGCGATTCCGTCACCTCGGGCAGCCATTTTCGCGGAACTTCAAAGGCCTCCGCCATCTCCTCGGACCAGCGGCGCTTTCCCACGTCGAACAGCGAAGTCCCCGAGGCATCGGAAACCTCGCTGACATAGTCCCCGCTGAGGCGATACCGGAGGTAGTCCTTGGGTAGAAGAATCTTGGCCGCCTTCCCGAGCACCTCCGGCTCCCGCTCCCGCACCCAGAGGATCTTGGGCGCCGTGAAGCCGGGCAGGACCGGGTTCCCGGTCAGCTCCAGGATGCGCTGAAAGCCGAGGCGCGCAGTGATCGCAGCGCACTGGGAAGCCGTGCGCTGGTCGTTCCACAGAATACAGGGCCGAAGGACTTTCCCTTTTCCGTCCAGAAGGACCAGTCCGTGCATCTGTCCGGTAAGCCCGATACCCGCCACCTGCTCCGGTTTCGCCTTCCCTTTCTCCATCGCCTGCCGGATGCTTACCACCGCGGCATCCCACCAGTCCCCGGGGTTTTGCTCGGCCCAAAGAGGCCGGGGCGTGAACAGGGAGTATTCGTTAATCGTTTCGGCAACGATCCGGCCGGCGGCATCGATCAGAAGGGCTTTCGCCCCGCTCGTTCCGACATCGATGCCGAGGAGCAACGGGGGTCCCGTCATGTGCTCACCCTCCCCAAATCATTTTACCGCCGGAAGCGGAGGCAGCTTTTCAGGGTATCGCGCCCTGGCCCGCACGAGGTAGGCCTCCAGCCAGCCCCGGGCTTTGTCGGGATGGCTGACGGCATAGAGGATGGACTCGTGGTCCAGCCCGTTGATCCGGTCATTGGCCGCCCGGATGGCATCCATGTTAGTTTTTAAAGCCGTCTCGACCGGCATCCGCTCCGGATTGATGTCGATCCCGAACCAGCCCTGATAATGGCGCATCTTGAGGGTGTACATCAGGGCCTCGAACTGCTCAGGAGCGACCACGGATACGTTCAGGTCCTGGTCGAAATTGCCCAGCGGCTGGCTGTTCAAATGCATGTGCGCCAGGCGCCCCTCGGAGAGCGGCCAGCTGTAGGCATAGGGCAGGTCCTCGAAGGCCATCAGGGCATGTCCGATCTCCGGGTTCAGGCAGCCCAGCGCATGCCCCTCGGTCAGAATCTGCCGATTCCGGGGATGCCTCAGCATCGCTTCCACCTGATGGCAGAGCAGCATCCCCTCCGGGGTCGTCCCGAAGAGGATGTGCCCTCTTGGTTCGTAGGGCTTGGGCTCGAAGGCCACTCGCGTTCCCGGCACCGCATCCATGGCTTCGGCCAGCCCTTCCGCGAACCGGGTTCGCAAGGCAGCCAAATCGATGCCGAAGGGATTTTCATAGCCGTCCGCCCCGGGCCAGACTACAGCGAACTCGGTGTCGAACTCCCGGTTCATCTCAAAGGCCCGCTTGGCCAGCGCGATAGCCTCCAGCCGGACTGAGGCCATCGGGCTGGAGAGTGAACCCCATTCGAATTTCCGGTCCCAGAAAAGCAAGGGGACGATGGTCACGAGCCGGATCCCCGTGTCCCTGGCGAACTGCTTCCAGACCCCGGCGTTATCTTCGTTGACCTCGTTGGGATAGTGGGCCTCCAGGCCGGACAGCCCGTAATCCCGAAGCCCGGCCGCGATATCCAGACGCCCGCGGATATCGATCGCAGCCCGGTACTTATCGTGGAACCGGCTGTCCGGTGGAGAGAAAAACCAGATACCGGCCGAGAACCTGAGCTCCAGATCAAAGGAGCTCATGTGCTTCAGCCACTCCTCCGACGTGCGGCGGGCGGCCTGGGGGCGAAGGTCACGAAAAGCCATGTCTTTTCTCCTTATCCCTGTTCATCGTCCTTGGCGGAACTCA
>CAYGWX010000048.1:0-8961 GCA_964353855.1 uncultured bacterium | reverse complement strand
ATACCGAACGGATTTATTCGGACTGTGGTGGACAGCGTGGCACTTTTGGTTCTGAGCATTCAGGAGTAAAAGAGTAGGGGAGGCTCACTTGAGACTCCCCTACTTTGTTCACCCTGCTCTGTCCTGCCTCTCCTTAGCTTAGGACCTATATCGGTGGCAGGTCGGGACACAGACTATAATCATAACTCATTGAAATAAATTGTATTATATGACTGACAACAGAACGATAATTCTCATTGCGTGTTACACGGAAGCGAAAAAATCGCAATAAGATAGGGTGTATCTCCTTGACATTTTCCCCCAAAACCATTATAATTATAGGCTCCCTGCGAAATCGGGTCTCTTTAGAGAACCCAAGCCCTGAAGATCTCCGCTGTTCAAGCCTGTTGTTGGGGAGCATCCTTTAAAACAGTTAGCGGGCGAATAGCTCAGCGGTTGAGAGCACCTGCCTTACACGCAGGGGGTCATCCGTTCAAATCGGATTTCGCCCACCAGGAACGATGAGTAAGACGTAAGCGGTAAGGCGTGAGGAGTCAAGACAAAAAGGAGGAAGTAGGGGATGCGGTGGCACAAGTTTCCTTAAAATAAGGAGAAAGGGGACTTCTGTCATGGAACTTAGCGGTCCGAACCGCCGTTACTTAATAAGTAGCGGAAGGATATCATAATTAACTTAAACCCAAGTATCCTAAAGGAGGATGAAGCGATGAAGGTAAGACCCTTAGGCGACCGGCTTCTGGTGCAGCGCCTCGAGGAGGAGGGGGAGGTCAAGAAGGGCGGGATTATCATCCCGGACACGGCCAAGGAGAAACCCCAGCGGGGGAAGGTTATCGCGGTGGGGAACGGCCGGGTGACCGACGAGGGAAAGCGGATTGCCATGGATGTAAAGGCCGGCGACCAGATCCTGTTCGGGAAGTACTCCGGGTCCGAGATCAAGATGGAGGGCGAGGAGTACCTGATCCTGCGGGAAGAGGACGTCCTGGGAATCGTGGAATCTTAATCTGAGTATCGGGAAAAGGAGCTAACGATCGATGGCGAAGAAACAGGTTAAATACGGCGAAGAGGCCCGGCGGGGCATCCTAAAGGGCCTGGACATCCTGGCCAACGCGGTGAAAGTGACCCTGGGCCCGAAAGGGCGCAACGTCGTTTTAGAGAAGAAGTGGGGCTCGCCCACAGTGACCAAGGACGGGGTGACCGTGGCCAAGGAGATCGAGCTCGATGACCCGTTCGAAAACATGGGCGCGCAGATGGTCAAAGAGGTGGCCTCCAAGACCTCCGAGATCGCGGGAGACGGGACCACCACAGCCACGGTACTGGCTCAGTCCATTTATCACGAGGGCATCAAGAACGTGACCGCGGGGACGGACCCGATGGCCATCAGCCGGGGCATCCAGAAGGCGGTGGATGTGGTCATCGAGGAACTCAAGAAGCTCTCCAAGGCGACCAAGGGGAAGACCGAGATCGCCCAGGTGGGCACCATCTCGGCGAACAACGACACGAAAATCGGCGAGCTCATCGCCGATGCGATGGAGAAGGTCGGCAAGGACGGGGTCATCACGGTGGAGGAGGCCAAGTCCATCGAAACGACGCTGGAGGTGGTCGAGGGGATGCAGTTCGACCGCGGATACGTCTCGCCCTATTTCGTGACCAACCCGGACAAGATGGAGTGCATCCTGGAGGATCCCTTCATCCTCATCTACGAGAAGAAGATTTCGGTGATGAAGGACTTCCTGCCGGTCCTCGAGCGGATCGCCCAGCAGGGCAAGCCCCTCCTGGTCATCGCCGAGGAGGTCGAGGGCGAAGCCCTGGCCACCCTGGTAGTGAACAAGCTCCGCGGGACGCTCGTGGCCGCGGCCGTGAAGGCCCCGGGGTACGGGGACCGGCGCAAGGCCATGCTGGAGGACATCGCGACCCTGACCGGCGGAAAGTTGATCTCCGAGGACATCGGGGTGAAGTTAGAGAACATCCAGATCGGGGACATGGGGCGGGCCAAGCGGGTGACCATCGACAAGGAGAACACGACCATCGTGGAGGGCGGGGGCAAGAAGAAAGACATCGAGGGACGAATCGCCCAGATCCGCCGCGAGATCGAGGATACTAAGTCGGACTACGACAAGGAGAAGCTGCAGGAGCGGCTGGCCAAGCTGGTCGGGGGCGTGGCCGTGATCAACGTCGGGGCCGCGACCGAGACCGAGATGAAGGAGCGCAAGGCGCGGGTCGAGGACGCCCTGCACGCCACCCGGGCCGCGGTCGAGGAGGGCATCGTGCCCGGCGGCGGCGTGGCCCTGCTGCGCTGCATCCCGGCCGTTGAGAAGTTCAAAGCCCCAGGCGACGAGCAGGTGGGCGTGAACATCGTGAAACGGGCTCTGGAAGAACCGCTGCGGATGATCGCGGCGAACGCCGGACAAGAGGGCTCGATCGTGGTCGCCAAGATCAAGGACGAGAAGACCAACGTGGGGTACAACGTGGCCACGGACAAGTACGAGGACATGATGGAGGCCGGGGTCATCGACCCGACCAAGGTCGTGCGCACCGCACTCCAGAACGCGGCCTCGATCGCCTCGCTGATGCTCACCACCGAGGCCGTGGTCGCGGAGATCCCGGAGAAGGAGAAGACCCCGCCGATGCCCTCGGGCGGCGGAGGATACGGCGGAGAATACTAAAAGCCGATTTTAGATTTTGGATTTTGGAGTGCGGATTTTAAATCCCCAAAGTCCTAAATCTAACAAACTAAGAGACGTTTGAGTAAAAGCCGGGCCCCGAGGACATCGGGGCCCGGCGGTTAAAGAAAGAAGATGCCCACCTACGAATACGAGTGCCGGAAGTGCCATCACCATTTTGAGGAGGCCCAGAGCATTTCCGCGAAGCCGCTCCAGACCTGCCCGCAGTGCCAGGGGAAGGTGGACCGGGTGATATCGGGCGGGTCGGGATTCCTGTTCAAAGGCTCGGGATTCTACATTACGGACCACCGCAGCAAGGACTACAAGGACCAGGCCAAGGCCGAGAAGCAGGAGGTGAAACCCGATGCGAAATCCGAATCGAAATCTGAAGCAAAACCGGAGTCGAAACCCGAGGCCGTGAAAACCACTTCGGACAAGGGGAAGGCGAAAGGGGACGCGGAATAAGGATTACGGCAAATCCAGCTTATTAAGTTGCAGAATGAAGCCGACCCTCAGAGGGTCGGTGGTTTTATTTTTGGGGCGGTTGACAAAACGGTTTGGAATAGGATATGCTTAGGCATTCATGAGAAACAGGAAAACGGAGATGAGAATGAGGCGAATCGGTTTTGCAATCGTTTTAGGGTTAGCCCTAAGCGTGCCCCTTCGGGGGGCCGCAGAAGCTCCGGACACCTCCTGGCTCAAGCCGCTGGACGCGGCGCTGGGGACGATGCTCATGACCCGGCAGGACCTCCGCTTCCGGGCGGACTACGAGGACCTGGACCCCTTCCGCCTGCCGATCGTCACGTATTTGATGCAGAATCCCCTGGAGGTCCCCGAATACAGCACCCTGTTTGCCGAAGAGCTGGGAAAGAACCAGACGATCGCCGGGGCGATCAACAGCTCTACTTATATCCTTTTCCATGCGAACCTCCCTTCCCCGGAAGGCTATTTCTGGAACCGCCCCGTTCCCCTCTGGCCCACGAGCAGGAAACAACTTAAACATTCCGGCGACCTGCCTGAGCTGCTGCGTGTAATAGTGGACAGCCTGGCCGGTCGGATCAGCCAGTCCGCCCATGTCATCCGCTCGGGCTGGAGCGCCTTGAGCCCGCAAGAAATGCGCTTCCTCCAGGACAGCCTGCCTTATTTCGTGAAGGAACAATCCGATACCCGGGAATGGGAGCCAGATGAGCAGAAGCGCCTGGAGGCTATATTTGAATCCCTGACCGCACGGCTGATGGCCGCGGTGAACAAGGCCAACGTACAAAATGCCCACACCACCGCCTGCATCCTCGCGAGCGACATCACCCTCAGTCTCAAGGCTCTGAAGGCCCTCCGCCCCGAGACCCTGAAGAAGAAGGGAAAATTCAAGACCTCAGCCCAGGGAGACGTGCTTTTCGCCAAGCAAACCCCGGAGGGGGAGATTATCCTTGGCGGGCCGGGGAAGACGGTTTACCCCAAGCGGGCGGCGCTGATCATCGACTTCGGCGGGGACGATGAGTATCTGGCCGGAGCCGGAGGGGCGACGCCGGAACTGCCGGTCTCGGTGTGCATTGACCTGGCGGGGAACGATACCTATCTTTCCCCAGAGGATTTCAGCCAGGGCTCCGCGTTCATGGGCGTGGGCATCCTGGTGGACGGCGAAGGGGATGACAAGTATCTCGGCGGGAGCCTCAGCCAGGGCACCGGCCTCCTCGGCGTGGGGCTCCTCTGGGATCAGGCCGGGGACGACACCTACGAGGGCGACCTGTGCTGCCAGGCCGCTGGGCTGTGGGGCATCGGCATCCTCAAGGACGACAAGGGGAACGATCATTATAACGCCAGAATCTTCTCCCAGGGATTCGGGTCCTGCGCCGGGCTGGGGGCCCTCCTGGAAGGCGAGGGGAACGACACCTACTACGCCGGGGGAAAATACACGGACACGATCCGCTACCTGGACCACTACCTGACGATGTCCCAGGGCTATGCCTACGGCATCCGCCCGGATTACTCCGGGGGCATCGGCCTGATCTATGACGGCAAGGGAAACGACACCTATGTCGCGGACATCTTCGGCCAGGGCGGCTCCTACTGGTTCGGGCTCGGAGCCATCGTGGACGAGGAGGGGAACGACCGCTACCTCGGCTATCAGTATTGCCAGGGCTCGGGGATCCACCTCTCCCTTGGGGCCCTGGTGGACGAGGCCGGGGATGACAGCTATCTCGCGAGCACCGTGTCCCAGGGCTGCGGGCACGACTTCGCGCCCGGGTTCCTGATCGACCGGCAGGGCAACGACAACTACCTCGCCTCGGGCCTCTCCCAAGGAGCGGGAAACGCCAACGGGATCGGCGTCCTGGTGGACGAGAAAGGGGAAGACTTCTATTCCGCGCGCGACGCCACGAGCACCCAGGGCCATGGCAATCCCCTAAGGGAGTTCGGCAGCGTGGGCGTCCTCCTGGACTTCGGGGGAACGGACCGTTACGTCGGGCACGGGAAACAGGGCGGGTGGTGGGCTAGCGGGATGTGGGGTACGGGCTGGGACCTGGACTCGTTGAATGCGGATTTCGGAATGCGGAATGCGGAATCCCAGATCCCCGAAACCAAACCTCAATCTCTACGCCCTCCCGTTCTTCCCCCCATGAGGCCGCCGGAGCCGGAGCCCAGGGATTCCGTGGAGAGGCTGGTGGATCGCCTGTTCAACATGACCACCTCGGGGCTCGTGAAATATAACTCCCTGGTCAAGCCCGCGATGGATTCGCTCATCGCCCTGGGCGGGAAGGCCGTGCCCCGGCTCCTGGAGAAGCTGAACACCAAGAACCCCCTGGAGCGGAACCGCCTGGATGAGCTCTTCGGGGGAATCGGGGCGCCGTCCACGCCCTATCTCATCAAGTACCTAGAGAGAAACGACCTGAGAGGCCTGCGGTCCGCCCTGTACCAGCTGGGCAAGAGCGGCTCCGCGGAAGCCCTGGGGCCGGTCCTGAACTTCGCCCGGCACGAAGACTGGCGGGTCCGGGGCTCGGCCATAGACGCGCTGGGCCGGCTGAAGGTCCGGAAAGAGGACGAATCCCTGCGGAGGAATGCCATCCTCGAAGCGCTCAGGGATTCGGTGGAGAACGTGCGCCGGGTCGCGGCCTATACCCTGGGCGAGGCCCGGGACAGCGCCGCGGTCCCGGCTTTAATAGCGGCCCTGGAGGACGATTACTACGGCACGAGACACAACGCCCAGACCGCCCTGGTGAAGATCGGAGAGCCGGCCCGGAAAGCCCTGCTGGCGAGGGCAGAAGAAAGAGGTCAGAGGGTAGAGGTTAGAAACATCATAGGAAGGGCACTGGCTGTGCAGACCTTGAGTGAGCTCAAGGACGGCGGACCGAACCCGGCAATCCGGTTTATCAACGACGAAGACTGGATGGTTCGGCTTACGGCCGTGGCCGGATTGGATTCAATGCTCACGTCTCAAGAACTGGTTGCGCTTAAGAAACAGGCCGCGGCAGAAATGAATCCCCTTGTGATCCAGAAGATTAAAGAAGCCCTGTCGAAACCGGTAGCCGGGACCTCCACATCGCGTAGGAGGAGGCATGGATAAACGCATCGGCCTGGTCGTCCTGTGCTCGGTCATCCTTTACGCCACCCCGTCCAGCCTCCGGGCCTGGCAGCAGTCCGTGGCCTACAAGATCGATGTCGCACTGAATACCAAGGACCACACCCTCACGGGCCAGGAGAGCCTGACCTACCGGAACAACTCTCCGGATACGCTCAAAGAAGTCTGGTTCCACCTTTACCCCAACGCCTACCGGGACAACCGGACGGCCTTCGCCCAGGAAACCTATCGCGAGGGAAGCTACCGGTTCTTCTTCGCACCCCAGAAGGACAGGGGATATATAGACATCCAGGGTCTCCAGATGGGAGGGGTTCCCATCCCTCCGGCCCAGCGCAAGATAGAGGACACGGAGATGAAGGTCGTTCTGCCGAGGCCCATCCCTTCCGGGGACTCGACGACCTTCGACATCCGGTTCTTCGTGAAGATCCCGGCCCTGTTCTCCAGGCTGGGACACGTGGGCCGGCACTACGAGATCAGCCAGTGGTACCCCAAGGTCGTGGTCTATGACGAGGAGGGCTGGCACCCGGACGGGTACCACGCCCTGGGCGAGTTCTACGGGGAATACGGGACGTTCGATGTTACCATCAAAGCGGACACGGACCTGATCTTCGGGGGCACGGGGCAGGAGGTGAAGGGGGAGACGTGCGGGATGGACTGCATGGGGTGCACGGAGCTCGAGGCCCCGGGCGGGTCCGTCCGGTTCCACGCCGAGAACGTGCACGACTTCGCCTGGGTCGCGGACGCAAAGTATAGAGTATCGGAGGATTCGATAGACGGCACCGTGATCCGCGTGCTGTATCTCCCCAGGCATGAGAAGGCCTGGAAGAAGGTGCCCCAGTACGCGAAGGACGCCTTATCCCTATTCGGGAAGTGGTACGGCAAGTATCCCTACCGGACGCTGACCGTGGCCGACGGGAAGCTCGTTGCCGGCGGAGGGATGGAATATCCCAACCTGGTCATCATCTCGATGCAGGGGACGTCTTCGACGAGGCTCCTGGAGCTGGCCGTGGCCCACGAGATCGCACATCAGTGGTTCTACGGGATGGTGGGCACGAACGAGATGGACCAAGCCTGGATGGACGAGGGGATGACGGCCTTCTCCGAGGTGCGCTACTTCGAGGCCAAATACGGGACCCGGGGGAACCTCGCCGGGAGCAAGCTTTTCCAGGCCCTGTTCCCGGAAGCCACGGACCGGATGCTGTACCACGCGATGTACTACCTCGCGGCCTCGAACGGGATCGAGGAGCCGGCCGGGAAGAAGGCCTACGCGTACCGCGAGGGCCTGACCTATGCCGCGGCGAACTACGCCAAGCCGGCCCTGATGTTCCTGGAACTGAAGCGGGAGGTGGGGGACAGCCTGTTCGACAAGGCGATGCGGGCCTACGTGGAGAAATACCGCTACCAGCATCCCGGGCCCGAGGATTTCTTTGAGACCTTCGACCGGGAGGCAGGGTCGGACTACGCGCCCCTTTTCAAGCGCTGGCTTTACACCACCAAGCCCACGGGGTACGCGATGCTGCCCATGCGCCGGGGCCTTGTGCCCATCGAGAAGCCCAAGGGGGGACTCAGGCTCCGGCCATTCATCGGGCTGCCGGATTTCGAGCACTACACGGTGATCGCGATCCCCTTCTTCTCGATCAGCGACTACGACGGGTTCCGGCCCCAGGCCCTGCTCTGGGGCGGGCGGTTCATCGACCAGGGGCCGCTCATCGGGCAGAGCAACGCCACGCTCACCCTGGGCTGGGGGATGAAGAGCAAGTCCGCGTATATCGGCCCCAGCTACCAATACCGACTGCCCAAGCCCGGGAAACGGACGAGGGTCCTTTTCGCGGGGTGGTTCTCCAAGCCGAGGGAGGAGCGGAGCGTCACGCTCTCCACGGACTGGGGGCCGTACCTCACCCGGGGGCCGAGGTATTTCCTGTCTTTAAAAACGGATTACCTGGCCCAGAAGGACACGGTCCTGGAAGACCCGAGAGACTACACGGTGGGTCATGTAACGGCGCTGGGGGCGAGCTTCATGTACGATGACCGGGGGAAGAGATTCGGGAACTACGCCCGGGTTGCTGCGCGGGCCGGACTTGCTTCCCCGTATCGATTCCAGAAGGGTTCGCTGGAACTCTCGCAGAGCGCCCGTCTCGCACGTAACCTCAAGCTTTTCGTCCGGGGCTTCGCGGGATACGCCACGGGCGAGGTCCCGGCCCAGGAGCAGTACTACCTGTCCGGGGCGCTTTTCCCGGAGGACCCCACCGCATTCATCCTCGGCAGGAAAGGCCCCTTTTCTCCTCAGGAATACTGGCATGTCCAGGGAGACGCCAACCTGAGAGGGTATTACGGAAGGCATATCCGGGGAGCGAGGGCCGCGGGGGTAACCCTGGAAGCCGGATTCCCGCCCCTGCCCGGATATTTCTTCTTCGACGCCGGAAACGCGTGGGACAATGGTTCGCCAAACTCCCGGAGGGACGCCGGGATCGGGTTGAAGCTCGGCCCCATAGACTGCGCCTTCCCGCTCTGGATCTCAGATCCACTGCCAGGGAAGAAACGCTTCGCCTTCCGCGCAACTGCCGGGCTCCGGTAAACAAAGCCTAACCACAGTAATTAAATAGCCTTAAGAGGCCACCCAAGACCAGGGTGGCCTCTTTTTACCAAGATTAGTCGACCATTTCCCGCCAAGTTCTCTCTAAGTTGTGTCTAATTTAACACTAATTTAACTCTAATTTAAGTCTAATTTAA
>CAYGWX010000047.1:0-18762 GCA_964353855.1 uncultured bacterium | reverse complement strand
AGACGTCGTAGAGGCTGAACCGCTCGGCCTCATGCCCGGGAAGGGTGGCGAAGGAGGTGAAGGGATTGGGGCAGGCCCGGTAAGCGGGAAGGCGGATGGAAGCAGGAGGCCCGATCGCGACCCCGGACCCCTGGTTGAAATAGTAACGTCCCATGTCCGTGATGGTCGAGTCCGGGTCATGGGCGAATGCCGGGTCGCCGGCGTCGATGCAGGGCGAGCCTGCGGTCAGGTGATAATCGTGATTCACCGTATCCACATACATCGGGTTCAGGAAGATGTTGTAGTAGACGTCGCAGGAATCGCCGTTATGGTTGGTGGTATCGAGGACACCGAATCCGGGTGGTATGTTGCCGGATATGTGGCCCCCCAGCGTATTGTGGTGGAAATCCGAATACTCAACCGTGAGCGTGCCCTGATTGTATATGCCGCATGCATTGCTGGTCCAACCATAGTTATTAGAGATGATGCTGTTCGTGATATCGGCGGTGGTGCCCCCGCCGAGGATGACGATGGCGGAGCCGGGATACATCGCGCAATCCGACTCATTCCCATCGATGGTGCAATGGTCAATGCTCAGACTGCCGGTGTCGACCGCAATCCCGGCCCCATGCGGCGTCGCGAAATTTCCGAAAACCGTGCAATGGGAAAGGACCGCGTTGGCATGATAAAGAGAGATACCGCCACCGCCAATGTACGGGTAACTGCCTAGATCTTGTGAATAGTTGCCCTTGATCGTGCAGTTGGTGAAGGTCGCCGTGCCGTTGTGACACGCAACCCCGCCTCCGTCTTTACCGAACGTACTGTCATTGCTGATCGTACAGTTGATGAAGTCAACGTTGCCGCCGTAGGAGTAGACTCCTCCTGCAAAGTTTGATGACTTGTTATCGCTGATATTGCAATCGATGAACGTCAGGCGCCCTCCTTCTTGGATGACGCCGCCCCCCGGATTGCGGCTGATAACGCAACCGCTGATGGTCCCGCTGACGTTGCTATACCAGTAGATCCCAACGCCGGAGTTGCTGATGAGGCAATCGGAGATACGTGGATTACTGGAGTCTTCTACGCGAATCCCATAAATAAAACCGTCGATCGAGCTGTGGGAGATCACCGGATTAGAAGTACTGCATCTCACCGTGGAAAAAAATATCACGCTGCAGTAGACAAGATGGCTGCTGTCCTGCGCGACGTTGAAATGCAAGCCGTTCCCCCCGGCAAAGTAAATGGAATCGGCTTGCGTGCCGACCGCTTCCAGCCAGCCGTTCACGGTTAATGAAGAGGCCCCGAGGAAATTGACCCGGACCGCCGGCTCGATGGTCAGGGTATCGCCCGCAGGCACGGTGATATTGCCCGCGATGTAGTACGGCGAGTGCGACCGATACCAGTTCCCGGACACGTCCCCGCCCGGGATGGTGTCCGCAAAAAGACCGGTTACGCCAAGAAGCAGCGCGATCCCAATCCCCAACAGGCTGATTTTCATTTCACCCCTCCGCGTTAAGGTGGATACGACCTATCCCGCACTATACCAAATCAGGCGGGAAAAGTCAATGGGAGCGGGGCTTCGCCCCGCCCCCTTGGTTGGTTTGTTTTTGTTTTGCCGTTACTCTAATCCCTAACCCCTGATTCCTAACTCCTGCCGTTTATCTCACCTTCACGATGCGCAGGGGCTTGTCGTTGCTGTCCGAAGAACGGAGGAAATAGACCCCCGGCGCCAGCCCCTCCCCGATCCGGTCACCCTTGTACGTCCCCACCTTCCTCCCTGAGATGTCGTAGAGGTCAAACCGCTCCCCCTCATGCCCGGGAAGGGTGGCGAAGGAGGTGAAGGGATTAGGGGTTGCTCTTAGTCTTTCCCCTTGTCCCTTTGTCTCCTTGTCCCCTTGTCTGCTTTCCTCCACCCCACTGCTGCCATATGCATCCGTCTTGATGAGATAGACTTGCCTGCTATTCCCGAACGAATTACTATATCCCGTGACGATGTATCCTCCATCTTGAGTCTGCTGGACGGATTTGCCATCCTCGTAATCTGCTCCCCCGTAAGTCCGAGTCCAGAGGGTGTCTCCTCTCACATTGATCTTGAGGAGGTAGACCTGATAGGCGTTACTGAAAGATCCGGTCTGTCCTGCGATGATGTAGCCACCATCAGAGGCCTGTTGGCAGGAGTTACTACATTCCCAGCCCGACCCCCCGTAGTTACGGGTCCAGAGGGTATCCCCGGCGGTATTGGTCTTGATAAGGTAGACATCGCTACCAACACCGAAAGACCATGTCATTCCTGCGATTATGTAGCCACCGTCAGTGGTCGGCTGGACGGAACGACCTCTATCGTCGGCCCCCCCTCCATAGCTCCGGGTCCATAGTGTATCCCCTGTGGAATCGGTCTTGACAAGGTAGACTTGGAAGCCTCCTCCAAAAGAAGCTGTCGTTCCCGCGATGATGTACCCCCCATCAGAGGTCTGTCGGACGGAGTAACCTTCATCCTCGCTCGTTCCTCCGTACTCCTGGGTCCAGCGGATATCCCCAGAAGAATTGGTCTTGATGAGGTAGACTTGGGTGCTGCTCCCGGCTGAATAAGTCCCTCCCGCGATGATGTACCCTCCGTCAGAAGTCTGTCGGACAGATCTGCCATCATCGCCGCTCGCTTTTCCGTAGGTTTTCATCCAGAGAGTACTCCCGGTGGAATCAGTCTTGATAAGGTAGACATCCCAGTTCCCAGCACCGAAGGAGGTTGTGCTTCCGGTGATTATGTAGCCTCCATCCGATGTCTGCTGGACCGAAGCTCCTAAATCGCCTAACGGGCCTCCGTAGGTCCGAGTCCAGAGGGTGTCTCCGAATGGGTTGGTCTTGACGAGGTAAACCTGGTCGCCGTTGCCATAAGAATCAGTATAACCTACGATGATATAACCCCCATCCGTGGTCTGCTGGGCAGAGTTTCCCTCGTCATCACCCGTCCCCCCATAGGTCCTCTCCCACCTCTGCTGGGCGAAAACGGTTCCGGCAAGGTCTAAAAGGAGGACCGCCAGAAAAAGCCTTCTCATCTCCTCCTCCTTTTTAGTTCAGCGACGGGGTGATACCACGTTCGCTGTATCGCCTTGTTGGAGTTTCTTAACCCAAAAGCGAACATCCTCGGGCTTCAAATCTATAGGCTTAAAGCCTAATTCCGCTCTCATCAACCCCCACAAACGCACCCGTTCATTGTGCCAGACCGTGGTTTGGCCCTCCCTAGCGCCAAAGCATCCAAGGTACGCATCAATGATATCGCGGTTGTCTGCGACCAGCACCAAGTTATCGTAGGCCGAGTTGATTTCGGAGGGATCAGGCTCTGTTGCGGCTTGAACCGGCACCTTCGCCGCATCTGGCCCCACATCGAAGGGGTGAGCTGCTAACTGCTTGTCTACTACTGCAAGTGCCTGAGAAAAGGCTGATCGTTTTGCATTCCAGCGTTCGGTGCTCGCATGGATTTTCCCTGAAACCCAAGGCTGAAGCAGGGATTGACCGAGGAGAACAACAATCCCAACAACCAGGGGAGCTACGAGATGCTCTCCCCATTTGATATTAACATTTCCTTTTTCCAACCTCGTCCCATCTTCATTCATTCCATTCATCATTTTAATATCCCCTTACTCTGTTTTCGGGGGGCGGGGCTTCGCCCCACCCGTTCTGTTATCGATTGTTATTTAGTACTTGGCTTCCAATCATCAGTAAAGCCCCAACTTAACCAACTCAAATACTGATCTGCAAGAACGTGTGCAACATCTATTACACTATTAGCTTCCTCTCGGGTTACACGGCGATCATGTAGGGCGACATTGCATAGTTCCCATATTTTCCGAGTTAACCACATCTGATCGGTCGTAATTGCACCAGCATCGCGTAACTTTTGTAGAAGCCTAACACCTGAATCTCGTTTCTCAAAGTCGACCTTAAAACCTTTAGCGATGTTCTTTGCAAGTATTTCGATTTCTATCCTTAGCCCCGCGAGTGCTAAGTTAGGGTCTTGGTCAGCCAGTTCACGATAATACGACATATTTAACCCACTAGGAGAAGGATGAAGGCCCAGCTTCAGCATTCTTGCATTAGCTTCAGTTAATGGCAAGCTGGGGGTTTTCCTCTTTTCTTCGGGTATCGGCAACGGTGTTTTCTCTACTTCTTCTGATAGCTCTTTTGCACTTTGGATTTTCGCCTGGATATCCAATGAGCCTAACCCGGGGATATCTACCCTTCTGATTCGATCAAGTATTACATATACAGGCTTACGGAACATTAGCATGGCAATTAATACAACTATTGGCCAAGCTAACACTTTGGTGAACTCAAGAACCACCGATATGATATCACCCCAGTAGATACCATTCATAAAATCCTTCCTTTCATTTGTGCTTGTAGTTTGCCTTTGCCGTTACCGTCTAACCGTCAAACTGTCCAACCGTCGAACTGTTGAGCAAAGCAAAGGACGCTGGGGGTGTGGGGTGATGATGGTTGACTTTCACCCGCCCCGTTTACGGGGCTTCTTCCAGCGTCTGATTCATTTGAATCTTCCTCCTCAACGAGGTTTCCCCAACTTTATGCCTTGGCTTCCTTGTTGTGGCCTTAATATACCAGATGGGCGAGGCGGTTGTCAAGGGGGCCTGTCCTATTTCTTATAGGGGTGCTCGGAAGGGGGTAGGGAGAGGGACTGAAGGTAGGGGATCTCCCCTCTCCTGTCGGGAGAGGGGCCGGGGGTGAGGTCGCCGTCTCGCCGTTTCTCACTCTCCCCCTTAGAGGTCGTCATTCCCGCGAAAGCGGGAATCCAGTGTCTTTGGTTTGCCGTTCAATCTTAAATCCGCAATTCGCAATTCGAAATGCCGTTGTCCCCTTCTCAGCTTCGCGTTTCCCCCTGTCTCCCCCTCTCCTTGTCTGTCGTTCAGGGCGGGTGGGTGGGGACCCTCCCCTACGAGGGGAGGGAGAAAGGGAGGGGTCCTCAACTCCAACATTCCGGGGTCCCTTTGGATGGCAGTTCGTTCAATTAGCGTGAAGTTAGTGTGAAATTAGTGTTAAATTAGTGTTAAATTAGACTTAAATTAGAGTTAAATTAGACTGAAATTAGTGTTAAATTAGACACAACTTAGTGTGAACTTGGCGGGAAGCGTTCGTATGGAATTCGTATAGCCCGTTGACAATCCTTGAGTTATGCCAGAAACCGAGGGGGTTTGAGCAGGGGGTAAATTGGGAGGTCGTGAAGCAAGTCCCTGAAATATGAGGGGTTATCCCTGTTTAGCTTCGGGATAACCCCTCCGACGACCTTGGGCTCGTTTATCTCAGGATCAGGAGCGACCGGGTGTATTGCCTGTTGCTCAGGGTGAGGCGCAGGAAGTAGATGCCGGTGGGATGGTCCCGGGTGTCCAGGGCATAGCTCTTTGGGCCTGCCGTCAGCGGGCCGTCCTGGAGGGTGCTGATCTTGCGGCCGAGGAGGTCGTAGAGCTCCAGCCGGACTTGGCCTTCCCGGCTCAGGCCGAAGGTGACGGATGCTTCCTTGCATGCGGGATTGGGCAGGACTTCAAGGCCGGGTTCGGCGTAGCCCCCGGGCTCTCCGGCCTCCACGCCCGAGGGGCTCCAGAAAGGGAGGCGGATGCTTGTGGGATGCTGGAAATCTAATCCCAGGGTCAGGGTCCCGTCCGCGCCCCAGTAGGGCACGAACCAGAGCGTGGTGTCGGTCAGGGTCTGGTTCACGCTCACCCAGTCCACCCGGATGCGGTGCCCGGCCGGGATCTCCCAGCCGATGATCACGAACTCGCCCGTTAGGGTCTGCCAGGCCAGAGAGTCGGGGTTGTTCCTCTGCCCCAGGCTGACCATCGTAAGATAGGTCGGCGAGCCGGAAGGCGGCTCGTCGTAGATCTGGAGGCTCACCTGGAATCGGGGCTGCGGGCCTCTGGCAAAGGCTTGGGCCGTGGGGACGCCCAGGAGGATGGTGTTCTGGGCCAGCGGCGCCGTCCGCCAGGTCCTGCGGTTCTGCAAAAAGGAGCTGGTGACCCGGTTGAAGTTGTCGTTCACGGCCGCGCTCCAGGTGTACCCCGTGTTGGTGAGCCGGTGGGAGATGTGGTAGGAGGAGTCCGAAGACCCTGGAGGAGAGGTCGTGAGCGTTCCGTCGCTATGCAGGTAATAGGTCGTGTTCGTCTGTCCCGGAGGGGGCCAGGAGCCGGTCTTGATGTGCCGCCAGTTCGGGCCCAGGGAGATGACCCCCGGCCCGAGGGTGTCCAGTCCCCGGTACAGCCCTTTCAGGTTCTCCTGGAAGAAGCGCCAGCGCAGGTTGGTGCGCCAGGCCTGCTCCTGGGCCGAGTTCTCCGAGCCGTGCCCGCCGGTTCCGAGGTATAGGATCGGCCGGTTCGGGCCGACCGCGAACGCGCCCGGGACCTTGTTGTGCGGGAAGACGCGGTCGTGCCAGGCCCCCATCATCACGTACCGCGCCGTGGAGGAGGCGACCTGGGTGGAGTCGAAGTTCCTGCCCTGACCCATCACGGTGTGCACGGAGTCGTACTTGTCGGCCAGCAGCAGGCGCTTCAGGGGATAAGCCAGGGTGTCCAGCCTCAGGTTTGAGGAGTAGTTGATCTCCGCGGTGATCGCCTTGGCATAGCACCCGTTGCGCGAGGCGTTGTCCGCCCGCTCCGGGATGGAGTTCTCCGGGGCCACGGCCCGGGCCGGGGTGCGGTCCACGCCCGCGAACCAGGAGTGGAATCCCCCCTGCGAGCCCCCGCTCACCCCGAGGAGCGTGTCGTTCACGTTGGAAAGCGCGGCCATCCAGTGCAGCAGGGTGTCCAGGTCCCTGCGCTCGCGCCAGGAAAAGCAGGTGGACAGGCCTTCGGAGCGGCCCTGCCCGCGCACGGAATAGGCCAGGGTGAGATACGCGCTGTCGGCATAGGCCCGGGCCTGGGTCTCGGTCGAGGTCTTGGAGCCCCCCAGTCCGTGCACGAACACGATCCCCGGGAACCCGCCCGGAGGGGGCGAGCCCTGGGGCGTGAACCGGGTGCAGTCCAGCCTCACCCCGTCGTCCATCCTTATCCAGAGCGTGTCCCGGATCGGCTGGGCAGCGGCCTGCGAGACGATGAAGACAAGCCCGAGGGCGGTCAGGGCGGAACGCAAAGCCTTCATGGCATCACCTCACGACCAGGAGTTTCTTGGTTAAGACAGAGTCGCCGGTGCGGAGCTGGTAGAAATACATCCCGCTTACGAGGTTCCTGGATTCGAGAATGGCGGCATGGTTCCCCGCCTCCTGGGTTCCGTCTGCGAGCGTAACGACCTCTCTTCCCAGGGCGTCATAGACCTTTAGGGTTACTAACTCACGTCTGGGTAGTGAATAACGGATCGAGGTCGCGTAATGGAAGGGGTTGGGCTCGTTCTGGAACAGCCTCACGCTCCCATTCCAAAGGGCTTTTTCCCCTGCCTCCACGCCCGAGGCCGTGAACTTGAACACATCCCCGTTGGGCGTGGTCCCGGCGTAAATCGTCCCGTCCGAGGCCCTGAGCAAAGAGAGCGCTTCGTAGGCCCCGGCCAGGCTTCCGCAGTTCCGCCAGGTCGATCCTCCGTCCGTGGAGCGGAAGACCACCGAGTCCGGCCCGGGGTGGAACCCGATGAAATACGACCCGTCCTGGGCCTCGGCCATGTCGAAGACCCTTCCCGCCTTCATCGTGCCGTTGGGGATGACCCCGCAGGTGTCCCAGACCATCCCCTCGTTCGTGGAGCGCAGGAGGATTCCCTGCGGGCCGTGGGCCCAGCCTCCGGTCCACAGGCGGTTGTCCGAAGTGCGGTGGAAGAAATAGAGTTGAGCCAGGGTGACCGTGCTGTCCACGTAAGGCAGGTTCTGGACATTCCAGGTGTTCCCGTTGTTCAGGGTGACGTAGAACCGGTCCCCCATGTTCCGGGCCCCGGCCAGAAGGGCTCCTCCCGAGGTCTCGTAGAAGCAGAACATCCCGCCCGCCACCAGGGGCACGTTCCCGGTGCGAACCCAGTTGGCCCCGTTATCCGTGGAGCGCCAGACCCTCCCAAACCCGAAGGAGTCCGGGGAGGTGCCGGCGAAGAGCGTGCCGTCCGCTTTCTGGAAGACTTTCCTCACGGCATGGGCGTAGGCGAATTGCGCGGACTGATTCCAGGAAAAGCCCCCGTCCGTGGTCCGGAAGACCTTGCCGTTGGGATAGGTGCCCGCGAGAATGGATCCGTCCCGGGCCGGGAGCAGGCAGTAGATGTGCGTCTCGCCGGGGATGTCAGAAGTATTGGCCCAGGCCGCTCCGCCGTTCGTGGTCTTGAACACATCCCCGTTCGGGGCCGTGGCCGCGTAGACCGCCCCTCCGGCCTCAATCAGATCATACACATAAGTCGCATTGGACAGCTCCCCTGTGTTCTGCCAGGCTTTGGACCCGGAGCCTGAGGGTTCCTCTGTTTTCGGAGTGGAATCGGGATTGCAGACCCAGACGTCTTCCTCGCCGTAGGTCCCCTCCGAGACCTCGCTTCCGAGATAGAGCCTTCCGTCCGTGGATTCGAACGCCGAGCAGGCGGGGAGGTCCGTGTTCACCGGGGCTTGAAGCACCTCAGCCGGACCCCACTCGCTGCCGGTCCAGTGCGAGACGAACACGTCGCAGTCCCCGTACTTCCAGCCCGGGCGCTGGCCCCCGAAGTCCGAGAAATACAGCCTCTGCTTGTCCGGCGAGATGCCCGGATGGGTTTCCTGCCCCGCGGAGTTCACGTTCGGCCCACAGTTGGTCAGGGAATCGAACCCCGTGGGAGTGATGCGCACGACCCAGATATCGCCCTGACCGTAGCCTCCGGTCCGGGCGGACTTGAAATACAATTGGTGCCCGTCCAGGGTGATGGCGCAGGGCCCGTCCTGGACGGTCATGCTGGGGTCGTTCACCGGATAGGGCAGGCGAACGGGGTTGCTCCAGCCGTTGCCCTGCCAGGTGGAGAGCCAGAGCTTGTTGCCTTTGTGCACGAACAGGGAGTCGCCGTCCGGGGAAATGGTCGGGTAGGTGGCCGGGTTGATCTGCCGGCCCACGTTCCGCACCGAGTCCCAGCTCGTGCCGTTCCAGCGCGCGGTGTAGACGTTGAACCCGATGCCCCCGATGTGCAGGGTGTCGTAGGGCGGGCCGTTCTGGGCCGCGGCGCAGAAGGCCATCAGCCTGCGGTCGGCCGTGAGCGAAGGATGGCAGTCCGAGTTGTACCGGCTGACCCCTCCCACGCTGATCGGCAGGCCCCAGGTGTCCCCGAGGGCCACGCCCGCGTTGCGGTTGAAAGACAAACAGCTCCCGGAGCTCTCCCCGGTCATCCAGGAGCAGGAAAAAGCCCCTCCGGCTGCAAGCAGGACCAGGACAAGAGAGATGACTTCTTTTCGCATCATGGGATCCTTATCTCAGGAGAACCGCTCTTTGGGTCGTTAGGTTATTTCCGGTGGATAGATGGAGGAAGTATACCCCGCCGGGAAGGCCGTTCCTGTTCCAGACGATGACATGGCTTCCAGCCGCAACCTCCCCCTCGCAAAGCGTCTCCATCAGCCTGCCGAGGGAGTTATAAACCCTCAGGCTGACTTTGCCCCGGGCGGGGAGGCAGAATTCGATTCCTGTGGAGAGGTGGAAGGGATTGGGGGCGATCCGCAGACTCTGGTTTAGCAAGGATTTCTCTCCCTGCCTGCCTGTCTCGATGCCTGTGCCCAAGGGCTTGCGGGTGACGTAATACATCAGGAACAGGGTGTCTTTCCTGACCACGGCAGGGTCCTTGACGCAGAGGCTCTCCAGGCCGTGAGACGGGTCCACGCGCAGGCGGTAACCGGAGTCCGGGGCCCAGGTCTCCCCGTCCGAAGAGAAGAGCGAGCGGATGCCCTCTGCGGGCATGTTCTCGAAGCCGTAGAAGCGATACCCGCTGGTCAGGCGTATCCCGTTGGCCATGAGGAGGCTTCCGGAAGAGAAATTGGGCTTTTGGATGAAGTTGATTCCGTCCGTGGAGTGGGCGTGCCAGTTCTGGCCCGGAGGGGCGCCCCCGGCGAAATATTGCAAAGTATCGGTCCAGAGGAGAGAGGGGTCCAGGACCATCTGGCCCGAGACTTGGAAGCGGATGCCGCTCTCCATGGCGAAGCTGATGCCGTCCGTGGAGATTGCGGAGTAGGTCTCAGGGGTCCCATCCCCGTTTGGCTCCCCGGTGAAATAGAGCCGGAAGGTGTCGTTCTTGACGATGACGTCCGGGTCGCAGGGCTTGCCGGGCCAGGAGCCGGTGCCGGGAATGGGGATCTGGTAGTAGGTCCAGCTGGATAGCCCGTCTTGCGAGACGCCCAGCATGATCCCGTCCCGGGTGGGGGTCCAGAGGCCCTGGTAATAGACGTGGACGCTCCCGTTCGGGGCGAGCACCGCATCCGGCACGTCCCCGGAGTCCGAGAAGATGCGGTTCAGCCGGGTCCAGGAAAGACCGTCCGGCGATGTGGCGATCAGGATTCGGTGCTGGAGAGGTTGTGCAAGGCCGGGAGCAGCGAGGAAAACCAGCAGGGGAAGGGCCAACAGGCAGTGATTGAAACGACGCATGAACGCATCTCCTTGATGACTTGCGGACATGCCCGGGATTGGGAAAAGGCCTTTCATCGTTTTGACTCCCCTTTCCGGTATATAGTTTAATCGAAATAAGGAGAAAATGGAAGAGGTCGTCTTGACTTGGCCGGCAAAGAACCGTATAATTACAGGGTGGTAACCGAGTAACCTTTTTTCGTCCCACCCATTTCACAGGAGTTAGACCATGGTGCGCATCGAGTTGACCAGCCCGGTAGCCTACCTCACCCAGGAGGGGAGCGGGCCCATGAAGGAGCACGTGGCCACGATCTACTTCGCCCAGCATCCCCCGGACACGAACTTGCCGGTGTGCGTGTTCACCCCCCTGTCTGCGGACGTGCACGAGAACAGGGTCAAGTTGACCCAGAACCTGATCGTACCCTGGGGAAGCATCCGGAGCATCGCTTACACCGTGGAGCTGGAGCAGGCCCAGGAGACCGACTCCTCCGGGATCACCCACGAGGCCCTATGAGACGGTTGGTCCCTAAGGCGGGAGGATCCCTGAGGAAAGGGCTTGGGGCCGCCCTGATTCTGCTCGCGGCGGGACTGGCCCAGGCCCAGAGCCGGGTGGTGGTGGTCTGGGACACGAACGCGGTGAGGGGCACCGTGATCGACACCGCAGTGGTGAAGATCATGATGAACGCCGGGATCAAGGCCCTGACAGACTCCGGAACGGTGGGTGGGGCTTGGAAGTCCTGCTTCCCGGGAATCGCCTCAAGCCAGAACATCGGCATCAAGGTGAACTGCGCGGAGCGCCGTTTGCCCTCTCACCAGCAGGTGACCCGGGCCGTGGTCGCCGGGCTCACCCAGATGACCGTCGGGGCCGGGACCTTCCGGCCGTACCGGGCGATCGCCTATGACTGGTCGGATGCCGAGCTCACGGCCGCGGGGTACGCGATCCGCACGGACACCTCCAATTACCGCTGCGTGGGGAACAACCACGCAGGCTGGGGCTACGAGCCCAAGCTGCGCGGGGTGCTGGGCACCCAGGTGCGTTTCTGCCGGACCCTCACGGACTCCTCGGCCTTCCTCATCAACCTCAGCTGCCTGAAGGACCACACCGGATGCGGGGCGAACTTCACCCTCTCCATGAAGAACCACCTGGGCACGGTGGACACGGCCTGGAAATGGAACCACGTGGACGGGGCTCACGACCTGCCGGAGCTGGAGCTCTACATCCGGGACAGCCTGGGAGGGAAGGAGAATATCTTCATCATCGACGCCCTGTTTGCCATCTACAACGGCGGCCCGGCGGGAAGCCCGCAGGCCATCCCCCGGACCCTGATCCTGTCCAGGGACCCGGTGGCCTGCGACAGCATCGGGGTGGAGATGATCAACCATCTCAGAACGGCCAACGGCTTTACGCCATGGCCGTCGCCTTTCCTGGCCTACGCCGAGAGCATCGGGCTGGGCTCGCGGAACCTCCAGGTTATCCGCATCACGAACCCCTCGGCCGTGGCCCGGGAACCGAAGGCCGGAGGCCGGGATAGCGACTTCGCCCTGCTCCCGCCCAGGCCGAACCCTTTTGCCGGGACGACCGAAATCCCGTTTCTCCTTCCCCGTTCCGGAAAAGCCCGGCTGGAGGTGTATAACCTCCTGGGGGAGAGGGTGAAAACCCTAGCCCGGGGGGATCTTCCCGGCGGGGCGCATACCCGGTCCTGGGATGGGCGGGATGAGTCCGGAACGCGCTGCGCTTCGGGAAGTTACCTCATTCGGCTTGCGTTCGGGGATTCCCGGATGGAGCGCACCCTGAGCCTGGTCAAATAACCCTGCCCTCTTGTTTTAGGCCCCGGCCCCCAAGGCCGGGGCCGGCCATTCCCTGACTTGACAGAACGGCCGGAAATATGGTAGAGTTAAAGGGTCGGCTGGGCAATATTTTCAAACCTTGAGAGGCAAAGATGAAGAAAAGTTTGCTCCTTGTTTTGTTCATTTCCCTGTCGGCCATGGCCTTTGGGCAAAGCCGGGTCGTCGTGGTCTTTGACACCAACTCGGTGGTCGGCTCGACCATCGACACCACGGTGGTGAAGATCATGATGAACGCCGGGATCAAGGCCCTGACGGATTCGAACACAGTGGCCGGGGCCTGGAAGTCCTGCTTCCCGGGCCTGACCGCGAGCCAGAACATCGCGCTCAAAATTAACACCATAAACACCGCCCTGCCGTCCCACCCCCAGGTGGCCACCGCCATCCTGCGGGGCTTGGTCCAGATGCCGGCCGGGGCCACGACCTTCCGGCCCTGGCGCCTGATGCTCTACGACGACCGCTCGGAAAGCAACATCACCGGCTCGGGGTTCACGCTCAATCCCAATACCTCCAACGTATTGGACACGACCCGGATGCGCTGCCGGGGGAACAGCCGCTGGGGCTACCAGGCCAAGACCTACAACATCATGGGGTCCTCGGAGCGCTTCGCCTGCGCGTTCACCGACTCCTCGGCGTTCCTGATCAACCACTGCGTGCTCAAGGACCACAGCGTCGGGAACGCCGAGTTCACGATCACGATGAAGAACCACTTCGGCTCGGTCAATTCCGCAGGAGGGATGAACCATGGCGACGGCCGCCAGCAGATCCCGCAGTTGAACCGTTTCATCCGGGACAGCCTGAACCGGAGGGAGCGGGTCTACGTCCTGGACGCGCTTTTCGCTTCTTACAGTAACGGCCCCGGGGGAAGCCCCCAGGCGACACCCCGGATCATCGTGCTATCCAAGGACCCGGTGGCCTGCGATTCCTTGGGCGTGGAGATGATCAACAACCTGCGGGTGGCCCACGGCCTGGGACGCAAGAACTCGCGCTACCTGGCCTACGCCGAAAGCATCGGGCTCGGCACCCGAAGGTATTCCCTGATCCGGATCAACAATCCCTCGGCCGCCGTGGCCCAGGAACCGAAGATGGAGGGGCAGACAGGCGACTTCACCCTTCTTCAGCCACGGCCGAACCCTTTCACCGGGATAACCGAAATCTCTTTTCTCCTTCCCCGAGCAGGGGAGGCCCGCGTGGATGTGTACAATCTCATCGGGACGAGGGTTAAGTCCCTGTCCAGCGGCTCCTTCCCGGGAGGCAGAAACAGCCTCACCTGGAACGGTCGTAATGAGACTGGGAATCCAGCGGCCTCGGGGGTCTATATCGTCCGACTTTCCTACGGCCAGGCCAGCATCGAACGCTCAGTAAGCCTGGTTCACTAAAACGAACCCGAAGAGGGAGCGATGAGGAAAGGACTGATCCTCGGCTTGGTTTTCCTGAGCGTCAGTTTGGTCCACAGCCAGAGCCGGGTGGTGGTGGTCTGGGACACGAACGCGGTCGTGGGCTCGACCATTGACACCGCGGTGGTGCGAATCATGATGAACGCCGGGATCAAGGCCCTGACCGACTCGACCACGGTGGGACAAGCGTGGAAGGGCATCTTCCCGGGCCTCACCGCCAGCCAGAACATCTCGCTCAAGGCCAACTGTCTCTACCCCCTGTCCTCTCATCCCCAGGTCGCGCGGGCGATCTCCCTGGGCCTGAACCAGATGACGCTCGGGGTCGCGACCTTCCGCCCTTGGCGTTTGATCGTTTTCGAACGCACGGACGCCGAGCTGTCCGGCGCTGGCTACACGGTCCGCACCGACACGCTGGGCATGCGCTGCTTAGGAACAGGCCATGCCGGATGGGGCTACACTACCCGTAGGTGGCCTATTCTCGACAGCCTGGTGAATTTCTCGCGCGTCCTGGTGGATTCAAGCAGCTTCTTGATCGACCTCTGCGTGCTCAAGGATCACGGCATGGCCGGGAGGCAATACACCCTGAATATGAGCAACCACTACGGGACGGTGAGCAACGCCAACTGCCTGCACCCAGATGCCCGACGGCGAACGCCGGAGCTGGTGAGGGTGATGCGCGACAGCTTAGGCAACAAGGAAAAGATCTACATTATTGACGCTCTGTTCGCCATCTACAACAACGGTCCGTCAGGAAGCCCCCAGGTCATCACCCGCTCCCTCGTTCTCTCCAAGGACCCGGTGGCCTGCGACAGCATGGGCGTCGAGATGATCAACAATCTGCGCCGGGCGCATGGATTACAGCCCAAGGACTCACGGTATTTAGCCTACGCCGAAAGCATCGGGCTGGGGCGGCGGGCATATCAACTCATCCGGATCAACAACCCCTCGGCGGTGGAGCTTCAGCAACCGGGAGAGGGGAGGTCCAGCGGCTTCGCCCTGCTTCCGCCACGGCCGAACCCGTTTGCGGGGACGACCGAGATCGCCTACCTTCTGCCCCGCAGCGGAGAGGCACGCGTGGAGATCTACAATGCTCTCGGCGAGCGCGTAAGGACCCTGGCCAGTGGAACCCATTCGGCGGGGCAGCACCGCGCGGTATGGGACGGCCGGAATGGGTTGGGAGAGAAGTCAGCCTCAGGGGTCTATCTGGTCCGTCTGGCCTTTGAGGGCGCAAGCATCGAGCGGACCGCAAGCCTCATCCAGTAAGGGGCAATGAATCCACGAGGAGGGGTGCGATGAAACGCCTGCTTTTGGTTTCGGCCCTGCTTGTGACCTTGGTCGCTCTGGCTCACTCGCAGAGCCGGGTGGTGGTGGTCTGGGACACCAACGCGGTCCGCGGGGCCACGATCGACTCCCTGGTGGTGCGCAGCATGATGGATGCCGGGATCAAGGCCCTGACCGACTCCACCACGGTGGGCCAAGCGTGGAAAGGCATCTTCCCCGGGCTCACCGCGACTCAGAATATCGCTCTCAAGTTGAGCGTCTGGTCGTTCGGCGGCATGCCGGCTCATCCCCCGGTGACCCGAGCCATCCTGCGGGGTCTGACCCAGATGCAATTCGGAGCTGCGACCTTCCGCCCCTGGCGGCTCCTCGCCTTCGACCGCTGGAACAGCGAGTTCAGAAGCGCAGGGTATACCGTCCGCACGGATACCTTCGACATGCGCTGCGGAGGCAACGACTCTGTCTGGGGTTATCAGACCAAGAGCTACAGCATCTTCGGGGCTCCCGAGCGGTACTCCGGCGCCCTCGCGGATTCCTCGGCTTTCTTGATCAACCTCAGCGTGCTCAAGGATATGAGTGTCTCCAATATCAACTTCTCCCTCTCGATGAAGAACCATTACGGGACGATCAACAGCCCGAGCAGCCTGCACAGCAGCAGCATCATGCGCCGCCAGGTGCCCGAGGTCATGCGCGTCATCCGCGACAGCTTGGGTCACAAGGAGAAGATCTATCTCAT
This sequence comes from uncultured bacterium, assembly GCA_964353855.1. Classification (GTDB taxonomy): domain Bacteria; phylum Edwardsbacteria; class CAYGWX01; order CAYGWX01; family CAYGWX01; genus CAYGWX01. The sequence goes on along the minus strand of CAYGWX010000047.1, from coordinate 2,998 downwards.
CGACGGCTTGTTCGCCATCTACAACAGCCCCAGCTCCTCCGCCCAGGCCACCACGCGGACCCTGATCCTATCCAAGGACCCGGTGGCCATCGACAGCATGGGCGTTGAGATGGTCAACAACCTGCGCGTGGCCCACGGGTATGCCCGGAAGACCTCCCCCTACTTGGCCTACGCCGAAAGCATCGGGCTGGGCACGCGGCAGTACACCCTGATCAGAATCAACAATCCCTCGGCGGTGGAGCTGGAGCCCGCCCCGGAAGGCAGGTCCTATGACTTCGCTTTGTTTCCTCCCCGACCGAACCCGTTCGCCGGGACGAGCGAGATCCCGTTCCTCCTCCCCAGGGCCGGCGAAGCCAGGGTTGAGGTTTATAATGCTCTCGGCGTCCAGGTCAGGACCCTGACCCGCGGCACGAGGTCAGCGGGTCAGCATTCCGTGATCTGGGACGGCCGGGACGGTTCCGGGCATAAAGTCGCCTCAGGAGTTTATCTCGTCCGGCTGGCCTTCGGGGGAGCCAGTATCGAACGCTCCCTGAGTTTGATACGTTAAGTTTGGAGGTGTGAGATGAAACGTCTGATTTTGCTCTCCGCACTCCTCGTTTTAATCGTCCCCGGGGCCTGGTCCCAGCAGCGGGGAGCTGCGCTTCTGCCGCTCTCCTATGAGATCCCGGGCTGGGCCCGGGTGGACACGCCCGAGGTGGCGATCGGGGCCAGCGAGCTGTTCGCCTGGATCGATGGCCCCGGCCAGGCGTTCGTGGATCACGGGTTCGTGGAAGCCTGGCGGCAGGTTTACGAGGGTCCGATGCCGGGCAGCACCCGGGATACCATCCGCTACGCGATGACCTTCGACCAGGGAACCCGGGACAGCTGCTACAACACCTACCATGACTCCCGCACCGGCAGCGGAATGCCGTGGATCGATCCCGGGCATGCCGGGGAGGAGGCCCGGATCGATACCAGTGGCCTGTGGTCCTACCGGATCGATTTCTGGAAGGGAAAGTTCTTCTGCCGCGTGGACATCAATGACATCTTTCCCAAACGCGACACGGCGTTAGCCATCGCCAAACGTTTCGCCAAGGTGATGTCGGATAAGATCGTCGGGGTGGAGCAAGGTTCCGCAGGCACCAAACCCAACGTTCCCTTTGGTTTCACCTCCGTGCGCCGGAACCCCAGCCGCGGGGGATGTACGGTGGAGTTCTCCCTCTCCGCTCCAAGTTGGACCAGGGTCTCGGTCTACGACGCCCAGGGCCGGTTCCTCCGCGAGTTGGTACAGGGGACTCTCTCCGCGGGAAAGCACCGGCTTTACTGGGATGGCAAGGACGGCAATGGCCTGCCCACGGGCTCGGGGGTTTATTTCTTGAGATTGGTCACCGAGGAGCGGAGCGCCAGCGCCAAGCTTGTCGTCGTCAGGTAAATCCGGTTAAACGGTTTGGACGGTCGGACCGTTAGACTGTAATAGAGGTTGATTCGGTAAAACGGTTTTCGGGACCCCGATCGTTTTTGCTCGGGGTCCTTTTCTTGGCCGGACAGGTTTTTCAAGGAAATCAAGAATCAAAAACCAAAAGTCAAAAGTTTCCCGCCGGGACTTCCTGAGGACGGCGGGGGTCCTCGCCGGTGGGGCACTTCTTTCCGGCTGCGGCAAAAAGGGGCTGTGGGTCATTCAACCTCCGCCTCCGCCCCCGCCACAGAAGAGCCTCGTGGTCATTGCGACTCACGAGTCTTCCGTGGACAACCGGGGAAACATCAATTCCACCTACGTCCAACGCATCGTGGACGCGGCGATCATTGCTTTAACCGGCCAGGCCACGGTGGGCGAGGCCTGGCTCTCCCTCTTCCCCGATCTCAAATCCACCAGCATCATCGGGATCAAGGTGAACTGCCTGAACGCGTCGCGCCTGGTGAGCCACAAGGAGATGGCCGGGGCCATCGCCAAGGGACTGGCCCAGATGCCCTTAGGGAGCGGGACATTCTCCGAGAACAACGTCATCGTCTGGGACCGTTCCAACAGCGAACTGACCGCCAACGGGGGTTATTCTTTAAACACCGGGACCACGGATTGGCGCTGCTTCGGCACGGATCAGGGCGGCGTGGGCTACTCTTCCACGGCCTGGGATGTGGCCGGGGTCAGTCAGAATCCCTCCCGCCTCTTGAGCGAGCTCTGCGATTCTCTCATCAACCTCGCCGTCCTGAAGCACCACAGCGAGTCCGAGGTGAGCCTTTCCTTGAAGAACCACTACGGGAGCATCCACGCTCCCGGCAGTCTGCACGCCAACCTCTGCGATCCTTATATCGCGGCCCTGAACCGGACTATCCGACAGACCCTTCCCGGAAAACAGGTCCTGGCCATGGTGGATTGCCTCTACGGCTGTTACAGCGGCGGCCCCTCCGGCCCCCCGCAGTTCTTCTACAAGGGATTGATCATGAGCCGCGACCCGGTGGCCTGCGACCAGCAGGGTCTTTCCATAATCAATGCTCTACGGTTGCAAAATAGCCTTCAGCCGGTCCAAGCCCCGCACATCGCCACGGCCGCGCGACTGGGCTTAGGAACAAACGATCCCAATTGGATGGATGTGCGCACGATCAAGAATCCCTGAGGAGAAAGACATGAAACGAGTCGCTACAGTTCTTTTGGGCCTTTTCCTGGCGAGCTGCGCCCTGCGCTGTGGCCGGCTCTCTCAAGTCGGGGGGGGGGATACAGCGAGCCTTCTGCCGGTCGCGGACATCTCGGGCTGGACCACCTCCGGAGACATTGAGTCCGTGTCCAACACCACGAACCTCTATAATTGGGACGATGGCGCCGAACAGGTCTTCGTGGACCACAAGTTCGTGGAGGCCTCGCGCCGGATCTACAGCGGAACGGCCTCGGCCGGAACGATCCAGCTACGTCTGCGGGTTTATGCACTGCCCGACAGCAACGGTGCCAAGGCCACTTTCAACGACACCCGCTCCGGGACCGGTACGCCCCTCACCGGCTCGCAGAATCCCGGGAGGGAGGCCCGTC
>CAYGWX010000046.1:0-19238 GCA_964353855.1 uncultured bacterium | reverse complement strand
TCACATCCACCTTGCTCACGCTCATCGTGGTGCCGATGGTCTACACCGTGGTGGATGATATCACCAACTGGGTCCGAAGGAAACGGAAAGAAAGTTAGGTTAATCTGCCCTGTAGGGAAGAGGACGTTTCGCTTTTATCCCTCTGGCTTGGGGAGTCGTATCACGCATGAGGCGTTGTTCCACGGGATGATATCAAAGACCTTAAAAAAATAGTTATAGAGGGGTTGGCTAACCATTAAACTTTTCAACTTGTTATTACATCTAAGGAGCAGAGGGTAGATAGCATTTAATAACGGCTAAATTGCCTTTGGCCTTTCAAATGAATGGGTTATGAAGCAGAAAAACTCCCCTTGGGAGTATTGGGAATGGTTTTCTTATCATGGGAGGTTTGATGAAGAGAAAGGGATGGGTTGGGGTCATTGTATTGGCGATCGTCCTCGTGGTCGTCATCGTCGGTACGATAATACGCAACCGCAAGAGTTCTTCTGCGGGCGTCCCCTATACCACGGCTATAGTCGAGCGTGGAAACATCGAGATATCGGTTTCAGCCACGGGAACCGTGGATCCGGTGTCCAAAGTGGAGGTAAAATCCAAGGCCTCCGGGGAAATCATTGCGATGCCCGTGGAGGCTGGAGACCTGATCAAAAAGGGCGCCTTGATCGCCAAGGTGGACCCCACGGACGTGAAGAACCAGTACGACCAAGTCAAGGCCGACTTGGATGTAGCGGTCGTGGCCCAAAAGCAGGCCGAACTGGATCTCAAGCGCCAGAGGGAGCTGTACGACAAGGGATTGTCCTCGGACAAAGAACTTGAGACGGCCCAGATGGCTGCGGAAAAAGCCCAGGCTGACGGGGTAAGGGCCCGTGTAGCCTTGAATCTGGCCTCGGAGCGGCTGAAGGACACGGTGCTGCGCTCGCCGATGGACGGGATCGTGCTCACCAAGGATGTGGACAAGGGGCAGATCATCTCCTCGGGGATCTCCTCAGTCTCCGGTGGCACGACCATCGCGACCATCGCGGACCTCTCCCTGGTCTACATCCGCTCGGACGTGGATGAAACCGATATCGGGAAGGTCAAGGTGGGACAGACGGTGCGCATCACTCCCGAAGCCTATCCGGACAGCATCCTGGAAGGGAAGGTGGAATCCATCGCGCCGCAGTCAAAGACGGTGCAGAACGTCACGACCTTTGAGGTCACCTGCAAGGTGGAAAACCGGAGCGGACTGTTATATTCCGGAATGAACGTGAGCAGCGACATCGTGGCCGAAGGGCGGGAGGACGTGCTCAGCATACCCGTGGCGGCGGTGAAGGATTTCTCGGAGCTCCGGACCCTGGGACCCAAGCTGGGATTTAAGCGTCCCCAGCGAGCGGAGGGCGGGGCTTCGGCTTCGGATACCTCCAAACCAAGACGTGGGCGGGGCCAAAATGGTAAGCCGGGAGGCAAGATGGTCCTGGTCATGAACAACGGCAAGATCGAGCCCCGGCGGGTGGAGGTGGGCTTGAGGACCTTGGACCGATGGGAGATCAAAAGCGGGATCGCGGAGGGCGATGACGTCCTGGTCATCCGCTCGGAGAAGGGCTCGAGCAGCAATGCGCTCACCAGTCGGATGCGGCGCATGGGCGGTATCCCGGGCCTGAGCAGATAGCCGCCTCGCGAAACGGTGTGATAAAGGGATGAGAAAGAGGGTAGGATCATGAACTTCCTGGAAAGCTTTCGGGTCGCATGGATGGCCCTGAAGTCCAACAAGATGCGGGCGTTGCTCACGATGCTCGGGATCATCATCGGAGTGGCGGCCGTAATTGCGATGATGGCCCTGGGGCAGGGAGCCTCGGTGGCGGTGAGCAAGAGCATCCAGAGTATGGGCAACAACCTGCTCTCGGTTTTCCCGGGGCAATTTCGTGGTCCGGGGGCGAGTTTGGGGCAGGCCCGTCCGCTCTCTCTGGACGATGCCGCAATGATCACCTCCAGTGTTTCCGGAGTGGTGGCCGTTGCGCCGGAGATGAACCGTAATGCGCAGGTTAAGCACGACGAGAAGACCTGGAACACCCATGTGGTGGGGACGACGCCGGACTACCAGGGGGTCCGGAACTTCCCGCTGGCCTCCGGGGCGTTCTTGGGGGAGGCCGATATGGCGGGCAAGCGCAAGGTCTGTGTAATCGGGGAGACCGTGCGCCAGAACCTGTTCGACGAGGGCGAGGACCCCCTCGGGCAAACCATCAAGATCAACCGGGTGAACTTCACAGTGATCGGCTTGCTCGGGAAGAAGGGGTCGGCGGGCTTTTCCGACCAGGACGACCAGATCATTCTCCCGATCAACACAGCGATTGCCAGGCTATTCGGAGGCAGCCGGAACCGGGGTCTGTCCACGATCAGCGTCCAAGCGGCCTCGGAAGGCGTCATGCCTGGGGTCCAGGACCAGATCGCCTCCCTGCTCCGAAGGGAGCACAAGCTGGGGCCCCAGGACGAGGACGACTTCTCGGTCCGGAGCCAGACCGAGATCCTGAAGGCGATGCAGAGCACGACCCAGACCTTCACCTTTCTCCTGGCCGGGATCGCCATGGTTTCACTCCTGGTGGGCGGGATCGGGATCATGAACATCATGCTGGTATCGGTGACCGAGCGGACCCGGGAGATCGGGGTGAGGAAAGCCGTGGGCGCGCGGCCGAGTGACATCCTGGGGCAATTTCTGATTGAATCCCTGGTCCTGTCCTTGGTCGGAGGCGTGATCGGAATCCTTTTGGGTGTGGTCGGAGCCCAGCTCCTTTCCCAATTGGCAGGTTGGAATACGCTGATCCTGCCGGGATCCATCCTCCTGGCCTTCCTGTTCTCCTCCGGCGTGGGGGTCTTCTTCGGCTATTATCCGGCGCGGCGGGCGGCCGGGATGGACCCGATCGTTGCCCTGAGATGGGAATAAAAAATGTAATGCTTTGGGGATAAAATGAAAATTGCACTGAATGGATTCGCAATCTTCTGTCTGGCAAGCGTTGTTTGGGCAGATGGCAAACCCCCCGACTTTTCCCAGCCTTTGTCTGCCGATGAGTGTGTGAAGATCGCATTGGAACGGAGCCCGAGCGTGGTCAAGGCCCGTGCCGGGGTCACGGAGGCCTCAGCGGGGCGGCAGTCGGCGTGGTCCGGGCTGGTTCCGCAGGTCACGGCGCAAGGGAGTTATTCCCATACCGGGCCGGGCTCGCGGTACACTTACTCGTCATCCCAATACGGCCAGGTCAGCCTGGGAGGCGCGGAGAGCTATTCCGGATCGATCGTGGCCTCGCAGTCACTGTTTGATGTCCGGACCTATACGCAGGTCGTGCAGGCCAACAAGGGGCTGGAGGCAGCCAAGGCCGGAGAGCGGGGAGCGCGGGGGCAGCTGGTGTTTAGCGTGAAGCAGGCCTATTATGATGTGGTCAGAGCCCGGAGGACGGTACAGGCGGCGCAGTCCCAGCTGGATCAAAGCGCCGAGCAGGAGAAGCGGTTCCAGGAGATGAGGCGGTTAGGCTCGATTTCCAAAGCGGACCTGTTGAAGATCCAGATTCGTCTCTCCCAGAGCAAGACCGACCTGCTGACAGCGCAGAACGGGGAAGCCGTGTCGCGGGCCAGCCTGTGCGCGGTCATGGGGATTGACGTGAACGCCCCGGTGGAGGTACAGGAGGAGGTCACGTTTGACGAAAAGCACCCGAATCTCGCAGACCTGCTGGGGAAGGCTCAGAGACAACGGCCTGACCTGGTTCAGGCCCGGGCCACGTTTTCCGGGTACCGGGCTGCCGCCACGCTGTCCAGGGGGCAGTATCTGCCGCGGCTCTCGGCGGACGCCAGTTACAGCTACCGGGACAGGAAGTTTCCGGAGGACTGGCCGTACGTGAAGGAGCGGTATAGCTGGAACATGGGGTTGAGCGCCAGCTGGACGATATTCGACGGGCTGGTGACGCATGCCAATATCCGGACGGCGAACGCGCGGAAGGCGTCGGCCGAGGCCGACCTGCGTGCGGCGCAGCAGTCCGCGGAGGTGGAGGTCAAGCAGGCCTACCTGAACTACACCCTGATGCTGGAGAAGGTGAAGCTGGCGCGGGAGACGCTTGGGGGTGCCGAGGAGGACTACCGGCTGACCAGCGAGAAGCAGCGCTTGGGGGCGGCCACGACCCTGGACCTTCTGACCAGCCAGGCGACGCTGACCCAGGCCAGGGTTCAGGAAGCTTCCACCCTGTGCGACCTGAAGATCTCCGAGGCGGCCTTGGCCAAGGCGATTGGGGAGTAACGGCTTGATGACGGATGGCGGATTTTAAATCCAATATCGACATATAAGATGCTTATCCAGGCCAAGGACCTCACGAAGATCTACAAGATGGACGGGGAGGAGGTGCACGCCTTGGACGGGGTGTCGCTGGACATCGCCTCCGGGGAGTACGTGGCCATCATGGGCCCGTCGGGGTCCGGGAAGTCCACGCTGATGAACCTGCTGGGCTGCCTGGATACGCCCACGTCCGGGTCCTATGTCCTGGACGGGGAGGAGATCGCCAAGCTGGACGACAACGGGCTGGCGAGGATCCGGAATCGGAGGATCGGGTTTGTGTTCCAGACCTTCAACCTTCTGCCGCGGGCCACGTCGCTGCACAACGTGGAGCTGCCGCTGGTGTACTCCGGGATCTCGGGGGGTGAGCGCAAGAAACGGGCCATGGCGGCGATGGAGTCGGTGGGGCTTGGGCCGAGGGCGCTGCACCGGCCGAACGAGCTTTCCGGTGGGGAGCGGCAGCGGGTGGCCGTAGCCCGGGCGCTGGTCACCCATCCCTCGCTGATCCTGGCGGACGAGCCGACCGGGAACCTGGACACGAAGACCGGGAAGGAGATCATGGCGCTGTTCAGCAACCTGCATGCTCAGGGGAATACGATCATCCTGGTGACCCACGACCGGACGGTGGCCGAGAACGCCCGGCGGATCGTGATGATCCGGGATGGGAAGATCGAGAGGGAAGAGCACGTTTCTCCCCTTGCGGGATTAAAGTAGGTCGGAAACGAAGGAGGACCCTGAGCTTCCGGACATGCTGCGGAGCCCAGGGTCTTGACGTTTCGGTTGGAGCGGGGTTATAATAAATTGTTAACGCAAGTGAACTCAGTCTTATGTTTTATTGTTAAATAGATATTACAAATGAGAAAACAAAAGACCTATATTATCGTTGGAATCGTGTTTCTGGCGATTCTCGCCATCGCCGTCATCAAGATCACTACCCGTCGTTCCGCCTCGGGACCAAGGCGGTCGAACGTTCCGACCGTGCGTGTGGAAAAGCCGTTGCGGGACACGGTCGCCTACACCCTGCAGTCCACCGGCGATGTAGTCTCGATTCAGCAGGCGAGCATCTTTTCGAAGGTCAGCGGCAACCTCGACCGTGTCTATGTTAACCTGGGAGCGGTTGTGAGGCGGAACCAGCTATTGGCTTTGATTGATACCACGGAGCTTGCCCAGCAGGTTCAGCAGACGGCCGCGACGTACTTCAACGCCCGTGCCGAATATTTGCGAATGAAAGAACTGTATGAAAAGGACCTCGGGGCCAAGCAAGAGTTGGACAACGCCGAAGCGCTGATGAAAGTCGCTGAGGCGAACAATGGGACGGCGAAGACGCGCCTCGGTTATGCCCGCATCACTGCCCCGTTTGCAGGCACGATCACGAAGCGTTACCTCGACCCCGGGGCCCTGGTTAACCCCAACGGATCGACCCTGTTCACCCTGATGAATCTCGACAGCGTCAAAGTGGTGATCAACATCCTGGAGAAGGACATCCCGCTGATTACGATCGGGAATGAAGCGGTCGTCACAGCCGATGCTCTGCCCGATAACCCGGTCAAAGGTCGGGTGGGCCGGCTCAGCCAGGCTGTCGATCCCTCGACCCGGACCATGGCCGCTGAGATCTTCGTTCCGAACAAGGATCACCGGCTCAAACCCGGGATGTACGCGACCGTTACCCTGGTCCTCTCCGAGCATCCGAATGCGATCACCGTTCCAGCCCAAGCCGTGCTCAAGGATGCCAGCGGTCCGTTCGTCTACGTCGTCGAGGACAAGACGGCGAAGCGGGTGCCGGTTCAAACCGGGATCGAGCAGGCCTCGCGAACGGAGATCGTCTCGGGCCTCTCCGGCACCGAGAGCCTGATCACGACCGGCCAACAGTTCGTGCGGGACGGGGGTCCCGTGTCCGTCCAGCCCTAAGACCCGGACACCCTTAACCCCATGTGGCTTACCCGACTCGCCCTCCGCTACCCCATCTCCACCTTCCTTATCGCCGTAACCGTCCTGGTGCTGGGGCTGGTGTCCCTGGGGCAGTTGCCCATCGACCTCCTGCCCAACATCAGCATCCCGGTGGTCAGCGTATCGACCAACTATCCCGGCGCCAGCCCCCTGGACATGGAACAGACGGTGACCAAGGCTATCGAGCGGGCGGTCAGCTCGGTCAATAACGTGGACTACATCGAGTCCACGACGCGGGAGGGGGTGTCCCGGGTGCGGATCAACTTGAACTGGGGGGCTAACCCCGACGTCGCCATGGTCGATGTGATCCAACGGGTGAACCGGGCGATGCGGAATATGCCGGACGGGGTTTCCCAGCCGATCGTGCAGCGGTTCGACATCAACAGCCGGTCGATCTGCAACCTCGTGGTCTTCGGAGACATGGACCAGCGCGACCTGTACGACCTGGCCTCCAATGTCATCCAACCCGAGATCGAGCACCTTCCCGGCGTGGCCACGGCCCAGGTTTCGGGCGGACGGATCCGCGAGATCCACGTGATCATGGACCGCAACCGCCTCCAGGCCCTCCAGATTCCGGTTCAGAGCGTGCTCACCGCGATCGCCAACGCCAACCTGATAGTCCCTTCCGGGGACATCAAGACCGGCCCGTTCGACTATGCGCTCAAGACCGAAAGCCGGTTCAATATCGTCCAGCCGATGGAGAACATCGTGGTCCGAATGGTCAACGGGGTGCCCATCCGGATCCGGGACATCGGGGCGGTCGAGGACAGCTACCAGGAGCAGACCGGGATCATCCGCATCAACGGCAAGCCGGGGCTAACTCTGGAGGTACAGAAGCTGGCCAACGCCAACACGGTCAACGTGGTGGATAATATAAAGCGGGCGCTTCCCAACTTGGCGGGCATCCCCCCCAATGTCCGTATCTCCATGACGGGTGACCAGTCGCGCTACATCCGCCAGACGATTTCCGGCTTGGCCCGCGAGGCCTTGCTGGGAGCCCTTCTGGCGATGCTGATCATCCTGTTCTTCATCCACAACCTGCGTGGAACGCTGATCATCGTGGTCGCGATCCCGCTTTCGATCCTGATCACCTTCATCCTGTTCCGCTTCGGGAACGTGACCCTGAACATCATGACCTTCGGGGGGCTGGCCTTGGCGGTCGGGCGCCTGGTCGACGACTCCATCGTCGCGCTGGAGGTGAGCTACCGACATTACAACCAACGCCGGGAGGGCCAGACCAAAATGGAGGCAACGCTGGAGGCGGCCAAGGAGGTCGCCTCCCCGATCTTCGTTTCGACCCTGGCCACCGTGATCGTCTTCCTGCCCGTGGTCTTCATGACCGGGGTCGCGAAACTCCTGTTCACCCCCCTCACCCTCACGATTGCCGTGGCCCTGTTTGGGTCGTACTTCGTTTCCCGGACCGTGACCCCCTTGATGTGCTATCAATATCTTCCGCCGGAGAAGGCGCTGGACCGGGAGTCCCGCAAGCTCTCCGACCGTCTGCGGGCCATGGCCCATGACGCGATTGAGCAGCTCGATGCCGTGTACGAAAGGGCTCTGCGCTGGACCCTCGGGCACCGCAGGCTGATCATCGGCGGGATAGCCGGAATGGGTTTGCTATCGTGTGTGTTGCTCAAATTCATCGGAACGGAGTTCTTCCCGGACCAGGACGAAAGCCAGTTCAGCGTCAACATCAAGCTTCCGGTGGGCACGCGTTCCGAGTTGACCGACAAGGTCGCCAGCCAGATTGAAAAGATCCTGCAGGAAAACGTCCCTGAGATCCAGGCCATGATCGCCAGTGTGGGAGTCCAGTCGGGCGGCGGGGGCAGAGGAAACTCCGGCAGCCACGCGGCCAACATCCAGGTGACCCTGGTGCCCCCCGACCAACGGCATCGTTCGGTCTTCCAGATCGTCAGAGACATCCGCCCGAAGGTAACCAGGGTTCCCGGAGCTACGACCTTTGCGAACTGGGGAGGGTTTCTCCGCTTCCTCTTGAACTTCGGTTCCAACGCGCCGATCGATGTCGAGATCCAGGGATACGACCTCGCCACGGGCTCCCAGCTGGCCAGCCAGATCGCCGGGATCGTCCGCTCGACGCCCGGGGCTACCGATGTGCAGGTCAGCCGGGAGGACAACCTCCCGGAGGTGAGGGTGAAGATCGACCGCGATAAAGCCGGAGTGTTGGGGGTTAACGCCGGTGATATCGCCAACACCATCAACACGTGCATCGGAGGCGCCGTCGCGTCGACTTATACAGATCCGGTCACTGGAAACGCCTGCAACATCCTGGTCCGCTTGGACGAGCGCTACCGTTCGAGCCCCGAAGACCTGCGGGGCATCGTCCTGGCCGCATCGGGCGGGCAGGCCGTGCTGCTCGGCAACGTCGCCTCCGTGACCCTGGCGAATTCCCCGGTCCAGATCGACCGGAAGAACCAAGAGAGGATGGTCGAGGTCACCGCGAACGTGACCGGCCGCGACCTGGGGAGCGTCGCGAACGATATCGACCGGCAGCTGCAGAAGATTACGATCCCGCCCGGGTTCACTGTGAAACAGACCGGAAACGTCGAACAACAGCAGAAGACGTTTCTCAATCTGTTTTTAGCCTTCAGTCTGGCGATCCTCCTGGTCTACGTCGTGATGGCCTCCCAGTTCCAGTCGCTCCTGGACCCGTTCATCATCATGTTCACGGTCCCCCTGGGAATCGTCGGGGTCTTCTGGACCCTGTTTCTGACGAACACCACCCTCTCGGTCACGTCGTTCCAGGGCGTCATCGTCATGGTCGGCATCGTGGTGAGCAACGGGATTCTGCTGGTGGATTATACCAACCGCCTGCGGGGGAGAGGTTTGCCCCTGCACGAGGCGGTGGTGGTGGCCGGGAGGACGCGGCTCAAGCCGATCCTGATGACCTCCCTGGCCACGGTCCTGGGCTTGATCCCGATGGCCTTGGGGATCGGCGGAGAGTCCACCCAGGCGCCCCTTGCGATCGCGGTGATCGGCGGCCTGACCGTGTCCACGTTTTTCACCCTTTTCTTCGTCCCAGCGCTGTACACCGTGTTCGAACAGCGGTTCAAGCGAAAGGTAAAAAGCGAGGAGGGAGTCTAAATAATCCGTACCTTTGTGATCCTTTGGTTTTTTAGAAAGCCGCATCCACAGAGACCTCTTTCCATAACCCCTTTGACACACCCCCTCCTGTTTCTGTTACAATATAGGTTGGAATTATAAATGCTAATTTCGGAATATTGAATTACAATGGTCCTTTTCTCTAATCCCTTTGTGACCTGCCTGCCCTTCGTCTTCCTCCTGGTCCTGATCGCGCTCCTGCCTCTTGCGGCACCCCGCTTCTGGCATCCGAACCGAAACAAACTCCTGGTCTCGGCGCTGGTGAGCCTTCCGGTCCTGGCCTTCCTGATCGGCCATCATCCCGCCGACCTGGGGGTAATCCTTTCCCACTATGTTTCTTTCATCGTTCTCCTGGCGGCTCTGTTCGTGATCTCCGGGGGCATCCTCGTGACCGGAGACCTCAGGGCGACGCCCCTGGCGAACACCTTTTACCTCCTGTTCGGGGCCGTGCTGGCGAACTTCATCGGCACGACCGGGGCGAGCATGGTCCTCATCCGCCCCTTGCTCAAGACCATCAGCGAACGGAAGTTCACTTACCACATCCCGGTCTTCTTCATCTTCATCGTGTCCAATATCGGGGGGTGTCTCACGCCCCTGGGGGATCCGCCGCTGTTCCTCGGGTATCTCAAGGGGGTGCCCTTCACCTGGACGTTAAGCCTGCTCCCGGAATGGCTCTTCTGCCTCATCCTGCTGTTGGGCATCTTCTTTGCCTGGGACTCGGTCTGCTTCCGGAAGGAACGCCGGGAGGACATCCTGCAGGACCGGACCGAGATTACGCCCCTCGGGCTCGCCGGGAAATGGAACCTGCTCTTCCTCCTGGGCGTGGTGCTCGCGGTCTTCTTCCAGGTTCCGGCGCCGTATCGAGAGATGGCGATGCTCGCAATGGCGCTGCTCTCGCTCCGGTTCACGCCCCGGGGCTTAAGGGAGCGGAACCGGTTCACGTTCTATCCCATCGCCGAGGTGGCGATTCTGTTCGCCGGGATCTTCATCACCATGGAGCCGGTGCTGAGACTGCTCTCCGAGAGGGGCTCGGAATTAGGGATTACGCGGCCTTATCAGTTCTTCTGGGCCACCGGCCTGCTCTCCTCCTTCCTGGACAATGCCCCGACCTACCTGACCTTCTTCTCCCTGGCCGAAAGCGTGACCCGGAGCGCCGTGGCTTCCTCCTTACCAGCCATTGCCGGAGTGCGGGTAGACTTGCTCCGGGCGATCAGCTGCGGGGCGGTGTTCATGGGCGCCATGACCTACATCGGGAACGCCCCGAACTTTATGGTCAAGTCCCTGGCCGAGGAGCAAGGGGTGCGGGTGCCGCATTTCCTGGGCTACATGATGTACTCCGGGATGATTTTAATCCCCGTATTTCTGTTGGTCACCCTGGTGTTCTTCCGGGGGTGAGGGTTGATTTTTTGGAAGGGGTGGGTTATAATAATCCTTCGAAGGTCTTTTAAGCGCTTAGCCAAAGGAGGATCTATGAGAGGAAGATTATTTACGCTTCTCGCACTGGGGGCGATCTTTTTGGGGACGTGCACTTGGGCGATGCCCCTGCATCCCGACCTGGTGGAGAGGATCGAGCGCGGGGAGGTCCCCCCGCCCTGGCCCCCGGAATCCGAGCTCCGGGCCCGGGGGATCAACAACCCCTCCCTCTGGCCGGAGTTCCAGGAAAACTGGACCCCGCCCAAGGCCCAGTGGCGCCAGCTCCTCATCCTGGTGGACTTCACGGACCACGTCCGCCAGGTCAGCCCGGCGAAGTTCGACACCCTGATCTACGATACCACCTACTACAAGCTGAACAATTATTTCAAGGCCATCAGTTACGGGAACCTCGATATCGTCACCGTCCACCTGCCCAGCGCCATCGGGTGGGTCCGCGCCCCCCAAACCTACGCCTACTACGTGAACGGCCAGCGCGGGTTCGGGACCTACCCCCAGAACGCCCAGCGCCTGACCGAGGATGCGGTGTACAAGGCGGACACGGCCGGGGTGGACTTCTCGCGCTACGACAATAACGGGGACGGCACCGTGGACGGCATCTTCATCGTGCACTCCGGACCCGGTTATGAATACAGCGGCAACGTGAACGACATCCACTCCCACGCCTGGTCCACGCGCAACCCGCCCCTGGTGGACGGAGTGCGGGTGCGAGGCTATTCCATGGAGCCGGAGTACTGGCAGGCCCCCGGGGACATGACCATCGGGGTCTACGCCCACGAGCTGGGCCACGCCGCCTTCGGGCTGCCGGACCTCTACGACTACGACTACGACTCCTACGGGGTCGGGCGCTGGAGCCTGATGGCCTATGGCTCCTGGAACGGGACCCGGGGAAACTCCCCGTCCTTTCCCGAGGCTTTCTGCCACATCCGGATGGGCTTCGTCACCCCGACGATCCTGACCCAGAACATCCTGAACCAATCCATCCGGGCCGTGGAGGACTCCGGCCGGGTCTTCCGGCTGTGGACCAACGGGACCCAGGGCAACCAGTACTTCCTGGTTGAGAACCGCCAGCGGAAGAGCTACGACAGCGGCCTGCCGGCCGCGGGCCTGCACATCTATCACGTGGACCAGGGCGTGACCACCGGGAACGACCGGCAGTGGTATCCCGGGTACACCGCGAACGGACACTACCTGGTGGCCATGGAGCAGGCCGACGGACTGTGGGAGATGGAAAAATACACCAGCAGCGGAAACGCCGGAGATGTCTGGTCCGCGGCTACGCACACGACCTTGGACTCCGCGACGGTCCCGGACAGCAAGGACTACGCCTTTTTGGGGACCAAGGTGATGGTCCGGAACGTCTCGGCCTCCGGGAATGCGATGACCGCGGACCTTTACGTGCGCGACCTCATCGGGGTGGAGGAGGACGCCGTTTCGTCTTTCGTTCCCCGGCTTCCGTTCTCCGTTTCTCCCAATCCTTTCACCTCATTCGCCAGGGCCACGGGTCGCGAGCAGGGATCCTTCGCCCTCTACGACGTCTCCGGTCGGAGGGTGGGGGTTTACCAGGGGGACTGCATCGGGGAGGGGCTCATCCCCGGGATTTATTTCCTCCAGGCCGTGGGTGGGGATTCCAAGCCGTTGCGGATTGTAAAGGTGCGTTAGCACAGGAGCGGGCTTCCGCCCGCGATTCAGGGGCAGGCGGGGTCTTCAAGGACCTCGCCTGCTTTGTCTTTATGGGGGAGGGACGCATGGCCCGGTGCTCGCTCCTGGCGTGGGTGTGTTTCCAATGGCCGTTCGACTCTCCTCCTTGACATTACCCTTGCTGAACCGCTATCATTGTTATTCCATGAACCTGTCTTCCTCTCCCTCCACCCCGCCTGCATCCCTCCAGGGACTCCGGCATCTCATCGGGAACACCCCGCTCCTGGCCCTGCACTTCAAATTCCAGGGGAAGGAGCGGGTTCTCTACGCCAAGTCCGAGAACCTGAACATGACTGGGAGCATCAAGGACCGCATGGCCCTGCACATCCTGGAGCGGGCCTACGGGCAGGGGAAAATTCGTCCCGGCGACGCCATCGTGGAGGCCACGAGCGGCAACACCGGCCTCTCCTTCGCGGCCCTGGGCCGGGCTCTGGGCCACCCGGTCACGATCTATATGCCGGACTGGATGAGCCGGGAGCGGGTGGACCTCATCCAGAGCATGGGGGCGAACGTCGTGCCCGTGACCCGCGAGCAGGGGGGTTTTCTGGGCAGCATCCGGATGACCGAGGAACTCGCCCGGCAGCAGGGGAAAATCTTCCTCCCCTGCCAGTTCTCCAACCAGGCCAACGCGGAGGCCCACGAGCTCACCACCGGACCTGAGATCTGGTGGCAGCTCCGCTTCCAGTCCCTGGAGCCGGACGCCTTCGTGGCCGGGGTAGGCACCGGGGGGACGATCATGGGCGTGGGGCGGTTTCTGAAAGGTCAGAAACCCAGGATCCGGATTCATCCCCTCGAGCCCGCCGAATCGCCGACCCTCACCGCGGGACGCAAGGTCGGCCAGCACCGCATCCAGGGCATCTCGGACGAGTTCATCCCCTCCATCCTCAAGCTGGATGAGGTGGACGCCGTGGTCAGCGTCCACGACGGGGACGCGATTCTGATGGCCCAGAAGCTCGCCTCCCGACTCGGCCTGGCCGTGGGCATATCCTCCGGGGCCAATTTCATCGGGGCCCTCACGGTGCAGAACGAGCTCGGCCCCTCCTCCGTGGTCTGCACGGTCTTCCCGGACGACAACAAGAAGTACCTCTCCACCGACCTCCTGCGCAAGGAGCCCGCGAAGGAGGGCTACCTCTCTCCGGAGGTCGAGCTCACGGGGATGCAGGCTTTCAAGCGGGTCTGCAATACCTGCTGCGATCTCTACGACTGCGGCCAGCGCTTCACTGCCCACCCGCTCTAAAGTCACACAATCCGCTACCCATGGGAACCATGAAGACCGAAAGCCTTTTCGATCAGGACGTCCGCAGGACAGAGTTCGAGGGGAAGGTCCTCGAGCGCCGGGCGGATAAGAACGCCGTCATCCTGGAACGGACCTGCTTTTACCCGGAGTCCGGGGGACAATTGCCGGACGTTGGGACGCTTAACGGCATCCCGGTCACAGATGTCCAGGAGGAAGGGGAGGCCATCCTTCATTTCCTGGCCGGTGCTTTGCCCGAGGGCACGGTTCAGGGCCGGGTGGATTGGGAGAAGCGCTTCGACCACATGCAACAGCACACCGGCCAGCACCTCCTGTCCGGGGCCTTCGACCAGCTGGCCCGCGCGATGACCGTGGGCTTCCACATGAGCGCGGAGTACTGCACCATCGACCTGCGCATCCCAGCCCTCGCTCCGGAGCTGGCAGACCGGGTCGAGGACCTGGCCAACCGGGTGGTCTTCGAGGACCGACCCGTGACGGTGATGCTCCTGACCCGGGAGGAGGCCAAGAGGCTTCCCCTGCGCAAGAAGCCCCCGGACCTGGAGAGCCTGCGCGTCCTGCAGATCGCGGACTTCGATCACTCGGCCTGCGGGGGAACGCACTGCCAGCGGACCGGGGAGGTGGGCTTGGTCAAGATCGCGAGGTGGGAGAAGATCCGCGAGGACATGCGGGTGGAGTTCCTCTGCGGGAGGCGGACCCTCAGGGATTACCGTTGGCGGAACCATGCCATTAACCACATGGCCGGAGAGCTCAGCATCGCGGGCCGGGACCTGGAGCCGGCCTTCCGGAGGCTCCGCCAGGAGAACGCGGACAAGGAAAAGCGGATCAAGGAGCTCCTGGAGGAGGCCCTGAAATACGAGGCCGAACGCCTGGTCAAAGAAGCGCAAACCTCAGGGTCCTTCCGCCTCGTCATCAAGGTCTTCCCGGACCGCGACCCCGAGGAGGTGAGGGGGCTGGCCAACCGCATCGCCGAGCATCCCGGGACCGTGGCCCTCCTGGCCGCGACCGGGGACAAGGCCAACCTGGTCTTCGCTCGTTCCCAGGACCTGGCGTTCGATATGAACATCCTGATGAAGGAAGCGGTGACCCGGATCGGAGGCAGGGGAGGAGGCCGTCCGAACTTCGCCCAGGGGGGCGGGCCACTGGTCCCGGACCTCCCGGCCTTGCTCCGCGAGCTGGGAAAGGGCATCCGATAGATGGGGGAACGGACAGCCTCTGAGCAATCCTTGAGCCCGCGCCGGGGCTTCGTGTACCTCGTGCTTTTCCTTGCTGTGGTCGCGATCTCCCTGGCCGCGCCCATGATCCGCCTGGCCCAGGCCCCGTCCCTGGCCATCGCCTTCCTCCGACTCGCCTTCTCCTCGCTGCTGCTCGCACCCTTTGCCCTGGCCCGGGAGGGAAGGAGAATGGCGGCCCTGCCGAAGCGGGAGATGCTTCTCCTCGCGCTCTCCGGGCTTTTCCTGGCTCTGCACTTCGCCACCTGGATCTCTTCCCTGGCCCTGACCACAGTGGCATCCTCGGTGGTCATCGTGGCCACCCAGCCCATCTTCGCGGCCCTGTTCGGATTCCTCTTCCTGAAAGAGAGGATGCCCTGGCTCGCGGTGCTGGGCCTGGTCCTGGCCATCTCCGGAAGCGCGGTCATCGGCGCCGGGGATTTCTCCGGGGGTGGGAAGCCCCTGCTCGGGGATTTCCTTTCCCTCGCGGGAGCGGTCTTCGTGGCGGGTTATCTCCTGGTAGGCCGCGTCCTCAGGAAGTCGCTTCCGGCCTTGGCCTACATCTTTCCGGTGTACCTGTTCGCGGCCCTGTTCCTGGGCCTCATCTGTCTCGTTACCCGGACGCCCCTGGGCCCCTTCCCGGGGAGGGCTTATCTCTGGATCTTCCTCCTGGCCCTGGTGCCCCAGACCCTGGGACACTCCCTGTACAACTGGGCCTTGAGGCACGTGAAGGCCTACGTGGTGGGCGTGGCCGTGCTGGGTGAGCCCCTCGGAGCGGCCATCCTGGCGGTCTTCCTGTTCAAGGAGATCCCCGGCCCGGCCAGCTACCTCGGGGCTGGCTTGATCCTGGTCGGCGTCTTCTTGGCGCTTTATAAAGAAAAGGGAGGATAACTCGGGGACAACATGAAAGCCAGGCCGCTGGTCAGCATGATCACGACCGGGGGGACGATCTCGATGCAGCCGGATCCCAAAGCCAGGGGGAACATACCTAAACTCAAGGGCAAAGACCTGCTCGTCTTGGTCCCGGGGATTGGGAAGGTCGCGCGCATCCGCCTTGTGGATTTCGCGCTCACTCCCGCCATGCAGTACACCCCGGAGAGGCTCTGGGACCTGGTGCGATGCATCAAGAGGGAGGCGAAGGACCCCAAGGTCAGAGGGGTGGTGGTCGTTCAGGGCACGGACACGATCGAAGAGACCTCCTATCTCTTCGAATTGGCCGTGAACACCCCCAAGCCCGTGGTGGTGACCGGGGCGATGAGGACGAGTGCGGAATTAGGGTGGGATGGACCGGCTAATCTCCTGGACAGCGTCCGGGTCGCGGCCTCAAAGGAGGCCCGGGGACAGGGCGTCCTGGTGGTCCTGAACAAGACCATCCATCCGGCGAAGGAGGTCACGAAACTTCATACCGCCGCTTTAGAGACCTTCCACAGCCTGGACTGCGGGCCGCTGGGGTTCGTGGACGGGGAAGAGGTCATCTTCAAGAGGAGGGTGACGGGGGTCCAACGCCTTCCCGCCAGGGGACTGGAGCCGGATGTGGATTTGATCAAGGCGGGAGCCGGGATGGACAGCCGGCTCATCCTGGCCAGCCTGAGGAGCGGGGCGAAGGGGCTGGTCCTCGAGGCCGCGGGCCGAAGCCACGTCTCCCCGGGGATCCTGGAGGGCATCAAGGCCGCGGTCTCCCGGGGCATCCCCACGGTCGTGGTGTCCCGCTGTCCGAGCGGGAGGGTCCTCCCGGCCTACGCCTTCCTGGGCGGTGGCCTGACTGTGAAGCAGGCCGGGGCGATCATGCCGGACTACCTCTCCGGGCCAAAAGCCAGGATCAAGCTGATGCTGGCCCTGTCCCTGACCCGCGATCCAAAACGGATCGCGAAGCTGTTCCTGCCGTCATAAAGGAAGCGTAAGAAGTTGCTGGAGCAGCGGACGTATTTCGTCTCCCCGTTCTCATCCCGGCCCAGGCTCACGGCCCTGACTTGGCTGCTCATCGCAAATGCCGCGGTCTTCCTGGCCCAGGTGCTGCTCAGGCCCTATGTTTTTTCATCCACGGGCATCGAGCTGGAGAGGATGCTGGGCCTGGTCCCGGCCTGGGTATGGAAGAGGCTCTTCCTCTGGCAGCTCGTGACCTACCTGTTCCTGCACGGCGGGGCCTTCCACCTCTTGTTCAACCTCTTCACCTTGTGGATGTTCGGCCGGGAATTGGAGGCGCTCTGGGGGCAGAGGGTGTTCCTGAAATACTACTTCCTGTGCGGGATCGGGGCGGGTATTCTGACGGTCCTCCTGTCCATCAACAGCACGGTGCCGACCATCGGGGCCTCGGGCGCGATCTTCGGGGTCCTCCTGGCCTACGGCCTGACCTTCCCGGACCGGCAGGTCTTCCTCTGGTTCATCTTCCCGATCAAGGCCAAGCACCTCATCTGGCTGTTCGCGGGCCTGGAGCTTCTGGCCTCGTTCTCCTACACTTCGGACGGGATCGGGCACTTCGCCCATCTGGGCGGGATGCTGTTCGGGTTCCTCTACCTGAGGGGAGGACGGATTCTGGCCCGTTGGAACGCTCCGAAGAAGCCCTCATTCAGGGTAATCGAGAGAAAGCCCGTGAGGCCGGGGCTGGAGCAGGAGGTGGACCGGATCCTGGAGAAGATCTCGAAGCTGGGCGTGGAGAGCCTGACGCCCGAGGAGAAGGCCACGCTGGACGAGGCCAGCACGGCATTCGGCTCGGAGGGAAAGGGAAAGGGGTAGGCGGGATAGGGGTCTACGTCTCAAGCCCCAAGAGCGGACACTTGCCCAGCTCCGGAGCATAGACGTAACAGCGGTGGTAGCTTCCGAAGGGCTTGCCATTCAGCAGGCAGTCCAGGTCCATGTCCCGGCAGGGTAGCTCGCGGGGGTCCACAAAGCGCTTCGCCTCGGGGAAGGCCGGGAGGCTGATTGGCAGGATTTCGGAAAGGGCGTTCTTCATAGCGCCCTATTACTTTACCCCAGCCGGGGAACTCCTGTCAAGGGTAAGGGGAGGATTGTGCGCCCATTGCACCCCCACAGGACGCCCATTTCACGCCCACAACCCTCCCTGTTCCCTTCCTGAACCCTTCCTGATCCCTTCCTGTTACCTTCCTGTTACCTTCCTCCTCTCTCTGCAAGCTCACAAAGCAATCCCCCTAAAGGGGGATGGGCTGTTCGGAGGTGCGCCAGGATACCCTTTAAAAGGGCTTAGAACCCCTCAAAAACGAGAGCGATGGTTGAGAAAGGGGAATGATTCGAGTCGGGAAGGATAAACCGCACCCGGAAAGAATAACGCAGATCAGGCTTCGGGTCCCCGAGCACGAAATGCCTGTCTTTAGCCGGGAGGAAAGCCAGGTGGTGATGCCGGTGAGCATCGGGATTATGGGAAGCCTTGGAGGAGCAGAAGTAGATATCCACCAGGGAGTTATCCGGGAGATCGGGAAGGCTCCAGGAAAGGACCAGGGCCTTCAACTTCTTGTCCGGAAGGAGCTTAAGCCTCGGAGGGTCGTACTTCCTCAAGCGAGGAGGAAAGACCGGCTCTGGGAAACCCGCATCCAGGGCCAGGGTAGAGTACTTCGTAAAGATAGACAGGGGAGTACCCTTAGCCCCGATCAAGGTTGTGAACGCAGACCAAGCCAGCCTCTCCTTCTCAGCCAGCTTCGCCCAGCGCCGGGTCTGCTGGCGGAAGAGGTCATTCAGCTTCCTCAGCCGGGCCGACTCCTTCATCTTCGGCTTGCGGTAAATCCTTACATAAGGAATCCCCCGCCAGGAGCCATAGACCAGCATATCCCCGAACCGGCCAGAAGCCCTTTTGCCGTGAAACGGATGATCAAGCTTGGGTATGATTCACCATTTGATTTTGGATAAGGGCTTTGAAAAAGGAAGTTAGAGAGAAATTGATGTAAACTGATATATACAGTATAGGCTAAAATACTGGCAAAAGTCAAGAGAGTGTTGTTAACGACCCATTTTCATTTATGCTCTTGACAAGGTAATATGGAAAATAGTAAGATTACTTACCAATATTCTTGAAGCAACCGAACCAGCTAACACCAAAGTATGGAGGTTGTGATGAAAGATAACCACGTAAATCGCCTTCCTTTTGCCCTCATAGTTTTTTCCTTAATATTAATCAATAATGCTTGCCCTCGACTGCGGGAGATGGATTTGTAGGGTGTACCTTAAAAAACCGTAGATATGGCGTATTATGCTTTGTTGATATTAATGCAAGTAAATATTATGACGTACGTTTCGGCCCCCGTTAGGACTGGACCTGAGGAAAGTTGTGGTATAATAGCCA
>CAYGWX010000045.1:0-19863 GCA_964353855.1 uncultured bacterium | reverse complement strand
TCCAGGCTGAAATTGTAACATACTACCTGGACCAGTTCCAGGGGGTCAGGTCACGACCACCCCCCGCAGCATGTGCAGGACCCAGGCCCCTTTGAGGTAGACGATCTCGTAATAGTGGTTCGAGGACCACGGGGCCGGGACGATCGGCTCGTCCTCGGAAGGGGGGATCGAGAGGTACCACGAGCCCCAGCTGTCCATCTGGTACCTAAGCTCCTGCCGACCCAGGGAATCCTCCTGGAACAGGGCGTCGGAGTAGGAGGCGAAGCCCTCGTTGAGCCAGACCTCCTCCAGGAAGCGGAGCCCCACGACGTGGCCCCACCACTCGTGGGCCGTCTCGTGGGCCAGGAAGGAGAGGTCTCCGGGGAGGGGCATGATCACCAGGGTATATCCGCCGTAGCCGTAGGGCTGATACTGATTGGCGAAGGCCAGCTTCTCATAGTCATACTGCGTGAAGGCTCGGGAGAAGAAATTCAGGACGCTACGGGTCGCGGTGAAGGTGTAGCCCGCGCCGGTGGTGTCGAAATCGTAATAGCGCAGGGCGATCCCGGCATAAGGCCGTGAGGCCATCGCGTACGGAGCGCAGGCGAAGTTGAACTCCACGACCGGGTTCGCGGTGCTCCAGGCGAAGGTCAGGGTGGTGTCTGTGGCCACGGAGTCAATGAGTGCACCGGAGGAGACCGCGAGGTAGCCCTTGGGCACGGTCAGCCGGACCGTGCCGGAGGCCCTCTCGTCCACCCGGCTGCTGTAGAAATAATCGTAGGGCGCGGGATACCAGACGAAGGGAGCGTAAGTGCAGAAGGCCAGGTTCGAATCCAGGAGGCAGGCGTAGTCCAGACTTCGGGAGAGCTCCGGGGTGATGTACCCGCTGTAGACGATGCGCAGGGTATCCTCTTCACCAAGGCCGAGCGTGTCCCGGAGCCGGATGTGGAGGACCCAGAGGGTGTCGTTGTACGTCCAGCTCAGCGTATCTCTCCCACACGTCACGCTCCGGATCGCCAGGGTGTCGTCGTACAGCACGAAGCCCACCTCGGAGAGTTGGGGGACCCGGCTGCGGAAGACCACCGCCGCCGCCTCCTCCAGGAAGTGTCGGGCAGGATGCAGGCGGACCCGCAGGTCGTAGTCCCGGAAATCCACTTCCCCGGTGTCCGCCCGGGCAACCCTCAGCCGCTCCTCCCGCCGGAGGGCCATCCTCCTCATCCTCTCCGCCTCGCCCCTCAGCACAGGGTCTGCGCAAAACAGACCGCCAAACCCATCCTCTCCCAAGGCCCCGGAGGCCAGAAAGAGCCAAAAGAGAAGCCCGGCCGCGAGAAGGGAACGCGAGAAATGTCTCATAACTTTTTTAGACTACTGACCTGCTCCCATTCTTAGCCCCAACCGATATGTTATTGAGACCATCCTGTTTCAGCTTCAAGAAGAGGTCCCCACGAGGATCCAGGCTGGAATTGTAACATGATGCCCGGACCGATCCCTGGGGTCAGGCCATTTAATCATCTCACCATCACGGCCTTCTTCGTGTCCGAAAAAGTCTCGGTCTGGAAGCGGTAGAAATACACCCCGCTGGGGACCTTATGCTCCTTTTGATTTCGGCCATCCCAAGACGCAGAATACTTTCCAGGCGACTGAATTTGATTCACCAGCTCCCTGACCAACTGGCCGGAGACGTTGTAGACGGAGAGGCGGACCCTCCCCTTTGCGGCCAGGGAATACTCGATCCTCGCACTCCCTCGGAAAGGGTTCGGGTGCACCGGAAGGAGAGTCGTCGTAAGAGGGAGGGAGGGAGTACCGGCTTCCACGCCCACCGGCTCCCCCAGGTCCTGAAGCACCTTCACCGCTACCTGCCGGGCCTCGCTGTCCTTCATGAAATAGAAGGGGAACCCGAAGAACACCACGCGGTAGGGGCCGTTTAACCATCTCACTCCGACCGGCTTGCCCTCAAAGGCGGTGTCCCCGGAGGCAGAAACGAAGGTAAAAATCGTATCCGCATCCCGGGGAAAGACCGCGTCGATCCAGGGCATCTTGCCGTGCCAAGTGGCAAAGACCTTCATGGAATCCACTCCCACGCTGGGATAGCCCAAAAGGCCAGACGCTCCGATGAAGTCCTGGGTCTGCGATTCGGTACTCTGCGAAAGGCGCAGGTAGTCGTAGGGAAACTGGCCTGAGGAGAACGTATAAGGGTAATTCCCCATCTGGTTCATCAGACCGTAGATGGGCTTCCAGCCCACCATCCAGAGCCTGCCTCCGAAGGAAAGGTAGTTGGCCAGGCCCGGCAGGGCCGGATAGACCAACTGTTGCTGGTAATCATCCGCATGCCAGACCAGGGTGGAATAAGGTCCGATGTCTCCGGCCATCGGCACCCCCTGCTGGGTGACATCCCAGTCCGAATAGCGGGAGCCCTGGAGGAGGTAATGATAGTAGGCGTCTTGCTGGGCATCGCTGGGGTTGCCCCGAACGCCAGTCCCGTTGCGGGTCTCGTCCACCAGGAGGATGCCGTGGTCCAGGGTGATGGGCCTGCCATGGACCTCGGAAGAGTAACCGCTTTCGTTCCCGCCCGTGTCCACGGCAGATACCGCGTAGTAATACATCGTGTCGGGCAAAAGCGAGGAATCGCGGTAGGCGGTGTCTGGGAAAGGAGAGGAATTCAACTTGGTGTAGTTTCCTCCAGGCGTGGTGGAGTGATAAAGGTTGTAGCCCGCGAGGTCGCGCTCGGTATTCCTCTGCCAGGTGAGGCGCATCCCGAAGTAGAAAGGTAAAGCCGCAAGGCCGGAGGGAATAGTCGGAATGATTCCGGGGACCGCGCTCTGCTCCGGGGCCCGGACGCCCTCATGCCCCACGGAGTCGAAGGCCGAGATCGCGGCGTAATAGCGGGTGCCGTTCTGGAGGCCGGAGATGCGGCAGGAGGTCACCCGGCCGAGGATCAGGGAGTCGGTATAGGTCCGGGAAGCCGTTCCCCAGAAGAGCTTGTACCCGGCCAGGTCGGGATGCTGGCTGGGAAGCCAGGCCGCGTCCAGGGCGCCGCCACTGCCGGCGTCCTGCAGGACGAAGTCATCCGGAGGAGCCGGGGAGATCGCCAGGGTCGCAAGGGAGGCAACTCCCATCTTAGCCACTTCAGCGGCCATCGGCATGGAAAGCCTGCCAAGCGTATCTCCAGGGGTGTGAACGCTGCTATCATGCCGCCAGTTCTTCTCGATGGAAAGGATCGCAGAAAAACCCTGCTCGTAAAACGCAGCGTGGTCGCTCGCCGTAAGTCCCGATAATACGCTATGACCGAGCATCGTGTACATCTCCGTCATCCGATCTGCAAACTGTGCTAACGACAAGGAAGAAGAGTCAGCGTAAATGTTTACACCAAAGCTGTCGTCTGGCCAGGCGATCATGTCGAAGTTCAGTACCCCAATGATGTCCGCATTCCGGCTGCGCATGAGCTGGGCATAGTGCCGGCTACCGACAAGACCGATTTCCTCTCCGGTGAAGGCGATAAGCTTAACCGTGGCCTCAAGATTCTCTCGTGCTATTACACGCGCAACCTCCAGGGCCATAGCCGTTCCGGAGGCATTGTCGTTGGCACCAGGAGCGAGGGTATCTCTACCCGCTGCTTCTGAATCCATGTGACCGCAGATGATAAATATCTTCCGAGGGTTGACCCGACCGAGGCAGGTTCCGATTATGTTTCGCATGGCGACCCCTTGAGAAGAACAGGAGTCAAATACGACAGAGTCCAACCCTAATTCGTTCATATAGTCGAACACATACTGCTCCGCTGCTCGACAGCTGTCGGTATATGCGTATCGGGTACGGAAATCCTGAAACCTCTGCATCTTGGCCCGGATGGAATCCTGGTTGACCTTATTTACAAGACGCTGGATGAAGGTATCGGGAACGGTCGGACTGGGAAAACTCCTGACCGGAGTGAGATAGACCGGATGGGGCTCATCGGGAAGAAGAACCAGCTCGCAACGAAGTTGTGCAGCTTTGAGGGCTGTTCGCTCATCCATTTGAACCAAGGCCACCAGGCCGTCCTGAAAGATTACAGGAGCCAGAAGAGACATTTCATTCACGGCCTGCTGGCGGGGAAGGTACACGAGATATAGAGGAAGACCGGAAGGAAGGTTCAGGGGAGTCGTGGAAAACCCACGTGCACTCAGGGAAGTCTGGGCACCGGGGGAATCCTCGACCAGATAGAAACGGTCCGTCTGACCGTAAAGCCGTAGGCCGAGGTCGTGGAGGGTCTCCAGGGCCTGGGGAGCGTGAGCGTCCACTTTGAGGATCACCCCTGACTGCGGTAAGCTCGCCACAGAAGACGGGAGCCACGCCAACCAACCCAACAAGGCCATGCAAAAGAAAAAGCTTCGCAGCTTCATGATTCTCCTCGCTTATCGGTCTGCTTGAGGGAAGATACCGAGATACTGCCAGTATATTATACCATGAAAAACCTTATCAAAGCCTTATCAACTAAGCATCACCAGTTGGTATTTCAATGATTATCTTGAGTTGTATTCGCCCCAAAAAGTTGAAAATCTGTACTCACCCTGCTGTGTCAACGCAGAAGCACGGCCTTCCTGACCCAGGACTTGTCCGAAACGTCCAGACGATAGAGGTAGACCCCGCTCGGAACCCTGCGTGCACTCAGATCCCGGCCATCCCAGGTAATACTGTATCTCCCCAGAGACTGAAGCCCGCTCGCCAACTCCCTAACCAATTGACCAGAGACATTGTAGATGGAGAGGCGAACCTTCTCCCTCCCGGCCAGAGCATACTCGATATTCACACCGCCCCTAAACGGGTTGGGATGAACGGGGAAGAGAGCGGTGGCAAGGGGAATCGAGGGAGACCCGCCCTCCACGCCCACCGGCTCGCCCAGATCCTGAAGCACCTTCACCGCTACCTGCCGGGCCTCGCTGTCCTTCATGAAGTAGAACGGAAACCCGAAGAAAACGATACGGTAGGGGCCGGAAAGCCAGCGCACGCCCACAGATTTCCCCTGAAAGGCCGTGTCCCCGGAGGCGGAGTTGAAGGTCAGCACGGTCTCCGCATCCCGGGGGAACGCCGTATCAATCCAGGGCATCCTTCCCTGCCAAACAGCGTATATTTTCAGGGAGTCCGTGGAAATATTAGGATAGCCCAGGAAGCCCGTTGCCCCAATGAAATCCTGATTCTGGGACTCGGTGCTCCGGGAGAGATGAAGATAGTCATAGGGAAACTGGCCCGCGGAAAAGGTATAGGGGTAGTTCCCCATCTGGTTCATCAGGCCTAAAATAGGCTTCCAGCCCACCATCCAGAGCCTACCTCCATAGGAAAGGTAATTCGCCAGGCCCAGGAGCGCAGGATAGACCAACTGCTGCTGGTAATCATCCGCATGCCAGACGATCGTGGAGTAGGGGCCGAAGTCCCCGGCCGAGGGCGCTCCCTGCAGGGTCGCGTCCCAGTCCGTGTACCGGGCCCCCTGAAGCATGAAGTGATAGAAGGCGTCCTGCTGGGCATCGTTGGGACTGCCCCGGACGCCGGTCCCGTTGCGGGTCTCATCCACCAGAAGAATGCCGTGGTCCAGGGTTATGGGCTTTCCCCATGCCTCGGGGGAATATCCGCTCTCATTCCTGCCCGTGTCCACGGCGGTCACGACATAGTAGTACGTGGTGTCCGAGAGGAGAGAGGAATCGCGGTAGGCCGTGTCCGGGAGGACCACGGTGTTCAGCTTGATGTAATTCCCTCCCGAGGTCGTGGAGCGATAGAGGTTATACCCCGCGAGGTCGCGCTCGGTGTTCCGCTGCCAGGTGAGGCGCATCCCGAAATATAACGGAAAAGCCGCCAAACCGGAGGGAGACGCCGGGATGGCTCCAGGGACTGCGTTTTGCTCCGGGGCCCGGCCGCCCTCATGCCCCAGGGAGTCGAAGGCCGAGATCGTGGCGTAATAGCGGGTGCCGTTCTGGAGGCCGGAGATGCGGCAGGAGGTTACCCGCCCCAGGGTCACGGAATCCGTGTAGGTCCGGGAAACCGTGCCCCAGAAGAGCTTGTACCCGGCCAGATCGGCATGCGAGACGGGAAGCCAGGTTGCGTCAAGGGCACCGCCGCTCCCGGCATCCCGCAGGACGAAGTCATCCGGGGGGGCCGGCGCAGTGGCCAGGGTGGCCAGGGTGGCCACTCCCATCCTGGCGACCTCCGCGGCCAGGGGCATGGAGAGGTTGCCCAGGGTGTCCCCGGTGGTATGATAGTACGCATAGCCGCTGCCGTATTCAGCCCCGACGGTCGCGGGATACCCGTTGACCTGGAAAGCGTAATTGTCGCTGGGATAAGAGGAACGGATGATGATGCGGTGGGCTAGGCTGGTGTACATCCCGGCCATCTGCTCCTCGAGCTGAGCCAGGGGCAGGGAGGCCTGGTTGGTGGCTATCGTCACCCCGAAGGCGCCTCCGGGCCAGGCGATCATGTCGAAGTTCAGAACCCCGAGGATGTTCACGTTCCGGCTGCGCATCAGCTGGGCGTAATGGTAGCTCCCGATCAAGCCCTGCTCCTCGCCGATGAAGGCGATGAACTTAACCGTGATGTCGAGGTTCTCCCGGGCCAAGACGCGTGCGGCCTCGATGGCCATCATCGTTCCCGAGGCGTTGTCCTCGGCGCCGGGGGCGAGGGAATCGGGGCTCTCGGAGGTGGCGTCCATATGGCCGCAGATGATGACCACCGCCCGGGGACTGGCCCGGCCGAGGCGGGTCCCGACCACGTTTCGCCAGACCTGCCCGCCGTAGGAGAAGGAGTCCAGGGCCACGGAGTCCAGGGCCAGGGAAGTGAAGTAGTTGAACACATACTGCTCGGCCGCGCGGCAGCTGTCGGAATAGGAGTAGCGGGTGCGGAAGTCCTGCAGCCTCTGGATCTGGGCCCGGATGGAGTCCTGATTGACTTTATTCACCAGGCGCTGGACGAAGGTATCCAGAACCGCCGGACGGGGATAGCCCCGTCGGGGAGGGAGACAGGCCGGATAGGGCACATCCGGAAGGCGAACGAGCTCCCCGCCAGCCTGCGAGACCCGCAAAGCCGTCTTCTCATCCATCTGGACCATGGCCGTCCGCCCGTCCACGAAGAGCACTGCGGCCAGTGAAGAGACCTTGTCCAGGACGCCTTGCCTGGGCAGATAGACCAGATACAGGGGAAGGTCAGGGGAGAGGGAAAGGTCCGCGAAGGCCAGGCCCTGAGCCGAAAGCGCGTTTCGGGCCCCGGGTGAGTCCTCCACCAGGAAGAATCTGTCCGTCTGACCGTAAAGCCGCAGGCTGAGGTCGTGGAGGGTCTCCAGGACCTTGGGAGCCTGAGCGTCCACCTTGAGAATCTTTGCGGGGACGGGAGCGCCTGAGGCAGGGATTGCGGCCAAGCCTGTAATCCCCAGGATCATCAGGAGGACGAACGTGCTGCGGAGCTTCATGGACCTTCCTTTACTGGGATGAATGGTGTAAATGACTTCGTTCGCAAGAACACATCGCGCCCCGAAGGGCGCTTTTTGGTTTTCCCTTATCCAACCCCAGGCTCAGGCGGCGTTTTTCCCCCGGACCCAGATCTCCCCGAACAGGGCCTCCTGACGGATGGCCAGCTTGGTGAGCCGGGCGAGTTCCAGGATCGCCATGAAGGTCGCCACCAGGATGATCCGCCTGCGGGCTCCGGCGAAGAGCTCCTCGAAACGCACCTCCTCCCGGCGCTCGTCGAGCAGGCGCAGGACGTGCTCCATGCGTTCCTCCACCGAGACATCCTCCCCGATGATCTCGTACAACCGGTCATCCTGAATCCTTTCCAGGAGCGCCTGGAGCGCGGCCACCAGATCGGCCACGTCGCCCTTGGGAGCCAGATCCTCCTTCCCGTCCCCCCCCGGCCCCTCCACCGGGATGAGCGGGCGGTTGAAGAGCAGCCGCTGCTTCTCCTCGCTCTGGGCCATCTTCCGGGCGGCCTCCTTGAATTTGCGGTACTCCACGAGCTGGAGCACGAGGTCGCGGCGGGGGTCCTCCTCCTCGCCCTCCTCCGCGAGCCGGGGCAGGAGCATCCGGGACTTGATTCGCAGAAGGGTGGCGGCCAGGGTCAGGAAATCCCCGGCCACGTCCAGGTCCAGGGCCTTCATGACTTCCAGGGCCTCCAGATACTGCCGGGTGATCAGGGCGATGGGGATGTCGTAGATGTCCACCTCGTTCTTGCGGATGAGGTAGAGGAGGAGGTCCAGGGGGCCTTCGAAGATGGGCAGGGCGATCTCGTAAGCCATGTTCTTAAATTACGTTGTTGGTTGTTAGTTGTTCGTTTTTGGCCAACAACTGAAAACGAACAACTCCCGTTACTTGCTTTCCTGTTTCTGTTTATCCTGGATGGCCTGGACGGCCTCCCTGCAGGCGGCCTTGATCTCGGGGTTGGGGTCGAAGGTCCCCTTGATCAAAACAGCCAGCGCCTGAGGGTCGCCGGTCTTGCCCAGGGCCCGGGCCGCGGCCAGACGCATCTCGAGGGGAGAGGACAAGCCGAACAGGCCGTGCACCCCCAGAATCGCGGTAAGGGCCTCCACGGCCTCACTTCCCCCGTGCTTGCCCAGGGCCTCGGCAGCGGCCAGGACCACGGAAAGGTCCTGGTCTTTCAAGGCGTGCAGGATGGCCCCTTCGGCGTCGGGCCCGCCGATGCGACCCAAGGCCCGGACCGCCTCGGCCCGCACCCGGGGCTCGTTGTCCGTGGCCGCCCGGGTCAGGGGGCCCGCCGAGCGCTCCCCGCCGATGAAAGCCAGCACGAAGGCCGCGTTCCGGCGCACGAACCACTGCTCGTCGGCCAGGAGCGCCAGGGTCTCGCGCTCGGCCTCCTCCCCGATGCGCACCAGGACGTCCACCACCCGCATCCGCTGGGTCCGCTCCGCGCTCTCCTCCAGGCTCTGGACCAGGGCCGGCACAGCCTGCCCCCCCTGGGAGACCAGGGCATCGGCGCAGACCTCGAAGAGCTCGTTCCTCTGGATGAGGCCGACCAGGAGAGTCAGGGTGCGCGGGTCATGGATCGCCCCCAGGGCTGCGATGACCTCGGCCAGGAAGGCCCGGTCCCGCAGCGAGGTGATCTGGGCCTCGAACGCCTCACGGATCTTCCCGGCCAGCTCCGGGTTTCCCATCCGGGTGAAGGCCTGGGCGAAGGTGACGAGGATCCCCAGGAGGGTCTTGTAGACCCCGAACTCTTCTTCCTCGGCCAGGCGCCCGACCGTGGCCCACAGGACCTTCTGCGCCAGGGCCTGGGACCGGGGCAGGGAGAGCGGGTCCACCATCTCGTGGAAGCTGGCCGCGGCCCTCTCCCGCACACGCCATTCCGGGTCGCTGAGCCCGTCCACCAGGCGCAGGGCCACCCGCTCCAGGGTCACCGGCCCCCGGATCCCCTCCCGGATGGCCGAAAGCTCCCCGGGGCCCAGGTCCTCGGGCTTCTTGAGCATCAGCTCCACTAATTTCAGGATGTCCTTATCTTCCTGGTCTGGAAACATGGCTTTCTGTGCTTAAGTTACTGTTTTATCTACGGTTGTAAAGCGAAGAGACTTAAGGAATAAGGCGTCATTCCCGGGAGTATCGCCGTCACTCCCCGGAGCAAGGCCTTTGCTCCTCTCTCTGCTTACGGATTACCCCTTGGTTTTCATCACGAAGGCCCCGTCCCAGTCCGGCGGCGGGGGGCTAACCTGATAGGCCTGGCAGCGGGCGATGTAGGTCTTGGACGGGCCGTCCGCGGGGTCCAGTCCCAGGGCGGCCTGGAAGGCCTTGATCCCCTCCGCCCACTTCCGCTCCTTGTAAGCCTTGAGCCCGTCGTTGTAAAGCGTCAGGAGCTCCTGCTTGGCCGGGTCCAGCTCGCCCTTGCGGGCCAGAAGCTCGAACACCCGCACCCCCTTAGTCTTCCCCTTCACCTGCAGGAGGTCCAGCTCCCGGGCCTCGACTTCTTCCTTCACCCGCTCGTAGGTCGCCTCGCCGATCATGCAGTAGGTGCCGTACTCCTTGTTGGCCGGCTCGAACCGCGCCGCCTGGTTCACGGTGTCGCCCATCGCGGTGTAGGCGAACTTCTCATCCGAGCCCATGTTCCCCACGATGACCGACCCGGAGTTGATCCCGAACCGGGTGAAGAGCTGGGGCATCTTCCGCTCTGCGAGCGAGGCGTTCAGCTCGGCCAGCCGCTTCCGCATCGCGATGATGCACAGGCAGCACCTGAGGGCGTGGTCGGGCTCCTCCACCGGCGCCCCCCAGAAGGCCATGATGGCGTCCCCCTCGTACTTGTCCACGAACCCGCCCGAGGAGATGATGATGTCGGTCATCGCGGTGAGGTATTCGTTGAGCAGCGCGACCAGCTCTCCGGGATGCAGGCCCTCGGAGATGGTCGTGAACCCCTGCACGTCGGAGAAGAAGACCGTGATCTCCTTCTGGTCCCCGCCCAGCTTGAGCATGTCCGGCTTCTCGATGAGCTGGGCGACCAGGGTGGGGGACATGTAGGTCCCGAACATCCCGCGGATCTCGTTGGCATGCCGCTCCTCCTTCACGTAGCGGTAGGTCATGCAGCCCAGGAGGGTGAAGAACACCGTCCCGAGCGGACGGACGATCTCGATCGCGAGGCCGTGGTCCTTCATCAGATAATAGGAGGCCGCGACGTAGGCCGCGAGCAGGACCACGGCCACGATCCAGCTCGAGCGCGGCTTGAAGACCATGGCCAGGAACCCGGCGAGGAGCCCGATGCCCAGGATGATCGCCAGCGTCAGCCACCCGGGCGAGCGCTGCGTGAACTGATCCGCGAGGATGCTGTGGATGATGTTGGCGTAGATCTCCACCCCCGGAAACGTCTGGGAGAAGGGCACGGCCTTGAGGTCGGCCAGGCCCGGGGCCGTGACCCCGACCAGGACCACCTTGTCCTTCAGGAAATCAAGCGGGCGGCCGTCCTGGGTCTGGCCCAGGAAGGCGTCCACGAACGAAAGGTACTTGAACTTGAGGGAGTTCCCGGCGTAGCGGATGAGCATCCGTCCGTCCTGGTCGATGGGCAGGCGCCGCGTCCCGACCTCCACGTACTTCCCCGGAAAGACCGAGACCTGCTGCGGAGAGACCCCCAGCTTGTCCATCGCCAGCCGCAGGCCGAGGTGGGGATAGGTGTGGCCGTGATAGTGCAGGAACAGGGGCACGGAGCGGATGACCCCGTCCGCGTCCGGCTCCGCGTTCACGTAGCCCACGCCCTTGGCGCTTTGGCTCAAAACCGGGATCGGAACCTCCACGTCCTCTAAGAGATAGTTCCTCTCCTGCTTGCGGATGAAGGTGAAGTCCTGGGCCAGACGGATGTCCACGGGCAGGGCCGATCCGGCAATCAGGGAGTCCGGATGGTTTCCCTTGCTGCCCAGGAGAAACTCGAACCCGTAGAACACGTTCCCGGCCTGGCTCGTGACCTCGCCCATCTCGGTATCGTACTCCATGGAGCGTAAAATCTCCCCGATGGCCCCATCGGCCACGGCCGAGGGATTGCCGGGGACCTTGAGCGAGTCCACCAGATACTGGGTCACTTTGGAGGCCCGGGTCTCCTTGAAGAGCTCGATGATCTCCTCCCGGGGCTGCTCCGGCTCGGTGAACAGCATGTCGAAGCCCACCGCTTTGGCCCCGGCCTGGGCGAGGTTGGCAATGGCCTGGGCGTAATAGAACCGCGGCCACTTCCCGAACTTCCCCAGCACGTCCAGGCTGCGGGCGTCCACGCTGACTATGACCACATCGTCCAGGTTCTGGGCCCGGGGCGGGCCGATGAACCAGGAGTAGCGCAAATCGTAGGTCCGGTTCTCGAAATCCTGATAGACCCTGGGCCAGGCCCAGCCTAAGCCGAAGATCGCCCCTCCTACCACCAGGCCGATCAGGATTCCCGCCGCCAGCCTTGCCCCTGTTCCCCTTTTCATAGCCTCCTCATCTCGTCGTTCCTAAGATCAATCCTCGGGTAGTTGAAAACGCGGCTCCTTCCACTGGACCAGATAGCGCTGAAAGGTCTCGGCGAGCGCAGGGTCCCCGGATTCCACCTTGAGAGAGTGGATCTTCTTCTCGAAATGCTTCCCGATGAGCCCCATGGGTAGGGTGATGACGCCGAACAGGAAGAAGACCATCAGGGCCTGCGGGAACGCGATCATCGCCGTGACCACCATCCCGACGAGGACCGCGATCAATAGAAGCCAGAAAAGGATGTAATAGATGGCCATCCTCATGTTGAGGCTGATCCCGTCCTTGACCGCCTGGAGGTCCTGCCTCGTCCGGATCACGCCCTTGGTTTTCTCCCGCAGGGATTCGATCCGGTACACCGACAGGCCGTGGAAGACCAGGGCCACCAGCACGGAGGCAGCCAGCACAAATCCATGGGTCATGGAAACTCCTTAGGCCTCCCGCTTGGTGAGCGCCCGGATGAGCGCTTCCACCAATTCCGGCGCGAACTGGGTGTTCGCATCCTTGCGGAGACGTTCGAAGGCAACCTCCCGCGGCATGCCCTTGCGGTAAGGGCGGTCCGAGGTCATGGCATCGTAGGCATCGCACACGCAGATGATCTGGGCGTCCCGGGGAACCCGGCCGTTCCCCAGGCCGTCCGGGTATCCCTTCCCGTCCAGGCGCTCGTGGTGGTGGCGGATGGCCGGGATCATCGCCCCCATTTGCTTGATGGGCTTCATCGCATCCGCCCCCCGGCCGGGGTGCTCCTTGACCACGGCGAACTCCTCGGGGGTCAGGGCTCCGGGCTTCTTCAGGATGTCGTCCGGCATCCCGATCTTGCCCACGTCGTGCAATAGGGCCGCCAGCCGGAGCCGCTTCCGGTCCTCCTCGGCGTAGCCCACCTCGTCGGCGATCAGGAGGCTGTACTGGGTGACCCGGGCGGAGTGCCCGGCCGTGTAATCGTCTTTGGCGTCTATCAGCTGAACCACGGAACGGATGGCCCCGGTCAGGAGCTCCTCCAGGTCCTGGTACAGCCGGGCGTTCTCGATGGCCACGGCGGCCTCCCCGGCGATGGCCTCGAAAAGCTCCACATCCTCCTCCGGGAAATTCCTCCCCCCGCTCTTGTTCAGGACCTCGGCCACGCCGATGATCTTGCCCTTTACCTTCAGGGGAACCGCGATGATGGAGTGCGTGGTGAACCCCGAGCCCCGGTCCACGCCCGGGAACCAGCGCTCGTCCCGGGAGACGTCCGGCACGTACACCGTCTCCCCGCGCTCGGCCACCGCGCCCACGATCCCCTTGCCCCAGGGCACGCGGATCTCCTTGGCCTTCTGCCCCCGCTCCCCGGTCGCGACCTCGAAATAGAGTTCCCGGGTCTCCTCGTCGATGCGGAAGATGGAGGAGGCCTCGGCCTCCAGGACCTCCTTGGCCAGGTTCATGAAGAGCTCCAGGAGCTTGGTGAGGTCCAGGGTGGAGGAGAGGAGCGAGGTGGTCTCGACCAGGGTCTCCATCCGCTGAGCCTTGTCCTTGACCTCTTCATAAGCCCGCGCGCTCTCCAGGAGCGTCGAGATCCGCGACGAGAACAATTCGCAGATGTCCAGATCCTCCTGGGTGTAGTCGGTTTCCCCGGCCTTGTTCACCACCTCGAGGGCGCCGATGACTTCCTGCCGGATCTTGAGGGGCACGCATAGAGCCTTGCGGATGGGGAAGTCTGTGCGGTCCGGGACGTAGCTTCCGGCCCCGAGCCCGGAGCGGGCATCGTTCACCAACTGGGGGATGCCGGTCTTCACCACCCAGCCCACGATGCCCTCGCCGAAGGGAAGGGTCGTCCCGGCGAACCCCTTGGTACCCTCCCCCTCCACCACCTCGAAGCGGAGCACCCGCTTGGCCTGGTCGGCCAGGAAAATGGCTCCGGCCGTGCTCGTGGTCACGTCCAGGACAAGGTCCAGGGCCTGGTCCAGGATCTGGGAGGGATCCCGGGAGCTTCCCGCGATTTCCTCCAGGCGGGAAAGCATGCGGAGCTGCATCCGAAGGACCTCAGCCCTCCCGGTGTCTTTGGCCGTACCCCTCGGATCCTTGACTCCCGGAACCCTGGACCCTTTTCCCTTGGCTTTCATCGCGTCACCCGGATGGTCTCCTCGCGCCCCGAGCCTACGGACACGATGGAGATCTTGGCCTCCACCTGCTCGGAAATCTTCTCCAGATAGTAGCGTGCCGGGACCGGCAGGTCGAACCAGTTCCGCACCCCGCGCGTGGGCTTGTGCCATCCGCGGAGCTCCTCGTAGACCGGCTGGCATTTTTCCAGAATGGAGGTCGCCATCGGGTAATCGCGAAGGATGCGGCCTTTATACTTGTACCCCGTACAGACCTTGACCTTCACCATCTCGTCCAGCACGTCCAGCTTGGTGATCGCCAGGGAATCCATTCCGTTCACCCGCACGGCGTGGCGCACCATCACCGCGTCAAACCAGCCGCAACGCCGCGGCCTTCCGGTCGTGGCCCCGAACTCGTTCCCCCTCCGGCGCAGCTCCTCGGCCTGGGCCCCGGGGAATTCGGTGGGGAATGGTCCGGCCCCCACCCGGGTGGTGTAGGCCTTGGCCACGCCCAGCACGGAGTGAATCGCCTTCGGCCCCACCCCGCTTCCGGTGCATGCCCCGCCCGCGATGGTGTTGGAGGCGGTCACAAAGGGATAGGTCCCGAAATCCACATCCAGAAACGTCCCCTGCGATCCTTCGAAGAGCACGCTCTTTCCCTGGGTGATCGCCGTGGCCAGCATCCCCGAGGTGTCCGCTAAGTATCTTTTAAGCTTGGGCCGAAAGCGGGCGTAGCCTTTGATAATACTCTCCGCGGAAACCCCTTTCCATTTGTAAAGCCTGGAAAGGAGGAAGGATTTCTCCCGCAGGTTCGCCCGCACCTTCTCTCCGAAGGCCCTGGGCTCGAACAGGTCCGCGAGCCGGATGCCCACACGGCCTATCTTGTCCTCGTAGGTCGGTCCGATGCCCTTGTGCGTGGTTCCGATCTTCTTCGCGTCCCGGGCGTGCTCCTTGGCCTCGTCCAGCAGACGGTGATAGGGAAGCGTGAGGTGGCAGAGGCCGGAGACGAAGAGCCGCCCCTTGACCCGAATCCCGCGCTTCTCCAGACCTCGGATCTCCTCGAGAAGAGCCCTGGGGTCCAGCGCCACCCCGTTCCCGATCAGGCAGAGCTTGCCGGGATAGAGAGCCCCGGAGGGCACGAGGTGCAGGACGAACTCGTCTTCCCCGACCTTGATCGTGTGTCCGGCGTTCGCCCCGCCCTGGAAGCGGCAGACCAGGTCGGCCTGCTCGGCCAGGAGGTCCACGATCCGCCCCTTCCCCTCGTCCCCCCACTGTGCGCCGACGACCACCGTGTTAGGCATGGCTGGCTCTTTCTATTGATAGCAGTTTCAATTCAATCCTCCAGGGGCCTCAGGCCCGCTTTCTTTCCTCGTATAAGTACTCCGGCTCCTCGCCTTCCCGGACCGCCTGCTCGGTGATGCGGCACTCCCGGATTCCCCTCCGCGTCGGGAGTTGGTACATGATCTCCAGCATCGCCTCCTCCAGGACGGCACGGAGCCCCCGGGCCCCGCTTCCTCTTTTCAGGGCGACTTCGGCCGTCGCCTTCAAGGCCTCCGGGGTAAAGTTGAGCCGGACCCCCTCCATCTCGAAATACTTCTGGTACTGTTTGACCAGGGCGTTCCGGGGCTCGGTCAGGATGCGGATTAGGGCCTCCTCGTCCAGCTCGCCCAGGGTGCACACCACCGGGAGACGACCGACTAGCTCCGGGATCAGGCCGTAGGACAGGAGGTCCTCGGGCTCCACCTTGGCCAGGACCTGGCTGATCTCCCACTTCTTGCGAAGAGAAAGGTCGGCCTTGAACCCCACGGTTTTCTGGCCCATCCGGCGTTCGATGATCTTCTCCAGGCCGGCGAACGCCCCCCCGCAGATGAACAGGATGTTCCGCGTGTTCACCTGGATGAAGGGCTGCTCGGGATGCTTCCTCCCTCCTTGCGGCGGGACGTTGGCCACCGTGCCCTCCAGCATCTTCAAGAGGGCCTGCTGGACGCCCTCGCCGGAGACGTCCCGCGTGATGGACGGGGTCTCGGACTTGCGCGAGATCTTGTCTATCTCGTCGATGTAGATGATTCCCTTCTGGGCCCGTTCCAGGTCGTATTCCGCCGCGGCCAGGAGCCGGGTCAGGATGTTCTCCACGTCCTCGCCCACATAGCCGGCCTCGGTGAGCGTGGTGGCGTCAGCGATGGCGAAGGGCACCTCCAGGAGCTTGGCCAGGGTCTGGGCGAGAAGCGTCTTGCCCGTCCCGGTCGGGCCGATGAGCATGATGTTGGATTTCTCCAGCTCCACATCGTCCCGCCCATTTTCCAGCGGGACCCAGAGGATGCGCTTGTAATGGTTGTACACCGCGACCGACAGGATCCGCTTGGCCTTCTCCTGCCCGATGACGTACTCGTCCAGGGCGGCCTTGATCTCCCCCGGCTTGGGGAGCCTGATGCCGGCCCGTCCCTTTCCGCCCAGGCGGGAGGCCGGGGGCTTCTCCGCGATCATCTTGAAGCAGAGCTGGATGCACTCGTCGCAGATCATCGCCCCGGCCCTGGAGTCCACGAGCTTCTGGACCTGGCTCTCCCGCTTGCCGCAGAAGGAGCAGGAGCGCTCCGTGGGCCGGACGATCATTTGTCCGCCCCCACTCCCCCGGTCCCCCCGGCCCCCCTCTTGGCGATGACCTCGTCGATGATCCCGTATTCCTTGGCCTCCTCCGCGGACATATAGAAGTCCCGGTCGGTGTCCTTCTCGATGCGCTCGACAGGCTGGCCGGTGTGGTAGGCCATGATCTCGTTCAGGCGCTGGCGCACCTTCAGGTACTCCTTAGCGTGGATCTCGATGTCCGCGACCTGGCCCGAGACCCCGCCCAGGGGCTGGTGGATGTGGATGCGGGCGTGAGGCAGGGCCGACCGCTTGCCCTTGGTGCCCGCGGCCAGGAGGATCGTTCCCATCGAGGCCGCCATGCCCATGCAGATCGTGGAGATCTGGGGCTTGATGTACTGCATCGTGTCGTAGATGGCGAGTCCCGCGGTCACGATGCCCCCCGGGCTGTGCACGTAGAGGTAGATGTCCTTCTCCGGGTCCTCGGATTCCAGGAACAGGAGCTGGGCGATGACCAGGTTGGCGATGATGTCGTCGATTGGCGTGCCGATGAAGATGATGCGGTCGCGCAGCAGGCGGGAATAGATGTCGTAGGCCCGCTCCCCCCTTCCGCTCTGCTCGATGACGATGGGAACCAGATTCTTTAGCATATTTTCTCCTTCATTTTGGATTTTGGAATGCGGATTTTGGAATATGGAATTCAATAATCCAAAACCCAAAATCTAAAATCAGGTCTTATAGGGTTTGACGATTTTGCCCTCCTCGGCCGGGGACAGGATCTTCGGCCCGGGCATCTCCAATTCGGATTTGACCTCGGCCTCCCGGACCAGGAACTGGAGAACCTTTTCCTCGCGGAGCTCATCCTCCAGGCGGCGGCGGTTGCGGCGCTTGGCATAGGAGGCGCGGATGGCCTCGGCCTGCTTGGGGGCCAAGGTCGCGTAGCGTTCGATCCGCTCCCTCGTCTCCTCCTCGGCGGGCTCGAGGGCCTCCCGCCGAGCGATCTCGTCTTCGACCAGGGTCCTGCGGAGGAGCCAGAGGGCCTGCTCCCGGTTCTCCTCTTTGACCTTGGCCTCGTCGTATTTCTCCGGCGGGACCCGCTTTTTCATGTCCTCGGCGATGCTGGAGAGGAAGTTTTTGAGCATGGACTCCGGAACCTCGACGGGGTTCTCCTTGATGACCAACCCGATGGCCTGGGCCTCCAGGTCGGCCTGGGAGCGGCGCTCCATCTGGTCCCGGAGGTCCTTGTCGACCTGAGCTTTCAAGGCCTCCAGGGTCTCGGCGCCGAGGTCCTTGGCCAGGGCGTCATCCAATGGCGGAAGGTGCTTCTCCTTCACCTCGCGCACCGCGGCCTGATAGGCCACGGTCCTGCCGGCCAGGTCCGGCTCCCGGAAGTCCCCGGGATAATGCACCTCGACCTCGGCCTCCTGGCCGGGGGAAAGGCCCTCCAGCTTCTCATTGAACTCCGGAAGCAGACCCTCGCTCCCCAGCTCGATGGGCACATTGGCCATCTTCTTGGTTTCGTTCGCCCGGCCGGATTCGTCCCGGGGCGTGAGGTCGACGAGGAGCTGGTCGCCCCGCACGGCGGGCCGCTCCACCGGAGCGAAGGTCGCCTTGGATTCGTGCATCTGGGCCAGGACGCCCTCCACATCCTGCGGGGTGACGTGGTGAAGGTGCTTGTAGAGCACGAGCCCGCGGTAGGGCTTGAGCTCGAGTGCGGGCACGACCTCGAACAGCAGGCTGAACCGGAGGGATCCCTCCTCGGTGCGCTTGACCTCCTCCAGCTCGGCCTCGTTCACCGGGTGAAGTTCCCGTTCGGCAATGACCTCCTTGTAGACCTTGGGGATGAGGTCGTCCACGGCCTCCTGCTCGATGGCCGGCCCGAAGCGGGCCTTCAATATCTCCCGCGGGACCTTCCCCTTGCGGAACCCCGGGATGTTTACCTTTCCGGCGTAATTCCGGTAGTGGTGCTCCACTTCTTCCTGCACGCGTTCGGCCGGCACCTCTACCTCGAGCCGGCGCTCGTAGCTCTTGGTTTCCTGAATTTCTACCTTCACCTAACCCTCAATTAGTTTTACTTTTTTTCTGATCACCTGGTGCGAGAGGGGGGATTTGAACCCCCATCCCTTGAAAGGGACGAGATCCTAAGTCTCGCGCGTCTGCCAGTTCCGCCACTCTCGCAAGCCAACCCAATATGATACAATGAAATGCCGGTAAAGTCAAGGGCTCCGATCGCCGTCCGATAGGCGGAAGCCGGTTAGACGGCAAAACAACAAGAGCCGTTCTCGGACCCACAAACCTTCTCCAGAACGCCCTTAGAAAACCCAAAGAGGCCCCTCCCTGAGCCGGAACCCCAGGAGGGCATGGAAAACCCCCTTACCCCTCCTCCCAGAGACCCCTGAACCCAAAACCTTCCCTCCCCCTTCGGGGGAGGGAAGAAGCCTACCTCTCACGTCTTCAAGTCCGCTTCAAGCAGGCTTCAAGTACGCTTCAACTACGCTTGCACGCCCATTAAACGCCCACCCGTGGAGCACTCCGGGACCACCCCCAGAGAGGCTCACCGGCACAGAAAAGGGGCGCCCACGGTTCGCCCCCTGTTTCAGACCCGAATATCGGAATGGGCTTATCTAACCTTAACAACCCTAAGGGGTTTAGCGCCCCCGCCCTCAGGACAGAGGAAGTAGACCCCGGCGGAGAGCCCCTCCCCGACCCGGACACCTTTGTAGGTTCCAACTTTACGGCCGGAGATGTCGTAGAGGGAGAAAAGGCCAGCCTCATGACCGGGAAGCCTCGCATAAGAGACAAATGGATTGGGGGAAACCACGTAATTCGTAACTTGCGACTCATGGCTTGGAGAATCCTCCACACCCGTAACCCGGGCCAACAGCACTTCCAGTTCGGTTAACGAATCCGAGGTCACCGCAACTCCAGTGAACGTTTTAGAGAGATATCCTTGCTTAGAAAAGGTTAACGAAAAGGCGCTATCCCATAGGAAACGATAGTATCTGCCGAAAAGAGAATCGCTGAAACGGGGGGCAATCGAGTCCCCGGTAAGACCGTTTACTTCAACCACCGCCTGGAGCGGCTGCAGAGTCAATGAATCCCGAACATGACCGGTGATTCCGGAGCGGAAGGGGCGATTAAAAAGCACGGCCGCCCCGGCATAATTTGTCTGACACTCAAGAGCAATCGACTCTGCAGGGGGGAAAAAGCTTGTTCCGGTCTCTACCGATATATCGTATGTTCCAAGCTGACCGTAGAGCCACCCAGAAGTCATCCCACATCCGTAGGGGAGAAAACCG
>CAYGWX010000044.1:0-20487 GCA_964353855.1 uncultured bacterium | reverse complement strand
TGTTCTACGCCGAGCACGCCAAGGGCCACCTCAAGCAGATCCAGCGCGTGCTCGCTGCCGTGCGGAAGGTTTAATAAGCCCGCTCCTAATAAAGAGGCCCCCGATTTATCGGGGGCCTCTTCCTTTCAGCGCTCTGCTACCCTAACTTGCTCAGCGCCTCCACCACCTCCGGCGCGGGCTTCTCCCTCAGCTCCTTCCGGAGGTACTTCACATGCCGGTCGCCCCAGTCCTTGGCCTGTTGGGTGAGTTTCATCTGTGAAAGAACCTGGATCAGTAGGGTAATGCAATCGCTACGGGATAAATCTTTGAACAACGCCTCCTCCAATATTCTCCGTGCTTCGTGGGGATTCCCGGAGTCCCGCTCCAACGCGGCATACCGCATCGCCCCCCGGAAGTAAAGCTCCCTCAGGTAGTCTCTCTTCGGCCTCAGCCAATCCTCATAGGGGAACTCCTCCAAGTAATCTCCCAGATAAAGGTTTAAGGCCTCCCGGTAGGCTTTTCTCGCTTCCTTGAAGTTGCGGGCAAGCTGGTCCTTCTCCGCCTTCTTTATTCCCCTTTCGAACTCCTGATAGTCTATCCAGAAGCGCTCGCCGGGGAAGAAGCCGTAACTGCCCACTTTTCTCCTGAGGAAAACATAGTCCATTCCTGACAAGTGCCAGGGCTCAAGGACACTTCGTAAATAATAGAAGAGCGTGTACAAGACTTTTCGCGTTTTCTTGGCCTGAGGTTTGTTCCACAAGGCGTCCAACAGAGAATCCAAAGCATGCCATTTTTCGGGATGGGTCACAAAGTAGAGGAACAAGCGCTTGACGCCGGGTATTACCCAATCTTTATCCTCAAACATCCTGCCCTCAAAGAAGAGGCGCAGGGCACCAAAGGTGTGGACTCTATAGTTGGCATGTTGATGCCAGCCTTTCAGGAGCAACCGGGCTGTTTGGCGCACCTCTTTGGCCGGCTCCTTTTGCAACCTCTCAAGGAGTGGCTTAAAATGGCGGGCGTCTTGGACTTTTAAAGAGCGGAGGAAGAGAACCTTCCCGCCAGGTGAATGTCTCAGAAGATGTTTCAAGAGGGCCGGATGGCGGAGTTGGATGATGAGCCGGCTCAGGAACTCCGAAGGAGTCAGCTCTCCGCCCAATTTTAAGAGAAGAGGGATCAAGGTGTCTCTCTCCTCGAGGAGGGCGGGGAGCATCCGACAGCGCTCGGTCACCTCAAAGCATCTCGCAAGCCATTGGATCGCTTTCCCTCTCTGGGAGATCTTCTCATGGCCCAGGGCGAGGAACAAAGCGACATGGCTGTAAACCTCCCACTTCCCCATGGACTCGGCGAGTTCTCCGGCCCGGGCGAGGACTCTGAGCCCATCCTCGGTGGCCCCGGCATGGAGGAGGAACTCGCCTTCATACGCCAAGCAGTGGCTCTCGATCGAATGAAGCCCTTTTTCTCTGACCTGATTCAACGTCTTGCGGACCAGACGGAGGGCCGTGGCAAGGTCACCCTTAGCAAAGCAGATCTGGGCGAGTTCGCAGGAATGATAGGCTTCGAGTATGGACATGGGGAGCTCCTTGAGCAGGCTCAAGGCCTCCTCGTAGCTCATCTCGGCCTTGGTCAGCTGTCCCTTCCTTTTCAGGAAATCCCCCTGCACCAGTTTGAGGAAAACGAGCCGGACCATGCTTCCCGACTCCTGGGTCAGCCCCTCGGCCCGGCTCAAACATCGCTCCGCTTTAGCGGGCGCGCCCAGGACGTCGAACACGTTGCTGAGATTGATCAGGAAGTTGGCCGCGGACAGGATCGAGTCTCTCGCCAAAAGCTGGCTCACCGCCCTCTCGAGCAGAAAAGCGGCCTCCTCCGCCGCTCCTTGATGGGCTTTGAGGATTCCCCGATTGCCTTCGAGAATGAGCTGCACGATAAGGTGCTTCCCGTCCCGCGTTGATTCCAGGCCTTTCTCGATAGCGCCCTGGGCCAGCTCGAACTGTCCCCGGGTGGCATGAAGATTGACCAGGGTATTGTAGAGGTGAGGGATAAGCCAGTCGGAAGGAGCGCGGCCCAGGGCCTCGTTCAGCAGGGGTTCGACCTGTTTCAGGTCCCCGAGGCTGAGATGGGCATTGGCTAAGCCCCACAGGCGCTCGGGTTCTTCGGGGAGCCCGGTGGGGATGGCGGAGAAGACCTTCAAAGCCTGCTGGAAATCCCCATACAGGCAGAGGGCGTGGCCCAGCAGGAGAGCCCGCCCCGGCTCGCGTAGCGGGTCGGGAAGGCCTTGCTTCCGAAGAGCCTCAAGCACCTTCCCCACCCGGCCCCTATC
Organism: uncultured bacterium; assembly: GCA_964353855.1. Classification (GTDB taxonomy): domain Bacteria; phylum Edwardsbacteria; class CAYGWX01; order CAYGWX01; family CAYGWX01; genus CAYGWX01. The sequence goes on along the minus strand of CAYGWX010000044.1, from coordinate 18,191 downwards.
GAAGAGAAGCTGACGGAGATTTTCCATACTGCCTATTGTACCTGATTTATTTCTATATTTCAAGGCCTTTTAAAAAAAGGACTTAAGTACATTGAACTTGCGTTAAACCTGTCGTAGTAATATAGTATCGAAAAGTTTCATTCGAACATCAACCCTTTACCCCGTTAGATGGCTTAGAGAAAGGAGAAATGCGATGAACTATTCCCTCCCCCCGGCCCTCCGGCGCCGCGCTCAGCGAGGGCTCGGCATCCCCCTCTTTGGCCTGTTGGCTCTGCTCCTGATCCCCCTCCTGGCGTCATCTCTCCAGGCCGCGACCTGGTACCGCTACCAGGCGTATGACCTCGGGAGCGAAGGAAGCAGCGTGGCCCTCGACCCTCAGCACCGCCCCCACATCTTCTACTATGCGTCGTCCTTTTCCCCGCAGCGTTTGGTCCACAGTGTCTGGGACGGGAGCGGTTGGCAGCGGGAAGTGGTGGACAGCTGCTCCGACTACCATAACGCCGGGCCGGCCGTGGAGTTCGATGCCCTGGGCCGGATCCATGTGGCCTATTTCAATCGCGCCTACCACCTCGGCTACGCCCTCTACGACGGTGCCTGGCACATCGAGACCGTGGACACGGCTGCCTCAACCGGGGACTGGTGCGACCTCGCGCTGGATTCGAGCAATCAGCCCCACATCGCCTATGCGGTCACCAATACCAGGCGTCTGCGGTATGCCGTGAAGAACGGCTCCTGGCAGATTTACCAGGATGACTCGGGAGCCGGCGGAACCTATGTCTCCCTGAAGCTGGACACCCTGGGCTACCCTCATATCTCGGACTGCACCTCCTGGAGCGGCGGGGTGCTCCGCTATGTCTACCAGGACACCGGGGGCTGGCATGTGGAGCAGCCCGCCGGCGGGACGAGCAACGTCTCGGGTTACAACTCCCTGGCCCTGGACCAGCTTGGCCGGCCCCAGATCAGCTACTACTGGGCTGACGGCACGAATTACGACCTGCGCTACGCGACCAAGAACTCCGGTGCCTGGCAGAACTATACGGTGGACCACGGCCTGCAGCCGTATAAAAGGGGCTGGGACAACCATATCGCCTGCGACCCGGGCGGCCAGCTCCACATCGTCTATCTTGCCCACAATGAAGCCCAGCTCAAGCACGCCGCGGGCAGCGGCTCAAACTGGAGCGCGGAGGTCGTGGATGCGGTCGGAATGTGGAATTCCGACATCAGCTTCAAGCTGGACTCAAGAGACCTGTTCATCAGCTATTACAACGAGGGCACAGGGGTGAATTGGCTGGCTGTGACCCGGAGCTTGTCCGGGGTGGAGCAGGGCCCTTCTTCCCGCCTTACGCTTTCCCCCTCGCGCCTTACGGTATTCCCCAATCCTTTTACCTCCTTCGCCAGAGTTCCGGGGCGCGGAGGGGAGCGGTTCAGCCTGTATGACGTCTCCGGCAGGAAGGCGGGCACTTACCCCGGTTCGTGCATCGGCAAAGGCCTGCCCCCGGGGGTGTATTTCCTGCGGTCCGAGGACCAAAACGCCAAGCCGGTGCGGATCGTTAAGGTGCGGTAAAACCGGTGAGAAGGTGAAAAGGTGAGAAAGTGAGGAAAAACAAACCTCTCCAATGGGGAACCCGGAGCGGAAGATGATCGGTCAGATTCTGGTAGAAAAGGGCTACATCAACTTGTCCCAGTTGAATGAAGCCAGGAGGAGGCCGCTTCTCTCGGACCCGGAGAAGCGGCAGCCCCTGGGTGAGATCCTTTGGTCATTAGGTTACGTGACCCCGGAGCAGGTCGAGGAGGCCTTGAAGCTCCAGGAAGGACATTCCCCATCATCCCCGAGTGCCCCAAACCCCCGCCTCTGACGTCCGGCAGAGGCGTATTCCCCGCTCGCGAGGCTTTTTCATCTCCTTTCTTCCCTCGCGGGCGGTTTTATTTCCTTGGGGAGCCGCCTTGTGGATTCCTGACCCAACCCAATGAGTAGCCTTACGGACATTATTAAAATCGTGTTTACCATATCATTATCAAGTGGGTTGCCCTGATAAAAGTGCCGGATAGCTTAGTTTGAAATTAGAGAGAAATTAGTGTTAAGTTAGTGTTAAATTAGACTTAAATTAGTGTTAAATTAGTGTTAAATTAGACACAACTTAGTGAGAACTTGGCGTGAAACTTTCCTATATTGGCAGGTCAGCCCGCCTTAAAATCGGGGATAAAAATTGCCTCCACATGGGTTGGGGAGGCATTGAACTCAAAGTAAAACAAGGACTTACGAAAAGGCCCCGACGTTTGTCGGGGCCTTCGGTTATTTTAAGAACTTCAAGGGCGGGGGGGAGGTGTCGTTCAGATAGCTCCCGAAGGCCCGGTCCTTTTTGGCGACGTGCTCCCGCCACCAGTCGCAGATGTGGCGCTGGAACGAGATGACCAGGACCGAGCTCAGCCCCTTGGTCTCCAGGTCCTGCTTGAAATCCCTCATATCCTTGTTGAATCCTTTGTGAAGTTCCCGGTGCGGGCGGTAGTCCGGATAGCCGCGGCGGACCATGTAGCCTTCTTCGGTTCTGAAGTGCTCGACGACGTAGTCCTCCAGGAAGGCGAGCAGGGGGGAGATCTCCCCCTTGCCCTTCCCCTGGCTCATCGCGTCCAGCAAGGCGTTGATCTGTTTGAAGAGCTCCCGGTGCTGGGCGTCGATCTCCTTCACGCCCACCGCGAGATCTTGGGTCCAGGTAAAAGCCATGGCTATTTAAACCTCTTTCTTCGGTTCCTGAGGTAGTCCACGAACAGGGCCTCGCCTAAGTTCGCGGGGCTGGCGAAGTAGGCCCGGCCCTTGTTCAGCTTGGTCAGTTCGTTCACGAACTGCACCAGGGGATAGTCCCGGGCCAGCATGAAGGTCGTGATCGGGATCTTGTCCCTGCGGCAGGAGGCGGCCTCGTCCAGGGTGCGGTTCACGATCTTGGGGTCCAGGCCGAAGGGGTTCTTGTAGAGGGATCCGTGCTCGGTGATCGCCGAGGGCTTGCCGTCCGTGATCATGAAGATCTGCCGGTTGGCCTTTTTCTCCCGCTTCAGGATCTCCTGGGCCAGCCGGAGGCCGGCCTTGGTGTTGGTATGATACGGTCCGGCCTGGATGTAGGGGATGTCCGCGATGGCGACTTCCTGGGCCTCGTCCCCGAACAACACGACCCGCAGGGAATCCTTGGGGTACTGGGTCAGGGTGAGCTCGGTCAGGGCCAGGGCCACGCGCTTGGCCGGGGTGATGCGGTCCTCGCCGTAGAGGACCATGCTGTGCGAGACGTCGATCAGGAGCACCGTGGCGCAGGAGGTGGCCTGCTCATGTTCGTAGACCTCGATGTCCTCCTCCCGGATGGCGAGGTCCCCGAGCCCGCTCCTCTGGATGGCGTTCTCCAGGGTCCCGCGGAAGTGGATGTCCGCGACCGGGTCCCCGAACTCGTAGGGCCGAGTCTCGAACAGCCTTTCCCTGCCTTCCCCGCTGTCGTCAATAGGATGGGACCCGGCTCCGCCTTTCTTGAGCGAAGTGAAGATCTCCTTCAGGGAATCCCTGCGCACCTCCCGCTCCCCCCTGGGCGTGAGGCTGGCCCGCCCCCGTTTGTCCAGGGACACGATCTTGGATTCTTGAAGCTGCCTCTTGAATTCCTCCAGGTCCAGGGTTTCGTCCAGGTAGCCCAGTTCCTGCAGCCGCTTCATGTTCCTCATCGCCTGCTCCACGTTCCCTCCGGCTTGGAGGAGGAGATAGAAAAAGAGCCTCATCAGCTCCATCAGGCTCTTCAGGGAGTGCAGGAGATTGGGGTCGAGGTGAGAGTATTTGAACCGCATGGTAAATTTAATATTTGAAATTTACAATGTTCAATTTACAATTAGTCCTTCCCCCCGATCGTCTCACCGATTCCCCGCAGCATCGTCTCCAGCATGTCCCGGTACGAGGTCCTGGATTCCAGGTTCTCTTTCGCCAGGGTGGCGTTCTGGTGCAGGCCCTCCAGGATGAGCTCCATGACCAGCCCCTGTTCCTCCGGATTGCCGGCCGGGAAGTATTTCTTCGCGATCTCCTTGAGCCCCCTCACTTTGTCCAGGGCGGCGAGGTATTCGCTCGCCGGCATCTCGTCCGAGACCAGGATTGAGTTTCCCTCCGAGAACCAGCCCAGGATCTCCTTGTACGGCGTATCCAGGGACATCGGGGCGGCCTCCTTCCGTTTCTTCTCCTTGTGGGCGGCCGGGAAGTGGTCCGTGAACAGCTTGTTCACAGCCTGTCCGATGAGCCGCTTGGCCACCTGGGTCGGCCCTTCCTGCTCGCCCTCATAGACCAGCTCTATCTTTCCCGACACGGCCGGCACCAGGGAGGCGAGGTCGCAGATTCGGGGATAGACCTTCTTCTCTCCGGTGAGCACGGCTCTCCGCTCCATGTTGGAGAGAAGATTTTCCCTGGCCGAAATAGGAAGCCGGGCCGAGACCCCGGACTTCTGGTCCACGAACTCGCTCTTCCGGGCCTGGAACGCGATCTCCTCGATGAGTTCCTCGATGTAGCGGGGGACCACCAGCTCGCAGTTCCCATCCCTCCGGGTCCAGGCTTCCTGCTCGGTGATGGCCAGGGAGTCCTCCATGCCCTCAGGATAGTGGGTCATGATCTGGGAATCGATACGGTCCCGCAAGGGCGTAATGATGTTCCCCCGGTTGGTGTAGTCTTCGGGATTGGCCGAATACACGATCAGGATGTCCAGGGGGATGCGTATCGGGAACCCTCGGATCTGGAGGTCCCTCTCCTCCATGATGTTCAGGAGCCCGACCTGTATTCTGGGGGGCAGGTCCGGCAGCTCGTTGATCGCGAAGATGCCCCGGTTCGTCCGGGGGATGATGCCGTAATGAATGACCTCCTCGTCGGCATAGGTCAGGCGGAGGCTCGCAGCCTTGATGGGGTCCACGTCCCCGATCAGGTCCGCGATGGTCACGTCCGGGGTGGCCAGTTTCTCCCGGAATCGCGCCTCTCCCGGAATCCAGGAAATGGGCGTCCGGTCGCCCAGCTCCGCGACCTTCTTCCGGCAGGCCTTGCAGACCGGCGCGAAGGGATTGTCGTTGATCTCGCATCCCTGGATTGCCGGAATGGCCTCGTCCAGGAAGGCCGTGAGGCCCCTCAGGATCCTCGTCTTGGCCTGTCCCCGAAGGCCCAGCAGGATGAAGTCGTGCTTGGAGAGCATGGCATTCACCAGCGCCGGAATCACGGTGCGGTCGTAGCCGATGATGCCGGGGAAGAGCCTCTCCTTGCGCTTGATCTTGTCCAGGAGGTTCTTCCGTATCTCCTCCTTTACCGGAAGGACATTATATCCGCTGACTTTCAATTCTCCTAAGGTCTGTGCTCGCTTGGTCATTAACCCATCCTCATGATTTCAAACTCAATGCTTCTATTTTAGCATGAACCCGCCGATTATTCAACAGTTTCTTTACCCGAATCGTTCCAGGCCATGCTGCCCTGGGGAAGAAATAAACTCCCGCTCCTGGGAGCGGGAGTCTAAATGGATGCTATTTGGACGCTTTCCTCAGCGGTTGACAGCCCGCATCGCCTGTTCCGGGTAGCGCGGGCCGGAGGCGATGCCCGGAGGCATGCTCGCTTCCAGGGAGGCGATCTCGGCAGGGGACAGTTTCACTTCCAGGGTGGCCACGTTCTCCTCTAAGTGGCTGCGCTTGGTCGTCCCGGGGATGGGGACCACGTCGTTTCCCTTGGCCAGGACCCAGGCCAGGGCGATTTGGCCCGGGGTGATGCCCTTGGCCTTGGCGATGGCGTTGACCCGCTCCACCAGCTCCCGGTTCTTGGAGAAGTTCTCGCCCTGAAAGCGGGGGTGATTTCGCCGAAAATCATTCCCGGCCAGGTCCTCTGGTCTCTGAAACCGCCCGGTCAGAAACCCCCGTCCCAGCGGGCTGTAGGCCACGAGCCCGATGCCCAGCTCCCGTACGGTGGGAAAGATTTCAGCCTCGAGGTCGCGGGTCCAGAGGGAGAACTCGCTCTGCAGGGCCGTGATGGGGTGGACTTTCGAAGCCCGCCGGATGGTCTGCGCCCCGGCCTCCGAGAGGCCGAGGTAGCGGACCTTCCCCTCGCGCACCAGCTCGGCCATGGCGCCCACTGTATCCTCGATCGGGGTGTCCGGGTCCACGCGGTGCTGGTAGTAGAGATCGATATGCGAAACCCCCAGGCGCCGGAGCGAGGCCTCGCAGGCCTGGCGGACATACTCGGGCTTGCCGTTCACGCCCAGCCAGGTTCCGTCGGGCTTCCGCACGTTGCCGAACTTGGTGGCCAGCACCACCTTGTCGCGGCGGTCGCAGAGGGCCTTACCCACGAGCTCCTCGTTCTTGAAGGGGCCGTACACGTCCGCGGTGTCGATCAAGTTTATTCCCAGCTCCAGGGCGCGGTGGATGGTGGCGATGGATTCGGCCTCCTCAGCCGTCCCGTAGAAGTCGGACATCCCCATACAGCCCAACCCGAGGGCTGAGACCTTCAGCCGCTGCTTTCCTAATTGACGTTTTTGCATGACGTTATCCCCATGGGTTATGAATTTAAAAAGCTATGCATTCAATCTGCAAGACCATTTCTTGGCGGCTTTCAAAAAATCTGTGCCCCTCTTGAATATAGTGAGTGCTCCCTCTACGGGCTGCCCCCCGGAATAGTAAGCCTTCACGCCTTGATAGAATAACCGAATTTCACTTCCAATGGTTTCATCTTGCGGAAGCATCGCGATGGCGGCTTCTTTGGGAAGCTTCCACACGGCCAGAGGGTTTTCTGATCGCAACGCGAGCACATGGTACAGCGTCGGCCAGACGTCCGTACAGAGCAGCCTCACGTTGCGGGCCAGCTTGTCTCCCCCGTGCTGCAGCAGGGTATTGGTGACATAGAAGGGAACGGGCTTTAAATCTGCGAGATACGCCTTGGCTCCATCCCTGACCTCCGCAGGCGTGGCTTCTGAAACCGGGAGCTCGCCCAGGAGCATATAATAGGCTCCTGGGATCGGGCCGCTCTCTTTTTTTTGCTCGTTTTGGATCGGCGGATGCGGATGGGCATAACACTGGATATATTGGAAAGGGGCAGGGTCAATCTTAGCCAGATCCCGATGAACGGCCAGGCATAATTCCAGCGGCAGCCGTCCGTTTTGCTCGAACGCCGTATCCCTGAGGTAGAGCTTAAAATCGATGTCGCTGCAACCCGAAATGAATCCGCCCTTGAGGGCCGAGCCATGGATCAGAAGCCCGATGAACCAGGGTTGTGTGTGCATCCAATATACCTGAGTCGCTGCTGAAACTGTTACCTTGGCTTCAGGTACAATCGGCGAGATGTTGATCTTTGGATTCATAATCCCATTTTCAACCTCTCCTTGAGCCCGAACAGGAGGGGCCGGTAATAATACCTGGCGTGGTTTCCCTGGAAGTACTCCTTGAGGTGCCGGGCGATGACCTTGGGCTGGGAATAAAACGCGGCCATCGCCTGGCGCTGATGTCTCTTGAGGTCCGGGGCCGAGAGGCCGGGGAGCTCGATCACCGCGTTTCCCCAGCGGGTAAAGGCTCCGAAGTCCCGGGTGGTGAACCGCATCCCCTGTCCCTGTTCCGCGAAGTTCCAGAGCGGCGTCCTGGGATAGGGAGTGGCCACATTGAAGAACGCCCGGTCCATGTCCAGCTCCCCGGCGAAGCGGATGGACTCCCGAAGCGTTTCCAGGGTCTCACCCGGAAGCCCGAGGATGAACGACCCTCTGGCCTCCATGCGCTCCTCACGCAGGATGGCGAAGGCCTTCCGGAAATCGTCGCGAGTCTCGCCTTTTCCGATGGCCGCGAGGATGCGGTTGTTCCCGCTCTCCACGCCGAGGGAGATCATCGTGCATCCCGCGGCCTTCATGGCCTGGACCATGGGCCTGGTGACCGTGTCGGCCCGGGCCAGGCAGAGCCAGTTGAACCTGAGCTTGCGGTCCAGGATGCCCTCGCAGAGCTCGATCACCCTCTGGGGGTTCAGGGTGAAGGTGTCGTCCATGAACGTGACCCATTCGCAGCCCAGCCCGCTCACGACGTGCTCCAGCTCGTTGAGCACATCTCCCACGGGCCTCTGCCGGGTCCTGGTCCCGAACATCTTGTAGCAGTAGATGCAGCCGTAGGGGCATCCCCTCGCGGCCTGCACCACGGTCATCCGCCTCATCCCCTTGCGAGGCACTGGAAAGCGGTAAGCGTCGTGCTTCAGGAGGTGTCTGGCGGGCCAGGGATGCCCTTCCTTAAAGGGGAGAAGGGGCCGCTCAGGATTGTGGATCGCTTGTCCGTTCTTACGATAAGAGAGCCCTAAGATTCCCTCGAACCGTGCCCTTTCCCCCTGTCTCACGTACTCCCCGGCTCTCCTGCCAAGCAGTTCGGCCAGCTCCACCACGGTCTCCTCGCCCTCTCCGCGAACCAGGAAGTCGAACCAGGGGCTTTTGGAGAGCACCTCCTCAGGAAGCACGGTGGCATGGGGCCCACCGAGGACGACCGGAATATCGGACCGGCTCTTGACCTCCCTGGCGAACTTCTCTGCCAGATGGAAGTCCACCGAGGTGGCTCCGGTCCCGATCAGGTCCGGTTTCCGGCTTACGGCTTCCCTGGCCGCTTCGGCCATCGGGATCTGCTCCACCTCGCCGTCCAGGATCTCGACCCGGTGCCCGGCCTTCTCCAGGGCTCCGGCCACGTAGAGCAGGCCAAGGGGCGGCACGATGTGCAGCTCCTTGGCCTTGCCCCTGATCAGTTGATACAGCTCCCGATACGGCGGGCGGACTAACAGAACGTACAATGTTTTATAGCCTACCGTCCACAGTCTACAGTCTACGGTCTATTTCTTTACCGCCACCTCCAGGGGATTCTCCAGCACGATGGTCAGCTTCGTTCCAGCCGGCAGGCTGACCTCGTTGCCCTTCTGCATCGCGGCCACGCCCATCCCGGCCGCGGCCCCGACCACGCCTCCGGCGGCCGTGGATTTGCCGCTCTTCCCGATGACCTTGCCCAGCACAGCCCCGGCAGCCCCTGAGCCCACGATGATGGCCGCATCCCGTCCGGTGGTGGACCCGGCCTTCTTCTCCCCGCCGAGCAGGGTGCCGTGAATGGGCTGGCTGCCTGCGATGGTGGCCAGGGAGCTGAACACGAGGTTCAGCCGCGCCCGGTCCTTTTCGTCACGGCTCTTGGAGGCCGACATGGCGTCCGTGACTTTGCCCGCGATCGCACTGCCCTCCGGGGCGAGCACGACCCCGTCCACGACCAGAGCCTCGGTGGTCTTGGCCTCCACCTTGTCCCCGACCTGGGCGTCTTTGGAGGATACCGCGTTCCCCAGCGCGATTTCGAGCTTGGTCCCGGCCGGGATGGTCTTGGTCTCAACCTTGACATTCGCGGCCGGCTTGGGCTTGGCCTCGGGCTTGGGCTGAGCTGGCTTCTCGGCCTTAGCAGGCTCTGGTTTCGTCTCCACTTTAGCCTCAGGCGCGGGTTCGACCGGTGTCGTTGGATCAGCTTGAGGTGGAGCAACTTGAGGTTCGGAGATTGGCTCTGTCGGTGCAGTTACCGGCGCTGTGGCGACCTGGGGCTCGGGCGCCTTCGTGATGCGGTATCCCTTGGATACTACGATGGTCGTGGCGATAGCCCCTACCGCGATCACCCCCAGGATGATTGACAGGACTTTCCACTTCATGGCGTTCCTCCTTTAGTGATTAAAGGCTCTTGATTCTGAGCTAAGCGAAGGATCTCACTGTTCTATTATAGCAGATTTGGCGGGAAAGTCAAGCCCTCGCTCCAAGGGTAGCCTCTTCCGCTTCCCTCAGAGCAGGCCGGGGCCTTGACCTTGGCCGGGCTTTTACGTTAAACTAATTAATTAGAGCGGTTATTGTTGTTCACTTGGATGGGGGTGTTCTCCCCTCTCCCAAAGCGTTGGGAGAGGGGCCGGGGGTGAGGCCATGACGAAGGCCGAAGTTCAGCGGTCTTATTTCTTATGGGGTGGGTGGGCGGGGATAAAAGATGTGAAACATTTTCCGCTCCCCTTAACGGCTGTTTCCCCCTTTGTTGCCTAAGAAACGGAACTGAAAGGAACAAGCGATGAACACAAAACGGATCGGGCCGGCCATCCTGGTGATCTCTCTCTGCCTCCTGGCAGCCTCCTGCGCCCCGGTGAAGAAGAAGGCCCCGGACTTCAGCCTCCCGGACATGAACGGGAAGCCGGTCCGGCTCTCGGACTACCAGGGCAAGGTGGTCATCCTGGACTTCTGGGCCACCTGGTGTCCGCCCTGCCGGAAGGGCATCCCGGACTTCAATGTCCTGTACTCCGATTACCGGGGCAAGGGCCTGGAGATCTTGGGCCTGGCCATGGACGAGGGCGGGAAGGACTCGGTCCAGCAGGGGATGCAGGAGCATGCCATCACGATCGGGTACCCGATCCTCATCGCCACCGAGGAGGTCGAGAAGTCCTACGGCGGGATCGAGGCCATCCCCACGACCTTCATCCTGGACCGGGAGGGGAACATCGTGGCCAGGTACGTGGGGCTCCAGGACAAGGCGACTTTCGTCAAGCATCTGGACAAGCTGACCCGCGGGACCTGACGGCCGGGTGCCGAGGCCCACGGGCGAGTTGAGCGGGTGAGTTTCCGGATTCGTAGCGCTGCCATCTTGGCGGCTGTTACGGGGGCATCCTGCCCCGCCCCCTCGTCATCCTGAGCTTGACTCAGGATCTCTCTTTGCCGTCATTCCCGCGCAGGCGGGAATCCAGTCGGTTTTAATCCCCTCTATCAAGAGGGGGTAGGGGGTGTGTATCGCTTGCCGTTCAATCCGCATTCCGCGTTCCGCATTCCGCATTGAGGAGGGTCGTCATTCCCGCTTGCCCTCGGACTTTCGGGGCGTAGGCGGGAATCCAGTGTCTTTACTTCTCTGCCCCGCCCTTCCGTTTCCACCGATTCAACCGTTTCAACCGTTAAGAAGGGCCGCCCGCAGGCGGCCCTTCCTATTACAACTATTTACTATTCATTACCATTCATTACTCTTCTTTTCCTTCCGTTTCCCTATCTCACCTTCACGATCCTGGTAGGGGCACGGCATGCCGTGCCTTCGCACACGAAATAAACCCCCGGCCCGATCCCCTCCCCGATCCGGTCCCCCCGATAGGTTCCCACCTTCCTCCCCGCGATGTCGTACAGTTCAAACCTCTCCCCCTCTTGCCCGGGCACCTTAGCGAAGGAGGTGAAGGGGTTGGGCTTTGGCTTTAATCTAACCTCTAACCTCCGACCTCTAACCTCTGCCGTTTCCTCAACACCGCTGCTCCCATTCGCATCCGTCTTGATGAGGTAGACATCAGAACCTCCTGCGCCAAAGGAAAATGTATTCCCCGCGATGATATATCCTCCATCCTGAGCCTGTTGGACTGCCCAGCCCTCATCGGAGGATGATCCTCCGTAGGTTTTGGTCCAGAGGGTGTCTCCTGAAGCGTTCGTTTTGATTAGATAATTATCACCTCCTGAACGGCCAGCAATAATGTAGCCTCCATCTTGGGTCTGCTGGACAGCACGGCCCTCGCACCCGCTGATTATCCTTCCGTAAGTCTTGGTCCAGAGGGTATCTCCGGAAGAATTGGTCTTGATGAGACAGACATACCACACGCTCCCTCCGCGTTCTGTCCAGCCAGTGATGATATAGCCTCCATCTTTGGTCTGTTTGACTGAATAGCCCTTATCGAAAAGTGGCCACCCATAACGCCTTGCCCATAAGGTGTCTCCAGCGGCATTGGCCCTAACGAGCCAGACATCGTACCCCGTTGCCCCGAAGGAAGAAGTCCTCCCTGCGATGATATATCCTCCATCCTGGGTCTGTTGGACAGAAAAGCCCTCGTCGTCGCCCGTCCCTCCATAGGTTCTCGTCCAGAGGGTATCGCCGGAAGCATTTGTCTTGATAAGGTAAAAATCGCACAATCCAGCCCCATAGGGACCCGTGTAACCCCCAATGATATAGCCGCCATCCTGGGTCTGCTGGACAGCATAACCCCAGTCGTAATCTTGCCCTCCATAGGTCCTTGTCCATAGGGTATCCCCGGTTACATCTGTCTTGATGAGCCAGACATCTGCTCCCCCTGCGCCGAAGGAGAGCGTATACCCTGTGATGATAAAACCTCCATCTTGGGTCTGCTGTACGGAACGACCCGCATCGGTGTTTGTTCCCCCATAAGTTCTTGTCCAAAGCGTATCCCCGTAGGTGTTCGTCTTAATAAGGTAAACATCTCCGAGTGTATCGCCAAATGATTTTGTTTGCCCCGCAATGATATATCCCCCATCCTGGGTCTGTTGGACAGAATAACCGTAATCATCTCGGTTCCCCCCAAAGGTATTTGTCCACCTCTGCTGGGCGAACAGGAAAGGGGTAACCATAAGTGTGAGGGCTATGGCAAATGCGAGGGTGGGTAGGTAGGAAAGGGGCAGGCCCTTTGTTGTTCTCCAACAACCAACAACTGACAACCAACAACTGCCGTTCAGCCGGTCGATTTTCATGTTATCCTCCCGTGCAGGATGGGTTAGCATAGCTATATACGTGCATATCCTGGGCCATAATTTGGAGAAAACAGCATATTCCGCGCAACTCGTTGTCGTTTCTTGAATTATGGGAAATCACAGGTTTCTTGGAAGGGTCTGTTTTCCCCTTGAACTATTCACTTTAGTGTATAAAGTATGAACTAAAGTGAATAGGCGAAATGGCAAAGTGAATAGGCGAAATGGCTTGGGATGGTTCTTAAGGGGTTACTGAAATAAGCGTGAAATCGGCGAGAACACGGCGAGAACAGGGCGAGAACATGGCGGAAACACGGCGGGAACACGGCGGGAACACGGCGAGAACACGGCGGGAATACGGCGGGAACATAGCGGGAAGCCTTCGGAAGGCGTTACTATATTGCCTTGAAAATGCGTTGGTTATGTTGAAAAACTGGGGGGACTGTGCGGTGCTGGAATGTGGAAGTCGATGGGCAAGTCTTTTAATGGCAGCAGGTTGGACCTGTTTTATTCAGTGAGCTACTTGAGTTCCACCTTTTTTCTGAACATCTTTTCTCCTGCCCTTAGCTCGTACTCGTAGGTCCCCGATGGCAGGGCGGTTCCCTTGTCGTCAAGGCCGTCCCAGGACAGGCTGTGCGCCGGAGGAACGATTGCGAATACAGCGAGCAGGATTAAGAGAGAAACTTCCTGATAGCCATGACTGATCCGACCGGTCAGCGCACCAGGAGAAGCTTTACGGCGGCCGCGGGTCGGGCGCCGACCAGCCGGACGAAGTAAACGCCGCTGCTGACTTTTCTCCCCTGATCGTCACGTCCATCCCAGGTGAACGCGAGGGGAGCGGGAGATGAGGGGCGGGAGGTGAAAGTTCTGACGGCGCGGCCGGCGATATCATATATCTTTAACTGGGTTTCACCCGGCAGGGCGGGCGAGCAGGCGATGGTGCAGTGGTCTTTCATCGGGTTCGGGGAGACGGCAACCCAGCCTTCGGAACTCCCGGGCCCATTGACGTCCGGGCCGGACTGGGCGGCGGAGGAGAAGATCTTCGGAGACTGGGGTGCGGCGTACCAGTAGGTGACGCTGCTGTAGTTAGCCTGGTAAGTGTTCTGGTCCCCGTGCTCCATGGTGACCCGGAGGCTGTTTTGGAAAGGGACGACGTCTGCGAGGTGCATGCGGTACATGGTGAATTGGCTCATCGTACCGTTCACGATCGGCGCGCCGTGCAGGGGCTGGATGGACCCCCCGCCCCAGAAGTACCAGCCGCAGTTGAAGTAGTCCTCGGACCCGGTGCCCCGCCAGCGGATGGGGTGCCCGTCCTGGACAAGGGTCTCATCCCCCTCCAGGTGGGCGATGTCCTTGGGGTTTCCCTGGACGCTCAGCACGGTACCCAGGTAGTGCCCCGGGCCGGCATCATGAATGTTCAGGAGGGTATAGTCAATGCCGAAAGAGGTGGGGTTTTCCCTCCGGAACAGGGCGTGAAGCCTTCCCAGGCTGTCCACCGGCCTTTTCAGATAAGTGAACCCCAGGGTCACCGTGTCCGTTAATGCCGAATCGGCATTATAGACCGAGAAATTGCAGGCTCTGAAGGGCATGGGCAGGAAGCAATAACTGCTTTCCGGGGAAGTCCCGATAAGCAGGGAGTTGAACCGGGCGGGGCCCAAGCCCGTGCCGAAGAAATGACCGAAGGGTGCATGGATGGCCGGAATGCCTTCCAAATCCCAGCGGGCTTCCAGGATCGTGTTCTCATAGGTCCAGCCGTTGGCCGGGGATATCTTGGCCCGGAGGCTGCCGATGATTCCGGGGACAGGAATGTCGGCGAACGTACGCCGCTCGCCGGGCGGGATGACCTCGGTGACCTCGAAGCTGGCGGGATTTTCGTCATAGGCCTTGGGGTCCTCCCCCAAGTGGCTCCAGTCGTAGGCGATACTGTCATAGCAGGCCTGGCTGAGAGAATCCAAGGGAATGGAAAAGGTGCGGATCCCGGCGGTGTCCTCGAAGGCGATGCAGTCCACATGATAAAAGCTGAGAATCGTAGAGTCCGGGTAGAACACCACACGCATGCTCTGCCTGAAGGGCATGGGGACGTAGCAGTAGACCCCTCCTGAAGACTGTCCCGCCAGGGGAGGGAGGAACGGAGCGAACCCTCCGAAGAGGGCCACGGCAAAGGTGTCCACGACCGCGGTCGAATCATTATCTAAGAAGACCTTGATACGTGAAAGCGGATGAAGGCCGTTGGGGTGCCCGCCCTGGCTCGTACCCGCGGCCATCCAGATGCGGGTGATGGCCCCCGGGCCCGTGGCCTCGGCCAGGACCCGGCCGGAGTCCGGTCGGGTGTAGAGCCAGTGGTTGAAGTCGTACCAGCCCCCCGTACGGTCGTAGCTGGAGAACTGTCCGGCTTTCCCGCCCCTCAGGTGGGCCAGGGACCACAGGTCAGCCAGGCCGGCATAAGGGTCATTGGGGGCATAGCCGAGGATCGTTGCCGGTACGAGCTGGAAGAAGAGGGCAGTGAGGAGGCAGGCCCTGATCAACCGCATGCCGGGGCTTGGGACTCTTCCTTGAGACTGGGAGGAACTAATCATAGGGCTTGCTCGGCGTTTCTTGTAAGGATTGGAAATCATAACACAAAAGGGAAAAGAGTGTCAAGGTTGCACTGGCGCGGCAGGTCACAGGAGCGCCGCCCTTTTTCTTCCGACATCAGCCTTTCCCCCTCACTTTCCCAACCGTCTCTTTCGGGATTGTCGGCTAAGGCGTTCAAAATACTTGGCATAGGCCGATGAAAGGGTGAAACCGGCACACCTCCGGTGTGCCGGAGCAAGGGGGAAAACCATGGGGATAAAAAAATCTTTCTTAGGGGGTTGACAAGAAAGCGATAATTGAGTATAATTATAAGTCTTGCAAAATTGCGCAGTCGTTCTTTGATAACTGCATAGGGAATACAAATTTGGGAACCAAGCACCTTGGGTGTGACCCGTCTCCCGGAACATCGGGGGATGAAAAAAGGTCTTGCGCCAGCGAGATTTGGGTCAAGCTACAAAGGGCGTATGGTGGATGCCTTGGTTCAGGAAGGCGATGAAGGACGTGGTAAACTGCGATAAGCGTCGGTGAGGTGCAAACAACCTTTGACCCGGCGATCTCCGAATGGGGCAACCCCGCCCGAGTCATGTCGGGCGAGCTCCGTCTGAATCCATAGGGCGGTGCGGCGAACCCGGGGAACTGAAATATCTCAGTACCCGGAGGAAAGAGAAATCTATAGAGATTCCCGGAGTAGCGACGAGCGAAATGGGAAGAGCCTAAACTCGGCGGCATGTTAAAGCGAGCGCGCGTTGTGCCGCGGGGGTCGTAGGAGCGACTTTGGTCCTGTGCGCTAACCAGGGCCGGGGAGTTACAAAGGGTCCGTGTAGTCGAAGTGTCTGGGAAGACACGCCAAAGAAGGTGAAAGCCCTGTAGGCGAAATACGAGACCTCTCCCTCGAGACGTTTCCTGAGTACCGCGGGGCACGAGAAACCCGGCGGGAAGTTGGGGGGACCACCCTCCAAGGCTAAACACTCTCCTGAGACCGATAGCGAACAAGTACCGTGAGGGAAAGGTGAAAAGCACCCCTGGCGGGGAGTGAAATAGAACCTGAAACCATAACGCCTACAATCAGTCGGAGCTCGACTTCCTGGCCCTTCGGGGCCGGGGAGCGGGTGACGGCGTGCCTTTTGCATAATGATCCGGCGAGTGACTCCTCTGTGGCAAGGTTAAGTCCTTAAAGGGACGGAGCCGTAGCGAAAGCGAGTCCTAATTGGGCGAATGAGTCGCAGGGGGTCGACCCGAAACTGAGTGATCTACCCATGGCCAGGTTGAAATTCCGGTAACACGGGATGGAGGACCGAACCTATAAGCGTTGAAAAGCTTCAGGATGAGCTGTGGGTAGGAGTGAAAGGCCAATCAAACTCAGAGATAGCTGGTTCTCCCCGAAATGCCTTTAGGGACAGCCTGGCGTGTTTTGTGCCGGAGGTAGAGCACTGATTGGGCTAGGGGGCTTACCGGCCTACCGAACCCATTCAAACTCCGAATGCCGGCACACCAAAGCGCTGGAGTGAGGCTGCGAGGGATAAGCCCCGTGGCCAAGAGGGAAATAACCCAGACCGTCGGCTAAGGCCCCGGAGGCGTGCTAAGTGCTAAAGGATGTGGTGGTGCATAGACAGCTGGGATGTTGGCTTAGAAGCAGCCATTCATTTAAAGAGTGCGTAACAGCTCACCAGTCAAGCGTCGCTGCGCCGATAATATATCGGGACTCAAGCACGCTGCCGAAGCTGCGGGCTTTCCTCCGGTTCGCCGGAGGGGAGCGGTAGGGGAGCGTTCTGCGATAGGATGAAGAGGCAGCCGCGAGGCGCCTTCGACGAAGCAGAAGAGATTATGCCGGAATAAGTAGCGATAAGACAGGCGAGAAACCTGTCCACCGAAAACTCAAGGTTTCCTGAGCAATGCTAATCAACTCAGGGTTAGTCGGACCCTAAGCCGAGGGCGAAAGCCGTAGGTGATGGAAAAGGCGTCAATATTCGCCTACCGTCGTTCGGGCGATCAAGACGCGCCAGGGGGGACGCAGAAGGGGAGGCCCGCCACCTGTTGGATGGTGGTCTAAGCGCGTAGGGGGGCTCCGCAGGCAAATCCGCGGGGCCATTACTCCGAGACGCAATGGGGAGCCCGCAAGGGCACAAACGGGCCGTTACCACGCTGCCAAGAAAATCCTCGGGCGCGAGTCCGGAGGGCGACCGTACCGTAAACCGACTCAGGTGAGTGAGGCGAGAAGCCTAAGGTGCTCGAGAGAACCCTCGCTAAGGAACTCTGCAATCTAGCCCCGTAACTTCGGGAGAAGGGGTGCCCTGGATGGCGCAGGCCCTCGCGGTCGAGGCTGTCTGGGGCCGCAGTGAAAGGGCTCGGGTGACTGTTTACTAAAAACACATCTCTCTGCTAAGTCGACGAGACGACGTATAGGGAGTGACACCTGCCCGGTGCTGGAAGGTTAAAGGGAGAGGTTAGTCTTTCGCAAGAAGGGCGAAGCTTTGAACTGAAGCCCCAGTAAACGGCGGCCGTAACTATAACGGTCCTAAGGTAGCGAAATTCCTTGTCGGGTAAGTTCCGACCTGCACGAATGGTGTAACAAATTGAGCGCTGTCTCAGCGAGGGACTCGGCGAATTTGTAGTGGCGGTGAAGATGCCGCCTACCCGCAGATGGACTAAAAGACCCTGTGAACCTTTACTGTATCCTGGTACTGGATTTCGACAGGGCATGTGTAGGATAGGTGGGAGGCTTTGAAGCTCCGGCGCTAGCCGGGGTGGAGCCAACGTTGAAATACCACCCTTGCGCTGTTGGGGTTCTAACCTTCGCTTCTGAATCGAGGCGGGGGACAATGCCAGGTGGGCAGTTTGACTGGGGCGGTCGCCTCCAAAAGAGTAACGGAGGCGCGCAATGGTATCCTCAGCGCGGTCGGTAATCGCGCCTACAGAGTGTAAGAGCATAAGGATGCCTGACTGCGAGACTGACAAGTCGAGCAGAGACGAAAGTCGGCTCTAGTGATCCGGCGGTTACATGTGGGAGCGCCGTCGCTCAACGGATAAAAGGTACTCCGGGGATAACAGGCTGATCTTGCCCGAGAGTTCACATCGACGGCAAGGTTTGGCACCTCGATGTCGGCTCATCGCATCCTGGGGCTG
>CAYGWX010000043.1:0-20933 GCA_964353855.1 uncultured bacterium | reverse complement strand
GCGGGGCCCCTTGTCTTTTTCAGGGTACGGACCTAAGCCGTCCCCCACTTGACCTTGCCCGTGATCTGCATCAGGATGAACAGGGTCACGATGCACCCGATCGTGATGATCAGGCCCGTGAACCCGGGATAGAAAAAGGCGTAGGAGAAGAGCACCAGGAACAGGATCTGGGCCAGCCCCGCCTCGCGGAAGGCGAAGCTCCAGTTCACCACCAGCCGGAGGTACGTCACCACCAGGATGAGCGACGTGATGGACGAGAGCACGAAAGCCAGGTGGATGGAGATGTGATCCACCAGATAGGCGTAAAGCAGGTGGAAGGCGAAGAACGCCGCGGCCAGGAAGAAGTAGTTCAGGGAGTGGATCGTGACCTTGCGCATCGCGGCGAAAAGGAGCAGGGTGAAGAAGAACAAAAAGAGCGGCACCGGCGCGAAGAACGTGATCTTGCTCGCCAGAGGCCCGGGGTTCAGCTTCTTGGGCATCTCGATCCCGATGGCGAACCCGGCCACCAGGTCCTGGAACTTCCAGGACAGCTGCCAGCCCGTGCCCTTGGCCTGCTTGGCCGTGGGCGAGATGGTCTGCTCCGGGAAGTCCACGTTCTTGAAGTCCGTGTCCACCACCAGCGAGAAGTCCTGCACCCGGGTCACTCCCGTGCCGAAGGCGTAGCGCCAGCGGTCCAGGCCCTGGGAGCGGTAGGTCACCAGGAACTCCTTCTCCTCGCCCGGGGCCACCACGGTCTTGGCCGTGACCCCCTGGGAGAGGTCTCCCTGGGCCAGGAACTTCTTCCCGTCCACGATGAGCTGGAAATTGTCGTAGATCGCCTGGGAGGTGGGGAAGGCGAAGTGGATGCGATAGGTCTCGGCGGAGTCCTTGAGGTTCTTGAAGCGGTAGGTCCCGGAGAAGTCCACCCGGTAGGTGGAATACCAGAGGAGGCCCTTCTGGCGGTAATCCAGGCCCAAGCTTGCCTTGATGTCGCTCTTGGTCGGCTCCACGTAATGGGAGTCCCAGTAAGTTTCCACGATCTCCTTCTTGGCGGACTCGTCGTAGCGCTTGGTCTTGCGCTCCACCTGGTAGTAGATGGTGGGGGCGGCCTGGGAGTGCTCCCCGCCCCAGAGGGTCTCGACTTTTCCCTTGAGCGCGATGTCGGACTGATTGCTGCGCACCATCAGGCTCCCGCCCAGGACGGCCCAGGCGATGGTGGTGCAGATGAAGATGAAGACGACCCAGAGGACGTTCTTGGTGTTCATAAAGGCCTTTCTTACAGGGATTAGGGGTTAGGGGTTAGGAACGACTGATCTTTAGATGCCGGGAAGATGAACGGGGGTTGCTTAAAAAGATTCATTTTAAATTTAGCAATGAGCATTTAACGTTTTTGTTTTGAAATGCTAAATGCGGAACAAGAAATTAATAACGAATTGTTTTAGAGCGGATGCGTCCGAATGATAATGGGTTTTTACGACCTGCAGCGGCCAGGTAACCCTTGGTTAAGTCCTCCACCGTGACCTCGAGTAACGTCATGAACTGGTTATAAGCGAACTCACGCTTAGGGTCGCTAATATCCTTCCCAAACGCTGTGTTCAGCAGATCTTCCAACATCTGGTCCAGACCCCAGAGTTTAAGATGGAGCAGTTCATGGACGATCGTCTCCTCCAGGTTCTCGCATAGGGGTTTGGCATTCAACAACAGAATAGCCTTCTTGTCGGTATCGTCGATCTTGATGTCTCCGGACTTCCTCCAGCGTCGCTTTACAATCCCGATGCGGATGTCCCAATCTCCGAGCCTGAGCGCTGGTTGCCACTTAGCTAAGAGTTTCTTCGCAGAGGAAAGCTTGACCTGCATGATGGATAATAATCCTTAAATGCTGAATGCGAAAAGGCTTATGAATCCGTTAGAAATCGTCCACCGCCATCCGATATCCTTCCTTCTCCATGTGGTCGAAGACCTCCAGGGCCAGGTCGTAGAACCGCAGGGCCTCCTCGTTGGCGTAGACCTTCTTGGCCCGGTCCCCGGCCCGCACCGAGTAGTCCAGGGCCTTGTCCCAGGCCTCGCCCCGGGAGTAGTGCAGGGCCAGGAGCCCGAGGCGCTCATCCAGGGCCTGCTCGTGGGCCCTCTCGATGAAGTCCCCGATGGACCGGTGCAGCTCGTGCCGGCGGGAGAAGGCCAGGCTTTCGTAGGCCACCTCCTGGGTCAGGACGTGCTTGAACAGGTAGGTCATCTTCCCGCTCTCCCCCTGCAGGATGAGGTCCAGCCGGGTGAGCTCGGACAGGGCCTGGGAGAGGCGCTCCTTCTGGGGCGCGATTCCGGACAGGATGTCGAAGTCGAACTCCCGGCCGATCACCGCGGCCACCTGAAGGATGTTTTTCTCCGCGGGGGAAAGCCGGTCGATGCGGCTCATCAGGACCCCCTGGACCGTGTCGGGCACCTCCATGGCGGAGAGGGCGGCGGAGACCTTCCAGGCCCCCCCCTCCTGGCTGACCGCGCCCCGCTCCCGGAGGGTCTTGACCACCTCCTCTACGAAGAAGGGGTTGCCCTGGGTCTTGGAGAGGACCAGGTCCTTGAGCTCCGCGGGGAGCGACGGCGCCTGGAGAAGGTTGGCCACCAGCTGGTTGGTCTCGGAGGGGGCCAACTCCCGGAGCCGGAGCTCGCGGTGGAATGGCTTCTCCGTGAACTCCCACTTCTTCTCCACCGGCCGGTAGGCCAGGGCCAGGAGGATCCTCTTCCCTTCCAGGTTGCGGGCCACGTAGTTCAGGAGATCCAGGGACGCCGCGTCCATCCAGTGCAGGTCCTCGATCGCCAGGCCGAGGGGTTCCTTCTCGGACCGGGCCGCGAGCACCTGGAACACGATGTCCAGGAGCCGTTCCCGCCTGAGCTTGGCGTCCAGGGACTTGACCATCGGCTTTTCCTCCATCCCGCCCGGGCCGAGCGGCACGCCCAGGGCCTCCCCGACCAGGGACGCCCAGTCCCCCAGCGCGGGGTCCACGCTTCTCAGGCCCTCCTCGATCTTCGCGGCCTTCCGGGCCGCGGGGTCCTTGGGGTCCACCCCGAAGCAGGACTCCAGAACCGGGATCCAGGGCAGGTAGGCGAGGACATTGCCGAAGGACTGGCAGTTGCCCGAGAAGACCCGGCCTCCCTTGCCCTGCCAGCGGGCGAGGAGTTCCCTTAAGAGCCGGGATTTGCCGATTCCCGCCTCGCCCACCAGGGAGACGATCTGCCCCTTCCCCTCCAGGGCTGAAGCGATGGCCTCGTCCAGAAGGGCCAGCTCCGGGGTTCGCCCCACCAGGGCCAGGCTCTCGCTCACCCAGCCCTCCAGCGAAGGCTTCTCCTCCCGGCCCTCCACCTTGAAGACCTCCACCGGGGCGGCCTTGCCTTTCACCTGGACCTCTCCCCTCGGGGTGAAGGCGAAGCTGCCCTTGGCCCGGCGCTTGATCTTCTCGCTGGTCAGGATCTCCCCTCTCTGGGCCAGGGAGGCCAGGCGCGCGGCCACGTTCACTTCGTCGCCCATGACCGTGAACTCCCTGCGGATGCGCGAGCCCACGCTTCCCGCGAACACGTGCCCGGCATTGCATCCCGCCTTCTGCCACAGGCCGAGCTCCCCCGCGCTCCGGTCCGCGAGGAGCTCTCGGGCGCAGATCAGGGCCCGGGTTTCGTGGTCCTCGTAGGCCTGGGGCACGCCGAACAGGATCATCACCCGATCCCCGTCCGGGGTCACGTCCACCTTGTTGATGATCCCGCCGAAGCTCTTCACGGTGCGCTGGACTGCCCGGTAGCGCTCGGCCAGCTTATCCGCGGCTCCGGAGTCGCGCTCCAGGTCCAGGCCTCCGGCCACCAGGAAGAGCACGCTCGCCCTGCGGTGCTCCCCCTCCCCGATCCGGCGCTGGGATTCCGTCACGATGCGCTGGAAGAGGTCCAGGTGAAGGAAGGGGGCCAGAGCGTAGATGCGCTCCGTGAGCGAGGCGGCTTCCTCTTCGAAGTCCATCGTCCCCGCGGGCTTCCTCGCCTCGTCCAGGGGAGCCACGGGAATGGCCAGCCCGGTCAGGACCTGCTCCCCGGACGGCTTCGCTTCGGTTACGAGGCTCTTGCCCAGTTTCCTGGTCAGGGCTTTGGAAACCAGGATGTCCCCGGCCTCCGAGCGGTCCTCCAGGAGAGCGATCTCGTGCATCGTCCGTCCGCCCAGGTAGTGCTCCAGGCCCAGGTTGGGCTCCCCCAGTTCCATCATCAGGACCTTCCCGCTGTGGACCGCCACGTGCATCCCCACCTGCTGGTCGCCCACGCTCGTGCGCAGGACCGCGAAGTCCCGCATGAAGCTCTGCACCTCCAGGGCCGCCTGGAGCGCGCGCATCTCGTAGATGGTCTTGGCCTGGGGCTCGTCCCGGAACACGGCCAGGAGCGCGTCCCCGCTGAACCGGTAGAGGTCGCCCCCGTACTTGAACAGGGTGCCCAGAAGCGAGGAGAAGTAGCGGTTGATGATCGCGGTCAGCTCCTCGGCTCCTTTCCTCCCGGGCCGGGACAGGCTCTCGGACAGGGCCGTGAACCCGGCGATGTCCGCCACCAGGATCGCGGCGTCCAGGAACCGGGCGGCCTGGCCCGAAGGCCGGCGGGAAAGCTTCTCCTCGGCCACGATCCGGGGCAGGAACGAGGCCACGGCCTCGGCAATGGATTTGAGATGCTCCAGGACCGCGCCCCGCTCCCGGGGTCCCCACTGGCTGAGGTCATCCCCCAGGAAGCTTTTAAGCTCCGGGGGGAGAAGGGCGCGCAGCTTATCAAGGTCTATTCTGGCCATGGCATCCTCTGTTGGGCGGTAAGGGTGAAGTCAGACCTATCATTTTAACATCCTTACGCTTTCCTGTCAAGCGGGTTTTCGCTTCCTTGGGGGCGCCCTTGACTTCCCTTCTGAAAAAGAGTAGACTTAGGACGTTCTCCAGAAGGCTTTTATCTCTTGAGATCAAAGGAGGTGATCACCCTATCATGCGCCGCAGTCTTTTAACCCTCTCCCTCTTCGTCTTGATCCTAACAATGGCCGGCTGTGGCCAGAGGCAGGCTCCGCCGCCGCCCAAACCCGTGGTTCCGGCGTTCCAGACCTTCCAGAGCCCGGACCGGGACTTCGAGCTCACCTACGCCACGGCCAACTGGGAGGTGGACCGGGACACTTCTGTGGCCCTGTCCCTGAGGCACAAAACCGAGCCCGCCACCCTCCAGCTCATCGCCTCGGACCTGGGGCAGCCACTCAAGAAGAGCGACCTCAGGATGTTCTCCGGGATCACCATCGCGTCCGTCAAGGAGGACTTCAAAAATTTCAAGGAGGTCGGAAAGACGGATACCACCTTCGCCGGCCGGCCAGCCCATCAGTTCACGTTCACCTGCACCGAGTCGGACACCTTGATGAGGATGAGGATGATCTTCTTCGGTTCCGGGACCAAAGTTTATGCCCTGATCATCGGCGCCGAGGACGAGCGTTACCGTCAGATCGCTCCGGACGTGGAGAGAATGCTCGGCACCTTCAAAGTGGGTTCCCCTGAGCCCGCGAAGTAAATTTCCCTCAACGAAAGAGAGCGTCCTCAAGCGAAAGGGACGCTCTCTTTCCTGCCCTTTAGCTCTATAACTTGCCCATCTCCTTTAGGCTCACGAAGTTTCCCTTCCCGATGATCACGTGGTCCAGAACCTCTATCCCCATGATCCGGGAGACCTGCACGAGCTGGCGGGTCAGGCTGATGTCCTCCTCCGAGGGGGCCGGGTCTCCCGAGGGGTGGTTGTGGACCACGATGATCGCCGCGCACCCGTACTCGAAGGCCGGGCGGAAGACCTCCCGGGGGTGGACCAGATTGGCCGTGAGCGTGCCGATGGAGATGATCTCGTCGTGGATCACCTTGTTCCGGGCGTTCAGGTAGAGCCCGCGGAACTCCTCCTTGGCCAGGCCCTCCATCTCCTTCACGTAGCGGTGCACCTCGTCCGGGGTGCGCAGCGCAGGCACCCTGCCCGGCTCCTCCAAGTAGAGCCTCCGTCCCAGCTCGAAGGTGGCTACGACCTGGCAGGCCTTGACCGGAGGCAGGCCCAGGATGGACATCAGCCGCTCCACGCTCCGTTCCTCGGCGATCGCCTTGGATCCGTATTCCTGGACGATGCGCTGGGCCAGATCCAGGACGCTCTCCCTCCGGTAACCCGTGTTCAGGATGATGGCCAGGAGCTCGTGGTTCTTCAAAGCGTCCGGGCCGAAGCGCAGGAGCCTCTCCCTGGGCCGCTCCGCCTCCTCCATCTCCCGCAACGGAATGACATACGTCTGGCCTGCCATCGCTCGCCTCCTCAGCGTTACCTGATGATGCTCCTCTTGACCAGCTCCCGATGCACATCGTGGAAATCATTGAACGGAATCGCCTCCACGCCCTTTTTTCGAACATGGTCCAGGAGGTCGTCCTTGGCGAACAGGATGTCGGCCTTTCCCACCACGCACCGGTCCGAGAGTCCGTCGCCGACAAAGATGACCGGGGAATAGCCCTCCTGCTTGTAGCGCTGGATGTGGCTTCCCTTGCAGTTCCCGCAGGACCCGCATCCCTCTTCGAAGTAAGGAAACTCCGGCATGAGATGACCCTCCGGGAAGGACGCGTGATTGGCGAAGAAGGCCACGTCCCGGATCCCGTGCTGCTTGAGGAGCAGCTCGATGTAGATGTCCAGGCCGTCCGAAAGGATGACTAAGGGAACGCCTTGCGGGCGGAGGACATCCCGGAACGCGAGAAACGCGGGCTCAAGCGACTGCTTTCGGGCGAACGTGAGGACGGTCTCCCGGCTGAGCCTGGCTAATTCGCACTCCCGGGTGAAGCACTGGGTCGTGGTGATCCGGCCGGCCTTCCAATCGGCGATGAGCGCGGGCCACTCCGGCCCGGCGTGCTTCCGCATCAGGTTCTCCCCGATGTCAATTTGGCACGCCGTGCCGTCGAAGTCCGTGAGCACGATGGGCTTCATCGTCAGAGCCTCCAGTCCAGCAGGGCCCGCACGTCCCAGTAGCTCTCCTCTCCCTGCCGCAGGCTGCGCATGGCCTGAAGCGAGACGCTGGCCCGTTTCCAAAGCCGGGCCTCGGCCCCCAGCGAGAGGTCCTGCACGATCACCCGGGACTGCACGTTTGCCAGGAGCCTGGTATAGCTCGTGTCCGGCTGGTAATCCACGACTTTCCGCCGCTCGTAGGAATACCCCGGTGTGATCCTCAAGCCGCCCTTGCGTAAGACCTGGCTGGCCCCCAGCCCGAAGGAATACCGGGAGTTCTCCCGCGAGGTGTAGTACCCGTAGGTCTTCTTGGCCGCGTCGTAGAGGTAGGGTCCCTGGCTCTGGACCTGCCCCCCGAACGCGAGGAACACGAAGTCCTCTCTGCCCGCCGGTCCGAACCGCAGGGAGTCCTGGAACGAGACCGAGCGCAGGAGGAGGTTGTTGTTGGGCACGAAGTCGTACAGGTTGTAGTCCGCGCGCAGCGCGTAGCTCTGGGACCAGAGGAGCCAGGAAAACGGCGTGAAAGCCAGGAGCGGAGCGACTTGATAGGAGCGGGTCCAGCGGTTGTTGGCCGACATCTCGGGCTTCACATACACCTGGTGGTCCTGCCGGACTTGGATGCTCATTCCCAGCCGGGTCGTCTTCGTGGCCTGGATCGTGGTCCGGAAGAACGTGGACCCGCTGCCCAGGTCTCGGGCATTGAAGTTGAACGAGTGCGGGAAGTTGTAGGAGTCCAAGCCGAAGGTCTGGACGAAGTCCAGGACCGAGTAGGCGTTGGGCCTGGCCTGGGCCCGGACCTCCAAGGCCTTGCTGTCCAGGATCTGGGTGTTGATGGGCTGGTTGGGGTAGGCGTTCTTGCCCTTGGCACGGCGCATCGTGCACCCTAAATCCAGGCTCTGCCAGGGATGGTAGGCGAGCGAGCCCAGAAGGAGATCCTCCTTCTTCCCGAAATCCTTGGTCGGGGATGAAAGCGAGGGGTCCGGGGAGCGGTAGTCGTAGGTCTCCTCGGAATGCGTCTCGGAGAGCCGTCCCTGGATCCGCTTCATATTCAGGAGTTCGTAGGAGAGCCGGAACCGGCTCATCTTCTGGCGCTTCTCCTCGTTCGCAGCCCCTAAGGGATAGGAGTACTTCCCCCGGAACCCCTCCAGGTCCGCCCGCAGGCTCTGCCGCCCGAACAGGACTTTGGCAACGCTCCCCATCCCCGAGACCTCGTGGGTGGTGAGCAGGCCTTGGGACTCCAAGCTCTCCGAGAATTTCCCTTCCAGAGGAAAAGAGGGAGTGGGGGTGATGGCCGCGGTCAGGGAATAGCTTCTTCCCGAATTGTCCCGGGTCACCTCCGGCCCGCCGCTTCCTGAGAGGAATTTCTCCGAGACCAGCCCCATCCCCGGACTGACCTCAAGGTTCGGGAGCGGGGTGAGGCGCACCCCGGCCTGGGCTGAGCTTCTGTAGGTCCTGTTTTTGTAACCTGTTCCCGCATCAGAAGAGGTCAGTCCTTCGGTCTTGAGGAAGGGGCGGAGCCAGGAGGCGAGGCCGTACTCCAGGCCCAGGCTCGCCCCCCGGGATTTCTGGTTTCGCGCTAGGGTGTTGTTCCCCGCATCCGTGCTCGACCAGCCAATGGCGTAGGAGAGCCCTTGGGCTGGATTGACCGAACGGTGGAAGGTCGTGGTGAACGAGGTGAGGTCCCGGAACCGGGAAGCGGAGAGCGAGAGGTCCCCGATGCGCGAACTGTCCGGCCCGGCCTCCTGAGCCGGGGCGGGGCTCCAAGCTGCAATCAGAAACAGGGAGAGACCGCATAGGAGCGACCTTCCGGTCGCGATCCATCTTCTCATGTCCCTTATCTTACACCAAAGGGCCGGGAAATTCAAGAGGGCGCACCCCGTGCGCCCTTTCAGTCCTCGCCGCCACAAGTTGGACTCAGGATCTGGTTTTAAATGAGTGACCATTCCGAATCTCTCCATTGGTCTCAAAAAAAGGGACGCGTGCAGCGCGGGGGAGGGGCTATAGGGGTGCTACCGGAGAGCTACACAGTGCCGGGAGCATCCTGGGTTGTACCTGGCTTGAACCTGGGTTGCTCCTGGCTTGCACCTGGCTTGTTCCTGGCTTGGTCAGACCCTAAAAACGCTCCTACCCTCCCCCTTTGGGGGAGGGTAGGTTTTGGGTGTAGGGGCGGGATTTGAGGATGGGAGGGGTTTCTCCCTTCTCTCCCCGGGTTAAGACGCTTAAAGGCCCCTTGTCTCACATGTAGGAGCCTTTCTAAGGGCAGCCGGGGGACCGTCAAAACGTCTGGAGGCGGGCCCTATAATTGCTTCCCGTAGGCGAACAGGCTCCCGGCCTGGTAAATGTCCATCTGGACCCTGGAGAAGGGCTTGCCCCCTGATATCGCTTTGCCTGACGTGAGGTTCGTGACCTTTCCCGTGGCGAAGTCCACCTCCAACTCGTCCCCGTCCTTCACTCCGCCCCCGGAGCAGATGTCGGGACAAAGGAACATCGGAAATCCGGAATTGACTGCATTCCGGTAATAGATCGCGCCCGCGGACTCGGCCAGGATTGCTCCGATGCCCAGCGAAGCGAAGCAGTCCACGGCCTGCTGGCGCGAGGAGCCCGCCCCGAAGTTCTTTCCCACGACCACCAGGTCCCCGGGCTTGGCCTTTTGGGGAAAACCCTCCCAGCCCTTCAGGTTTCCGAAGGCATACTGGCCCATCAGCCCGAGGTCCGTGATCGCCAGATGGGCGTTATGATAGATCATATCCGTGTCGATGTTATGAACCGGACTCCCGCCCGGGTCCAGGATGACCCAGGCCCGCCCTTTGATCTTGGTCGGCTTCTGGCTCATGCGTTTTCCACTCCCTCAGATCTCGCTTGCCGAGACGATCCGGCCCGCGATGGCCGATGCCACGGCCGTGGCCGGGCTGACTAAGTAGGTCTCTCCGTCCCCCTGCTTTCCCCGGAAGTTGCGGTTGGAGGTCGAGACCTGGACCTCGCCCTTCCCGGTCATGCCCAATTGGCCCGAGGCGCACCCTCCGCACCCGCTGTGGGAGACGATGACGCCCGAGGCGAACAGGGCCGCGACCAGCCCGTTTTCCAGAAGCTGGCCGAAGACCTCCTTGGTCGCCGGCACGGCCTTGACCATCACCCCGGGGGCAACCTTCTTGTCCAAGAGGATCGTGGCCGCGAGCTGGAAGTCCTCGTATCGGCCATTCGTGCAGGAGCCGATGAAGGCGGAATCTATTTTCACGTCCTGGAGCGAGGAGACCTCCACCACGTCCTCGGGGTGCCCGGGCCGCGAGGCCAAAGGCGGAAGACCACTCACGTCAAGGGTCACGGTCTCGCTGTAAGAAGCGCCCGGGTCCGCGAGAACGGGCTTCAGGCTTTTTGTCCGGGAGCGCTTCTCCAGCTCCTTGACCACTGCTCCGGAGGGCGGGATGAGGGCCGCGATGGCGCCCATCTCCGTGGCCATGCTGGACAGGGTGATTCTCCCGGCCAGGTCCAGGGCCTCAATGGCCTCGCCATAGAACTCCACCGCCTTCCCCAGGCACCCGTCCGCGCCGAAGCGTTTCAGAACGGCGAGCGTCAGGTCCTTGGCCGTGGTCGGATACTCGTAGGTCCCCTTCACATGAACCTTGATCGTCTCCGGCACCTCGAACCAGGTCTTGCCGGCCCTGAACGCGAAGGCGATGTCCCCGTCGCCCATGCCCTGCCCGAAAGCGCCCACGGCGCCCATGATGTTCAGGTGGCTGTCCGTGCCCACCACCGTGGTCCCGGGTAGGACCAGGCCCTCCTCGATGAGCACGTGCGAGCCGATCCCGGAGTCCACGTCGTAGACCCGGAGGCCCTGCTCCCGGGCGAAGAGCCGGCAGAGGTGCTGGTTGTTGGCGTAGGGGATGGTGTTCGCCGGGGCCACGCAGTCGAAGGTGAAGAAGGTCTTCCCGGCGTCCGCCACCTTCGCCCCGGGGTATTCCCTGCGGAAGTGCTGGACCACGTTCGCTCCGCCGAAGTCCCGGGCCGAGCGCACGTCCAGGTCCATCCAGACGATCTTGCCGGCTTGAACCTCCTCTTCGGAGTGAGCCTGAATGATCTTTTCTATGATTGTTTTACCCAAAAGAACGGCCTCCTGTTCGTGGAATATCCTTTCGTTTATTATACCATGTTTTAAAAATCCAAGTCAAACAGGACAGGAAAAGGGGCGCTGTTGCCAGCGCCCCTGATGATAAGGTTAGAAGGTTACCGCACGACCACGAGCTTCTTGGTGGCAGCGAAGGAGCCGGCCTCCAGGCGGTAGAAGTACACCCCCGAAGCCGTCCGCGTGCCGTTTTCGCTCCGGCCGTCCCAGGAGACGTGCTTGTAGCCGGCCTTCTCCTTCCCGGCAACCAGCGTCTTGACCAGCTGGCCGGAAAGGTTGTAGACCTTCAGCGATACCTGGGTTTCCACTGGCAGGTCGAAGGAGATGCCCACGTTGCCCTTGGAGGGGTTCGGCACCGCCGGCCCCAGGGCGAAGCGCAAAGGCAGGTTGGAGAACACCGGACCGAGATCCACTCCGCTCCGCAGCCGAGGCGGGTCGGTCGTGAACTTCGTCGCCCGGCCAGCGGTGATCGGGGCCATCATGGGGTCGTAAGTCCCGTTGTTGAAGCAGTTTAACCCCACGTTCAGCGCCATGTTCTGCTGGCCCACGGTCATCGAAGCCAGGCTGCCCACATTCCGCCACTGCAGGACGACCTCGCAGTCCCGGGTGGTAGCGGTCCCGGGGGTCAGGCTGGTGTCGTAGACGATGATCTCAAACGCCCCGGCGTACTGTCCGCCCAGCGTGGGCACAGAGTCCCACTCGCAGATGAACCGCTGGTTGGCGTCGGAGCGGTACCAGCTGGTCCCGGTCCCGGAGACAGTCAGGTCGTCCCAGAAGGCCGCCACCCCGTTGGCCACAAAGCTCGTCGAGGGCAGGGCGGCGTTGGTGTAAGGCGATCCGACCGCAGCGGTGTTGATCGCGACGAACCCATTGGTGCACATCGTGATGTTGTTGGCGTGCGTCCCGTAGGCCCTGGCCCGGATCCCGGCCGCCAACAGCATGTTAGCATCGTCGCCCTGGGGCCCCGCGGTCCCGTTTCCGCCCCGCGCGGGGTTGAGCTCGATCCAGCTGTAGGTCGGGGCGTTCTCGAAGATCGCGTCCGTGTTATCGTAGGCATAGTAGCCGTAGGGATCGGGCCCCTGCACCGGGTAACGCACAATCAACGTATCTTCCACCGTCCGGACCGTGCCCCCGTTGCGGGCCTGCGCCGTGATGATAAAGGTTCCAGCCGGGGTCTGCCCGGTCGTGCGCACCTTCATCGTCCGACCTCCGGTGGGAATCACGACGTTGTCCGGCAGGAAGCTCACCGTGATCGAGGGAGCCGGCGGGTTCACCGTGGCCGACAGCGTGCAGGGATTGGTGTATCCCGAAATCGAGATCACGGAGTCGGCGTAGGTCGTGCTGTCCCCCAAGAATACCGTCCGGGTCCGCGGCGTGGATTGAAGCACGAAGGTCGGCGCCGTAACCCAGAGGTTCAGCGTGGCCCGACGGGTGATGGTATCCCCGGTCCCGTGATAGTAGAGGACATAGTTGTTCTGCGGAGTCGCGGTGGTCGTGATCCGCATCCCGGTCTTGATGCTCCCGTTGGGCGGGGGCGTCACCGGGTTGGGGTTGAAGGCCACGGCGATCGTGCCGGTGGCCGGACGGATGGAGTCCAGGGTCATGGTCACCGGGAAGTTGAAGCTGGACATCGAGGAGACCGTCACCGAGTCCGTCTTGGCCGCGGTCGGACTGATCGTGTCGGCCGCGACGGCGGCGAGCATGAACTGCGAGTAGGCGAACGGCGTGTTTAACACCGCCTGGTAGGCGCTGATCCGCCCCGTCCCGAAGGTGTTGTTCTTGGGCTGCGTCCCCAACGGCCGCACCGACCGCTGCAGAATGCTGTCCACCTGCCAGGGCAGAAGCGTCGGGTTCTTGTCCAGCATCAGGGCTACCACCCCGGCCGCGCAGGGTGTCGCCATCGACGTCCCGGACATCGTGGTGTAGGACTGGTCGTTGGTGTTATAGGTGGAAAAGATATTCACCCCGGGCGCGGCCACATCGGGCCTGTTAAGCCCCGGAGGATAGACATAGTCGTTGTACGGCGGCACCGAGCCCCAGTCCGCAGGCCCGATCGACGTGAAGCTGGCCGCGTTGTCGCTGTTGTCCGTGGCCCCGATCGAGATCACCCCGGACTGGCCCCCGGTCCCGTCCGACGGATGGTGCCAGGGCCCGGGCACGTCCCCGGGCGTCCGGATGCTCCGCGCCGTCGGCCCCTCGTTCCCAGCCGCCACGCAGTGCACGATCCCCGCCGTCATGATGTTCGTCTCGGCCTGACGCCACAACGCCCGCACCGGAAGCCAGGACGCGACCAGCCCCAGCGACATCGTGATCACCTGCGCATGGTTCGAGGGATCCCGCGTCGGCGATACGCAGAACTGCATCCCCTCCATCGTCTCGTTCTCCATCGCCGTGTCCGGATACGGCGTGTGCAGATACACGTCCACAGGCACGGACATCATCCGCGCCTTCGGCGCAATCCCCACCGTGTCCCGCACCCCGTTCCCGTAGGCCCCGTCTCCAGACACGATCCCGGCACAGTGCGACCCGTGCCCGTAGTAGTCCAAGGGCGTCAGCGAGTCGTACGGGCTGGGCCCCACGTTGCCCCCGCGCGTGAACTGGTTGGACGCAAAGTTGAACCCGTGGTTGGGATACACCGAGGAGTTCCACATATGCCCGACCAGGTCCAGGTGGGTATACCGTATCCCGGTGTCCACCTCCCCCACGATCACGTTGTCCCCGTTATACCCCAGAAGGTTCCACACCGAGTCCGCACCCACCACCCGCACGTTGGGCTCGGTCGAGCTCACCCCGGGAGGATCCGAGGGCGTCCCTTTCTCCGCGTTCAGGGTCGCACCCACCCGGTCGTACTCCACATACCACACCTCTGACCGGGCCGCCAGCGACTGGATCGCTCCCGGCGTGGCATCACAGCCCACCGCGTTCACGATCCACAACGGACTCACCCGCGATACCTGCCCCATCGCCTCCTGGGCCGCCAGGGAGGACAACAGGTCCCGCTGGGTTACCTCGGATAGCCGCTTCAGCTCCGAAACCACGTACGCCCAGCGTCCCTCCTTGCTCTTCCCCACGCAGCCCTTCTCCAGAGCCGCATTGTCCGCCTGCTGCTTTAACGCGATGTTCACAGGAATCTTCTGATCCGGACTCGCCGTGCTTAAAATCCCCTGCAGCCGCGGCCCGATCATCCCGGCCCAGGCCCCGGTAGCCCAGAGCAGCCCCAGAGCCAAAACCAACCCTATCCAACGTCTCATCGTCCCTATCTCCTTTTCTTCTTAAAGTTCCGCATATAGCTCCGCCCGGATCCAAATCCCTTTGTAATCCTTTCCAGCCTCACCTCCTTGGGTTTAGATTTGTGACGTTAAATGCCCACAAAATAGTAGGGAACGAAACGGAGCGGAACCTGGAGGCTCCCTCCGCCGAGTGATCTTTCGAGGACGTAAACCCTTATATAATATATCACGAAAAACCATCTTAAGTCAAGGGGAGGTTGGGAAAAAAAGGGGGGTTCAGCGAAGGAGGAGGGCACGGACGGTTCGGGAAGTCCCGCAGGACTCCAGGCGGAGGAAATAAACCCCGGAGCCCACCCTTGTTCCCCGGTCGTCCCGGCCGTCCCAGGCCGTCCGGTGAACCCCGGCCTGAAGGAGGTCATGGACCAGGGCCTTAACCTGTTGTCCCAACAGGTTATACACTCTAAGGCTCACCGGCCCGGAAACCGGGAGGGAGAAAGACACCTCTCCTGCTCCACGAAGGGGGTTGGGATGAGGGGTCGAGAGGGAGAGGGCCTGCGGAGGACGGGAGGTTTCCCCCTCGGCAGAGACCCCGCTGAGCCGGGGGATGGGGGGATCCGTGCTGAAGCGCAGACAGCGTCCCGGCCCGATGGGGAACACCGAGGGGTCGTAATCCCCGTTGTAGAGGGCCTGGAGGCCCAGGGTCTGGGAGCCGTTCTGCTGGCCCACGGTGATGCTGGAGGAGTCCGCGACAATCCGCCATTGAATGAAGATTTCGGAGTCGTTGGTCCTGGCCGTGCCCGGGGTGAGGCTGGTGTCGTTCAGGATGACCTGGAAGCTCTGGCGCCGGGTGTAACCCAGGGTGTCGCGCCAGAGGGCCACGGAATCCCACTCCACGACCAATCGCTTGTTTGCGGTGTCGGCCCAGACCCACCACTTTGCCCCCAGGTCCGTGCGCAGGTCGTCCCAGAAGGGGAAGACGCCGAAGGAGGGAGCCGAGGTCGAAGGGACCCGGGCGTTCGCGGGCCAGGTCCAGGAGGTCTCGCCCAGCTGGAGGAAGCCGTTGGAGCCGATCGAGAGGCTGTCGAAGCGGAGGCCGTAGTATTTGATGCCGATCGGGGCCACCGGCCAGACATAGGTGACGTCGTCCCCGCCCGGCCCCACCGGGAGGCCCTGCCCGCCCTGCGCGGTGTCCAGCTCGACCCACTGATAGACGGGCGGGTTCTGATATAAAGTATCCAGGTCATCCATGGCGTAATAGCCGTGGGCGTCCGGGCCCAGGGGATCGGTCCGTTTGACCCGTCCGATGGGCAGGGCGATGAACACAGTCGTCCGGTAAGCCCCGCCGTTGGCCTCCAGGGCCAGCTGCAAGGTGGCCAGGTGCCCCGGGGGCGTGGTGAGGCCGGCGCGCAGGGCGAAGGTGTCCGTGCTGTTGGCCCTCCGGGACAGGGAATCCATGTCGCTCCAGTAGCCTTCCGAGTCCAGCACGGTCACATAGGGATCGCTTGTGGTGAGGACTCCGGATACGCCCAGGGCCTGGGCCCTGCCCAGATTGGCAAGCGTGTCCACCAGGCCGATGACCTCTCCGGGGTCCCATAGTCCGTTGTGGTTCCCAGAGGTGTCCCGGATCTCGCTGCCGACATGCACGAGCTGGGGCTCATTGGCGATGGGCACGGCGTCCACGGCGCCCAGAGCCCGGATGCGTCCCGTGCCGAAGTCGTTGTTCTTGGGAAGCTGGCCCCGCGGACGGACCGTGGTCTGGAGCAGGCTGTCCACGGTGCGGGGAAGAAGGGCGGGGTTGCGGGAGAGCATCAGGGCCGCGACCCCGGCAGCGACGGCCGCGGAATGGCCGGTGCCGCTGAAGCTGGGATAATAGCCCTGGTTGTTGTCGTAGGCGAGGGAGGTGAGGTTGTGCCCGGGGGCCGAGAGGTCCGGCTTGGTGAGCCCGGGGGGATAGGGATAGTCGTTGTAGGGAGAGACCGAGTCCCAGGAGGCAGGCCCGGGGGAGGAGAACCAGGCGATGTCGTCCAGCGAATCCGTGGCCCCCAGGGTGATCCCCCCGCTCACACCCCCCGAATCCTCGGCCGGGTGCTTCCAGGGCCCGGGCGCGTCCCCGGGCGTGCGCAGGGCCTTCGGAACCGGTACGCCGCGCTCGTTCCCTGCGGCCACGCAGCAGATCAGGCCGGCCTGGGAAGCATTGGTCAGGGCCTGGCGCCAGAGCGCCCTCCTCGGAAGCCACTCCTGCTGGAACCCCCAGGCCAGGGCGATGACGTGGGCGTGATGCGCAGGGGAAAGGGGCGGGGCCACCGCGAACTGGATGGCCGCCAGGGCCTGGTTCTCGGCCAGGGTGTCGGGAAGGGGATTCCGAAGCGTGGTCCTGACCCGCAGGGCCATGACCTCGGCTTTCGGGGCCACCCCGCAGGTGTCCCCGGAGATCCCGTCCCCGGCGATCACCCCGGCCTGGTGGGTGCCGAAACCCTTGAAGTCCATCGGGTCGTCGGTGTTCTGCTCGAAGTTCCAGCCGTGGTTGGGGTAGTTCGCATCCGTCCAGAGGTGGTCCTTGAGGTCGCGGTGGCGGTAGTTCGCCCCGCTGGAGATCAGGGCCACGACCACGTTCTGCCCCCAGAGGTCCCGGTAGCGCCAGACCGAGTCCGCGCCCACCTTCCGGACGTGCCACTCCACGGCCGGGAAGGGATTCGCCTTCGCATTGGGATTTACCGGAGCGCTCGGCCTCGGCCCGGGAGCAAGTTCCCCAAAAGAGGGGACCTCGCTTCGCTCTACATACCAGACCTCATCCCGGGATAAAACCCTCTCCACAGCCTCAGGAGCCAGCCTGCAGGAGATTGCGTTCACGATCCACAGGGGCCGGATGTCCGAAACCCGGCCCTGCCTCTCCCCGGAGCGCAGAACCTCAAGCAGCCCCTGCTGGGTCTTCGCGGAGAGTCCCTGCATCTCCTTGACCACCAGCCCCCAGCGCTCTTCCTTGGACTTCCCGGAAAGGCGGGACTCCAGCCGGGCGTTGTCCACCTGCCCGCGGAGGGCGATCAGGACAGGAATCCTGTCCCCGGGGCGGGCGGCCTGAACCGAAGCCGCAAGGCTTGGACCCAGGAGAGGCTTGCCATCGGCCCCTGCCCCAAAGAGCAGGGGAAGGGCGATGCCCATCCATAGAAGGCGCATCCTAAAAAACATAGACCCAATACCTTACCACAAGCGAGGGAAAATGTCAATATGATGTCCCTGAAAAAGCGAGGGGAGGGCCGAGAAGGATAAACGGTTGATGCTCCCTCCTCCAGGAAAGCGACCTCGGATACGGGACTGTTCAACGGTTAGACGGTTAGACGGTAAAGGAGGTTAAGCAGTTAAACCGTTAGAAACCGGACAGACCAAAGGCCTGTTTCAAACCACCTCCGATAAGGGGCAAATTTCCATCTTGTCCCGTAACTACCTACGGCAAAACTCAGAAACGGGATAAATTTTCAAGTAGACATAATACCGGGGACCTCCGAAAGGCCTATGAAAACAGGAAGGGTTTCCGAGGTATTCACGCCGTATTCACGCCGTATTCACGCCCTCCCCTCCCGATCTCCTGTTTTTTGAACCGAAGATTGTTTAAAAAAGATGAAAGTGGGTCATTTTGGCATACACGATGAGAAGGGCTACACAATCCCGGAAAGAAGACCGTCCTGCCGCTTTTTATGCTAAGATGAGCCCCCTTCAAAGGGTTACGAAGAACAAGCCAAAAAACAAGATCGGAAGTGTGGGACCCTCAAAAAAGGGGAGTGGGCCACCTGTGGGCCACCCCAAGTGCCATTTTGGGGGCCCATTGTGCACCCATTGCACACCCACCAAACACCCACTGTACACCCACCCCGGAAAAATCTTCCCCAAGGCCACAATATGCTGTAGCCCTCCTCAAAACCCCTACAAGACGAAAAGGCGGCCAGAAGGCCGCCCTTGATTTTAGATTTTGGGTTGCGGATTTTGGAATATCGTTACCTAACCTTCACCACTCTCAAAGGTTTAGCATCCTTGCCCTCCGGACGGAGAAAATAGACCCCGGCGGAAAGCCCCTCCCCAATCCGGTCACCCCTGTAAACTCCCACCTTCCGGCCGGAGATGTCGTAGAGCGCAAAGCGCTCAGCTTCATGCTCTGGAATCTTGGGAAAAAAGAGATGGGCTGCAAGAGGCAGCCCAACCGCTCAGAACCTCCTCGCTACTTGCATTCAGGGCAGACGTAGCCGTTTGGTACAATGTTAAAGTCCAAATCTGTGGGGTTTTGCCCGTCGTAGTTTGAATAGTGGTAGTCTGACTTGGAGCCCTTTTTAGCATCCAAGCAGTAATTTCCTGCCTGACGGGTCGAGGAGGTAATCACGTAGTGACCCTCGTCATCAGTGTAATCGTAGGGGTCGCCAGGGTAGGATGTCAAGTGGACCAAGCAACCGGATACCGGCGTTTGATTGTCGTACACATTTCCCTGAAAGATCGGATACCCTGTTCCCCTGCGGCCTTGAGAAACGACCACGCCTACGAGCACGAGGCAGATGACCGCAGAGAGGACGGCGAGGGCAAAGAGCCGTCTTTTCATTTTTCTCACCCCTTTCTTTGTTTGAGTTTATCTCAGTAGAACTACCTTGTGAGCGGAAGCCTTTCCTTCTGTTTCCAAGACCAGGAAATATGCCCCATTGGAGACTTGCCTTCCATCCAAGTCGAGGCCTCTCCAGATAGCCTTTTGTCGGCCTGGCCCTCCCTTCCCTTCCAAAACAACGCTAATCAACCGACCTTGCAGGTCATATACCGCCAGACGAAAAGACGCCGGCTTGGGAAGGGAATACTCGATCACCAAAGGAAACCCGGAGGGATTTCGATACCTCAGTATGTTCGTTTCCTGAGATCCTCTTTTCTCTGCTTCCTCCACGCCCACGATGCGGTGGGAGACCCAGATGTCCTGTTCATCCGGGCCCGGTGGCCTCGCTTGGTCGAAATAGAAATTCATCCCGTCTCCGGTGATAAAGCATCCATCGGCAGAGTAGCTCGGATCGTTGATGGGGTAACCCATGTCCACTTTCCCCTGCCAGACCCCGCTTACTTTCTTGGAGCAATAAAAGTAGCCGACGAGATGCTCGTATTGGGAGCGGAAATAAAGCTCGGTCTCATCGGCGTTCACGGAAGGCCCCCATTCGTGGCCGGGGGTATTGATGCTGTCCGAGAGGATCGTGGGCGGCTGCCAGACCCCGCCCACCTTCTCGCACATCCAGATATCGGGATTGCTTATGCCCCGCCGGGTCGAGGCCACATAACAGCGGGTCATGCTGCGGTTGAAGCGCACACTCCAATCCATCCCGGTGCTGTCATCCAGGGGAAGCCCGAAATCCTTGAGGCGATGGGGAGATTGCCACACGCCGCTTATCCGCTCGGAGAAAAGCAGGCGATACCCCGGCCCGTCCGCACGCTTATAGAAGAGCCAGCGTCCATCCGGGGTGACAAAGGGATCTGCTTCTCGGTCCACGGGCCGGTTGATGGAATCCCCTAACTTCGCGGACGGCTGCCACGCACCGTTGCGATAGTAGGAGACGCGGAGGTCGTAGTCGTTAGGCGTGTTTTCATAGGTGCTGGCAAAGTAGAGAGCGGTATCGTTCTCGGCCAGACAAGGGTGTATTTCATAAGCGCTGGTGTTGATCCCGGGAAAGTTTTCAGGCTCGGACCATCCCTGGGCGAGAAGGGCGGAGGGAGCGAGGAGAAGAGGGGAAAGGGAGAAGAAAAGCAAAAGGCGCTTTTGGCGATTGGCCTTTAGCTGTCGGCAAAACCAAGACGATAACATAGCCTCCTCCTTTGAAAGGTTGACCCGTTTATTATAAGCCCAAAACCTGGATTTGTCAATCCCCAAAATTAAATAAAAGCGCGGCCCCGAAAGATCGAGATTCCCGCTTCACTCCGAAGGTATGAGGGCCCCGATACAAAACATCGGGATTTCGCTCCGCTCAACAAGATGCCCCCCCGATAAATCGGGGGGCAGGCCTCGATACTGCCCCGATGGATCGGGGCGCTACAAATAAAATAGGCGGGATCCGAAGATCCCGCCTACCCTTAATTAACGAAAGGTTTATCTCAGCACGACCGCCTTCTCGGTGAACACCCTCCCGGCCGCCTCCAGGCGGAAGAAATACACCCCGGCGGGAAGCCTCTGCCCGTAGGCGTTCCTCCCGTCCCATGCCACGGCATGCTCCCCGGCAGGAACCCGCCCGGAGAACACCGTGCGGAGAAGACGACCCTGAACATCATACAGGGTCAGATTAGCTTCGGTTGCCCCCGAGGTCCAGAACCGCACCGCGGTCCGGGAGCCTAAGGGGTTCGGGGAAACCGGGCCGAAGGACACGTCCACCGGTCCGGGACAGGTGATCTCCCCGCCCTCCACGCCGGTTGAACCCACGCCCACGCGCTTGAGCTGGCCGAAGTCCCCCCAGCCCCTTGGGGCGTTGTGCCCCCGGGCGGCGTAGTAGTAGGTCCCCTGGACCCGGCCCGTCACCTGGTAGAAGGTGTCCGGGATCGTGCTGGACAGGACGGAGATGTTCGCCCAGGTGGGAACCGGCCGGATGTCGTCCACATAGACCCCGGTGACC
>CAYGWX010000042.1:0-21120 GCA_964353855.1 uncultured bacterium | reverse complement strand
CGGGGTAAGTGAATACCTTTCTTACAGTTCTAAGGGGGGTGCTCAGCGAGTCCTGTTGTTAAGGACGAGCGCCGAAGGGGGGCCTGCCCCCTTAGCGGAAATTGCCGTCAGGCAATTTGGGGCAGCGGGTGAGGTTGGTGTATTTCTGAGTGTTTATATTTCTTCGTTCTTTTCCCCCCTCTCCTAAAGACTTAGGAGAGGGGCTGGGGGTGAGGTTGAAGTATCTTTAATAAAGATTTTTCTTATTCCTTATAGGGCGGGCGGGTGGGAAATATAAAATGAAACCAAAGATCGGCTTCACCAGTTTGAGGACCGAAGATTCACGCTCGGTCTACAAGCTCTTCGACGACAACTACGCCCGGGCCATTGTCCAGGCCGGGGGGATTCCCTTCGTCCTCCCTTCCTTTATGGAGGAGGTCTCCTCTCTCCTGGACTCGGTGGACGGCCTGCTCATCCCCGGGGGCCTGGATATCCATTCCCGGCGCTTCGGGGAGGAGCTGCATCCCACGGTTAAATTGCACGAGGAGCGGGACGACTTTGAGATGGTCGCTGTTCAAGCGGCCGTGAAACGGGACATTCCTGTCCTGGGTATCTGTCGCGGGGCCCAGATCCTCAACGTGGCCCTCGGCGGGAGCCTCTGGCAGGACCTGCCCGGACAGGCCGGGGATTACATGAAACTGAACGGGAGCCCGCCTCAGGAGCACTGGCACGACCCCGCGAGCGAGCCGGCCCACGGCATCGTGATAAAGAAAGCCAGCATGCTCTTTAAAATCCAGGGATCGGAATCCTTGCAGGTGAACACGCATCACCATCAGGCTCTGAAAGCCATCGCTTCCGGCCTTGCGGTCACGGCTACGGCCCCGGACGGGGTCGTGGAGGCCGTGGAGCTTCCCGGAAAGCGCTTCGTGATCGGGGTGCAGTGGCACCCGGAGTGCCTGTTCCAGAACTATCCGGAGCATTTCAAGCCGTTTAAGGCGTTTGTAGAGGCGTGTGAGTTCCCCACTTTGAAAAAGGCGGGTTAGGGGGGATTTTGCTTGATGCGGGGGATGGTCAGGGCTGACAGGAGGAAGTGACGTGAAAGGTCTTAGTGTCGCGTTCGCATTCGCGTTGCTGGCGTTTCAGGTAGCGGGAGCCGTTGATCTGAAGCCAGTGGCAGGGCTCGAAGTGGGCTTGGGCGTCATGGACTCGGGGATTGAAGACTCTCGCGGGGACAGCGTGCCCAGATTCGAGAGCGGCTCCCCCAAGACGCTCGACAACGATCTGTTATGGGGGGTGGGTTTGATGGGTGGGGTATTGGCTGGGCGCACCCGATGGACGTGTTCCGGGAATTTATACGGCATCCTGGCAGAGGACGATAAGCAGTTTGAGGCGCCAGGGGAGTCTGTTGAAGAAGCC
Organism: uncultured bacterium; assembly: GCA_964353855.1. GTDB lineage: Bacteria > Edwardsbacteria > CAYGWX01 > CAYGWX01 > CAYGWX01 > CAYGWX01. Next base: position 19,725 of record CAYGWX010000042.1, on the reverse strand, counting down.
AAGCTGACAACGTATGCCCTGTCGCCCCTCTTCTCGTACCGTGTCCTGGAATCCAAGGCCGGGAAGTTCCGCCTCTGGTTGGGCACGGGTTACCGCTACTATGTGATTCACGGGATTTTGAGGATGGCCGACAGCAGCGGGGTGAGCCGCACCTATGAGAACGGTTATCTCAAATATCACAACGGGGTGCTGGCCTCGTCGCTGGATTTAAAATTCACGCCCAGGGTCGGGCTGGCCCTGTCGTATGATCGGTATTTAGGCCGGTGCCCCGGGGACAATGTCTATCTGGCGTTCGCTTGGAGCGTGGACGGAAAAGACCCTGGGAACGAGGGGAGGGTGTTCTTGAGATGGACCCGAAGCCGCGGCCATTACGGAGCGTTGCATTTTGGGTTGAGCGGCGAAATGGTTTTTTGGAACGATTGAATGGGGGGCCGTGGTTGCGATGGATTCAACGGCCCGGGTTTAAGGAACATCCGGAGCATTTCAAGTCGTTCAAGGCGTTTGTGGAAGTATGTCAGGAATAACAATGACAAATGTATCTCTTAATTTGTTTTAATCTACCATCTTAATATGATACCAATTTATTAGGAACATGTTATGGAGATAGACAAATTGAAAGGGATGGTAAAACGTCTTTCAATTATTGGGATCGTTTGCTTGATCCTGATTGGTGTGGTCGGTCTCCTGACAAATATTTATTTAGATGGACATTTTTCGTATCATATTAAAAAGTTGAGTTCCATAAAAGAAGGAATGACTAAAGAGGAAATTCAGCACATCTTGGGTAAAGGGGGTCCCATTTCGAAGTTACCATCAGAAGTTGAACCCAATAAAGAGGCGGATGAGGTTTGGGCGTATGTTTTTCGTCTTGGTTGCGAGAGCGGTGGATATTTTGTTCTTTTTTTCAAACAGAATAAATTGATTGAAAAGGCGGCCTTTGTTGATGGCGCTCCATTATTTACTGGGGAGGGAGAGGTGAAAAAAAGGCGAGGTTCGATTTGGGGTAATATCATATTCGTTGTTATCACCCTTATTGGTATTGCTCCATTATGGATTTGCACAAGAATTGCTCGGGGACCTTATCTACTTCAAAATGGAGATAATGCATTACTTGTATTTGTAATAATTGCTTGTATGGTATTTGCTCTTTGTATTTTAGGTTTTATGGGATTGATTGATTTGAGTAATGGATTTGAAATATTATGTATTATGTATTAAGACAAGAGGTGGATCATATCCCTAAAAAGGTTATGGACAGGAAAAGTACGGAATGAGCGGAAGCTGTGAAAAAAGGTACAACAACAACATATAGTGGTCGGGGTTTGAAAATGGGGAGGTGTAGGCGGGAGGTAGGCGTGAGGTAGGTGTGAGGTAGGCGGGAACCCCTCCCGGATTTCGGAGCTTTTACGGAGCTTGGCCTTTTGGGGGCGTTTTGGTTCAACGGGCGTAACTGCGCTTTGTCGGAGCTTCTTACGAGACAAAAAACAAGCGACCACAATATATAGTGGTTGGCAGGTTAATAGCGATGATTGATAACCCAACCCCGGCTGCGGTTGAGGCGAAAGGAGTGGTTTAAATGTTTTCTCGTTTTCCCTTTTCTTCTCCCGTTCTCCTTTTCAGTCTTTCGGCCCTCCTCCTCTTATCCTTCTCACCTCAGACCCTCTGTGCTCCTGCTTTCAAGGGGTCCGTCTCCGCGCCCTTCGTTCCGTTCTACTTCATCCACCACTCCGATCCGCAGATCGGCCGGTCGCCGGAGGGGGAGCCGAACCTGGATACGGCGGTCGCCCAGATCGGCAGGATGCGTCCTGCGCCCAGCTTCATAATGGTTGCCGGCGACATGGCTGACAACCCGGTCGATTCGGCGGCGGTCCACGACCAGTGGACGCGGTGCCGCACTCGTTTCAACCGGCTCTCGGTGCCCAAGTACTATACGCCTGGCAACAATGATGTCGGCTATCCGTCGGAACTGCAAACCACGCCGCGTATGATCACGTGGTTTCGCAACTTCTGGGGGCCGGATTACTACTCGTTCGACCGGGACTCCTGCCATTTTATCGTGCTCAATTCAACCCTACTGAATTGCTTCAGCGGCCATATTCATTATCCGACGTCATTGGCACAGGACAGTTTTGTCCTCCGGGACCTGCAGAATATCCAGGGCAATAGGTATAAAAACACGTTTTTTCTCTGGCATTTTCCCCCCTATTATTCTGATCCCTTGGAAGCTAATGCCACCGGCAATGTCAACCGGCCGCGGCGCGACACCCTTTTGCTGGATTTGATTGATCATGATTTCACCGGAATTTTCACCGGTCACACGCACGGTGATATGCAGAACCTGTATGGTCCTTCCTTGCTCCAAACCGGACTGGCTACCTGTACCGGGTCGCTGACGAGCACCGGCTACCGGATCGTCAAAGTCTTCAAGAACGGGATCGAAACCTGGACGGTCTATCTATCCAGTCCGCTGGATACCCTGCCTCTCATCAATATCGTTACCGCGACCGCCACGCCTGAAACGGTTCAGATCAACAAGCCGGTCACCTTCCGGGCTGTCCCTGATACGGTGGGTTATCCTGGTTGGCGCGGTTTGACTTACCGCTGGATATTCGGCGACGGCGACAGTGCGCGCATCGCCACAACGACCCATGCTTACCGTGATACCGGCCATTACCGCATCGTCTTCACCGGCACCAAACCACCGGGCATCGGTTCGCTCTATTATTTCAACATCTTCGTTCGTCCACTGCAGCAGGTTGCCGAAGAAAGGGCTGTCTCTCTCGACCTTTTCAGCCTCCGCATTCCGGCCATTCAGAAGGGTTCCATCACATTTGAACTCAACGCTGTAAACGCTCAAAACGTTTCTAACGATATGGGCGTTATGATTTCTGTCTACAGCGTCTCTGGCCGGCAGGTCATCGGACCCTTAAATGCCTTTCCGGGGAAACATCGGGTTCGATACTCTGAAACCCTTCCTGCTGGCCTCTACTTCTTCAGCCTGACGACCTCAACCGGCTCTGTTCTGAAAAAGATTGTTCTTCTACGTTGACTATATTTCTTAGCGATTAGTAAAGAAGCAGGTAAGATATTTTCAAATAAATTGTCCAAGTATAAAACATGGGGACATTACCGCTTCTTTTAGGCCTTTCTCTTCTCCTGACCCAGCCTTTTCCCGGTGAGCCGCAGGCTCCCGGGGCGCCGGATTTGGGGGTGGCTGTGAGGCAGGTGCAGATGCTGGAGAACGCGAACCGCATCGAGGATGCCTACAAGCTCTACCAGGACCTCTATCCCTATTATCCCGAGGAGCCTTTCGTGCTCAACGGCCTGAGGCGCCTTTCCGCAAGGCTGGAACGTCCCAACGAGTTCATCTCCCTGCTCGAGACCCGGTTTAAAACTCATCCGGGAAGCAGGTTCGAATACCAGGCCCTGGGAAGTGCCTATCTGGACGCCGGGAGGAAGGAGGACGCCAGGAAGGCCTTTGACAAGCTCATCGCCCTGGACCCGAAGAACATGGAGTCCTATTCGGTTGCGGCTTCGGCCTACGTCCAGAAAGGCTTGTTCAAAGAAGGGGCCGAGGCTTATCTCTCCGGCCGGAAGGCGATGGGACAGGAGCTCTATTTTGCCAATGAGCTGGGCGACCTGTACGAACGCATGAAGGACTATCCCAGGGCCGTGCGGGAGAGGCTCACCCTGCTTAAGTCCGATCCCTATTCCTGGGAGTGGCAGGAGGGCTATATCCTGAAGGACGGCGAGGGCATGGATGCAGGAGTCTTCACCCGATTGCTTGAGGATGAAGCAAAGAAGGCGCCGAATGCCTCGGACCAGATGTACAAGATCCTGGGGGACTTCCAGCTCAAGCAGAAACGGCATGACAAGGCCCTGGAAGCCTATCAGAAGGTCAAGAGCCTCCAGGGGGAGAGGTTCTATTTGGAGTTCGGTCGGGCCTGCGAGAACGCCGGGGCCTGGGAGCCCGCGCTCAGGGCCTATCAGACCCTGCTTCTGACCCAGCCGAAGAGTCCGTATCGCTCCCAGGCCAGGCTGAGCATGGCCCGCATCCTGAGGAATCTCAAGCGGTACCCCGAGGCCCTGGACCTCTGCCTTCTGGTCCCCAAGGAGAACGCCCAGTCCAGGGAGGCGCCCCAGGCCCTGCTCCTGGCCGGGGACATCTGCCTCGCGGAGCTCTCCCAGCCGGACAAAGCCCTGGGGTACTACCGGGAGGTCATGAAGACCTACTCCTGGACCGGGGAAAGCCGGACGGCGTCCCTGCAGGAGATGGATGCGCTTCTCCAGAAAGGGGACTTGGGAAAGGTCCGGGAGAGTGCCGGGAAGCTTCTCGCCTTCAAGCCGAATGAGGAGATGACCACCGGGACGCTTTTCCGCCTGGGGGAGAGCTTCTTTTATGCCGGGGACTTCGACACCAGCGCGGCGGTGTTCGCAAGGCTCGCCAAGAGCTATCCCTCCTCCCCTTTGGTGAGCCGAGCCTTAGAGAGAGTCATCTTCATCGGCGAGATGAAGGAGAAGGACCCCAAGGCCTTGAAGGCCCTGAGTCATGCCCTGCTTCTCGGTGTGGAGCGCAAGGACGAGGCCGCGATCAACGAGCTGCGCACCCTTCTCTCCCAGACCAGGGAGCCGGAGCTTTCGGCTCAGGTCTATCTGGAGATTTCCACGGTCTATGAGAACCAGGGGAAATACCCCCAGGCCCTGGAGGCCTGCCGGAGCGTGATGACCAGCTACCCCCAGAGCCGGCTCGCCCCCTTCGCCCTGGACCGGATGAGCGAAGTCTATGTCGGGCGGATGAAGGACAGCAGGAAAGCCGGAGAGACCCTGGAGACCCTCATCCTGCAATACCCCCAGAGCCTCCTGGCCGATGGGGCGAGGAGAAGGCTGGAGGAACTGAACCGAGTGGAGAAGGAATGAAAAGAGAAAATGCAAAATTTAAAATGCTAATTTTAAAATTTAAAATTAATACCCTTGTCGGATTGATACTGTTAGTTACAGGAATGGCCCTGGGGTCCTTTGCCCAGGCGCCCTTCTTCTACGAGGAAGCCCGGCCTCTGGCTCTGGGAGGAGCGTACACGGGACTGGCCCGTGACGCCTCGGCCCTGTTCTACAACCCCGCCGGGCTGGCCCAGCTCAGGATGTCCATCGCGTCGCTCTCCGGAAGTTATCAGTCCTACCGCTGGTCGGGCACTCCGGGGCGGTTCGATCAGTACGGGGGAACCCTGCTTCTGGCCAAGCAGAACGCCGGGTTCGGGGTGAATCTGATGAAGCGCGGAGACAGAAAAGACCAGGTCTGGCGTTACCGCGCGCCGGGAGACTCCGCGGGCCCCTATTCTCTGCAGAACCAGGAGATGGCTTTCGTAGCAGGCGTAAGCCAGCCGCTCTCCGATGGCGGAGCTATCGGGTTTGCCGGACGGTATTTGAGGACCACGGCCCCGGCCTGGGGGCTGCCCGGCGAGGTGGAGAAGAAGAACGGTTTGGCCCTCGATGTAGGACTGCTGCTGCCCCTTTCCAGGGGAGTCTTGGTGGGTGTCTCGGCCCAGAACGTTCTCAGCCGGAAGTATGACTACTTAACGTATGACGATCTCGGCAACGTGCTCATCTTTAACAAGGCCCCCATTACGATAAACCTGGGCGCGGCCTTTCAGGCCTCGCCCGAGATCCTCTTCGCCCTGGAGGGCTCCAACCTCTGGAAGCAGAAGCTCACCGAGAAGCGCACCGGCGTGACCTACAACACCCAGCCGGTCTGGCGCTTCGGACAGGAGACCGCCCTGCCGGAGTCCCTGAGGCTCCGGCTGGGGGTCTCAAGGACCAGGGTTCCTGTGGTCTTCACTCCGAGCCTCCCACAGGGTTATATCTCCCGCAACACCTACAGCGCGGGCCTGGGATACTTGGGCGAAGCCTTCGCCCTGGACTTCGCCATCGCCATGGACGAGAGGGAGAGGGATATGTCGGTGAAGCCGACGTCCACCCTGCGGTACGTGCTGACGCTGATGAGAAGGATGTAGGCCTTGGCCAACGGCCCGAAGAAAAAGGTTAGAGGATTCCTCTTCGTCTTCATCGGATTCCTATTTGCCTCTCCTTTGGCTGCGAACAAGATCCTCGTCCCGATGGATCTCGCCCAGGCGGACCACCTCCGGGCCTATGGCGTGGCCTATTTCTGCCTGGAGCACGGGACGAACGTGGAGTGGCTGCTGAACTACCGGGGTGGGTCCTTCATGATCGATGCCATCCCGGAGGTGGAGAAGATCGCCAAGCTCAGGGGCGTCACCTATGCCATCCTCTCGGGCGGCGATGCTGCGGGGGTCTATGCCGAGATCCAGGGCAAGAACATGGACGTCGTGCTCCTGGAGAAAGCACCCCGCCTCGTGGTCTACGTCGCCCCGAACCAGAGGCCCTGGGACGACGCCGTACGGCTGGCCCTGGACTACGCCCAGATCCCGTTCCAGAAGATCTGGGACGAGGAGATCCTGGCCGGGGGATTGGAGCAGTACGACTGGTTCCACATCCACCACGAGGACTTCACGGGCCAGTTCGGCAAGTTCCACGCCAACTACCGGGGCATCCCCTGGTACGAGGAGGACATCGCCACGAACCAGAAGAATGCCCGCAAACTGGGTTTCAAGAAGGTCTCGCAGATGAAGCTGGCCGTGGCCAAACGCATCAAGGAATATGTCCACAAGGGCGGGTTCCTGTTCGCGGTCTGCTCCGGGCCCGCGACCCTGGACGTGGCCCTGGCTGCAGAGGGCACGGACATCGTGCCCCAGGAGTTCGACGGCGACCCCGTGGCCCCGGACTGCAACGATAAACTGGATTTCTCCAGGACCCTGGCCTTCCAGAACTTCCATGCTGAGCTGAACCCTTACGTCTACGCCACTTCGGACATCGACGTCTCCAATGATGCCCTGCTCCGGGGGCCGCAGACCTACTTCAGCCTTTTCGAGTTCTCGGCCAAGTACGACCCCATCCCGGCCATGCTCACCCAGGACCACGTGTCGCTGGTGAACGAGTTCATGGGCCAGAACACCGGGTTCCACAAGGACAAGGTCAAGCCCGGGGCTACGATATTAGCCGAAGTTCCCGGCACGGACGAGGTCAAGTACCTCTATGGCACCCTGGGCAAGGGCCTGTTCTCGTTCTTCGGCGGGCACGACCCTGAGCAGTTCCAGCATCGCATCGGCGACCCGCCCACCAAGCTGGAGCTCCACAAGAACTCCCCGGGCTTCCGCATCATCCTGAACAACGTGCTCTTCCCCGCCGCGAAGAAGAAGGAACTGAAGACGTAAGAAGGGTTCCAGGGGCCGAGGGGCCGAGGGTTCAAGGAGAGAGAATCATTGTTCATTTAGCATGGGGCATTGAACAGTTATCTTGGAATGGAATCCGCATGGCTTAACAAAGTTAACCCATTGCCTTTCTTAAACTTACCTACTGATTTATTAGTTTCCGCCATCCTCCTAACTCCCGCATTTCAGCCATAAACCAAAGTAAATCAACAGACTATACGAACACCTCCCAAGGTGTTCCCGCCGTGTTCCCGCCAATTTGACGCCAATTTAACGCTAACTTGACGCTAACTGTAAGAGCAAGATCCGAGGAGGCAGGGGTCAGGCCGAGGTCGAGGCAAGCAAGACAGGCAAAAAGAGAAGGGGCGATCCTTAGACCGCCCCCAAATAAACCTTAGACTCGTCCTACCCAATCACCTGAGCTTCACGATCCGTAACGGCTTAGCGTCCTTATTCCCTTCCGGCCTGAGGAAATAGACCCCCGGAGCCAGCCCTTCCCCCACCCGGTCGCCGTGATAGACCCCGACCTTCCGGCCCGAGATGGCGTAGAGTGTTAAGCGCTCAGCTTCATGATCTGGAATCGTGGGAAAAAAGAGATGGGCCGCCAGAGGCGGCCCATCTGCCCGGAACCTCCTCGCTACTTGCTGTCAGGGCAGACGTAGCCGTTTTGTACAATGTCAAAGTTCAGAGTTGTGGGGTTTTGCCCGTCGTAGTCGGAATAGTGGCAGGCTGACTTGGAGTCCTTTTTAGCATCCAGGCAGTAATTTCCTGCCTGACGGGTCGAGGAGGTAATCACGTAGTGACCCTCGTCATCAGTGTAATCGTAGGGGTCGCCAGGGTAGGATGTCAAGTGGACCAAGCAACCGGATACCGGCGTTTGATTGTCGTACACATTTCCCTGAAAGATCGGATACCCTGTTCCCCTGCGGCCTTGAGAAACGACCACGCCTACGAGCACGAGGCAGATGACCGCAGAGAGGACGGCGAGGGCAAAGAGCCGTCTGTTCATTTTTCTCACCCCTTTCTTTATTTGAGTTTATCGCAGTAGAACTACCTTGCGAGCGGAAGCCTTTCCTTCTGTTTCCAAGACCAGGAAATATACCCCATTGGAGACTTGCCTGCCATCCAAGCCGAGGCCTCTCCAGATCGCCTTTTGCCGGCCTGGCCCCCCCTTCCCTTCCAAAACAACGCCCACCAACCGACCTTGCAGGTCGTATACCCCCAGGCGAAACGAACCGGACTTGGGAAGCGAATACTCGATCACTAAAGGAAACCCGGAGGGATTTCGATACCTCAGTATGTTCGTTTCCTGAGATCCTCTTTTCTCTGCTTCCTCCACGCCCACGATGCGATGCGAGACCCAGATATCTATGTCATTTATACCGAACGGCCAGGTGGAGAAATAGAAATGCATTCCATCCCCAGTGATCCACCCCGCGACAGCAGATTTATCGGGGTCGCTGACAGGATAGTCCATGTCCACCCTCCCCTGCCAGACCCCGTTTTTCTTCTTGGAATAGGCAAAATAGCGATAGGAGGGGCCTCTGTCAGTTACAAAGTAGAGTTCGCTTTCATCCGCCGTAACCGAGGGCTTCCATTCGACCTCTGGGGTATTGATGCTGTCCGAGAGGATCGTGGGCGGCTGCCAGACCCCGCCCACCTTCTCGCACATCCAGATGTCGGGATTGCTTACGCCCCGCCGATAGGAGGTAAAGTAGCAGCGGGTCATATCCCGGTTGAACCTCACACCACCATCTAACCCAGTGCTATCGTCTAAAGAAAGCCCAAGGTCTCTAAGTCGTCGTGGAGATTGCCAAACTCCATTCAGCTTTTCGGAAAAAAGAGAGCGATACCCCGGGCCATCAATCCGATCAAAGAAAAGCCAATGTCCATCCGGAGTAACGTAAGGCCGAACTTCTCGATCTATGGGACGGTTAATGGAGTCCCCTAACTTCGAAGACGGCTGCCAGGCACCGTTGCGATAGTAGGAGACGCGGAGGTCGTAGTCGTTAGGCGTGTTTTCATACATGCTGGCAAAGTAGAGCGCGGTATCGTTCTCGGCCAGACAAGGGTCTATTTCAAAATCGTTGCTGTTGACCCCGGAGCCTAAGTTTTCAGGGTCGGACCATCCCTGGGCGAGAAGGGCGGAGGGAGCGAGGAGAAGAGGGACAAGGGAGAAAAGAGATAACGTAGGGAGCAAGGCATGAGGCGTAAGGCGAAAAGGCAAACGAATAGTGGGCTTCATGGCAGTCCTCCTGTATCAGGAATCCATGCGCCTATTATACGGCAAAACGGAGGGTTTGTCAAGCCTTCGATTACATAATTTTCCCCACTCCTTAAAAAGCAGCACGGGAGCGGGGGAGCAGAGGAGCCCCGATCAATAAATCGGGATTTCCCAAGGCTCAACAAGGGATACACACCCCTAAATCCCCTCTTCTTAGAGGGGATAAAAGGGCTGCCCCCCGATGAATCGGGGCGCTACGTTATCCCAGCCTCTTCCTGAACCGGAGCAGGCTGCCGGTGAAGATGAGGGTGCCGAGGAGGAGCAGGGGCAGTCCGTCCTGCCAGAGCGCGGCCGGGCCGGAGCCCTTGAGCAGGATGGCGCGCAGGATGGCCAGAAAGAACCGGATCGGGTTCGCCAGGGTCAGGACCTGGGCCCACTGGGGCATGCTCGCAATCGGGAAGAAGAACCCGGAGAGGATGATCGCCGGCATCGTGATGAACATCGTGGAGAGCATCGCCTGCTGCTGGGTGCGTGAGAAGGTGGAGATGAGAAGCCCCAGGCCCACCGTGGTCAGGAGGTAAATGAGCACCGCCGCGAACAGGACGAGGAGGCTCCCCCGGATGGGAAGCTGGAACAGGAAATGTCCTATGGTCAGAATCAGGGCCACGTCCAGGAGCCCGATCAGCACGTAGGGCACGGTCTTCCCGACGATCAGCTCCACGGGCCGGAGGGGCGAAACGATGAGTTGCTCAATGGTCCCCATCTCCCGCTCCCGGGCGATGCCCATCGCGGTCAGCATCAGGGTCATCACAGTGAGGATGAGCGCGATCACCCCGGGCACCATGTAGGGCGCGGAGAGGAGGTCGGGATTGTACCAGACCTGCACCTGCGGCACGACCTGCCCGGCCAAGAGGCCCGTGCCCATCGCCTGAAGCCTCACCCTTGAGCCCGCCATCTGCCTCTCGCTCCGCTCGCCCAGCATCTGGTTCAGGTAGTTCATGGCCACGGTCGCGGAATTGGCGTCGCTCCCGTCCAGGAACGTCACCAGGACCGCCTTCTCCGTGCGCTTCTGGCTCCGGGCGAAGCCCCGGGGGACGAGCAGTCCGAACCGCGCCCGGTTCCGCCTGAGGAGCTTCTCCAGGTCCTGCGGGGACTCCACCCGGAAGGCGACGGCGAAGTAGCCGCTCCCCTCCATCGCGGAGACCAGGTCCCGGCTCTCCTGGGTGCGGTCCAGGTCGCAGACCACGGTCGCGATCTGCTTGATGTCCGTGGTGATGGCGTAGCCGAACAGGGTGAGCTGGATGACCGGGGCGATGAAGATGACCGCCCGCAGGCGCGGGTCCCTGAGGGTCTGGAGGAACTCTTTCTTCATCAGGTGGAGGACGGCTTGAATCATTTTGGATTTTAGATTTTTGATTTTGGATTATGGAGCCAAAGCATCTTTTAAAACCCCCAAGTCAGGCGCGCCCATCCCTGGCGGTCTTGATTGAGGACACGACGATGGCAATAATCTCATCCGACTCCTTGAGCAAGGGCTCCAACCGTTTTGCCTCCATCAATTTTGCTTCCACCAACAGCTCCAGCCAATATCTTGATTCATCGGCCTCCTCCTCAACCACGGCCAACTTGGCCACGAAGTCCGCCCCGGACTTCGCCCGGCAGGAAGAGCGGTAGTTCGCGCCAACCGAAAGCCCTGCCCGCAGAAGCTGGCGACCGATCTCTTGTTCGATGCGCCCTTTCGGCAATGATTGCACCAGGTGGATGATTCGCAGGGCGTACTTTTTTGTTCTCGCTTTAAGGTCTGCTTCTTTCATGATAACCACCCTTTCCATTTTGGATTTGGGATCATTGACTCACGAAATCCATAATCCGCATTCCAAAATCCAAAATTAGTGTTATCCCAGTCTCGTCCGGAACCTGCGGGCGCAGAGGACGGTGATGGCCAGGGCGAAGAGGAGGAGCGCCAGGCCCTCGGCCCAGAGGTCCGGGAGCCCGTTGCCCTTGAGGAGGATGCCGCGCAGGGCGGTGATGAAGTACTTCGCCGGGACGAGGACGGTGATGGCCTGGATGATCCGGGGCATGCTCGCCACCGGGAACATGAACCCGGACAGGATCATCGAGGGGAGCATGGAGACCAGGAAAGAAAGCTGGGTGGCGAGCTGCTGGCTCCGGGCGGTGATCGAGATCAGGAGCCCGACTCCCAGTGCGGTGAGCAGGAAAAGCGAGGAGAACCCCAGGACCAGGAAGTGGCTCCCGCGGAACGGCACCTGGAAGAAGATCATGCCCACGAGGATCACCGAGACCATCTCGAGGAGCCCGAGCGCGAAGTAGGGCGCGGTCTTGCCCAGGACGATCTCCAGGGGCCGGGCCGGGGTGACCAGAAGCTGCTCCATGGTCCCCCGCTCCCATTCCCGCGAGACCGTGAGCGCGGTGAGCATCGTGCCCATCATCATCATGATCACCGCGATCAAGCCGGGGACCACGAAGACCTGGCTCTTGAGCTCGGGGTTGAAGAGCGCAACCATCCGCGGCTCCAGGGGCGGCATCCGCTGTTCGAGGCCGGCCAGCCCGGCCCGCTTGGCCCCCTCCAGGAAGAGGTCCCGGGTCAGGGCCTGGGCGATCGCCCGGGCGTAGCCCAGGGCCACCACCCCCTGGTTGGAGTCCGTGCCGTCCACCAGGACCTGCACCGGGCTCCGGGCCCCCCGCTCCAGGCGCCTGGCGAAGCCCGGGGGGATGACCAGAAAGAGCCTGGCCTTCCCCAGCTCCAGGAGCCGGCGCATCGTCCCTTCGTCCTGGGTCTCGGCCACCAGGGTGAAGTAGCGGGTTTCCCCGAACCGGGACACCAGCTCCCGGCTCCGCGCCGTGTGATCCTGGTCCAGAACCCCGAACGGGATGTGGATGATGTCCATCGTGATGGCGTAGCCGAAGAGCAGGGTGAGCACGGCGGGCATGCCGATGGCCAGGTACAGGGTCCGGGGGTCCCTCCAGACGTGCAGGAACTCCTTGCGGATCATGGCCCAAAGCCTGCGTTTCATGTTAGATTCTGGCTTTTGGATTGGGGATTTCCGGGGCCCGGGTCAGGGAGACGAAGACGTCTTCCAGGGTGGCCTCGGGCGAAAGGCTGTGTTTCAACTCCCTCGGCGAGCCCAGGGCCACCAGCTCGCCCTGGTTGATCAGGGCCAGGCGGTGGCAGTGCTCAGCCTCGTCCATGTAATGCGTGGTCACGAACACCGTGGTCCCCTGTTCCGAGAGGGTGGCGATGAGGTCCCAGAATCTTCGACGGGAGACCGGGTCCACCCCGGCCGTGGGCTCGTCCAGAAACAATATCCTCGGCTCGTGGAGGATGGCGCAGCCCAGGGCCAGGCGCTGTTTCCAGCCCCCGGAGAGCTCCCGGGGCAAGCTCTTCTCGCGCCCGGCCAGCCCGGCCATCTCCAGGACCCAGGCCCTGCGCTCGGCCTGCTTCTTAAGGGACAGGCGGTAGATGCCGGAGTAGAACTCGACGTTCTCCTCCACGGTCAGGTCGTCGTACAGCGAGAACTTCTGGGACATGTAGCCCAGCGCGCTCTTCACCTTCTCCGGCTCCCGCCCCACGTCGTATCCCGCGACCAGGCCCTTGCCCCCGGAGGGGGCCAGGATCCCGCAAAGCATCCTGATGGTCGTGGACTTTCCCGCGCCGTTGGGGCCCAAGAACCCGAAGATCTCCCCCTCCTGCACCGCGAAGGTGACGCCCCGGACTGCCCAGAAGGAGCCGAAGCGCTTGGAGAGGTTCTCAGCCCGGACGGCTTCCTTGCCATTTTTGATTTTGGATTTGGGATTTTCGATGGCCACGTCAGGCAACCTGTGCCCCTTGCTGCTTACGGATGAGAGAGATGAACAGGTCTTCGAACGTGGGGGGAATCGGCCTCATCGTCTGGATGGCAATTCTCTCGCCGGCAAGTACCGACCTGACGCGATTCATGGCCTGTTCGGCACCCTCGGCAATGAGGTGCAGGGCCTCGCCCACGGGATAGACCTCGGTGAGTCCTCCTTTTTGCTCCAGGAGTTTCCGCGCGCGGGGCTGGTCAGGAGAAATGAGCAGGACGACCTCCCCCTGCATCTCCTTGAGCATCTCGCGGGGAGGGCCGGAAAGGAGAAGGCGGCCCTCGAAGAGAAGCCCGGCGCGGTCGCAGCGCTCGGCCTCGTCCATATAGGGCGTGGAGACCAGGATGGCAGTGCCTTCGCCGGAGAGCTCACGCAGGAATCCCCAGAGCTCCCTTCGGGAGACCGGATCCACGCCGTTGGTGGGCTCGTCCAGGAGCAGGACCTTGGGCGTGTGGAAGAGGTTCGTGGCCAGGGCCAGCTTCTTCTGCATCCCCCCGGAGAGGTTCCGGGCCAGGCGGTCCTGGAACTTGCCCAGGCGGGTGATGCCGAGGAGCCGCTCCATACGCTCGCGGCGGGCCTCTCCTATGACGTTGTAAAGGTCAGCGAAGAACCTGAGGTTCTCGCTGACCGTGAGGTCGCCGTAGAGGCTGAAAACTTGAGGGACGTACCCGATTCGGGTCTTGACCTGCTCTCTCTCCTTCTGGACATCCAACCCGTCCACCTGGGCCGTTCCCTCGTCGGGAACCAGGAGCCCGGCCAGGAGCCTGAGGGTCGTGGTCTTTCCTGCCCCGTCAGGACCTACCAGTCCGTAGATCTCGCCCGGGGAAAGGCTTAACTCCAGGCGATCAACGGCTATGTTCGTCCGGAAGCGTTTGGTTAAGCCCTGGACGGATAGACATTTTGGATTTTGGATTTGGGATTTGGGATTATCGACTTCAACATTCCGCATTCCGCAATCCAAAATCTAAAATTACTTCTCTAAGAGGATTTCGGCGTCGGCCATCATGCCGGGCTTGAGCGCCTGGTCCGGGTTATCCAGCGCAATCTTCACCGCATAGACCAGCCTCGCCCGTTCGTCCCGGGTCTGAACGTTCTTGGGCGTGAACTCCGCCTGCTCCGATATCCAGGAGACCCCACCCCAGTGGGGCTTGTCCGGAAAGGCGTCGGTCGTGACCCTGGCCTTCTGGCCCAGCTTCACCCGGCCCAGGTCCGGTTCGGTGATATAGACCTTCATCCAGACCCGGGAGAGGTCGCCGAGGGTGAGGAGCGACATGCCCGGAAGGGCGATCTCGCCCACCTCTGCGTTTCTGGTCAGGACCACGCCCTCCATCGGCGAATACAGGGTATAATTGGAAATCTGGGTGTCCAGCGAACCCAACCCCGAAGAAGCCTGCTCCACCATCTTCTGCGCGGCCCGGGCCTGGGCCTCCAGCACGGCCACCCGGGTCTCCTGGGCATCCAACTGCTGCTTGGGATAGGCCCCCTGGGCGTAGAGGTCCTGAGCTCGTTTAAGTTCCACTTTTGCGTTATTTAAATTTTCCCGGGCCTGGGCCAGCTGCTCTCTGGCGGCATTGATGCCGGCGTTCAGCTCCTTGCCCCTGGCCGTGAGCTCGTCGTAGGCCAGTTTGACCAGGAGGTCTCCCTTCTTCACCCGGCCCCCCTCCTCGGCATTAAGCTCCTCGATACGGCCCGAGACCTTGGAGGAAACCTCCACCTGGGTGGCCTCCACGGTCCCCGAGCCCCGGATGAGGTTCTTGTCCCTGGCCTTCCGGGAAGCGCTCACGGCCCACAGGGTGGCGAGGAAGGCGACGAGCACCAGGATGACGATGATGACGACAGGCTTGCGCACGATTCCCTCCGCGATATTAAGGGCTCAGGATGCTTTCTTATCCAGTATATCTTACGCCAGGGGTCTACCCAATGTCAAGAGAGCATAAAAAGAGGGCCCCGATCTCTCGGAGCCTTCTTAATGAACCGGGAACCCTCACTTCTTCTCCTCGCACCCGCCGAAGGTGAAGGCGTAGAGGCCGACCCCGTCCGAGGCCGTGGACAGGCGCAATTCATGGGTGCCCATTTTGCCATTGATGAGGTTGTACATCCTGGGCTCGATGACCTCCACGAAGGTCATTCCGGATGAATCCTTCCGGATGTCCTTCCCGCGGTACTCCCCGGGCACGGGCTGGCCGTCCAGGGAGACGTGGACCTTGGCCGGGACGCTTTTCTCGGGCTTCATCACCAGGTTCACCTCCACGGCGTGATAGCGCAGGCCGAGGTAGGCATCCGGGCTCGCCAAGGCCTCCAGGTGGCGCAGGCTCTCTCCGTCGTTGTACCACCGGCCCTGGGCATAAAGCTTTCCGTCCTGGTGGTTCCCGGGATCGCGGTAGGCCACGGTCTGGCCCGGCTTATAGCCCTCGGGATTGGCCAGCGTGCCGCGCTCGTACCCGCAGTAGGTCTCGGAAGTGGTCTGGTAGCACACCGCCCCCACAGGGATGCCATCCCCGACCTTGTCCACCGGGGGAAGCGAGACCCTTGGGTCCGCCTCCTTGAGGAGCTCCTGGATGTGCCCTTCGAACTCCTCATAGCCTCCCTCGCCGGCGTGGTCGTAGCGGATCTTGCCCTGGGCATCGATCAGGTACTTCCGGGGCCAGTAGGAATTGGCATAGGCCGACCAGATGGCGTAGTCCGAATCCAGGGCGATGGGATAAGAAATCCCCAACTGCTGGGCCGCCTCCCTCACGTTGGCCTCGGACTTGCCGAACTCGAACTCCGGGGTGTGCACCCCCACGATGACCAGGCCCTTGTCCTTGTACTTGTCATGCCAGGACTTCACATAGGGAAGCGTGCGCAGACAGTTTACGCAGGTATACTCCCAGAAGTCCACCAGTACCACCCTTCCCCGCAGGTCCTTCATCGCCAGGGGCGGGGAGTTCAGCCAGCCCGTGGCTCCCTTGAAGTCCGGGACGTTCACGGTTCCACCCAATAACATTCCTTCTCCTCTCCGCGCCGCGCTCAGCCGGACCACCCCCCAGGCCCCAAAGATGCCCAAGAGGAGGATCCCGACCAGCGTCAGGCGCGTCATGATGCGTCGTAACATCCGTTTTTCCATAATCCTACCATACAAACAGCAAGAGGAAAGAGGAAGTTCCTGAAGGAGAGGAGGGCTGCAGAGGACAAAGGTTAACGCGGTTAACCTCCTTTTTCGCAAACGCTTACTCAATCACTTCATGAATTAAGGAGAACCAAAATCCCGCTATAATCATATATAACCCCAGCATAATCAAGGGACTGCGCGAACACCTTCCGAAGGCTTCCCGCCATGTTCCCGCTAAGTTCACACTAAGTTCTGTCTAATTTAACTCTAATTTAACACTAATTTAAGTCTAATTTAACTCTAACTTCACACTAATTGAACGGGCAGGCAAAGGGAGGGTGTAGGGTGCTGGGGGAAGGGCGCAAGGGAAGGGTGTAGCGTGTAGGGTGTAGGGGAACAACAGAAGAAAGTGACCCCCGATAAATTGCCAGGAGGCAATTCCGCTAAGGGGGTAAGCCCCCCTTCGGCGCTCGCCTTGGAAAAGACTCAAGACTCGCTGAGCACCCCCCGGACATAGGGGAGCCTCTCCCCTATAACCCCTCATCCGGGAAAGTGACCCCGGATAAGGGCCCAATTTCCACTAAATAGACCTAACGATGGCCGACAACGATACGTTACGCTCCCTAAACCAAAAACCATCCCCGAGCGGGGATGGCCGAAAGGCCTACGAAAATCGGGAGGGGTTTCCGACTACTTCACGACCACTTCACGACTACTTCACGCCATCCCCACCCGATCCCCTGTTTTTTGAACCGAAGATTTTTGGGAATTCCCCACAGGCCACAATTTGTAGTAGCCTTTTACGAAACGACCTCAAGACAAACAGGCACACGGAACGTCTTTGAAATCGGTTTAACCTGAACGACTATCGGAAGTGAGAACTATAGAAAGGTGTAAAAACGGGCGTTCTCGAAGCTAAAGCTTATCGGGAAAGCTATTCTATTTGCCTAAACGCTGAGCTAGTCGCTTTTCTAAAGCTTCACCGACTTCGTGATGGAATTTAAGTTGAACTTCTTCCCCCCATTTCGCTTTGAAAGTTCCTCGTGGCACTCCAGCAGCTAAATTCATTGCAAACACCGCATCCTCTACTTCCCAATTCCTTCGAGCAACTAAATGGTAGAAGATTACAAAAGCAACTTTTGAATCATCCCAATTTACTTTTTCGACTGGACCCACAAGTGCATAGAAAGGAAGCCCTTTCAAACGCCAAGCCATTTGAGATCCATGAAACCCGTAACAAGTAGACATACCGATTAACGACACATCCCCAGTAGCTTCATTAAAAGGAACGAGAAAATCACCAAGCTCATCCCAATTAATAAACTCCTTGTCGGTAAGTTCAATGCCATTCTCACCACCATGAGCTGAAATATGTAAAATGGGAAAAGTCTTTTCTCCTTCAACGTGTTTATGGTATTCAGATATTAATTTGAAAGCTATTAATAATGATTCTTTATCCACAACAGGATATGTTTTGACATGGACCCCTACCCCTTCTAATGCAGAGGACAAAGTATCCTTTTCATTTCGACCCTCAAGAATTTCAAGAGGCTTAGGCGACTCGATAATATGGATAATAAACGTTACCATTGCTTTATAAGAGTAAGATTGCGGCTGCCCCCCACGACAAAATACATGTCAATCTGGCTGCTCAAGGCGTTCGGAAATGCGCCCTACCCAGGCCGGGTCCTTCTCTACTTTTAACGCTTTCTCCCAGTACACCCGTGCCTCAGTCCTATCGCCCTGTGCATCCAAGCACAATGCTAACATCTTGTATACAACATACAAACCTGGTTTTAGTTTCAAGGCCTCGCGATGAGCCCGTTCTGCTTCTTTGTACTTCCCTTGCTTATAAAGCGTAACTCCAAGGCCCCCATACGATTCGGCATCATCCGGCTTCAAACGGATCGCCTCACGAAACTCTTTAACTGCATCTACATACTTTTCCTGCACCCGAAAGATATTGCCAAGACCGTAGTGAGCTTCCACATCATTTGGATATAACTTTATTACTTCACGATATTCTTTCTCCGCCTCATCAAACTTTCCTTGATTTACAAGAAGAAGGCCAAGAGCATTGTGTGCATCAAGTAGTTCTGGTTTTAGCTTTATTGCTTCGCGAAATAAACCGACTGCAAGGCTTTCGTCCTTAAGTTCTATAAACACTTCCCCCATTTCATAATAAGCTTCTGCAAAATTAGGCTTCTGTTTTATAACCTTAACAAACTCCTGCCCTGCCTCAAGATATTTCTCCTTCTGCTCATCGTCCTTCAGGTAACTAGCGTATCGCTTAAGCTTACGCCCCAGAAGAAAGTGAATATCTGCATTATTCTGTTTCAGAAGAACTATCTCGCGTGCACGCTGAACTTGGGCACAAATAGATAAGCAACCGACTATTTCAGGCACATAACTATCCAAACTATCTACTTGGCCACCTGCTTCTTTCTTATCACTGCACTCCACATTTTCTTTTTCAACATCAACCATGCGAAGTATTAGAGCATATCTTTTGCCTAACTTTGTCACCGACCCCATCACCATCTTCTGCACGTTCAACGCCTTCCCAATCTGCACCGCACACGCTACGTCTGTGCACCCCGTCAACTGAAACGCCTTCTCCTTCGCCAGCTCGCGCATCTTCTCCCGGGCCACCAGGTCAATGGACTCCTGCTTCGCAAACTCATATCTTACCGTCTCGGTCAGGGCATCCGCGACCCCCTGGCTCAACCCCTCCCCCTTGGCATCCAAATCCAGCACCGCAATCGCAATCTTTTCGGACCGGGCTGGGAGGATAGCGAGGAAGATGAAGAGGACAATGAGGACATATTTCATCGGAGACCTCCTTAAGAGAGGTGTATGGTCAACCTGCCGGGGGCGAGGACGCCCCCGATACTGCCGCCAGAGATGGCGGCGCTACTCTATTGTAAGGCAGTACAGAGGGAGAAGTCAAGGACCGAAAGGCGCTGGATCGCTACGCTACGGTTGAAACGGTGGATCGCTGCGCTCGGTCGAACGCTTCGCTACGTTGGAGACGTTTGAGACGTAAAAGAAACATCGGACAGGTCGGACATCTCGGACCTGTCGGACGAATCCCCCTAACCCCCTTTTCCAAAGGGGGAAAAGACACTGGATTCCCGCCTTCGCGGGAATGACGACAAAGAGAGATTCCGAAACGAGTTCGGAATGACGGGACCAAGGACGCAACGCTGCTCAGTCCGTTGACACCGCTTCCTCTCTTGTGATATGCTAATATACTCCGTTTTTAT
>CAYGWX010000041.1:14340-21157 GCA_964353855.1 uncultured bacterium | reverse complement strand
CCGCCCCTGAGCGGAAAAGAGTCTATCAGTCCCCGGCCTAAAGGCCGGGGCTATTGAACAAGAGTCCTCAATTCATTACAGGAAAATCGCCCTCGGATATCATTCTGCCCGGCCCGCCCGCCCCCTTAAAGAACTGCAAGGATGCATGGGAGCATGGGGGAAGGGGAGAAACACAAATCTCCCCTAACCCTTGCTTTTCCAACGAAAAGCCTTGATTTCCGAAATGAAATTCCTGTATAATTAAATGCTAATAGGAGAGTTAGACCTGAAGCTCATCGCGGTCTTCGACCACCTCTTTCTCCTGAGGCCGATCCTGTTCGTGCCTCTGTGGACCCTGACTTTGGCAGGGTACTTCTGGGCCGGCGAGGGGGGAGGGACATACCGTTTCGCCTGGCTGCCTCCCGGAAGGCTGGCGCTGTCGCTCCTGCTGTACAGCCTGCTCATGGGCAGCGTGTACATCCTGAACCAGATCTTTGACCGCGACACGGACAAACTGAACAAGAAGCTCTACCTCCTGGCCGAAGGCCACGTGAGCCCGAGGGCGGCATGGGCGGAATGCTTCCTGTTGATCGTCATCGCGCTCTCCCTGTCGCTCCTGTTCGCGCCGGGATACCGGGTCTTTATCCTGCTCTCGCTGGGACTGGGAATCCTGTATTCCGCGCCGCCGTTCAAGCTCAAGGGCAGGCCCTTGCTCGACATCCTGTCCAACAGCATCGGGTACGGGGGCCTGGCCTTCATGGTCGGATGGCTGACCTGGGAAGGGTACGATAAGGCGCACCTCCTCAAGAGCGTGCCCTACATCCTCGCGGTGGCCGCGGTGTTCATCAACACCACGGTCCCGGACATCGAGGGAGACAGGAAGACGGGGAACATCACCACCGGGGTTTTCTTAGGAATCCGGGGAACGACATTGCTGGCCCTGTCAGCCATATTGGGAGCCGTTGCCGCTTCGCTCTGGCTGGGGGACTGGCTGTGCCTGATCGCCTCAGTCGTCGCCACGCCTCTGTTCGTCTGGGCCGCGATCAAGGGAAAGGTGAAACCGGCGATGATCTCCTATCAGCTCAGCGGGGGAGCCCTGGTCATCTTAGTGTGTCTGCTGTTTCCATGGTACCTGGCCCTATTGCTTGTAACCTTCGGTGCGTTGTTCGTGTACCACAAAGTCCGGTTCGGATTGACTTATCCGGCACTGGCGGATAGGGGTTAAGCCCTAAGCGTGAAGAATACCTGCGACGTGTTGGTCGTGGGGGCGGGACCGGCCGGGTCCCTGGCCGCGAAGACGGCGGCCAAGGGAGGCTTCTCCGTGCTCCTGATCGAGAAGCACCGCCAGATCGGGGTGCCGGTGTGCTGCGCCGAAGGAATAAGCCGTGAATCGCTGGCGAAATACATCGAGCCGGACCCAAAATTCATCTCCCAGGCGGTCGAGGGGGGACGGCTGTTCTCCCCGGACGGAACCGAGGTCGTGGTCCGCTGGCCTGGGGTGGGATACGTCCTGGATCGCAAGGCCTTCGATGCCGAGCTCGCCCGACGGGCCTCCCTGGCCGGGGCCGAGGTCCGGATCTCCACCCAGGCCACCGGGATGGAAAAGACCCCGGGAGGCTGGAAAGTCAGCCTGACCGCCTTTCCGGAGGACGGAGGGGAGGGGAGGCCGGAGGAGGTCGAAGCCAGGGTGGTGATCGGCGCGGACGGGGTCGAATCCCTGGTGGGCCGCTGGGCGGGGATCCCCACCGAGGTCCGGATGAGCGAGGTCCACTCCTGCATGCAGTACCTCGTCGAGGATCCCTCCCTGGGGGAGGATGAGCTGGTGACCTTCTACGTGGGAAGGGACCTGGTTCCCGGAGGGTACGCCTGGTCCTTTCCCAAGGGAAAGGGCCGCGCCAACGTGGGGCTGGGCCTGGCTCCGACGATGATGAAAGACAAACGCGAAAAGGCCGTGGACTATCAGAAGCGGTTCGTGGAGAGGTTCTACCCCCGGGCCGGAGTCCTGGAGAGGACCATGGGGGGGGTCCCGGCGAACAACGCCCCTCAGGACCTGGTCTCGGACGGGGTGATGCTCGTCGGGGACGCCGGACGGCTCACCGACTGCCTGTCCGGGGCGGGAATCGCCATCGCCCTGGAAACCGGAGCCCTGGCCGGAGAGGCGGCCGCCAAGGCCCTCCGGAAGGGCGAACCCACGAAGAAGGGGCTTTACGAATACGAGCGGCGCTGGAGGGAGAGCCCTTCGGCAAAAGACTGTTCGAATCACGCGCTCGTCCGGAAGATATTCCTCAAGCTCTCCGACCCCGAGATGAACCGGGTGGCGAAGCTGTTGAACAAGATCCTGGACGGCAAGGACCCTTCCAAGGTAGACCCCATGGACGTGGCCAGGACGGTGATCCAGTCCGACCCCGGACTGCTGCTTCTGGGCAGGTATCTTCTGGCGGTGAATTAGCAACGAATCATTTTAAATTTAAAATCAGCATTTTAAAATTTAAAATCCTTAACTGTCGGATTCTTAGTTTTGTCGGGATCGCTCTTTTCCTGTTCGTCGGCGCAGGGTTCGCGAGCCCCCAGGCCGACAGCCTGGTCCGCTCCGGAATGGACCTGCTGCTCAAAGAGGATTACCCTAGGGCCAGGGCGGAGTTCCAGAAGGTCGTGGAGCTTGACCCCGAGCAGCCCTGCGGATACTTCTTCCAGGCGGCGAGCTTCCAGATGGAGATGCTGGACTACGAGACGGACGACCGGGAGAAGGAGTTCTATGCCGCGGTGGACCTCGCCGTAAAGAAGGCGCGCAAGGCGCTGGCCAAGGATCCCCGGGATGCCTGGGCGAACTTCTACCTGGGAGCGTCCTGGTTCTACCGCGCGGCCTACGAGGGGAAGCGGGAGAAATACTGGTCCTCGGTGCAGTCCGGGCTGAAGGGGCTCTCCGCCCTGAGGGCCGCCGTGGCCAGCGACTCCACCCTTTACGACGCCTACCTGGGACTGGGGAGCTACGATTACTTCCGGACCAAGGCCACCCAGGTGCTGTCCAAGCTGCCCTTCATCGGGGACACCCGGGAGAAGGGGATCGCGGAGATCCGTCTCGCCATGGAGCGGGGCCGTTACACCCGGGTCCTGGCCAAGAACGGGCTGGTCTGGATATTGATGGAAGAGAAAAAGTACGGCGAGGCGGAGAAACTGGCCGGGGAGCTCCGGACGGCCTACCCCGGGAGCCGGACCTTCCGCTGGGCTCCGGCCGAGATCGCGTTCCGGAAGAAGGAGTGGGAGAAGGCCCTGTCCCTGTCCCAGGACCTGCTCCAGGCCGTGTGGGACGGGAAACCGAAGAACTATTACAACGAGGCCACGATCCGTCATAAGGTCGCGCTGGCCGAGAACGCCCTGGGACGGTATGCCGAGAGTCGGAAGGAGTGCGAGACGATCCTGGGGCTGGGGTACGATCCCAAAACGAAATCCCGTCTGCATGACGTGCTCGACGAGGTCCGGGACCTCCAGGAGAAGAACAGGACGCAGACGTTCCGATAGCGGATCCATGAACAACTTCGCATGAGAATCTGAGAGATGCTGAACCAACTCGTCGCCTGGAGCCTGCCCCTGATCCCCCGCTTCATCGTGGGGAGCGTGGCCATGCGATACATCGCCGGGGAGACCCTGGACGACGCGGTGCGGACCGTCAAGGACCTGAACTCCAGGGGCATGCGGGCCACGGTGGACGTGCTGGGCGAGTTCACCAGCGAGCTTTCCCAGGCCCAGGCCACGCGGGAGGCCTGCCTTAAAGTCCTGGAGGCCCTGGACGAGAACAAGCTGGACGCAAACCATTCCATCAAGCTCACCTCGCTGGGGCTCCAGGTCAATTACCAGGCCTGCCTGGACAACGTCACGGCCCTCCTGGAGCGGGCCAGGATCCTGGGGGTCTTCGTGCGGATAGACATGGAGGACAGCTCGTGCACCGAGGCCACGCTCAAGCTCTTCCGCACGGTCCGGAAGTCCTTCTCCAACACCGGGATCGTGGTCCAGTCCTACCTCAAGCGGACGAGCCAGGACGTAGCGGACCTGACCCTGGAGGCCGGGACGAATTTCCGGCTGTGCAAAGGGGTCTACGTGGAGCCTCCGGCCATCGCCTACAAGGGCCGGGAGCCG
Organism: uncultured bacterium; assembly: GCA_964353855.1. GTDB lineage: Bacteria > Edwardsbacteria > CAYGWX01 > CAYGWX01 > CAYGWX01 > CAYGWX01. Next base: position 17,044 of record CAYGWX010000041.1, on the reverse strand, counting down.
GTGCGGGAGAACTTCAAGAAGCTCCTGTTTCAGATGCTGGATGCGGGGAGCTACACGGGCATCGCGACCCACGACGAGGCTTTGATCGAGGACGCCAAGCGGCTCATCCGGGAGCGCAAGTTGGGACCCCAGGACTACGAATTCCAGATGCTCCTGGGGGTGCGGGAGGAGAAGCGGGCCTCGCTGGTGCGCGAGGGCCACGGGATGAGGGTGTATGTGCCGTTCGGCAAGGACTGGTACGGGTACTCCACCCGGCGGCTCAAGGAGAACCCGCAGATGGCCGGGCACGTGGCGAAGGCCGTGTTCGGGATCGGACAATAGAAGGAACGCAAGGCGTGATGAGAAAAACCCGGCAGGACGTTTCGCTTAAATCCCTGGAGACCTATGGCTGACCACCTGGAGAACATCGAAGCCATCTTCAGCTACGCGATCGAGACCATCGATTTCGACCACCTCCTGGAGCAGACCCGGGACAAGGTCAACGCCCTGGTGGCGGAGAAGGCCTTCCACGGACTGCTGTCGGGGATGATGGCCTTCTGCGAGATGTCCAAGATCGAATCCCTGAAGAAGGAGGTCATCGGGGACTACATCCAGAAGGTCTACAACAAGGCCACGCCCGAGAAGAGGGAGAACATCCAGAAACAAACCGATGTCTTCCTCGGCGACCTCTTTCCCGAAGGATATCCCAAGAACGGGATGGTCTCGGCACAGGACATGGAGGCGATCCGGGCCTACACCCGGGAGAAAGAAAGCCCGAGCTTCGAGCGCTTCAAGGAGCAGACCACGGTGGGGATCCTCTTAAAGCTCCTGCAGGGGCCGCTGTATGACAAGTTGAGCCCCGAATCCAAAGACCGCATCTCCTCGCTGGGGACCCTCTACGGGGAGTATCTCAACGACGACTACTTCCTGATCCTTGAGGACCGGGTGACTTTCGAGGTGCCGGGGGAGGACCGGGACATCCTGTATTACGAGTCGGCCTCGCTCATGGACGCGCTCTCGATGTGCCGGAGGATCTACGGGGAGGCGCGGCTGGATATCCTCTCCGGGGGGGAGGCGGCCAAGGCAGGCGCCTTCGGCGTGGTCGGAAAGAGCCTGGCCAGGCTCCTGGAGCTGGGCCAGGCCAAGGATCCGGCCGCGGACCCCACGGAGGAGTTCGTGCACAACCTGGTGGTGGGCATCTTCCTGATGTACTCCCAAGACCCCTCCACCCGCCTGGCTCCGGAGGAGACCCAGAAGGTGACAAACCTTGCGGCGTTCTACCGCAAGATGAGCGACCGCTATCTGAGAAAGAAGTAGGAGGAGAGATGAAAGCATTTCTCACGCAAGTCCTGGACGCCCTGGAGAGGGAGCGGGTGGATTACGGCGACGTGCGGGTCGTGGAGCAGCGCATCGAGAGCCTGGAGACCAAGAACGGGCAGGTGGAGGGAGCGACCTCGTCCCTGGGAAGCGGGTTCGGGGTGAGGGTGATCGTCTCCGGGGCCTGGGGGTTCGCCTCCAGTTCCAAGCTGGAGAAGGCCGCGGTGGGGAAGGTGGTCAAGGAGGCCGTGTCCATTGCCCGGGCCAGCGCCCTGGTCCCGGGGAAGAAGGTGGTCCTGTCCCGGGAGAAGCCGGTCAAGGGGAAATACCGGACCCGAGTCGTCCAAGATCCGTTTAAGGTCTCCCTGGACGAGAGGCTCGCCTTGCTTCTGGCCGCGGACGGGATCATGCGGAAGCACGCCCAGGTGAAGGTGGCCCGGGGCTCGATGAACTTCTTCCGGTTCCACAAGCTCTTCGCCTCCACCGAGGGGAGCTGGGTGGAGCAGGAGATCACGGAGAGCGGGGCCGGGATCACGGCCCTGGCCGTGGAGGGGAGCGATGTGCAGGTCCGCTCCTACCCCAACAGCCTGGGCGGGGACTTCGCCTCGCAGGGATACGAGTTCATCGAGGGTATGAAGTTAGCGGAAAACGCGGATCAGATCGCCGGCGAAGCCTGCGCCCTGCTCACCGCCCCTGAGCTCGAGCCCGGGGAGAGGGACATCGTCATCGGCTCAAGCCAGCTGGCGTTGCAGGTGCACGAGAGCATCGGGCATCCGGTGGAGTTGGACCGGGTCCTGGGCACGGAAGCGAGCTATGCCGGGACGAGCTTCGTGACCCTGGACAAGCTCGGCAAGCTCAAGTACGCCTCGCCCATCGTGTCGGTGTATCAGGACGCCACGATCGAGGGAGCCCTGGGAAGCTTCGGGTTCGACGACGAGGGCGTCCCGGCCCAGAGGCTTCCGATCATCAAGGACGGGCTCTTCACGGGATACCTCACGTCCCGGGAGACGGCCCCGGTCATCGGGCGCACCTCCTCGGGCGCGATGCGGGCCGACGGCTGGAACCGCATCCCCTTGATCCGGATGACGAACATAAACCTGGAGCCCGGAACCGGTAAACTCAAGGACCTCATCGCGGACACGGGCGAGGGGATCTACTTCGGAACGAACAAGTCCTGGTCCATCGACGACAAGCGGCTGAACTTCCAGTTCGGGACCGAGATCGCCTGGGAGATCAAGAACGGAAAGTTAGGCAGGATGTTCAAAAACGCCACCTACACCGGGATCACCCCCCAGTTCTGGAACTCCTGCGACGCCATCTGCGGGCGGGAGGAATGGAAGATCTGGGGCCTTCCGAACTGCGGGAAGGGCCAGCCCGGGCAGTCGGCGCACGTGGCCCACGGGGCGGC
>CAYGWX010000041.1:0-14240 GCA_964353855.1 uncultured bacterium | reverse complement strand
CGAACTGCGGGAAGGGCCAGCCCGGGCAGTCGGCGCACGTGGCCCACGGGGCGGCACCGGCCCGGTTCAGGAAGGTCAGGGTAGGGGTGAGGGGGTAAGCCTGGGAGGAACTCCGCAAGAAACTTACGGAGTTCCGTAAGAAACCTACGGAGTCCCGCAAGAAACTTACGGAGTTCCGCAAGAAAGTTACGGAGTTCCGTAAGAAACCTACGGAGTCCCGTAAATAAGTTACGGAGTCAAGCGATAATGATACGGAATTGAGCGAAATGATTGTTTTTAAGGAACTTAGGCAGACTGAGGCTGTTAGGTTACTTGTTCTGACTGCGGCCACATTAGTGGCCGTGTGTTTTATCGGGGCCGGGGGTTGCGGGAGGAGGGAGGCGCTCAAGGCTCCGTCCCCGGAGGTCATCAAGGCTCCGCCTGAGACCACGGCCCAGGTCAAGGCCCCCCGGGACACCTTTGGCGCGAAGGCGGTCTACCGCGGGGTCCAGGAACTTCAGGAGGAGATTGGGCGGGCCAAGGGGGCCGGGGGGCTGCGCGAGAGGGACAGCCTCAGGGTTCTCTTAGGGAGAGCGCTTTCCGAGTTCAGGGAGTACCGCGCGTCCGGTGCGGCCTTCGACAGCGTGAGCAAAACGGGTCCCCCGGCCCCCTGGACCGAAGAGGCCCTTTTTGAGGGCGGAAGGGCGTACCTTTTGGATGAGCAATACGGCCCGGGTCTGGCGATGCTCTTAGCGGCCCGGAGCGCCTATCCTGAGAAGGCCAGAGAGAAGAGCACGGGCCTTTTGATCGGCTATGCCTATGAGGGTTTGAAGCAGTACGACAAGGCCCAGGAAGAAAACGAGCTGCTCATCATGAACGGCGCGCCATTAGAAGACTACGCCAAGCTCAGGTTGGGCGTTGTCTACCGCAAGATGGGCAAGAGAGCGGCGGGAAACCGGATTTTAGAGGGCTTGGCGGCACAGGGAAGGGGGGCCGGGGGAAGCGCAGTGGGACAGTTAGCCAGGGCCGAGCTGGCCACAGGACGGAAGAAGAAGGAGATCAAGATGCCGGCCCTTCCGGCCACCCCGGATACCTCCCAGGAGGCCAAGCTCAAGGGGGGGTTCTCCTACGCCAAGCGATTGATGAAGCGCGGGAACTACACCGCCGCGATCCGCTCCTTCTCAAAGGTGGCTAAGGCCGGGGGATCGCGGGGGGCCGAGGCCCGGTTTTACATCGGTCGCTGCCATGAGTTCATGGGGGAGCTCGAAGGGGCCCTTTTGAACTACCGTCTGGCCCAGAGCGGGGGGCCCAAGTCCGGGATCGCGGACGACGCCCTTTGGCGGGCCGGGCTGGCGAGCTTCAAGTTAGGGCGGCCTGACGAGGCCATCAAGGATTGGGGACGGGTCCTCGCCGAGTACCCGAAAAGCCAGTTCTACGAGGAGTCGGCCTTCTGGAGCGGGAGGTGCTGGGAGGGCAAAGGGGAGAAGGAGAAGGCGATCTCCTCCTACCGCAAGGTTTGCGAGGAGGACCCCTTCCAGTACTATGCGTTCAAAGCCCGGGAGCGGATCGCCCTCCTGGACACGACAGCCAAGGACCCCCCGGCCCCCCGGCCCCCATTAGGGAGCGACACCCTCACGACAGGGAAGTGGTTTGCACGATGGAGCAAGGACCTGGCGCTGGACTCGGCTCGCTGGTCGGGGACCCTGAAGAGGCCCTATGTTCTGCGGGGGATAGCATTGCTTGAGGCCGGGTTCCTGAGGGAGGGGGCCATGGAGCTCGCGCCCCTGGAGGAGGAATACCGGACCACTCCCTATGCCCTGTGGCAGCTGGGGAAGATTTACGAGAAGACCGGAGCGGACAGCCGGGTCATCTGGTGCGGACGGAGGATCCTTCGCCTGGCCCCGCCGGCGGAGAGGCCTGACGTGCCCCAGGAGGTCATCGCCATGATGTACCCCGTGCGCTTCGCCCGGACGATCCTGGAGCAGGGAGCGAGATGGAAGGTGGACCCGGCATTCACCCTGGGGATCATCCGGGAGGAGAGCCGGTTCCGGGGGAGGGACGTATCCCGCGCCGGGGCGCGGGGCCTGATGCAGGTGATGCCCCGGACCGGAAAGGTGATCGCACGGCAGCTGGGGATCGAGGGCTTCGAGACGGGCGACCTCTTCGATCCCTATACCTCCCTGACCTTCGGGATTTACTACCTCTCCTCGGTCAGGCAAGACGTGGGGGATCGGAAGGAGCTCATCGCTGCGGGATACAACGCCGGGCCCCTGGCGGTGGCGGAGTGGATGAGCATGAAATCCACCCAGGACATGGCCGCGTTCATCGAGGACATCCCCTACCTGGAGACGCGGGAATACGTGAAGACGGTTCTGGGAAGCACCTGGACCTATGAGCAGAGGTTCGGGAGAATGGGGAGAAAGGGAAGCATCCCCTAAAGGGCCATGACCTCCACGGATACGCAACACAGGACTGACAGAGGGGGCCGGGGGGACGCCCGTTCCGCCCTTCCGATCTCCGCCTTCGATTATGCCCTTCCCCGGGAGCTCGTAGCACAGTATCCTCCCCAGCGGAGAGATGAGTCCCGGCTCCTGGTCCTTGACCGCTTGGGGTCGTCCATCCAGCACAAGCGTTTTCCTGACCTCCTGGAGTTACTTCATCCCGGGGACGTTCTGGTCCTCAACGAGACCAAGGTCCTTCCCGCCCGGCTCCTGGGCCAGCGCGCGGATACCGGTGGCAAAGCGGAGGTCCTGCTCATCCGGGAGAAGAAACCGGGCATGTGGCTGGCTGCGGTCTTCACCAAGGGGAAGCTCCAGCGAGGCGTGGTCATCACGTTCAGGGACGGCCGCTGGTCTGGCGATCTCGTCAAAAGCAGGGGGGAAGGGGTCTGGGTCCTGGCCTTCAGGGGTCCGGAAGCGACCCCGGGGGAAACGATGGACGCCCTGCTCCAGAGCGAAGGCAAGATGCCCCTGCCGCCCTACATCCGGCGTCCGGTGGAGCATTTCGACGAGCAGCGCTACCAGACGGTTTTCGCCCGGCTCCCCGGGGCGATCGCGGCCCCGACCGCGGGCCTGCATTTCACGGAGAGGATCCTCTCCGAGCTCGGGCGTAAGGGGGTCCGGATCGTCAAGCTCATCCTGCACGTGGGGCGGGGGACCTTCCTGCCGGTGAGGGCCGGGACCGTCGGGGAGCATCGGATGGAGGGGGAATACTTCGAGGTCCCGCAAGAAACCGCCTCCGAGGTGGTCCTGGCCAAGAAGGAGAAGCGGCGGGTCGTGGCCGTGGGCACGACCGTGGTGCGGGCTCTGGAGACGGTCTGGGGGTCGCACGACGGCAATCCGGATCCGGCGAATGACCTCAAAGGGTGGACCGAGAAGTTCATTTATCCGGGGTATGAGTTCAGGGCCGTGGACGCCTTGGTCACGAACTTCCATCTTCCCAGGACGACGCTCCTGCTTCTGGTCTCGGCTTTCGCGGGCCGGGAGCTCATCCTCAAAGCCTACCAGGAAGCCATCGAGCAGAAGTACCGTTTCTACAGTTATGGGGACGCGATGCTGATCCATTAAGGATCGCACCGCCGCAGGGAAAAGACTATCCGCTTCGAGACCCTGACTTCGGACGGCCCCACCCGGGCCCGGAGGGGAAGGCTTCACACCTCTCACGGGACCATCGAGACCCCCGCATTCATGCCGGTCGGGACCCAGGGGACTGTGAAGACAGCCGCGCCCAGTGATCTCCACGAGGCCGGGGCCGAGATCATCCTCGGCAATGCCTACCACCTTTATCTCCGGCCCGGGCACGTCCTTATCCGGCAGGCGGGAGGGCTCCATCACTTCATGGGCTGGGACCGGGCTATTCTGACGGACAGCGGGGGATATCAGGTCCTGAGTTTAGCCGACCTGAGTAAAGTGACCGATGAGGGGGTCACGTTTCATTCCCACCTGGACGGGTCGCACCACCTGTTCACTCCAGAGAAGGTGGTGGAGATCCAGGTGGCGTTGGGCGCGGACATCATGATGTGCTTCGACGAGCCGCTTCCCTATCCGGCAAGCCGTGAGGAGGCGAGCCGGGCGGCCCGCCGGACCGCGGAATGGGCCGAGAGGTGCCACCAGGCCTGGAAAGGGGGTCCCCCGGGGCCGAATCCAGACCCCGCCCTGTTCGGCATCGTACAGGGAAGCACCTACCCGGACCTGAGAAAAGAAAACGTCAGACGGCTTGTGGAGACGGACTTCCTGGGCTATGCTGTGGGGGGGCTGGCCGTGGGGGAACCGGAGAGTGCCACCTGGGAGATCGTGGAGGCCTGCGCCCAGGAACTGCCTGAGGATAAACCGCGTTATCTTATGGGAGTGGGGTATCCCGAGGATCTGGTGGAAGCCGTGGGGCGGGGAATGGATATGTTCGACTGCGTGCTTCCCACCCGGAACGCCCGGACCGGGACCGCGTTCACGAGCCAGGGCAAGGTGGTGGTCAAGAACGCAGCCTACGCCTCGGATTTCACCCCGCTCGATCCGGAGTGTCCCTGCTACGCCTGCAAGCAGTTCAGCCGGGCCTACCTCCGGCACCTGTTCAATGCCGGGGAGATCCTGGCCCCCCGGCTTCTGACCCTGCACAACCTCCACTTTTACCTGGGACTGATGGGCCGGATGAGGGAGGCCATCCAGCAGGGCGGTTGGGAAGCGTTCAAGCAAGGTTTCCTCGCCCAGTATCGCCGGGCCGAGGGCGGCCCGGAATCGCAGCGCAACCAAATCTGAGGAGGAGTCATGGACTTATTTGTGAGCACGGCCCACGCCATGGGGGGAGGAACGGGAGGCGCGGGCGGGGGAGGGGCCGGGGGCAGCCTGGTGAGCTTCCTGCCGATCCTCCTGATCTTCGGCGTATTCTACTTCCTGGTGATGATGCCCCAGCAGAAGCAGAAGAAGAAGCACGAGGAGATGCTCGGCAAGCTCCAGAAGGGCGACAAGGTGGTGACTTCCTCCGGGATCCACGGGACGGTGATCGGGGTGGATGAAACGCGGAGGATCGTGGTCCTGCGGGTGGGGGACGACAACACCAAGATCGAGTTTGACAAAAGCGCCATAGCCCGGTTGGAGACTCAAAAGGAAGGCTAACGGTTGATCCTGTGAAGTGGAAGTCCGCGTGTTAAACATCAGAATCTATGGGGATCCGGTTCTCCGCCAGAAGGCCAAAAACGTTACGGCGTTCGATGGAGACCTCGAAGCCCTGGCCGAGGCGATGGTGGCGACCCTCCGCGAGGCCGAAGGCCTGGGCCTGGCCGCTAACCAGGTCGGAAGGCTGGTGAACCTGTTCGTCCTGGACTGGGAGGCCATCGGCAAGCCTCAGGGCTGGCAGGCTTTTGTGAATCCCAGGATCCTCGAAGCCTCCGGCGAGCGCCTGGTTGAGGAAGCCTGCCTCTCGCTCCCCGGGATCCGGGAGGAGGTCAAGCGGTTCGAGAGAGTCCGGCTTTCGGCCCAGGACCTGGAAGGAAAGGCATTCGAGATGGAAGCCGAGGGGCTCGTAGCCCAGGCCTTTCAGCACGAGGTGGACCACTTGAACGGGGTCCTGTTCATCGACCGGATGATGAGCGGGGCCCGGGAACTCCTGCGGGGAAAGCTCAGAGATCTGGCCAAAAAGGGGGAGAGTGCCCGTCCGAGGAAAACGAACCGAGGTTCTGAGGACCGCGGAGAGCCCGAACTCTGAGGAGTTATGCACGGCCCTTGCCGTGCTCGCCTCGGGGGGCGTCATCGCCTTTCCCACGGATACGGTGTACGGACTGGGCTGCGATGCCGCGAATGCCAGGGCGGTCAGGGCGATTTACGAAATCAAGGGTCGCAAAGAGGACAAGCCCCTGGTGCTTTTCGTATCGGCCACCTCGGAAGCCTTGGCCATAGGTGAAGGGAACGAGGCCGCCGAGCGGCTGGCGAAATGCTTCTGGCCCGGCCCGCTCACCCTGGTGCTCAAGGCCCGAGGAAATTGCCCACGGGCCGCAGTGGCTCAGGACGGAACCGTGGCGTTCCGGATTCCGAATCATCCTGTTTCCCTGGCCCTGGCGCGGGCTTTCGGAAAGCCCCTGGCCACGACCAGCGCCAATCGTTCCGGCGAGCCCGAGGCCACGGAACCGGCCAGGGTCTACGATCTGTTCAAGGGCAAAATCGATGTCCTCCTGGATGGGGGAAAGAGCGGAGAAGGTCGACCCTCCACCGTGGTGGATGTGAGCGGAAAAGAGATCATCCTCCTCCGGCGGGGGAAAATCACTAAGGATGAATTGGAGAAGGTCGTGCCCGAGGTCAAGGAAAAGCGTTCCTTGAGGGTTCTCTTCGTGTGCACCGGGAACTCCTGCCGGAGCCCTATGGCTGAGGGCCTGATGAGGAAAGGTCTGAAAGACCAGGGGCTCTCCGGGATTGAGGTGTCCTCGGCCGGGGTGGCGGCCCTGGACGGGGCGAAGGCCACGGAGAACGCAGTCCTGGCGGCCCGCGAGGCCGGGGCCGATATCAGCAGACACCGGACGCGTTCGCTCCGCACCTCCCTGATTCAGGAGAGCGACCTCGTGGTGGTCATGGAGCTCCGTCACAAGGAGGAGGTCCGGGGACTCGCTCCCGGGGCAGGGGGCAAGGTCTTTCTCCTGAAGGAACTGGGGAACCCGCCCCGGAGGGAGGCGATTCCGGATCCGATCGGCGGAACCTTGGAGGACTATCGCGCCTGCCGGGATGAGATCGCCCAGTGCTTGGACGGGGTGGCTGCCAAGATGAAGGCGGTGAGTAAAACGTAAGGGTTTTAGAGAGTAAACAAAAGAGAAAAGCTCCGTGTCAAACGGAGCTTTTCTCTTTTGTCCTCAGGGCTATGCGCCTCTCAGGAGGTGGAGCTTCTTTTTGACCTTCTCGTTGGCGGGGTCAAGGGTCAGAGCCTTCTCCCAAGCCTTGGCGGCCTCGTCCAGTTTGTTCAGGGCATGGTAGGCCGTGCCGAGGTTGGCGTAGGCGCCGGCATAATCCTGGCGTTTGGAGAGGGCCTGCGTGAAGGTCTCCACGGCCCTGGCGTGCTCGCCCATGCGTTCATAAAGGCAGCCCAGATTGTTCAGGGCCTCGGCGAAGTCCGGGGACAGCTCGATGGCCCGTTGAAAACACGTAGCGGCCTCTTCGTGCTTTCCGGCCTCGGTGAGGACCAGGGCCAGGTTGTTGTAAGCCTCGGTCATGTTCGGGGTCAGTTCCAGGGCGCGTTTGAACTCCATCTCCGCGGCTCCGTAGGCCTGCTGGTAGTAGAGCGAGACGCCGCGGTCGTTGTGCAGGCGGGCCTCCTCGCTCTTGAACTTCCGGGCCTCCTCCTCGTGCAACTTGTGCTGAGACTCCAGGAAAGCGCCCAGGGACTGGGTGGAGGCGGCGATGTCCCTGGAGATATTGTTGAGCGCGGCCTCCCTCTCCTTGGGCCCGGCCATGGCCTCTCGGGTTGTCTCCAGGCTCTTCTCCAGGGCGGCGCGAAGCGAGTCTAAGGCCTGGGCCTGGGCTCTCTGGTTCTCGGCCAGGGCCGCAAGCAGGGCCTCGGTGGACCTCCGCTCGTCATCCCTCAAGCCCGTCACCCTCTGACCCAGGGTCTCGAAGGAGTCGGACTGCAGGACGTTCTGCCGTTCGAGGGTGGAGAGCAGGGCATCCAGTTTTCCCCCGACCTCCTGGAGCGTGGCGTTCAAGGGGCGGGTGGATTCCTCGGTAGCTGAAAGCAGCTTCTCCAGGGCCTGCCGGTTCTCGGCCAGCCCGGCCTGAACCGCGGAGCGCTTATCATTGGCGGTCTTCTCGGCTTTTTCCATAGACGAAGAGACTATCTCGGAGTTCAGGCGAAGGGCGTCGCCCACGCTTCCGGCCAGGGCCGCGAACAGGTTCTCCTGATGCTGGGCCTGGGTTTCGCGGAGCTTGTCGGCATGGTCGGTCCGCTCCTTGGTGCTCCGGGAAAACCCCTCGGAGATGGCCGCACCGAGCGAGGCCGACATCTCCTCCTGGGCCGCCCGGGAGTCGGCCTGAAGGCGCTTGACGACCTCGGCGGTCCCGACCGCGCTCTCCTTTTGGGCCTCGAGCAGCGAGGCTTTCAGGTCGGCCAGGACCTCCAGAGCCTGGTCATTGGACTGCGTCAAGGACTCCAGGGAGGTCTGGGATTTCTCGGCGCTCTCCAGGAGCAGGGAGGAAAGGCTGTCCTGATTCCCTTTGAGGGTCTCGCCCAGGGCGTCCAGCTTCTGGACCAGGGTGGCTGAGGCCTCGGCCTGGCTGGTCTTGATGGCGCCGGCCAGGTCCCCGAGGGTCTCCGAGGTCTTACGGGCGGATTCCTCGCCGGACACCTTGACCGCCTCGGAGAGGCGCCCGAGGGTCTGGATGTTGCGGTCCAGGGCGTCGCTGGTCGCGGCGGCCATCCCTTCAAGGATCACGTTGGACTTCTCCGAGGTCTGGCGGAGCTGGGCGAGAGACAGGGTGGTCTCGGTCGCCCCCTGGACAAAGAGGTCGAAAGCCGATTTGTTCTCTTCGGCGAACCTGCTGAACAGAGGCTCCTGAGCGGTCGAGAGGCGCTGGGGGAGTTCCTTCAAGGACTGGGTGAGGGTCCCGGAATTGCTTTTCAGGGTCTCGGAGAGGTCCTCGGCGTGGCTCTTCTGAGCCTCGTCCATGGAGGAGGCCAGGGTGGCCAGGAATTCCTTCAAGCTCTCCGCCTCTTTCTTGCGGGATTCCCTGGAGGTCTCCAGGGAATCCTTGGTGGCGGCGGAGAGATCCTGCAGGCCTTCCTGAAGGGATTCCTGGTAACGATCCAGGGCGTCCTTGACATCGGTCAAGGCGGCGCGGTTGGACTCCGCGAACGTGGCCAGGGGCTGCTGGGATTCCTTCATGACCTCCGGCAGGAGGCTGAAGACATGGTCCATTCCCCGGCTGTTCTCGTGGAGGATGTCCTTGATCTCGCGGAGGGTGGCCTTGCTTTCATCGTCCAGGCCGGCGCCCCCTTGGGCCGCTTTGACATCGGTGAGAGCCTGGGTGATCTTCTCCAGGAAAACGCGGGTCTCCATGGCCTGCTCCACGGACGCGGAATGGCTCTCCTCCAGGGAGGCGACAAGCTTCTCCAGGCTCTCGGTCAGCCCGGCGGACACTTCCCCGCCCCCTCCAGAAGGAGCGGGACCGGCCGCGAGGAGCTTGGTGACCAGCTCTTTGGTCCCCTTGGACTCGGAGAGGATCCCGGAGCTGGACTCCAGGAGGTCGGAGAGCAGCGCGGAGGTGGCCTCGTTCAGGTCCGAGGTGGCCTGGCGGGTCTTGCCTTCCACCTCCTCGATGGATTGCAGCCGGTTGGCGAGGATGGGCAGGGAGCATTTCTGGGCGGCGAGGTCATAGACCTCGCACTTTTCCTTCAGGCATTCCAGGAGATGATAGGTGGGGGACTCTTTCTCCTCCACGACCTGGCCGGCCTTTCCCACCTTGCGTTCCTTGACCACCTCCTTGACCAGGGAAAACGGGCAGTATGCCATGGGGTCCTCTCTTCGTTAGGTACGGGGATAAGCAGGCAAAAAGAGTTGTTGGTTGTTGGTTTTTGGCGAACCACGAACCCCGAAAAACCAAAACCCTATTTCAGTGCTCACGATTACTGAATAACGTCTAAAGCCCAAGAGTCCCCCAAAGGCGGCTCTGCATAGGCTACAGGTTTTTTTCCAGGACCCTCGGCTTCCCGGCCCCCTGTCTCAGGTCCATGGCCACGGCGCATCGGGCGGCCTGGGGCAGGCGGTGGGGGAGGTCTTGGTAATTCGGATTCCCGGCCGCGGCCCTCTGGTAAGCGGCATAGGCCTGGGGCCACTCTCCGGCCGCCTCATAGGCCCGGGCCAACCAGTAGTGGTAGGAGAGGCCGGGCTCGCTTGAGATCTCCTCGGGGGCGGCATGGCTCCGCAGAAGTTCGATGGCTGATCCCGGCTGTCCGCGTTGCACATGGATCCTCCCGACCAGGGTTGCAGCTTTGAGCTTGCCCTCGGGATCCTGGGGCTCCGCCAGGAGGAGCAGGTCCAGGGCCTCGTCGTGCTTTCCGGCCTCGGACAGGGCTTCCGCCAGGCGGAACCGGGCTGCGAGGTTCTCCGGCCCCCCGGCCCCGGCTTCCATGTCCTTCCGGAGCCCCTGGGTCTCGATGGCCAGCCGGCGGTCCGTTAGCTTCTGGTACTCCTCCTCGATGGCCCTAGCCTCAGGCGAGATGCGGTGAGCCTGGAGCATGGCTTCGCGTGATTTCTTCTTGTCGCCCAGGCCGGCCAGGCTGTGGGACAGACAGAGATAGAGCCTCCCGGCATCGGCCTTGTCCTTGACGGACTTGATCCCGGCCAGGAAGGTCTCGGCGGATTTCAGGTATTCCTTCCCTTCCAGGCGGAGCAGGCCCAGAAGCCTGAAGACGGAAACCTCGCGAAGGCCGGTGACCAGGGCCTGATCCAGGACCGGGACGGCCTTCTCCCTGAGGGTGGGATCCAGACGGGTGGCGGCGTCCAGGGCCGCGACGCCCTCCGCGGCGACGCCGGACTTGAGCAGGGCCTTTCCTAAGACGAACAGGGCCTGGGGATGCTCCCCTTGGGCCTCCCCCCGGCCCCCGGCCACGGCCTTGAGGTCCTCCACGATCCGGGGAAGCAGGTCCCCCGGCCCCCCGGCCTCGTCGCAGAGGAGCTCCAAGTGGATTACCGCAGGCCCCAGATCTTTACGGGCCAGGTAGGCTTCGGCCAGGGCCAGACGGGCTCTAAGATTCCGGGGCTCCTCGGAGAGGAGATCCTCCAGGTCATTGAGAGCCCCCTCGCCTCCGTAAGGATCCAGGCTCAGGATCTCTTGGAGGAGCACCGCGGCCTGGTCCCTCTGTCCTCTCTGGCGGTAGATCCCGGCCAGGATTTGCCGGGCCGGGCAGTTGTCCTTGTCCTGGTCCAGGACCTTGCGGAGCTCGAACATCGCGGGCTCCAGAAGGGTCTTGTCATGGGTCAGGGCGATCCGGAAGCTCTCCAGGGCCGGTCCCACGGAGCCCTGCTGGACCTGGACCTTGCCCAGGGCGAAGTTGGCCTTGGCGTTCTCCGGGTCCCGGGAGGCGATCTCCTGGTAGATGGGAATGACCTTTCCGAGGTACTCCGGGTCCAGATCCACGGTGCGGTCGCATTCCAGGGAGGCTTCCTGGGGATCTCCGGAGCGAAGGTGGAGATCGGCGAGGATGAAGTGTCCCCGGGCGTTGAGCTTGTCCTCCTCCAGAAGGGCTTTGATGTCGGCAATGACCCGCTCGCTCCGCTGGGGGTCCAGCCGGGCGATGAGCTGGTATTCATCCAGGGCTTTCTCGAAGAGCCGTCCCGTAGTCTGGACCTTGGCCAGGACGTAGTGCGCCGGGATGTTTCCCTGGTCGATGGCGATGATCCGCTCCAGGGAGGCGAGCACGTCCTGGGACAGGTCGGGCCGGAGCTCCACCGCGCGCATCAGGTTGGTCACGGACTTGGTCAGCTCCCCCTTCTCCATCTGAATCCTGCCCAGCACGAGATAGGGATAGGCCGGCTCCACGCCCGAGGCGACGGCCTGCTCGGCCTGCTCCTGGGCCTGGTCGTAGACTTTGAGCGAGAACAGGGCCTCCAGGATGGCGTCCCGGACTTCGGGGTCGTCGGGCAGGGCCTCGCGCAGGCGGTTGTAGCGGAAGACGACCTCCTCGAAGAGGGTCTGGTCCGCGGCCAGCGCGCTGCGCAGGGTGGCGATGGCCTCGCTGGCCTGGCCCTTCTCGATCCGGGCGTCGGCCAGGGCCAGGTGGATGATCCCGGCCCCGGAGTTGCGCTTCAGGATCTTCTCGTAGCCCTGGACCACGGCGTCCAGCTTGGTGGGGTCCTGGGCCAGGACCTTGCGGAACTGCTCCACCGAGCCCTTGAAGTCGCCCTTCTCGGCCTTGGCCTCGCCCATGGCGAACAAGGTGATCAGGCTCTCGCTTCCGGCGGTCTGGAGGGAGTTGTAGACCTCCATGACCTTCTCCACCAGTCCCTTGTCCGACTTCATGATCTTGTCCAGGAACGGGAAGACCTGGCCCTGCAGGGTGCTGTCCCTCTGCACCACGGCCGCGAACTCGGCAAGGGCCTCGCCGGGCTTGTCCTGGAGCATCAGGGCCTCGCCCAGGGCGATCTTGGCCTCCAGCATGGAGGGGGAGACGCGCACGATCTCGCGCAGGCCCTGGATCGCCAGGCTCTGGGCCTCCGGGGAGAGCTTGACCAGGTGGCGGTAGAGCTCCAGGGATTCGGTGAAGCTCTTCCGGCGGAGGTAGAGGCGGGCCAGCAGGTCCAGTCCGCCCACGTGGTGAAGGTCGCGCTCCAGGACGTGGCTGAGCTGCTCGATGGCCAGGTCGTCCACCTTGTCGCTGGCCTTGGCGGCCTTGGACAGGAGCCCGACGGCCTTGTCCAGCTCCCCGGCCTCGATCTGGTGGACCACGCAGGCCTCCAGGGCCGCGGCGTTGTCCGGCTGAACGCTGAGGATCTGGTTGTAGCGGTCCAGGACCTGGGGCAGGTAGGAGCGGTCCATCTCCGCGATCTTGGCGTATTCCGTGACGGCCAGCTCGTAGCGCTTGTTGTGCAGGTGCAGGTCGCCCAGGGCCACGAACCCGGCCGCGTCCTTGGCCGAGAGCTTGGTGATCTCCTTGTACTTGGGGACCAGGCTGTCGATGCGTTTCTCGTCCAGCTGGACGACCCGGGCGTAGGCCGCGGTGGCAGCCTCGGTCATGCGCTTGGTGAGATAGGCGTCGCCCAGGCCCTCGAAGGCCGAGGCGTTGCGGGGGTCGGCCTGGACCAGGGGCTCGAGCTTGGCGATGATGGGGTCGGCCATGGCCTTGTCCACCCGCAGGGCGTCCTGGTACTCGCGGAGGGCGTGGTCCACCTGGCCCTGGGACAGGTAGTAGTCCCCGAACCCGATATGGGGCAGGCCCTCCTTGCTCTGCTTGGTGACGTAGCGCTTGAACTCGGCCTCCACGGTTCCGGCCTCGCCCATCTCGGCCTTGACCACCGAGTTCAGGTGCTGGAAGCACTCCGCGAGGTTTCCCCGGGCTGCGGCCAGCATGGCCAGGGAGTAGCGGGCGGTGACCTCCCGGGGACGGCTGCTTTTCATGTCCCTGCTCCCGGCGCTCCCGGCGAAGTCCTCGGAGGTCTTGATCATCTTGCGGTATTTCTCGGCGATGCGGTCTATCTCCTTGGGGGGCAGGGGGGCGGCGCAGGCCACGGCGCTCTCGAAGTCCTTGGCCCCGATGTAGGTCTCGAACAGGACCTCGGTGAGCTCCGGGACCTTCTGCTCGGGCTTGTAGGATTCCTTGATGGACTGCAGGACCTCGCCCTTCCGGGTGGGCAGGAGGGAGAGGGCGTTGCGGTAGGCCACGGCGGCGTCGGCGTAGCTCTCCTTGGCGCAGTACAGGTTGCCCAGCTCGAGGTAGGGCTCGAAGTCGTCCTCGGAGTCGGAGAGCACGGCCTCCAGGGTGGAGATGGCCTTGTCCAGCTTGCCCTCGCCTTTGAGCTTCTGGGCGCGCTGGACGACTTCGGCGACGGAACGGAAGAAGAGCATGGTTCTCTTTATCTTTTAGGTTATGGGGAAGACTTAATATTGTAATTCAGATGCGCAGGGAAAGTCAAGGGGTTATATGGGACAGCAGAAACAGGGCGGGGCTGTGGGGTCCCCCTTAGGAAAAGGGGGATTTGGGAGGGCCGTTATTCCGGGTCTGATCCGGAATCCAGTGTCTTTGGTTCGTCTTTCACTCCGCATTCCGCACTCCGCGTTCCACATTGTGAAGGCTCGTCATGCTGAACTTGTTTCAGCATCTCGTCGTCGGTTTTTTACGTCTCCAGCGTAGCGTAGCGGTCCACCGTTTCTACCGTAACGAAGTGATCCAGCGGTTTTTATGGGAGGGTCGGGGAGAAAGTCAAGGGGTATGATGGGTCAGCGTTCCAAGTTGGCTGGACGGTAAGAAAGGACGGGCGTTTACGGCTTGGGCAAGCGCTTGGTCATCTCCGTGAGGTAGCGGATTTCGTTCAGAGACCTTTTGGTCAAGAGTTGGTTCAAAGCGAGGATTGCCCGATCCTTTTCGGTGAGGGGCCTGAGTTTCTGAAACTGGAATGCCTCGGGGAGCGAGACGTTAAGGGCCTCAGCCATCCGGAGCAGGGTCTTGACGGAGGGCAGACGCCGGCCTCTCTCGATCCCACTGATGTGCTCCGGGGTGAGGTCACAGAGTTCAGCGAGACGTTCCTGGGTCAGGCCGAGCGCTTTTCGTTTTCGCTTGAGGTATTCGCCCAACTGTCG
>CAYGWX010000040.1:19908-21252 GCA_964353855.1 uncultured bacterium | reverse complement strand
CCGGACTGGAGCCCGGGGATGTGGTCGTGACCAGCGCCAACTTCCTGATCGATGCCGAGAGCCGGATGAAATCGGCGCTCGGTGGAGCGGAGCATTCCCATTGATCGAACGGCTCATCGCCTGGTGCGCGCATAACAAGTTCGCGGTCCTGGTCCTGGTCGGGATAGCCACAACCTGGGGCATCTGGTCCATCAGCAACATCCCCTTGGACGCGATCCCGGACCTCTCGGACACCCAGGTCATCGTGTACTCCCGGTGGGACCGCAGCCCGGACATCGTGGAGGACCAGGTCACCTACCCCATCGTGACCGCCCTCCTGGGCGCGCCCAAGGTCAAGGCCATCAGGGGGTTCTCGGACTTTGGCTTCTCCTACGTCTACATCATCTTCCAGGAAGGGACCGACCCGTACTGGGCGAGAAGCCGGACCCTGGAGTACCTGTCCAAGATCACGCCCAGGCTTCCGGAGGGGGTGAAGACCGAATTAGGACCGGATGCTACGGGGGTGGGCTGGGTGTATCAGTATGCCCTGGTGGACACCAGCGGAAAATACAACTTAGCCGAGCTGCGCAGCTTCCAGGACTGGTACCTGCGCTACTGGCTCCAGTCCGTTCAGGGCGTGGCCGAGGTGGCCTCGATCGGGGGGTTCCAGAAGCAGTACCAGGTGAACCTCGACCCCAACGCCCTGGTGGGATATAAGATTCCCATCGGCCAGGTGGTGGAGGCGATCCGCAAGGGGAACAACGATGTCGGGGGGCGCTTGGTCGAGTTCTCGGGCGCGGAGTACATGGTGCGGGGCAGGGGTTACGCCAAGTCGGTGGGGGACATCGAGAACATCGTGGTCGGGCTCAACCCCGAGACCGGCACCCCGATCCTGGTCAAACACCTCGGCCATGTGGCCTTGGGCCCGGATATCCGCAGGGGCATCGCAGACCTGGACGGAACGGGAGATGTGGTAGGCGGGATCGTGGTCATGCGCCAGGGGGAGAACGCGCTCAAGGTGATAGACCGGGTGAAGACGAAGCTCAAGGACGTCGAGCCCTCCCTGCCTCCGGGAGTTAAGGTCGTCACGACCTACGACCGCTCGGAGCTGATCAACCGCTCCATCGACACGCTCAAGGACACGCTCCGTGACGAGCTCATCATCGTTTCCTTGGTCATCCTGCTCTTCCTCTGGCACATCCCCAGCGCACTGATCCCGATCCTGACCCTCCCGATCGCGGTGATCATAGCCTTCATCCCGATGCAGGCCATGGGCCTGACCTCCAACATCATGTCCCTGGGCGGGATCGCCCTGGCCATCGGGGCCATGGTGGATGCGGCCATCGTGGTCGTGGAGAACGCCCA
>CAYGWX010000040.1:0-19808 GCA_964353855.1 uncultured bacterium | reverse complement strand
CCCTGGCCATCGGGGCCATGGTGGATGCGGCCATCGTGGTCGTGGAGAACGCCCACAAGAAACTGGAGCGCTGGCAGAACGAAGGCCGGAAGGGGGATTACAAGGAGGTGCTCGTCAAAGCCATCCAGGAGGTGGGGCGGCCCTCCTTCTTCTCGCTCCTGGTGATCGCGGTCGCGTTCCTCCCGGTGTTCGCCCTGGAGGCCCAGGAGGGCAGACTGTTCAAGCCCCTGGCCTTCACCAAGAACTTCTCCATGGCTATCGCCGCGGTGCTGGCGATCACCCTGGACCCGGCAATCCGGATGCTGTTCATCCGACTGGACGACTACAAGTTCCGCCCCAAGTGGTTAGCCAAGATCGTAAACGCGATCCTGGTGGGCCGGATGCACCGCGAAGAGAAACACCCCATTTCCCGGTTTCTGTTCAAGGTCTATCAACCGGGCGCTCATTTCGTGCTGCGCTTTCCCAAGAGCGTGATCCTGGCGGCCCTGATCATCGTGCTTGCCACCATACCGGTCTTCTTCAAGCTGGGCACGGAGTTCATGCCGCCGTTGAACGAGGGTTCGATCCTGTACATGCCGACCACCCTTCCGGGGATTTCGGTCACAGAGGCCCAGAGGCTGCTCGTGGTCCAGGACAAGATCCTGAAGGGCTTTCCGGAGGTGGAGCGGGTCTTCGGAAAGGCGGGACGGGCGGAAACTTCCACGGACCCCGCGCCTTACTCCATGATGGAGACCACGGTCATCCTGAAGCCTGAGAAAGAATGGCGGAAGAAGCATCGCTGGTATTCCTCTTGGCCTATCGGTCCTGTCAAGGGCCTCTTAGGGCACATCTGGCCGGAGACCATCTCGTGGGAGGACCTGGTCAATGAGATGGACGCGAAGATGCATTTCCCGGGAGTCAGCAATGCCTGGACCATGCCCATCAAGGCCCGGACCGACATGCTCACCACCGGGATCCGCACCCCGATCGGGATCAAGATATCGGGCGCGAACCTGGACACGATCCAGGTTTTGGGGGAGAAGATCGAGGGGATCATCAAAGAGGTTCGCGGAACCCGCAGCGTGTACGCCGAGAGGGTCGCCGGGGGATACTTTCTGGACTTCGACCTAAAGCGCGAGGACCTGGCCCGGTACGGGCTTTCGGTGGACGATGCCAACATGGTCATCATGTCCGCGGTGGGCGGGGAGAACGTCACGACCACGGTGGAGGGACGGGAGCGCTATTCGGTCAACGTGCGCTACGCCCGGGAGCTGCGCGATGACCTAGATAAGTTGCGCCGCGTGCTCGTTCCTACGCCGAGCGGCGCCCAGGTCCCCTTGGCCCAATTAGCCGATATCCATCTCTCTCTGGGGCCCTCCATGATCCGGGACGAGAACGGAATGCTCTCGGGCTACGTCTACGTGGACATCGCTAACAGGGACATCGGGAGCTACGTCCACGACGCCAAACAGGCCGTGGCCAAAGGGCTCGACAAGCACACCGGTTATGCCCTGGAGTGGAGCGGGCAGTATGAGTTCATGCAGAGAGTAGCCAAGCGCCTGCTTCTGGTCGTGCCGATCACCCTCCTCATCATCCTGATCCTGCTTTACTTGAACACCCGCTCCCTGTTCAAGACCTTCCTGGTCCTTCTGGCCGTGCCCTTCTCAGCCGTGGGGGCAATCTGGCTCCTCTACCTCTCCGGCTACCACATGAGCATCGCGGTCTGGGTGGGGATCATCGCCCTATTGGGCCTGGATGCCGAAACCGGCATCTTCATGCTCCTATACCTGGACCTGGCGTTTGATGAGATGAGGTCGCAGGGCCGGATGCGCACCAAAGAGGACTTGAAGGAGTCCATCATCCACGGGGCCGTGAAGCGGGTGCGCCCCAAGATGATGACCGTGGCCTGCCTGTTCTTCGGGCTCCTGCCCATCATGTGGTCCGTGGGCACCGGGGCGGACGTGATGAAGCGCATCGCCGGGCCGATGTTCGGGGGGATCTTCACCTCCTTCCTGATGGAGCTTCTGGTCTATCCCGCGATCTACCTTCTCTGGAAGTGGCACGTGGAGATGAAGCAGAGCCGGGCGGCTTGGATACCTCGCCCTGAACCAGCTCCCGCCTCAACCGGGCCCCAGGGACTTTAGACGATGCGAAATGCGTTGATGTCTTTGATGTTCGCGCTTGTCGTCCTGACCGCCTTTAGCGTTCAAGGATTGGGAAGCGAAAGGATGGGCAGGGGAGGAGGGACGATGAAGGCGAAACGTCCTGCCTATACGCCCAAGATGGATGGAATGAGTTCGGGCATGAAGACAAGGGATTCCGGAATGGATGGCATGGCCCTGCCGGAGATGACACAGCGAGGCAAATCCGTCCGGATGGGCGGGATGTCTCAAGGAATGACCGAGCGCAGAGCCATCGGGATGAGCCGCATGTCTCAAGGCGTTCCGGGTATCTCAGACAAGAAGAAAGCATCCGGCCGACCCTCCAAAACACGAGGGAGGGGTTCTGCCCGAATGGGAATGTAGATTCGCAGTCAAAAACATTTACCCCACGAAGGAGAGTAACGAATGAAGAAATGGACACCCTGGCTGACCGTCACCTTGATCTTGGGCGTAGCGCTGTGGGCGCTTTCCTGGGCTGAGGAAAAGCACGAGGCCAGCGAGCATCGTCACGCGGACGCTGCGGCCCTGAGGAATCCGGCCAAGCCCACAGCGACCTCCCTCGCCCGCGGCAAGGAGATCTTCATGAACAACTGCATCACCTGCCACGGGGAGAAGGGGAACGGCGATACGCCGACCGGAAAGGCCCTGAACCCGCTGGCCGCGAACCTTACCGACTCCACATGGAAGCACGGCGGCTCGGACGGGGAAATCTACACCACGATCACCAAGGGCGTGAGCGGCACCGGCATGGCCGCCTACGAGAAGACCGTCTTGGGGATGGGCCGGTGGCACTTGGTGAACTACATCAAGTCCCTGGGTCCCAAGAAAACCGAGGCCACAACCAAGGAGGTCAAGCTGGCCTACACCTGTCCGATGCACCCGGAGGTCGTCTCGGAGGTGCCCGGGAAGTGTCCCAAGTGCGGAATGAACCTGGTGAAGAAGGAGAGTTAATCGGAACGAACATTGATGCTCTAAAAAAACAGCCCCTTTTAGGGCTGCTTTTTTATTCGGACACTTCTTGACTTAGATGATTCGTTCTGTTATCATTATATCGTTGATAAAATGTGATATAAGGAGAGGCGAAGATGAGCTTTCGATTTAAACGTTTCTGGACCATAGGCCTGGTCCTCAGCCTCTTACTCCTGGGTGGAGCGGGTTGGGCCCGAGCCGGTAAAGCTCCAGATTTCAACCTGCAGGACCTGAAAGGCAAAACCCTCAGCTTAGCCGACCTCAAGGGAAAGGCCGTGATCCTGGATTTCTGGGCCACCTGGTGCGGGCCCTGCCGACGGGGGATCCCGGACTTGAATGCAATCTACAAGAAATACAAGGCCAAGGGGGCCACGGTCGTGGGCATTGCCTTGGATGAAGGCGGGAAGGACGAGATCCTCAAGGGGATGAAGAAGCACAAGCTGACCATCGCCTATCCTGTGCTCATCGGGAACAAGGAGGTCACGGTCAAATACGGTGGGATCAACGCCATCCCAGCAACCTTCATCCTGGACAAGGAGGGCAATATCGCGGCCTCCTATGTCGGGCTTCAGGAGAAGAAGACCTTCACCGATGAGATGGATAAACTGCTGAAGAAGTAAGCCCTCCGAGGCATTCCGAGAAAAAACGAACCGTGAGAGACCAGCGACGATTGATCGGCGAGATCCTGGTGGAGATGGGCTTCACGGACATCCGTTCTATCAACGAAGCCCGTCGGGTCCAGATGATCAACCCGGAACGCCGGATAGGAGAATTGCTCGTCGAGATGGGCTGTATCAGGCCCGAGCAGCTGAGCACGGCCCTCGCCCGCCAGTTTCAAAGCCAGGCTCCGCCCCCCTAAGCCGTTAAGTAAAAAAAGCGAAAAACGCCCCCCTAAGATCGGGGGGCGTTTCGATTGTTGCTGGATTTCGATGATCGTCAGCTGTTCCTTGGCTTTTTGGCGGAGGGCGAGGGATTCGAACCCCCATGTCCCGAGTCAACGGGAACGGCGGATTTCAAGTCCGCTGCCATACCGTTAGGCGAGCCCTCCAACCCATTAATATTAAAGATGTTATAAAACATTTCATTTTTGGACCATTCCATTTTCTTTCCAATTTGTGCAGCATGAAAGCTGTACCGTGTGGTACAAAGCAAAGAATGGGGGACAGGTTAGGGGTGTTGACTGCTTTTTTATTATCTCAAGTATTATAGGCTAAAAGGCGATTAAAATCAAGGGGGTTTGGGGATTATATTTGTCTTACCCTGGGGCGGCTCTCCGTGGATCCTACTCCGCTACACCCCCAGGTAGCCGATGCAGCATGACTTTAGTAACATGCCGAGTGGTACATAGAATGGGGGCAGGTCACCTTCCATCCTGCTTCGGCTTCCAAAAGGGGTTGAGACGAGGGGACAGGGTGGAAGTGGAATGGACTGACTGGACTAATGACAGGGGGACAGGTCACTCACCGCTGGACCTTTTCCTTCAGGAGTTCGATGTTTTTCAGGCGCGAAATCATTTTTACCAATTCGAACCAGAGGATGCTCGCGATTCCTGCGCCCAGAGCGATCAGGATATCGATGGAATGCATCGGGGCGAAATGAAACAGCGTTTGCAAGGGAGGGACGAACACGACGAATCCCAAAAAAACCAAGGCTCCACCGAGCACCCAGAACAAGGCTATGTTTGGCTCTCTGAGGGAGGTCAGGATGAGTTTCGACCAGCTGCGGTTAGTCAGGATCAAGCAGAGGTTGGAAATGATCAGGGTGATGAAGGCCAACGTCCTAGCCTCCTCGATCTTTTGCCCGAGCATCAGGGAGATTTTGAAGACGAGGGCGACGATGGCCAGGGCCATGACTCCCTGGAGGATGCTGATCGTCAAAGACCTTTTACCAAGCAGAGGTTCCTTGGGGTGTCTGGGGTAACGTCTCATGACATCCGATTCTTCGGGCTCGGCTTCAAACACAACCGAGCAGGCGGGATCGATAATCAGCTCTAAAAAAACGATGTGCACCGGCAGGAGCACCAGATCCTTCCACTGGAGGATTACAGGGATCAGGGATAAACCAGCGATCGGGATGTGGACGCTGACGATATAGGCCATCGCCTTCTTGAGGTTGTCGAATATCTTCCTGCCCATCCTAACAGCGGTCACGATAGACGAGAAGTCATCGTCCAACAAGACAAGGTCCGAGGCCTCCCGTGCGACATCCGTTCCCCTCCCACCCATGGCGATCCCGATGTGGGCGGACTTCAAAGCGGGGGCATCGTTCACGCCGTCCCCGGTCATGGCTACGATCTCGCCGTTCGCCTTGAAGGCCTTCACCAGAAGTAGTTTTTGCTCCGGGACGACGCGCGCAAAGACATTGACCCCCTGGATCCGTTTCCGCAGCTCCTCGGGCTCCAGACGTTCTATTTCCAACCCGGTCATGACCTGAAAGGGTTCTTTGAGGCCGATCTGCTGGGCGATGCTCTGGGCAGTTTTCGGGTAGTCTCCGGTGATCATTTTGACCTGAATCCCGGCCTCATAACACACCCGGATGGCCTCCGGCACCGCGGGGCGGATCGGGTCCTCCAGCCCGATGAGCCCGAGGAATTCAAATTTGAAATCGTGTTGCCCTCCTGGCAACTGTTCCTCTTCCTGGAAATAGGCCTTGGCCACCCCCAGGACCCGGAGACCCTTTTCGGCCATCGTTCCTACGACAGCTATCAAGGCCTCCTTGGGTTGGCCTTCGAGATGGCAAAGGTCGGCGATGGCCTCGGGTGCCCCCTTCGCTGAGATGATGAACTCCCTTCCGTCCGGGGATTTCCAAACGTGGGAAAGGGCCAAGAGATTTTGGGTGAGCGGGTATTCCTGCACCAGGCTCCAGGCATCGTGGAGGTGCTCGGTACCGGAAAGTTTCTCCTCGCCCAGTTGGTTCAAGGCCTTTTCCATGGGGTCAAAGGGGTCTTTTTTGCTGGCCAGAATTGCATATTCCACCAGCTCGTGGAAAGTTTCAGGAAGGGAGCATAGATCTTTCGCGGAACCCAAGTTGTCCCGGGCATATAAGGCTTGGATGGACATCCGGTTCTGGGTCAGGGTTCCGGTCTTGTCCGCACAGAGGACCGTTGCCGCCCCCAGCATTTCTACCGCAGCTATCTTTCTCGTTAAGACCCGTTTCTGGGATATCCGCCAGGCGCCGAGAGCTAGAAAGATGGTCAATACGACCGGGAATTCCTCTGGTAGCATCGCCATCGCCAAGGTCAGGCCCGACAAGATTCCCCCCAGCCAATTGCCGCGGGTCAGGCCATAGACGACGACCACCAGGGAAAAGAGGACCAGGGCGATGAGAAAGACTGCTCTCACGATCCTTCCGGTTTCGCGCTGAAGGAGGGTGTCCTCCTGTCCCACGGTCTGAAGGGCTTTGCCTATCTTCCCGATCTCGGTTCGGATTCCGGTCGCTTTGACTAGGGCGACCCCCTGGCCTTGGACCACGAGGGTCCCGGAGTAAACGAAAGGCAGATCATCGCCCCCCGGGATTCCCATCGTCAGGGCCTCAGCGCCGCTTTCCGCTGCTGTCTTTCTGACTGCAACCGATTCTCCGGTGAGCAGGGATTCATCCACGGTCAGGTTCCTCCCCCAGAGCAACGCACCATCTGCGGGCACCCGGTCCCCCTCCCTCAGCACGACGAGGTCATCCACGACGACCTCACGCCCTGCGATGCGTTTATGCTCACCCTCGCGGATGACTTGGGCCCGCGGACTGGAGAGGTCTCTCAAGGCTTCCAGGGCCCGCTCGGTTTTCCCCTCTTGGTAAATGGTGATGCCGATCATCACGAACACGAAACCCAACAGCAACAGGGCATCGCTGGTTTCCCCCAGAAACAAGTAGATCGTCCCGCAAGCCACCAGCATCAGTAACATCGGCTCTTTAACGACCTCCAACGCAATAGCGAAGAAATGTCGCTTCTTGGCGGAGGGGAGCTCGTTAAATCCCTCCCGTTTCAGCTTCTCCCTTGCTTCCGCTTCCGAAAGCCCTTTCAGGGATTTCAATCGTTCCTCTGTAATCGCCAAAATGGGACCTCTTTTACTTTTCCTTATTTTGAGTTGTAAAAATTTTTGTGGCACCCTCCTGAGGACTCCGCTTTCTTTAAGAAAGCGCCCCAGAGGGTTGGGGCTTATTTAATTTTACTTGATTACCCGTCTTTTTTCAAGGCCCCTTTGAACGATCCAGCCTGGTCCTACGGGTTTTTTCGAAACGCGTCCCTTACGGGCTGGAACCTGAGGGAGAAGATCAGAATCAGGACAGGGAGCAGCCAGACGATTGTGGAGAGGGTGCTAACGGCGATGAACAGGATCCTGAGTAGCGGAGGGTAGTCCGGGGTGACCCCGGCCACCGGATTGACCTGCCCCCATTCTTTGTATTACCCGGAATGTTACTCTTTTCATGCTGCTTCGGCTGCCCGAAGGGGTTCATACGAGGAGCCAGGGTGATAGTGGAACGTACTGACTGGACTAATGACAGGGGGACAGGTCAGGCTTTGTTCACGGCTCGCTTCCAGGGATCTGCGAATGTCTTCTGGAGAAAATTAAACCTTTCTTCGCCGGGTGTGGTCTAAATAATCATACAGGGCTCCCCAACCTTCGCCGAAGGGACCCAGCGGACCGTGAACAACCACCCCGGAATAAGGAGTAAACCATGGAAGAAAATTCCCTCGGAGAGATCCTGCACAGCCTCGGGCTGATCCTCGGCTTGGGCGGCGCCCTGGTCTCCTGCGGCTTCATGCTTCGCCTCAGGGAGGCCATCGCCCGGCGCCGTGGCCGGATCGCGCGATTCATCGCTCCTTTCACCTGGACGGGCCTGCTCCTGCTCATCGTCAGCGGGATCATGCTCACGGCCGGGAGCCGGCACCCCTATCCCCTCTGGCTGGGAATCAAGCACGTCCTGGTCCTCGTGATCCTGGTGGACGCGGTCCTGATCCACTTCCTTTTCTTCCCCCGCTTCTTTGCGCGCCTGGGGACCCCGGACTGGAAACCGGTCTACCGCACCCTGCGCCGCATCGGCACCCTGTCGTTCTGCTGCTGGCTGGCCACGGTGGCCCTGAGCTTCGGCCGCGAATGGCTGCGCCACATGATGCACTGAGTCGGAAGGGTCCACCGCCATCCCGAAAGGGCAGGCTGGTCTGAATGGGAGTTCACTAAACTGACCTGCCCCCATTGTTTGTACCACCCGGAATGGAACTGGCTTCATGCTGCCTCGGGTTGGGGCATAGCGGAGCAGGACCGGGGCCTCCAGTAGATCAATCTCCTAGAAATCTCCATCCCTTTTCGGGGTTGTCCAATGCCACCTTTCCCAATTCTTTACAAAACCAGCTCATTTAGACGTATTTCACTTCATCTCAATGCATAAAAAGGCGAGCCTCAAGTTATGGGCTCGCTCGTATTATTTTGAAAATTCAAGACTTATGAAAACAGGCTCCCAAAGGGTTTCAAGTCCGCTGCCATACCGTTAGGCGAGCCCTCCAACCTATTTATTATAAACACGTTATAACATATCCCATTTTTGCTCAATTCCATTTTCTTTCCAATTTGTGAAGCATGAAAGCGGTACCGTGTGGTACAAATCAAAGAACGGGGACAGGTCAGGGGTGTTGACTGCTGTTGTATTATCTCAAGTATTTTTGGCTAAAAGGTGGTTGAAGTCAAGGGGGTTTGGGGGTTTATTCTTGTCTTGCCCTGGGGCAGCTCTCTGTTGATCCTGCTTCAGCTACCTGGGGATGTAGCGGATCGGGCACCAAAGTGTAATGGGCTATTTTAATGGGGTCAGCTCAAGGTTATGTCCAGGTTGAGCATGACTATGATTCCTGCGATGGTCCCCACGGTGGCCAGGGGCTCGTAGCCCTGGTGGTGGGCGTATTGACATCGCGGGGAAAATGAAGTATAGTAATAAACGATGATACCCTTCAGGTTTTCAAAAGAGCAAAGTTCCCGAAGCAAAGGCCCCCGCTCGGCGGAGGCCTTCCGCACCCTATCCCAGAGAATCCTGGAATCGGCCGACCTGGGAACCCCCCGGGAGGACTTCTTTAAAGAGGTTGCCCTCCTGATCCTGGATTTCTCGGGGTGCGACTTGGTTGAGTTACGCCTGAAAGAAGCGGGAAAACTCTTCCTCGGGGTGCTGAGGAAAGAGTACCCATCCGCATTTTTCTTGGAGATCCTGTCGACCCTTCCAGATCAAGATGGAGAGCAACTGCCCTGCCTTCCTCAGGCGTCGGCCTTGGAAGACCTCTGCCGGAAACTTTGTAAACGACAGATCGATCCCTCGCTTCCCTTCTTCACTAAGGCTGGAAGCTTCTGGACCGGTGATGCGGAGAAGACTTTCTCCAGCCTTGCCGAAGCCGATGGAAGAAAGGGGGAGGAGGGTCCATTTTTCGGATGGGAGTTCGGCTCCCTGGCCCTGATCCCCTTAGTGGTTGGAAAGGAAATCCTGGGGCTCATGCAGCTTCAGGCCAGGCCCCGCGATTTCTTCAACCCGGCCTCGATCGCTTTCTTAGAAGACATCGCCCAGATGCTGGGCATCGCATTGGCCCACCGCCTTTCCCAGGCGGCCCTGCGGGAGCGGGTCAAGGAGCTGACCTGCCTTTACGGAATCGCCCGGCTGACCGGGCAACAGGATCTCTCCCTGGAGGAGATCCTGGAAGGCATTGCCAAACTCCTGCCCCCAGCCATGCTCTATCCCGAGGATGCCGGATCCAGGATCGCCCTTCAGGGATGCTCCTATTCGACCCATTCCTTTCGCGAAGGAGCGAGAACTCTGGCCGCGAACATCCTCCTGAATGAAAGAGGTGTGGGAAGGGTGGAGGTGTCTTATCGCGAGGAGAAGCCGGAGAAAGACGAAGGCCCCTTTCTCAAGGAAGAAAAGGATCTGATTGAAGCCGTAGCCCGGGAGATCGCCTTCATTCTGGAGCGAAAGCAGGCCGAGGCAGAACAGATCCGACTCCAGGAACAGCTCATGCACGCGGACCGCCTGGCGACCATCGGCCAGCTGGCCGCAGGAGTGGCCCATGAACTGAACGAACCCCTGGGAAGCATCCTGGGATTCGCCCAACTGGCCAAAAAAGGGGACGGCCTTCCTCAGCAGGCGAAAAACGACATCGAGAAAATAGAATCCGCCTCCCTGCACGCCCGGGAGGTGGTCCGGAAGCTGCTCATCTTCGCCCGGCAGGTCCCCACCCAGAAGACCTCAGTTTCGCTTAAGAAAATCGTAGAGGAGGGACTCACCATCCTCTCCTCGCGCTGCGCCAAGGAGGGCATCGAGCTGGTGTGCGACCTTGCCCCGGACCTGCCGGAGATCATGGCCGACCCAGCCCAGCTCACCCAGGTCCTGATCAATTTATCGGTGAACGCCATCCAGGCGATGCCTCATAGGGGGAGGCTTACGGTCCGGACCAGCAGGGAACCCGGGCAGGTCCTCCTCGTCGTAGAGGATACCGGAGTTGGGATGAGTGAGGAGGTCAAGGGCAAGCTGTATCTGCCGTTCTTTACGACCAAAGAGGTGGGGCAGGGGACGGGTTTGGGACTCCCGGTTGTCCACGGGATCATCACGGCCCACGGAGGAACCATTCACGTAGATAGCGAGCCGGGAAATGGAGCCCGTTTCGAAGTCCGCCTGCCCGAGGGGTCAACCACCAAACGTTAGGAGAAAAAAGGGTTAATGTCAAAAAACAACCCCAAGGCACAGATTTTGGTGGTGGATGACGCTCCGGATACCTTAGAAGTCCTGCAGAGGAACCTCTCCTCACAGGGCTACCGGGTTCTATCCGCCCCCGGGGTAGCCGAGGCCATCCGGATCCTGGAGGGAAACCCGGTCGACCTCGTGATTACGGACCTCAAAATGCCCGGGGTGAGCGGGCTGGACCTCGTCCGACATGTCCGGGAAAACCTCAAGGACACCGAGGTCATGATGATCACGGGCTACGCCTCCATCGAAGGCGCGGTCCAAGCCGTGAAGATCGGGGCTGAGGAATACCTTTCCAAGCCGTTCACCGACGATGAGCTTTACGCGGCGGTCAGAAGGATCTTAAGCAAATTGCACCGGCGCCGGGCCGGGAGAGCCCAGCCCCGGGAAGCGCCCCCTTCGCGGCACGGGCTGATCGGTGAATCCGAGGCGATGTGCAGGGTCCTGGGGATGATCGTCAAGGCCGCCTCGACCTCGGCCACGGTGCTCATCACGGGCGAGAGCGGTACCGGGAAGGAACTCGTGGCCCGAGCCATCCACTACACCGGCCGGAGGGCCTCGGCTCCCTTCGTGCCGGTGAGCTGCGCTGGCATCCCCGAGGGCCTCTTGGAGAGCGAGCTTTTCGGTCACATGAAGGGAGCTTTTACCGGGGCTGTGGAGACCCGCTCGGGGTTCTTCCAGACCGCAGACGGGGGAACGATCTTCCTGGACGAGATCGGCGAGACCAGCCTGGGGATGCAGGTGAAGCTCCTCCGTGTGCTGCAGGAGAAGGAGATCACGATGGTGGGGTCTACCCGCCCTCAGAAAGTGAACGTGAGGATCCTGGCGGCCACCAATAAAGACCTCCTAGCGATGGTGCAGCGAGGCATCTTCCGCGAAGACCTTTTTTACCGTCTGAACGTCATCGCGGTCGAGATCCCCCCGCTGCGGGAGCGGGGAGACGATATCCTGCTCCTGATCCGGTATTTCGCCGACAAGTTCGCCAAGGAGGCGAGCAAAGCCGTCCCGCGGTTTTCCGACCGGGCCCTGGAGGTCCTGAAAAACTACGATTGGCCCGGCAACGTGAGGGAGCTGGAGAACGTCGTCCAGCGGCTGGTCCTGATGACCGAGGGGGACATCATCGACGTTCCCGACCTGCCCTCCCTGATGCGGTTTACCTCGTTGCGCAAGACAGGCCTGCACCGGACCCTGGAAGAGGTGGAAGCCGAGCACATCCGGAACATCCTGGCCAGCGTGGATGGAAACCGCTCACGAGCCGCGGAGATCCTGGGGATAAACCGCAAAACCCTACGGGAGAAGCTGAAGAAATCCGGGGAACCGAACCCCTCGTAGATCCTTCAGTATTAACAGGGTTAACTCCCTGCTTTCCCAATAATTGTTCGCCACATTATAAGTCCAACCTCTGCTCAAACCCCTTCCTTTTCACAATAACACGATTATTGACAGCAGGATGCAGTAAAACTTCCCGCTAAGCTCTCGCTATATTCCCTCCAACTTTCCTCTAACTTCTCACTAATTTCTCTCAAATTTCACACTAACTACGGGGACTTCAAACCACCTTCCCAGAAATAAAAGGGGAGGAGAAAAATTAAAACCACTGGGGAAAAATTCCCCAGTGGTTATTTTCTCCCCAGTTTTGTCCCTATGAATTCCATTTCTAATTCATGAAAAGCGTCTTACTTTTTAAATATTTTGCATTTATAACCAACTAATATATAATTAGTTGTCCCAATATCCCGTGTTATTTTGTGTGGGTTTTCTTTTCTGGCATGCAATGTGCCTGTATAATACTGTAGGAATTTCCATCACAAAGAAAATAGTTCAACCGAAGGAGGTAAGAAATGGCGACCTTAACCGCAGCTAAAAAGATTCCCCGGCCAGAGCATGGACTCTGCACAACCTGCAGTCAGGTTGAAACCTGCGTATTCCCGAAGAACCCCGGCAGGCCGTTCCTGGAATGCGAGGAGTTCGACGGCCTAACCCTCCCATCCCCAAAAGCCCTTGGGCCGGAGAGCGGATGGACGGTGCTGGAACAGGATAAGTTCCTCGGGAAGCACCTGGGCTTGTGCTCTAACTGCGAAGGCCGGACCACCTGTGTATTCTCCAAGCCCGAGCGCGGCGTCCTGCAGTGCGAGGAGTACCGTTAGCGTAAGGGCCGGGGTGGGGAAGGATGACCGCAAGCAAGGGAAAGGGGCTCTGCTCGAGCTGCAGGAATGCACCGGGTTGCGTCTTCCCCCGGGAGCCCGGGATCCCTTTGCTGGAATGCGCGGAATTCGAAGGCTTCCCCTCGGCGCTGTCGTCGTTCCCGAAAGCGAATGTCCCTCCGGCAGACAGTCCGAAAGGGCAGGCCAGGGAGAAAGTCGAATGGAAAGGCTTGTGCAAGTACTGCGAGAGCCGCCGGACCTGCACCTTCCCCAAGTCCGAGGGAGGAGTGTGGCACTGCGAGGAGTACCGATAGCACGTGATGCAATAGGCACTTTACTGAGGAACACCGAATGATGAAGACCTTCATGTTGGTCGAAGGAGGCCTGAAGAAGTACCGCGGGCTGTGTTCGACCTGCGATAATGCTGCCACCTGCACTTTTCCACGGGACCCTAAAGTGCCCGTGATGGAATGCGAGGAATTTCAGGGCGAGACGATCAGCCCTGAGGTCACGATGAGCATCGTGGAGAAACACGAGAACGAACAGGGTAAGCTGATCTCGATCCTGGAGGAGATGCAGACCCGCTACGGCTACCTTCCGGAGAGCGCCCTCAAGGTGGTCGCGGAGGGGACCGGGCAATCCCTGGTAGACGTTTACGGGGTGGCCACCTTCTACAAAGCGTTCAGCCTGAAGCCCCGGGGAAAGCACCTTATCTCCGCCTGTCTGGGAACGGCCTGCCACGTGCGCAACGCTCCGCGGGTGGTGGAGGAGTTCGAGAGGCAACTCGGCCTCAAGCCAGGCGAGACAACCCCGGACAAGCAGTTCACCCTGGAGACCGTGAACTGCCTGGGAGCCTGCGCCCTGGGCCCGATCGTGGTGGTGGACGGGCGTTACTTCTCGCAGGTGGACACACCCCAGGTCAAACGGATCCTCCAGCGGGCGAAGAGCGGCCTGGACAAGACCGAGGTGAAGGCTGACGAGAAGATCTTCCCGGTCCAGGTCCGCTGTCCGCGGTGCAACCGCAGCCTGATGGATCCGGCCCATCCGCTGGACGGACATCCTTCCATTCGGGTGACCGCATCCTTCGGGACCGCTCACGGGGCCCTCTGGCTGTCCAGCCTGTACGGCAGTTACACCGTAGAATCCGAGGACGAGATCCCCCGGGACGCGGTCCTGAACTTCTTCTGTCCCCACTGCCATGCCGAGCTCCTCGGCGCCTCGAACTGCGCAGAGTGCGGCGCACCGATGATCCCGATGATCGTCAAGGAGGGCGGGATGGTCAAAATCTGCTCCCGGCGAGGGTGCAAGGGGCACCTCCTGGACCTGGAAGGCGTGAACTGGTGAGGAGAGAGTAGAGAGACAGCATGGAGAAACTCAATACCCTTAGCGACTTCAAAGACCTGAAGGAACGGCTGGACGCCGGCCGCGAGCCGGACCGGCCCACGATCATCATCCCAGCGGGAACCTGCGGTCAGGCCAGCGGGGCCAACGACCTGATCCGGGCCGCCAAGCGGGCGATCCTGGCCCGGGAGCTGTCCGAGAAGATCCGCCTGGTCATCACGGGGTGCCACGGATTTTGCCAGATGGAGCCCTCGGTCCTGGTGGAACCCGGCCGGACCTTCTACCCCCGGGTGGACACTAAAGGGATGGCCAAGATCGTGGAGGCCTTGGCCCAGGGCAAGGTGGTCGAGGAGCTGCTCTTCCTCGACCCCGCGACCGGGAAGAGGATCGAGAAGCAGGATGACATGCCCTTCTTCAAGAAGCAGGCGCGGACCATCCTGGCACGGAGCGAGCGGGTGGACCCCATCCGCCTCTACCACTATATCGAGAGCGGAGGCTACGTCTCCCTGGCCAAGGTCCTGGAGAAGGGGGACCGGGCATGGGTGATCGAGGAGATGAAAGCCTCGGGCCTGCGGGGCCGTGGCGGGGCCGGGTT
Organism: uncultured bacterium; assembly: GCA_964353855.1. GTDB lineage: Bacteria > Edwardsbacteria > CAYGWX01 > CAYGWX01 > CAYGWX01 > CAYGWX01. Next base: position 4,908 of record CAYGWX010000040.1, on the reverse strand, counting down.
TCCGACCGGACTGAAATGGGAGCTCTTGGCCAAACAAGCCAACGGCAAGGGGAAATTCCTGGTCTGCAACGCTGACGAGGGTGACCCCGGGGCCTACATGGACCGCAGCGTCTTAGAGGGAAACCCCCACAGCATCATCGAAGGCATGATCATCGGGGCCTTCGGCACTGGGGCCACCGAGGGGGTGGTCTACGTACGCACGGAATACCCCCTGGCAATCAAGCACCTGCGCATCGCCCTGCGCCAGGCCCGCGAGCTCGGGCTCTTGGGAGAGGACATCCTGGGCAGCAGGTTCTCCTTCGACATTCAGCTGGTCAAGGGGGCCGGGGCCTTCGTGTGCGGGGAGGAGACCGCCCTGATGCGGTCCATCGAAGGGAAAATGGGAGAGCCACGCCAGCGACCACCCTACCCGGTGGAGCGGGGCATTCAGGGCAAGCCCACGGCGATCAACAACGTGGAGACCTGGGCCAACGTTTCCCCGGTCTTCGCCGAGGGGGCCAAGGCCTTCTCCAGGGTAGGGACCCCCAAGAACTCCGGCACCAAGATCTTCAGCCTGGTGGGAAAGGTCCAGAACACCGGGCTTGTGGAGGTGCCGATGGGGATCACCATCAGGGAGATCGTTCAGGAGATCGGTGCCGGCCCCTCGGGCAAGGCTCCGATCAAGGCGGTGCAGACCGGGGGACCCTCCGGGGGATGCATTCCGGCCGCCAAATTCTCCCTGCCGATCGATTTCGAAAGCCTCGCCCAAGCCGGATCCATCATGGGATCGGGCGGGATGATCGTGATGGACGAGCGGACCTGCATGGTGGACGTGGCCAAGTACTTCATGAATTTTCTGAAGGAAGAGTCCTGCGGGAAGTGCTTCACCTGCCGCAAGGGGACCCAGCGGATGTGGGAGATCCTGGACGACATCTCGCGGGGCCAGGGGACCCCGGACCACCTGAACCTCCTGGAGGAGCTGGCCCAGGTGGTCAAGGACACCACGATGTGCGGGCTGGGCCAGACCGCGCCCAACCCCGTGCTTTCCACCCTGCGGTACTTCCGCGAGGAGTACCTCGAGCACATCAAGAAAAAACGCTGCCCGGCCGGGGTGTGCAAGGACCTCATCCTGTATTCCATCAACCAGGAATGCACCGGGTGCATGGCCTGCATCAAATCCTGTCCCTCCGAGGCGATCACCGGGAAAGCCAAAGAGGTCCATGTCATCGATGCCAAGAAGTGCATCAAGTGCGGGGCCTGCTTGGCGGTGTGCAAATACGACGCGGTGGTCGTCACTTAGCGATCCTATAAAGAAGAGACGAGATGATTAAACTCACGATCAACGGATTGGAGGTCTCGGTCGAGAAGGGGACGACCCTCCTGGAGGCCGCCCAATTCCTGGGCTTCCCCATTCCGACCCTCTGCCACATGGAAGGGATCACGCCCTACGGGGCCTGCCGGCTCTGCGTGGTTGAAATCGGGGAGGGACCCAGAACCAAGCTGGTCTCCTCCTGCACCTACCCGGTTGAGGAGAATCTCAAGGTCCGGACCTCTTCCTCGCGCGTCATCAAGGCCCGGAAGATGGTCCTGGAACTCCTCCTGGCCACCTGCCCGCAGTCCAAGGTCATCCAGGACCTGGCCTCGGCCCACGAGGTCCGCCAGCAGCGATTCCGCCAGGAACACGAGGACTGCATTCTCTGCGGGCTGTGTGTGCGGATGTGCGAGCAGCAGATGATGGCCAAGGCGATCGGCTTCCGGGGTCGGGGAAAGAATCGCAGTCTGGGGACGCCCTTCGACATCAAGTCCGAGGAGTGCCGGCTGTGCGGGGGGTGCATCTACGTTTGTCCCGCCTGCCAACTCCGCTGCACCTACACCGATCCCGATAAAGCGATCTGCGGGGGCTGCGCCAACCTCAGCCCGCCCTGCCTGGAGAAGGAGAAGTTCGACGACATGATGTGCTATATGGCCCCCTGCGTGGCCTGCGAGATCAAGAAAGACTAACGCTCCAAAGGAGGAATTCACGTGGCATTAACGCTCACCAGACTCAACTCGTCCGCGGCCACCCTGACCAAGAACCGCACCGAGGGCTCTGTCACCCCCATCTCCGGGATGTGCGTCACCTGTGTGGACGGCTGCATCGGGATGTGCGAGATCGGCAAGTCCGCCTACCGCGGGCACGAGGTCATCTACCCCCAGCCGTTCGGGGTGATCACCACGGCCTCGGAGAAGGTTTATCCCGTGGACTATTCCCACTTCAACATCATGGGCACCGCGGTCGGGGCTCACGGGATCGAGGCCGATAGCGACAAGGCTATCTTCCCCAACGTCAGCCTGGAAGTGGCCTTCGGGCACGACAGGAAGATCCGCTTCCGCTTACCGATCATGATCCCCGGCATCGGCTCCACGGACATCGCCAAGAACAACTGGGAGGGCCTGGCCATCGGGACGGCCCTGGCCGGAACCGGCCTGACCATCGGGGAAAACGTCGTCGGCATGGACCCCCAGTCCGTGATCAAGAACGGCCGTGTGATGGACACCGTGGACCTGAAACGCCGGGTGAAGCTGTTCAAGGATCACCAGCGCGACGGTTACGGCGCGATCGTGGTCCAGGCTAACATCGAGGACACCCGGCTGGGGGTGCAGGAATACGCCATCGAGAAGCTCGGGGCCCAGTGCGTGGAGCTGAAATGGGGACAGGGAGCCAAGGACATCGGCGGGGAGGTCAAGATTCGCAGCCTGGAGAAGGCTCAGCTGCTCTACCAGCGGGGCTATGTCGTGCTGCCTAATCCCACGGACCCCCACGTCGTCGAGTCTTTCAAGCGGGGTGCGTTCAAGGAGTTCGAGCGCCACTCCCGGGTGGGAATGGTGAATGAAGAGTCCTTCGCCAAGCGTGTGGAGGAGCTGCGCAAGGCCGGGGCGAAGTACATCTTCCTCAAGACAGGGGCTTACCGCCCGGCGGACCTGGCCCGGGCCGTGGCCTGGGCGACCCGCTACAAGCTCGACCTGCTCACGGTGGACGGAGCCGGAGGAGGCACGGGGATGAGCCCCTGGCGGATGATGAACGAATGGGGCGTCCCCACCGTGGAGCTGCATTCCCTTCTCTACCAGTACGCCAAGCGCCTGGCTGACCAGGGAGAGAAGGTCCCGGCCCTGGCCGTGGCCGGAGGGTTCACCTTCGAGGACACGATGTTCAAAGGGTTGGCAATGGGCGCGCCGTTCGTCAAGCTCATCGGGATGGCCCGGGGCCCGATTGCGGCAGCGATGGTCGGCAAGACCATCGGCCGGACGATCACCGAGAACATGGTCCCGGTCTACGTGGAGCGTTTTGGGACCACCAAGGACGAAATCTTCGTGACCGCCACCCACCTGCGCAAGGAGCTGGGTGACGCAGAGTTCGAGAAGCTCCCCACCGGAGCCCTCGGACTGTACACCTACTACGAGCGCCTGGCCCAGGGCCTGCGCCAGATGATGGCGGGCAGCCGCAGGTTCACCCTGGAGCACATGTCGCGCAACGACCTCGCTGCCCTGACCCGCGAAGCAGCGGATGTAAGCGGCATTCCCTTCATCACCGAGGTCGACGGCCGGGAGGTGGAGTCGATCCTAACGGGGAACGGGAAGCCGACCAAGAAAGCCAACAAGAAGTAGGTCCGGAAGGGCAGGCCCGGAGGAGAAGCCTCACGCACCCTCAGTGCCTTCGGGGAATGCTCGACCGACCGATCTGGGTTAAAAGGGGGTTCGCCTAAGCCCCCTCCCTATGCCCAGAGACGAGTCCCGCTCCCTGACGAGCGGGACTCGTTACATTATTTAGCGAGATTATAAAACATATTTCTTTTTGGAGAACCTTGGCATTCTGAAAGAGATTGAAATATCAATCAGGAAATAGTACCAAATGCCACCTTTCCAAATTCTTTCCAAAACCAGCTCATTTAGACGCATTTCTGTTCATCTCAATGCATAAAAAAGGCGAGCCCCAAGTTATTGGCTCGCTTCGTATTATGATGGTATATCGTGGGTTACGAAAACAATACCCAGAAGGATTTCAAGTCCGCTGCCTTACCAGTTAGGGCTAGCCCTCCTGTTCGATGGTGAACTGGCCGTCCTCCCAGGCGAGCATTCTCTCCAGGGCTTCCCCTCCGGAGAGGAGGCCCAACGTCACCGAGGAGATATCCCCGTGATCGAAGACGAGAACCCCGGACTGGCTCTCGTAGGAGGCCTTGAGCCTGCCCTTCCAGCGCCGCTGGAAAAAGAGCTCGATCAGGAACGGGACCGAGGCCGCGGCCAGGCTCCCGGAGAGCGGCATCCTGACCTCGAGATTGATCAGCCGGGAGGAATCCGCCAGGGCCATCCGGACGGCTCCCAGGACCTGTTCCCGGGTGAAGGGCTTGGTGATGTAGCGCTGGACTCCGAGGCCGTAGGCCTTGGCCCGGTCGGCGCGGCTGACCTTCGCGGTCACGAAAATGAAGGGGATCGCCCGGGTCTCCTCTTCCATCCGTACGTGATGACAGAGCTCAAACCCGTCCATCCTGGGCATCATGATGTCCGCGAGGATGAGATTCGGCAGGCCCGATGGATCGTAGACCTTCTCCAGGGCCTCCTCCCCGTTGTGGGCGGCTAAGACCTGATAGCCCTCGTCCGAGAGGAGGTGCTGCAGGACCTGGAGGACCGAAGGCTCATCCTCCACGATCAGGACTTTAGAGGAATTCATTGCTTTATAGGATAGCAGAAATAACAGCCGAAGTCAATAGGCAATCAGGCTGTTAGGCTGTAGGCTGTTAGCCTAAACCCCTACAGCCTAATTGCCTACAGCCTTCTTCGAGTTCTTGACAAACGGGTCGGGATATGTTAACCTATTTTGTGCGGAGAGGTGGCCGAGCTGGCCGAAGGCAGCCGCCTGCTAAGCGGTTGTCCCGCTAATAACGGGACCTCGGG
>CAYGWX010000039.1:0-21582 GCA_964353855.1 uncultured bacterium | reverse complement strand
ATCCTCCTGGACGGCAGGGACATCTACGCCCCGGACATGGACGTGGTGGACCTCCGGCGTATGATCGGGATGATCTTCCAGAAGTCCAATCCCTTCCCCAAGTCCGTGTTCGAGAACGTGGCCTACGGCCTGCGGGTGAACGGGATGCGGGAGCGGGGAAAAATCGCCGAGATCGTGGAGCGGAGTTTGAAACGGGCCGCGATTTGGGAGGAGGTCAAGGACCACTTGGACCGCAACGCCCTGTCCTTCTCCGGGGGTCAGCAGCAGCGGCTGTGCATCGCCCGGGCCCTGGCCATCGAGCCCGAGGTCATCCTGATGGACGAGCCGGCCTCGGCCCTGGACCCCATTTCCACGGCCAAGATTGAGGAGCTGATCTTCGAGCTCAAAAAGAAGTATACCATCGTGATCGTGACCCACAACATGCAGCAGGCCGCGAGGGTTTCGGACTACACCGGGTTCTTTCTCCTCGGAGACTTGGTGGAGTTCGGGGTGACCCACGACCTGTTCACCAAGCCCCGGGACAAGCGGACCGAGGATTACATCACGGGTCGGTTCGGGTGATCGCCATCCCCAAAAAGGAATAATCATGGAGCGCCATTTCGATCAGGAATTGCAACGTCTTCGGACCAAACTGTTAGAGATGTCCGGGCTCGTGGAGCAAACCGTCTTCAAGGCCGTGAAGATTCTTCAGACGCGAAACGCGGCCCTCGTGAAGGAGGTCTATGCCGACGACAAAAAAGTGGATGCGCTGGAGATCGCCCTAGACGACCTCTGCGTCTCCCTCCTCGCCCTGCGCCAGCCGATGGCCGTGGACCTGCGCTTCATCGTGGGCGCGATCAAGATCAACAACGACCTGGAGCGGATGGGAGACCATGCCGTGAACATCGCGGAGTGCGCCCGGGACCTGGCCCAGGAGCCGCCCCTGCCCTTTAACCGGGACCTGTTCCAGATGGCCGAGTTCTCCACCAGGATGATGAAGGAAAGCCTGGACGCTTTCGTCTCCCGGGACGCGGGCAAGGCCAGGGACGTCTGTAACCAGGACGACCGGGTGGACGGATTCAAGAAACGGATTTTGGACGAGCTCCTCGGGGCCATGGCCCAAGATTCCAAGGTCATCAGCCGGGCGATGTCCCATATTCTGATTGCCCGCAACTTGGAGCGGGTGGCCGACCTCTCCACCAACATCTGCGAGGAGACCATCTACATCTCCGAGGCCCGGGTCATCAAGCACCACGCCGAGGAGGGGGAGATCACCTGACCTGCTTGGACTAACACGGACAGTAGGCCAGGACCCCAAAGTACTCAGGACGGTATATATAGACTTAAGAACCTTATTTGTGGTAAAATAGCTGTCCTTTAAAGGGAAGGGCGAGGGAACAAAGGTTGCCTCGCTTTTGGTTTCCAACGGATTTTGGCGGCGTAAGAACTCAGGCAGCGTTTAGTTACTAACCAGCGGGGGTCTTTTGGAAATATACATCCTACGCCACGGAATCGCTGTCCCGGGGGGCACCCCGGGATACAGCGAAGAGGAAAGGCCCTTGACCGAAGAGGGCCGGGAGAAGATGGCCAAGGCCGCGAAGGGGATCGCGGAGATCGTCGGGAAGGTGGATTCCATCCTGACCAGTCCTCTGAAGCGGGCCCATGAAACGGCCCTGATCGTAGCCCAGGCCTTGGACGAGAAGGAAAAGGTAGAGGTCTTCGAGCCCCTGAGGTCGGGGACCCCACTTAAGGTCCTGCTCCAGGCCCTGGCCCATTACAAAGGCGCCGAACGCCTGATGGTCGTCGGCCATGAGCCCGATCTGAGCCTTTTCGCCTCCGCCCTGATCGGTGCCAAGGGGTCGGCGGTCGCGCTGAAAAAGGGCGGCTTCTGCAGCATCCTGGTCAATGAGTTACCCCCCAAAGAGCCGGGGGTCCTCCAGGCCCTGCTCACCCCCGGTCAGTTGCGCGCGGTGGGCAGGAAGGGATGAAAAAAGGAGGCCCATGGCCCGGCTCTTGGAGTCTCCCAATTCCTGCCGCTCTGAAGATGGGGATCCTCTCGCCCGATGAAAAAAAGCCTGACCGGCTCGCCGCGATCGACGTCGGCACCAACTCCTTCCACCTCGTCGTCGTGGAGGTGGACCACGCCGGGCAGGAGTTCAAGGTCCTGGACCGCGAGAAGGAGATCGTGCGTCTGGGGAGCGGCTCCTCGGACATGAAGCGCATCTCCCGGCGGGCGATGGCGCGCGGCCTGACGGCCCTCAAACAGTTTAAAGCCCTGGCCGTTGCCCGGGGTGCGCTCCTGCGGGCCGTGGGCACCAGCGCTGTCCGCGAGGCGGGCAACCGGGAGGAATTCCGGGCCCGGGCGAAGCGGGAGGTCGGGGTCGCCATCGAGATCATCTCCGGGGTCGAGGAAGCCCGGCTCATCTACCAGGGAATCCTGAAGGCCCTCTCGGTGTTCGGGAAGCGGATTCTCCTGGTCGATATCGGCGGGGGCAGCACCGAGTTTTTGCTGGGCCAGAAGGACGCCATTCACTTCGATAACAGCTTGAAGCTGGGAGCGATCCGGCTCACCGAGCGGTTCTTCCCTTCCCCGAAGATCCGGCCGCGCGCGGTCGAGGAATGCCGCCGTTACATCCGCGGCATGTTGAACCCCGTGATCCGGGAGTTGAAGCGTCAGGACTGGGATCTCGTGGTGGGGACCTCGGGGACGGTCGAAAACATTGCCCAGATGGTCCGGGTCCTCCGGGGGGAGGACCGGAACGGCGGGTTGAACAACTTCCGGTTCACCCGGAACGAGTTGGCCCGGGTGGTGAAACGGGTCCTCCAGGCCCGGACGCCCCGCCAGCGGGCCAAGATCAAGGGGCTCGACCCGGACCGGACCGATATCATCACCGCCGGCGTCCTGATCCTCGAGCAGCTCTTCAAGGAACTCGACCTGAGGCGGATGACCGTCTCGGAATACGCCCTGCGGGAGGGCCTGGTCATCGATACCATCCACCAGCGTTACAAACGGAAATGGGTCTTCGAGGATCTGCGCCACAAGAACGTGCTCTCGCTGGCCCAGCGGTTCAGCAGCGACGAGACCCATGCCCAGCACACCGCCCTCCTGGCCCTGCGGCTGTTCGACCAGACCCGCAGCCTGCACGGACTCGGGGAGGCCGAGCGGGATTTCCTCGAGACTGCAGCCCTGCTGCACGACGTCGGGTTCCACATCTCCCACGCCCAGCACCATATGCATTCCTATTACCTGATCCGCAACGCCGAGCTGCTCGGGTTCACCGAGGATGAGAAGGAGATCATCGCCAACCTGGCCCGGTACCACCGTAAGAGCCATCCCAAGCCCAAGCATGAGACCTTCCAGCGGCTCGACGCGCATGGACAGAAAGTCGTCCGAACCCTGGCGGGCCTGCTGCGCATCGCCGACGGCCTGGACCGCTCCCACACCAAGGCGGTGCGGGATGTCGTCTGCCGGATCACCCCCCTGCGGGTGAAACTCGCCCTGCGCCCGGCCCCCGGCGCCGACCTGACCCTTGATATCTGGGGTGCGCAGCGGAAAAAAGCCCTGCTGGAAGAACTCTTCGGACGGACCGTAGTCCTGAAGGCTGTAGCCTGAACCGTTCACCTCTCCTGGGGGGAAAGCCATGAAGCTCAAAAACCTGCGGAAGGAATTGATCGTCAAGCCGGGCAAAAAGGTCAGGCTCTCGGAGATCGACCCCGAGGGCACCCTGGGGTTCAAGGGCAAGGACAAGGCCCTCGAGATCCTGGAGCGGAACCGGCTGAAGCTGGCGGACCTGCATACCTTGCTGTACGCCGAGAACAGGCGTGCGCTCCTGATCGTGCTCCAGGGCATGGATGCCTGCGGTAAGGACGGGACCGTCCGTCACGTGATGAACGGGATCAATCCCCAGGGGTGCACGGTGACCTGCTTCAAGGCACCCAGCGCCGAGGAGCTGGACCACGACTACCTCTGGCGGATTTACAAGGCGGTGCCCCGGAGAGGGGAGGTCGGAATCTTCAACCGCTCGCACTACGAGGAGGTCTTGGTCGTCCGGGTCCACAACCTGGTTCCCAAGGAGGTTTGGTCCGAGCGCTACAAGCAGATCAACCACTTCGAGCAGAGCCTTTCCGAGAACAACGTGAAGATCCTCAAGTTCTTCCTGTATATCAGCAAGGACGAGCAGAGGAAGCGGCTGCAGGAGCGCCTGGCGGACCCCACCAAGAACTGGAAGATGAGCCCCCAGGACCTCAAGGAGCGGGACTTCTGGAAGGATTACATGAAGGCCTACGAGGACGTCGTGACGGAGTGCAGCACGGAGCGGGCCCCCTGGTACATCATCCCGGCCAACAAGAAGTGGTTCCGCAACCTGGCCGTGTCCCAGGTCATCATCGAGACCTTGGAATCTTTCGACATGAAGTTCCCCAAACCCGGCTTCGATCCCAAGAAAATCATGGTCAAATGATGCGGGAGTTTTCAGGCAGCCTGAAGGACGAACTTTCCTGAAGGACCAAACGGCCCCATGAAGGAGATCGAGGTCAAAATCCTGGAGGTTGATCCCCGGGCCCTGGTCCGCCGCCTGGAAGAGCTCGGGGCCGAGAAGACCTCGGATGCCGACCTCGAGGCCCTGTTCTTCGATTTCCCGGACGGCTCCCTGGAACGGGCCCGCAACCTCCTCCGGCTTCGCCGGTCCGGGACCCACTGCTGGCTCACTTACAAGGATTACGTCGCCGACCCCGGCGCCAAGGTCCGCGAGGAGTGGGAAGTTACGGTCTCGGACTACTCCCAGGCCCGCCGGATCCTGGAAGCCCTCGGGCTCCGGGCCCGGCTTCGCATCCTAAAACACCGCACCGCGTACCGTCTGGACCGGGCCTCCCTGGCCATCGATTGCCACCAGGGGGAGTTCGCCCGCATCCCGCCCCTGCTCGAGATCGAAGCCCCCAGCGTGGAGGACGTCCACGCTGTGGCAAAGCTCCTCGGGTTCTCCCCGGAGCAATGCCGGCCCTGGGGCTTCTCCGAGCTGATCGCGCACTATCCCGAGGTTCAGGGATGAAGGCCGCTCCGATTCGGCGGGTGGGCGTGATCGACATCGGCTCCTCCTCGGCCCGCCTGATCATCGGGGAGAAGCAGGGAGCGGAAGTAAAGACCCTGGAATCCCTGCGCAGCGTCCTGCCGATCGGGAACGACACCTTCGCCACCGGCCTGATCGCACCGGAGACGACCCGCCAGGTCCTGGAGATCCTGGAGCGCTACACCCGCCTCCTCCGGGAGTACGATGTCGCCGAGACCCAGGTCTTCGCCACTACCGCGGTCCGGGACGCCGAGAACCGGGAGATCTTCTTGGATGTCGTCCGCCGCAAGACCGGGTTGGAGGTCGAGGTGTTCACTCCGGGCGACGTGGTCTATTACATCGTCTCCTATCTCTACCACCATTTCCGACGCCGCCTGCCCGTCGGGGAGCGCAACATGCTGGTCGCGGAGCTGGGGGCCGGGACCGCGGACTTCTCCCTCCTGCGCCGGGGATCGATCGTCCGGACCACCGGGCTCCCCCTGGGCACGATGCGCATCAACCAGCTGCTCGGTGAGGTCAGCGTGGGATCCGGCCTGGTCGCCCTCCGGGACTACGTCACCAACGAACTGGCCCAGCTCCGGAGGTCCCTGCCGAGGATCGGTGTGGACGGGGTCATCCTGCTCAGCGAAAGCCTGGCCTTCGGCCTCCCGCCGGTGCTCGGCCGGGAGCGCCTCACCGGGAGGCTACACACCCTCTCCCGGGCCGATGCCCAGGAGTTCGCCCGCCGCTGCATCGGCAAGCCCCCGGATGAGTTGGTCCACGACTACCACATCCCGGGCGACGTCGCGGAGACGCTGGGGGGCCTGGCCGCGATCGTCGAGACCCTGTTTGCCGTGTTCCAGCAGCCCAGCGCGTTCGTCATCGAGACCACCCTGCAGGAGGCGGTTCTCACCCACCGCCTGCAGCATCCCGCCGAGGTCGAGCAGGCCGACAAGCTCCGGCAGCTCGTCTCCATGGCCCGCTCCCTGCTGCACAAGTACAACGCCGACCTCGAACACGCCCAGCAGGTGGCCCGCCTGGCCCGGAGCCTGTTCGCCGGCCTGCGCACCCTCCTCGCCCTGGAGCCCGACGACCTGAGCTATCTCATCCTGGCCGCCTACCTCCACGACATCGGAAAGTTCATCTCCTCGAGCGGGCACCACAAGCATTCCGAGTACATCATCAGCTCCCTCCATCTCTTCCGCCTGACCGAGGAGGAGCTGAAGATCATCGCCAGCATCGCCCGCCACCACCGCCGGGCGGCGCCCGGCCTGGATTTCCCGCTCTACCGCTCCCTCCGTCCGGGACACCGCCTGCTGGTCCAGAAGCTGACCGCCCTGCTCCGCATCGCGGACGCCTTGGACCGGGCCCACGCCCAGAAGGTCGGTCAGGTGGCGGCCGCCCTGGACGAAACCGGCGGGATCACCGTGACCGCGGAGTGCCCCGAGGACGCGGTGCTGGAGCGGATCTCCTTCGAGGACAAGAAGCGGCTCCTGGAGGCGATCACCGGCTGCGGGGTCCGCCTGGTGACGAAACGAAATGGCGGCTCCTGAGGCCAAGACGGGAAAGCGGGGAGTGCCGGTCCCGCCCCGTTACTTCGACCGCGACCTGAACTGGCTGGCCTTCAACGAGCGGGTGCTGGAGGAGGCCGAGGATCCCGGGAACCCCCTCCTGGAGCGGCTGAAATTCGTGGCCATCTTCGCCTCGAACCTGGACGAGTTCTACATGAAACGGATCGCGGCCATCCGGCGCCTGATGGACGCCGCCCCGGACAAACCCGATGCCTTCGGGTTCAAGCCCTCCGAGGTTTACCGCCAGGCCGAGGAGACCATCGCACGCCTGCGCACCCGGTTCTACGGCGTCTTCGAAAAGATCCGCCGCACGGAACTCACCCCGGGCGGGATCCGCCTCAAAGACTACCCGGAGCTCGACGACCGCGAGCGCACCTTCGTTCAGGAGTACTTCGAGACCACGGTCTTCCCGGTGGTGACCCCGATGGCCGTGGACCAGGGACACCCCTTTCCGATCCTCCCCTCGCGCACGCTCTCCTTCGCGGTGGCCGTGGACGACGGCAAGCCCCGCCTGGCGATCCTGCCCATCCCCACGGTCCTGCCCCGGCTCATCCTCCTTCCCGGCCCGGCCAGGGAGCGGCCCTTCGTGCTCCTTGACGAAGTGATCCGCCACAACCTGGGCGCGTTCTTCCGGGGCCGGACGGTCAGTGAGAACGCAGCTTTCCGGGTGATGCGCGATAGCGAATTGGATCTCGACCCGGAGGCCGTCGCCGACCTCCTGGAGGCCGTGGAGAAGGAAGTCCGCCGGCGCCCCCGGGCCCGGGCGGTCTCCCTGGAGATCGAGGGCACGGCCTCGGAGGCCCTGCTCCGGCGCCTGTGCGGTCTGATCGAGATCGAGCCCGAGCGGACCAAACGCATCGACGGGAATCTGGACCTGACCTACCTCTTCTCCCTGGTCACCCAGGTCCACCACCCGGAGCTGGCTTATCCCGTGTTCACCCCGGCACCTTCCCTCCGGGGGGACGTCTTCGCCCGCATCCGGGAGCGCGATTTCCTGGTGCACCTGCCCTTCCAGTCCTTCCAGCCGGTCCTGGACTTCATCGAGCAGTCCGCCAAAGACCGCGACGTGCTGGCCATGAAGATGACCCTCTACCGGACCACGGCGGACTCCCCGGTCGTGGCCGCCCTCCGCCGGGCAGCCGAGAGCGGCAAGCAGGTCACTGTCCTGGTGGAGCTCCGCGCCCGGTTCGACGAGGAGCGCAACATCACCTGGGCGCGGGCCATGGAGGAGTCCGGATGCCACGTCCTCTACGGCATCCCGGGCCTCAAGATCCACTCCAAAGTCGCCTTGGTCGTCCGCCGGGAGGCTGAGGGCATCCGGCGCTACGTCCATCTCTCCACTGGGAACTACAACGAATCCACCGCCCGGCTCTACACCGACCTGGGGTTCTTCACCCAATCTGAGGACATCGCCCGGGACGCCTCGGACGCGTTCAACGTCCTCTCCGGCTATTCCCTCCCTGCCCGCTGGCGCAAGGTCGTCTCCGCACCCCAGGACATGAAGCCGTTCCTGTTCCAGCTGATCGACCAGGAGATCGAGAACCAGAAACGCTCCCAGAACGGCTTCCTGTTCGCCAAGCTGAACTCCCTCCAGGACAAGCCGATGATCGACAAGCTCTACGAGGCGGCCCAAGCCGGGGTGAAGATGAAGCTCCTGGTCCGCGGCCTCTGCTGCCTGGTCCCGGGGGTGCCGGGCTTGAGCGAGACGATCGAGATCCGCAGCTTGGTGGGCCGGTTCCTGGAGCACTCCCGGATCTACTGCTTCCAGAACAACGGCAACTTCCGGGTCTTCCTCTCCTCGGCGGACTGGATGCGCCGCAACCTCGACCGCCGCATCGAACTCCTCTTCCCGGTCGAGCGCCGCGAGCTCCGCCAGCATCTGAAATGGATATTGGAGACCTACTGGCAGGATGACGTCAAGAGCCGGGTCCTCCGGCCGGACGGCACCTACGTACGGGTCCCTTCGGGGAAGGAGCGTCACAATGCCCAGGAGTTCCTCATCAAATACTATGCTCAACGTTCCCGCTGATCTTACCCCGACGGGCCTCCTGGACGATTCCCACCGGGAGTTCGGCGCCCGGGTCACCCTCCAGAGGTTGGCCCAGCTGAAGCAGGAGATCCCCGGGGTCCGGCAGGGCCGGGATATCGAGGCGGTCCACCGCCTGCGCGTGGCCTCCCGCCGCCTGCGCACCGCGCTCCGGCTCTTCGAGGAGTGCTGGCCTCCGCGGCATGGGAAAACCTGGCAGCGCGAGATCCGGCGGGTCACCCGGTCACTGGGAGACGCAAGAGACGCCGACGTCCAGATCCTGTTCGTGGAGGATCAGCTTCGCCGTTGCCGGGAACCCCGCTTTCCCCGGGGCCTGAACCGCCTCCTCCTGCGCCTCAGGCAGAGGCGTTCCGGCCTGCAGTCCCGGGTCGTGAAGCGGGTCGCCCGCCTGGTTGAGGGCGGGGTGATCGACCAGATGGAACGTGACCTGGCGTCCCTGGCCGGGGATCCCGGGAAGCCGTCCGCGCCCTCCCGGACCCTGGGGGCCCGGGCCGAGGGCCTGATCCAGGCCCGCCTCGAGGAGCTCCTGGCCTACGAGCCCTTCGTGGCCCGTCCGGCCTGCGCCGTCGAGCTTCACCGGATGCGCATCGCGGCGAAACGCCTGCGCTACTGCCTGGAGCTCTTCGATCCCCTTTACAACGGGCGCCTGGAAGGGACGATCACCGCCCTGAAGCGCATCCAGGACCTGCTCGGCCTGATCCATGACTGCGACGTCTGGCAGGAACTCCTGCCTCGCTTCCTGAGCAAGGAGCAGCGCCGGGCCCGGGATTATTTCGGGAACGACCGTCCCTACCGTCGTCTCCTCCCGGGGCTCTCCTGGTTCGAGCGCCGGGTGGGTGCCCTAAGGCACCGGACCCACGGGGAATTCGTCGCCTTCTGGGGATCCACCCACCGCGGGCGCCTCTGGCAGAACCTCCGCCGGATGGCCGGCTCACTCGCCCGTCAGGCCGAGGCGGTGAAGACCCCTCCATCCCGTCCCCCGGCTTCAACTCCTCGTCAGTAAACGCTGTTTTTTTAAAAACCACGGTTCCAAAATGAAGGGTCGAGTGAGGAGGGCGTGAGGCGGGTGGTTCCCTATCTCACATTTATTCTGCTCACCCTTCAGCCCTTCCTGTTTTTCCCCCACCCTCTTGACAGTCTCTCGCGGAATGTTGTATAATTTGTACAACTAAACCAACAGGAGGGTTACATGCACGGAATCCGAACAGACACATTTGGTGGTTTCTTCGAGTCCTTGCGCCAGCGTAACCGTTTGACTTTGCGCGAGTTTTGCAGGAAGGCCGATGCCGACCCTGGGAACATCAGCCGGATGGAGCGGGGAGCGATGCTGCCGCCGAAGAGCCGCGAGATACTCGGCCGTTATGCAACAACGCTTGGGCTGAAAGAGAAAAGTGATGAATGGCAGACCTTCTTCGACCTCGCAGCGGTGGCCCAGGGAAAGGTGCCGGAAGATCTGCTTTCCGACCAGGAACTGGTGAAAGCACTTCCCGCATTCTTCCGCACCTTGCGGGGTCAGAAACCGACGCCGGAGGAGATGAAGCGAATCGCTGAGAAGATAAAACAAGGCGGACGTGCTTAATGGATCCGCTCAAATTCAAGGCGCCCTTCAAAACGAAGGAACAGGCGTGGGCTGCAGCAGAGGAAATCCGTACTAAACACTGTCGGCCCGGCCTATTGCCGGTCGAAGTGGAGGAAATTCTCTGGAAGGTTGGTTTGCGGCTTGAACCGATTGCGTCGTTAAGGAAAGATGAGGATGTGGACGCTTTGTTGACGGGCGACTTGACCCGGATCATCGTTGATCTCGAAGATTACATGGACGACCGAATGCAAAATAGAATGCGGTTTTCGATAGCCCATGAACTGGGTCATTTCGTCCTCCACCATGCCCTTTACGAGAAGATTCATTTCGCATCCGTAAAAGACTGGATTGAGTTCGTAGATGCCATACCTGAAGACCAATACAGTTTAATAGAATGGCATGCGAACGAATTTGCCGGGCGCCTTCTTGTTCCGCTGGACAGATTGAAGCAGGAATTTTCACAAGCAGTTAATAAGGCGAAGAAAGTAGGCTTCATGGAATGGGAAAAGACCGGCGATGTGGCGATGGAGTATATTGCCAGCTCAATTTGCCGGGTTTTTGGAGTTTCGAGCGCTGTGATTGAAAAACGGATTGCCCGGGAAGGGCTTCGTCCACCCGCCACCGATCTCAGTCGTTAACAAGTATCCGCTTTGCTGTATAGGGACCGGCTGGCGGGGTTTGTACCTTACATTGTTCTGTATGATATGGAAAGCGGCTTCTCCGGGCCGCTTTTTTTAAAAATTTTGGGCCTTGTTCATTTTCAACCTTTTCTGATATAATGCAGGCGTCATGAGATCGGTAAACTTTAACCCCCAGGGCCTGGTCGGCATCCTCTGCTCCCGGGCCGAGGTCCACATCATGATGGGTCACGGCAGCGAGGCGCTGTCGGACCTGGACCGGGCCTGGGGTACGGCCGGGGAAATCAAGCCACTCGATCTGCGGCGGCAGCTCCAGCTCGACTGCCTGCGCACTAGGTGCGGGGTGTATACCCTGCACGGCGATTATCCCGAGCTGAAGGAGACCGCACAGCAGGCCCTGGAGATCTCCCGGGCGAACCGGGACCGGAAAGGCGAGGCGGAGGCCCTGCATCTGCTGGGCCAGGTCCAGTATCTCGAGGGGGAGTGCGAGCCGGCCCTGGCGCATTACGAGCGCTCCCTGGCTATCAAGGAGGTGATCGGGGACCGCCCCGGGCAGGCCTCCACTCAGAACAATATCGGGGTCCTCTATCATTCCCTGAGCGACTACCCCAAGGCCCTGGAGTGGCACCAGCGCTCCCTCGCGATCCGGCAGGAGATCGGAGATCTGAAAGGAGTGGCCTCCTCGCTCAACAACATCGGCAATACCCACGACGCCCTGGGCGACTACCCCCGGGCCCTGGAGCATCACCAGCGCTCCATGGAGATCCGGCAGAGGATCGGGGACCGGCAGGGAGAGGCCGCTTCCTGGAACAACATCGGCCTAGTACATTATTCCCTGGGCGAATACCCCCAGTCCCTGGAGTGCAACCAGCGCTCCCTCGCTATCCGGAAGAAGATAGAAGACCGGCAGGGGGAGGGGACGAGCCTGAGGAACCTCGGGATCGTCTATCATGCCCTGGGCGACTACCCCGAGGCCCTAGATTCCTATCGTCTCTCCCTGACCCTCGCCCGGAAGATCGGGGACCGGCAGGGGGAGATGAAGAGCCAGAGCTTCATCGGAGTGACCTATGCCGAGCAGGGCGCCTGGGGGGAGGCCGAGGAAACCTTCCGGGAAGCCGAGAGGCTGGCCGAAGAGACCGGGAACCGGTTCATCCTGGCCAACGCCCTGGCCGGGCTGGCCTCGCTTTATTTAAACCTGGGGAACTCCCTGGGCCTGGTCGAGGAGTGGATCGACCGGCTGAACGGCCTGGGCAGGGAACTGGATTCCAGGGAATTCGACGGGACGGTCTTGAACCTGCGGGGAAGGCTGCACGTGAGACGGAGGGAAGGGCCGCAGGCGAAGTCGGCGTTTCAGGAGGCGATCGCCCTGTTCCGGGAGATCCGGAACCCACTCGCGCTGGGCGAAGCCTGCTACTATTTCGGGCAGGGGTTTAAGGATCTGGGAGAGGAGCGGGAGGGAGACGGGTATCTTGCCCAGGCCCGGGAGATCTTCCAGCGGCTCGGGGCCCAGGGCTGGCTCAGGAAGATAGAGGCGGGCAAGGAGCCCCCGGGGGATAAGGCTTAACCCTCTTCCCTTTCAAACCAACGAACCCCCAAGCGTCATCCGGGCCGCCTTTTTGGTTTATAGGGGTTTTGGGAGGGGAGGGCGTGAATACGGCGTGAGTATCTCGTGAATACCTCGGAAACCCCTTGGGATTTCGGAGGCATTTCGGAGGTCCCCCTTCCAGGGGGCTTTTTAGTTCGGGGCGCGTAACTGAGCTTTGTCGGCCCTGTTTACGCGAAAAAGTGGAAATTAATATTAAATCTAGTGTGGGTTTGAAGTGGAGGTTATTGTAATTATTTGCCGGTGTGACCTCCCCCTTGTCCTCCTCGGTCCCTCGAACCCCTGGACCCTTTACCCCTTCCTTCCCAAGTCCTTGACTCTCCCCGCCCATTGGGGTATCATTATCAGTTAAAATATAGTAGAAGAGGGATTTGATTCGGGTGTTTGAGAAACTCCGGAAACTTTTTACGAGCTACGACCGGCGGCTCTGGGTCCTGTTCTTCGGGCGCATGGCTTCGGCGGTGGGCTTCTCGGTGGTCATGCCCTTCCTGGGCTTGTACCTCTACCACGAGCGCAAGGTGCCCATGGCCCTGATCGGGGCCCTGTACACGACCCACGCCTTCTCCGGATCGCTCTCCCAGATCCTTGGCGGGAACTGGTCAGACCGCTTCGGGCGCAAGGGCATCATGGTCTTCGGCATGTTCGGCCGGATGGTCGCCTTCTGCCTGCTGGCCGCGGCCGTGGGGTACCACCTGAACCTCTGGGCCCTGGCCGCGATCTTCCTGTTGTCCTCCTTCGCCGGGCACCTGATCGAGCCGGCGTCGCAGGCGATGATCGCGGACATCGTCCCCCGCGAGAAAAGGGTGGAGGCTTTCGGGATCCTGCGGGTGGGGGTGAACTTCGGCTGGGCCCTGGGTCCGGCCCTGGGCGGGCTGCTGGCGAGCTTCTCCTATTCCTCCCTCTTCCTCCTGACCGCGGTGACCAGCCTGTTCTCCGGATTCCTCATCCTGACCCAGCTCCGGGAGACCCACCGGGGGTCCGCGGAGGAGCGCTACGGGGCCAGGGAGCTCCTGGAGATCTTCCGCGACCGCCAGTTCACGACCTTCTGTGTGATCGGCCTTTTTCTGTTCGTGGTCATGGCCCAGCTGATGACCACGCTCTCCATCTTCGGCACGGCCCACGCCAACCTCAGCAAGCTCCAGATCGGCTACCTGTACACCACGAACGGGCTGTTCGTGGTCCTGTTCCAGTTCCCGGCGGCCCGGCTCATCCGGCGCCTGCGCACGACCACGGCCCTGGCCCTGGGAGCCCTGCTCTACGCCCTGGGGTATTTCTCTCTGGGGTTCGGAGACACGTTCCTGTTCATCTGGCTGGCGATGTGGGTGATCACGGCCGGGGAGGTCATCGTATCCCCCTCCTCACAGGCCCTGGTGGCGAACCTCTCCCCGGAGGCCAAGCGGGGGAGGTATATGGGGCTGTTCGGATTGTTCGGTACCCTGGGATGGGCGATGGGACCCCTGATCGGAGGCCTCATCCTGGACGCCCTCCTGGGCCAGCCCGTCCTCTTGTGGGGTGCGATTTCCAGCCTGGCGGTTATCGCGATGCTCGGCTATCTCTGGTTCGGGACCCGTCTCTCCCCGAGCCTGAACGGTGCGAAATACGTTCCCGTGGGCGTTGTCGAGGAAACCTAAGCTTCAACCCATCAAGGAGGTTTGTGATGAGAAAGAACCTGTTCGTCCTGATCCTGGCGCTCACTCTATTGGCCGTGTGCGCCTGGGCCGAAGCCCCCAAGGGGGGCACGTTCTCCATCGTGGCCTACGATCCGGTCAACCAGGATTGGGGCGTGGCCGTGGCCTCCAAGTTCTTCGCCGTGGGCTCGGTCGTGCCCTGGGCCAAGGCCGGGGTCGGGGCCGTCGCGACCCAGGCCTTCGCCAACACCAGCTTCGGACCCCGAGGGCTCCTCATCCTGGAGCAGGGGGCGGATGCCGAGACGGCCCTGAAAGTGCTGGTCGCCAGCGACACGGGCCGGGCCCAGCGCCAGGCGGGCATCGTCGACGCCAAAGGCAACGCCGCGACCTACACCGGAGAGAAATGCAATGCCTGGGCCGGGGGCGTGGAGGGCGTGAACTTCGTCTGCCAGGGGAACATCCTGGCCGGGGAGAAGGTCGTCAAGGCCATGGCCAAGGCCTTTGAAGCCGGCAAGGGGGAACTGGCCGAACGGCTCCTGGCCACCCTGGAAGCCGGGGATGCGGCCGGCGGGGATTCCCGGGGAAGGCAGTCCGCGGCCATCCTGGTGGTGCGCCCTGGAGGGGGTTACGGGGGCTGGGACGACCGTTACCTGGACATCCGGGTGGATGACGATCCCCAGCCTATCAAGGGGCTACGGCGGATGATGGAGCCCGGGCTCACCATGGCCGCGCTCAACCGGGCCTCGGGCCTGAGAATGCAGGGCAAGCTGGACCAGGCTGTCTCCCTGATGGAAAAGGCCGTGGAGCGGTACCCCAAGAGCGGAGAGTGCTGGTACGATTACGCCTGCTACCTCTCCCTGTCCGGAAACAAGGTCGAGGCCCTGGCCGCATTGAAGAAAGCCCTGACGCTGACGCCCAAGTCCGTAAGCATGGCCAAGACCGACACGGACCTGGATCCCCTCCGCAAGGATCCGGAGTTCAAGAGACTGGTCAAGTAAAGGTCCAGGTGTTCAAGGCCTTTCGCCTCACGCCCCTCGGCGTTTCCCTTTTCGCCCTGCTCGCGGGCTGCGCGCATGAGCGCGCGGCCCTGCCGCCACCGGGTAATCCCTACCAACCGGACACCTCGCGGGTCAGCAGACCCGAGGCGCCGGCGTTTCCGCAGGCGTCTCTGGACACCCTGCTCACCTCCTCATCGCTCGCCGGGGCGACCATCGCGATCCAGATCGTCTCCCTGGCGGACGGGAAGACGCTTTACGCCACGAACCCCGGGAAGCTCCTCACCCCGGCCTCGGTGCAGAAACTCCTGACCTCTGCCGCGGCCCTTTACTGGCTCTCACCGCAGTTCAGGTTCAGGACCGAGGCACGCTGGGATGGCCGGGACCTGTACTTGGCGGGAGGGGGAGACCCCTCCCTCACTCCGGAAGACCTTAAGGACCTGGCCCGGGAAGTTAGAAAAGACGAGCCGGGAAGGATACGCCACCTCATCCTAGATGCCACGTACCAGGATACCCTCCTCTACGGGGCGGGATGGTCTCCGGACGATGCCCTTTATCCCTACCACCCCACCCTCTCGGCCTTCGTCTGCCGCCACAACTTCGTGACCCTAACCGTCAGGCCCAGGAAGCCGGGCGGGTTGGCGAGAGTGGAGGCGGAGCCCAAATCTAGGGCGGTCGGGATCAAAAACAAGGTCGCAGTGGTCGGGGAGGGAGCTACCCGCATTCAAATACAGCAGAAAACAACTCCTAATGGAGTGCTATTCGAGCTCACCGGTGAAATCGTAGCAGGGAATAAAGACGAAACGTTCACGCGCAATATCGCCGACCCCGCCTGGTTCACCGGAAACCTGTTCCGGGAGGCTCTGCAAGCCGAGGGTCTCCGGATAAGAGGCAAGGTCGTGAAGGGAACATCTCCGCCGGGTGCGAAGACGCTCGCCGTCCATCACTCCCAGGCCCTGGCCGACCTCCTGCGCACGATGAACAAGGAGAGCGACAACCTTTATGCCGAGCAGGTGCTCAAGGCTCTGGGGGCGGAGAGGATGGGGCCACCCGGGTCCGCGGAGAAGGGCATCCAGGCCGTGAAGATGTTTCTGGATACGCTGGGCCTTAAGCCGGAGGGATTCCGCTTGGCGGACGGTTCGGGGCTTTCGCGAGCCAATGCCCTGAGTCCCGAGGTCCTGGTGAAGGTGCTGGCCTGGATGTACAACCAGTTCAAGCTGTCCCCGGAGTTCGTCTCCACCCTTCCCGTGGCCGGGGAGGACGGCACCCTCACCCGGCGCCTGGACCAGGCCTCGCGCCTCTCCCGGGCCAAGACGGGAACCCTAAAGGGGGTGTCGAGCCTGGCGGGATACGCGGTCAACAAGCGGGGAGAGGTCCAGGCCTTTGCCGTCTTAGTGAACGGACACGCGGTCCCGGCCTCGGAGATCCGCGACCTGCAGGACGAGGTGGTGAAAAGGCTCGTCGGATGGTGAGGGCTCGAAAGCCGTCTTGAGGAATGCAGAGAGGCCGCGCAAAAGCCCATGAGACTGTAAAAGAAGCCCCTTTGCGAACCGAAGAAGGGGGAGACGGGGGTTTACCCCTCCCCACCCTCTTCTCGGCCCCCCAGCCCCAAACCCTACCCTCCCCCAAAGGGGGAGGGTAGGGACTTAAAATAGGCCTGACCAAGTCGGAACCAACCCGGAACCAAGCCAGAACCAAGTCAGAATCAATCCGGTTTGCACACGCCCCTGTGTACCACTGTGGCAAGGCCTGTATGCCACCCCTCGCGCACCCCTATAAGGGCTCTCAAGAGGTAAAGGGAAGAAACCTCTCCCTGAATCCCTCCCACACAGGGGAGGGACCTACGGGAGGATCAGGAAATTGAACGAGGGACGGGAGATGTAGCCGTTCGGAGCGATGATACGGGAGAGGAAGGAGTAGCGTCTTCCCTTCTGGACGGGGGAGAGGAGGTACTGCCCTTTGGACAAAGGAATGAAGGCGAGCGTCCGGAACAGGCTCTCATAGGGACGCACCCAGCCCGGCGTCACAGCCATCCGGAGCTCCACCTTCGGCAGAGGGTCTTTGGGGTTCGCCTTGTAAGACGGGCCGAAAATAGCGGATAAGCCCTTATCCCACTGGATCAAAAGACCCTTTCCTTTCGCAACCAGCCCCAAACCCACCGGCTGAGGCTCAGGACCGGAAGGCGGCTTCCTCGGAGGCTCAAACCCCGCCCGCCGGCACTGGATCGCCGAACCCACGAAGACCGTATGCCCCGGAGCACGGACATCCGCCCCGGTCAAACGATCCACCCTCTTCCGTTTCCGGGCATATCCCCTCCACGCCTCCCGATCCTCCTCCGTAAGCCACCTCTGCCACAACCTCATCGCCCAGCCCATCCGCGCATAGGTCTCCTTCTGCGCCCTCGTATTCGGCTGCTTCGGCGAAGTAAACCGCTTGGAATACGTCTGCCCCCGCAGGGTAGCGAAAACCCTGTTCTCATCCATCTTACCGGCCACCTGCGCGGATTGCAACGGAAGACGGTGCTTAGCCATTTAACCGAAAGGGTCCAAGGATTCGAGGGGTCAAGGGTTCAAGCCACATCGTCCCTTATCCTAACACAATTCGACCGCTCAAAGCAAGAACGAAAAGAGGCCCCGATTTATCTCGGAGCCCCTCCATGAGTTTACGTTTAACGCACGACCACCAGCTTGTTGGTCTTGGTAAACCCCCCGGCATCCAAGCGGTAGAAGTAGATCCCGCTGGACACGGAACGACCGGAGCCGTCTTTGCCGTCCCAAACCGCGTTATAGAACCCCGCCTTCTGCTTACCCGAAGCCAACTCCCGAACAACCTGACCGGTCACGTTAAATACCTTCAAGCTCACCGGGACCTCTTCGGGTAGCTGGTAGGCAATCGTGACATTGTCCTTGAACGGGTTCGGATAGCTCTGGCCCAAGGCGTAGGTCAAAGGCAAAGGCTTACCCGACCAGCCCTCTTCCTCTTGAGGCCCGCCGCCCTTGCCGCGATCAAACTCATACAGGGCGATCTCGTTGCAAAGGGCAAAGTCTCCTTCAAGAGGTGTAATCTCAACGTCAATCACCCCGTCCTGATAGACCGAGCGGGGAAGCCAGTCGGAGTCATCCACCCGCGTATTGGTCGGAATCCTCGTCCTCATTCCGTCCCGGCCATCCACCACGAGCCGCATCCGCCAGGTCTCCCCTGGCTTCTCAAAGTAATAAGTAACACCCAGACGGTAGCGCTTGTTGGGGTTAAGACCCGTGAAGCGGTAGATGAGCTTCTGAGGGTGAGTGTCGGCCGTCATAAAGGGAAGGTTACCATAAACCTGAAATCCACCCCTTTGAACGGTGCGGGAAGAAGGCTGGCTCTGTCCCACATCCACGAAAACCGAAGGCACGGGAGGCACCTCGATGGCGATAGTCTTGATAGCCCTCGGGGGGACGACAAGCGGTACCTCGCTCGTCCACACAGCGTGGAGCGTGGCCTTGGGCCAGTCGTTGTCCAGAACGATGCTGGGGTAGTTGTGAGCAGATCCTTCTGAAGAGACGCTGAGCAGGGTAGTGTATAGCCATCCGCCGTCTTCGTACAAGCCGTTGTAGAACACTTCCCTTCGGCCTGGGGCATCGGTCGAAAAAACGATCTGAGAAGCACCGGCGACCGCGGGATAAACGGCACTGCCTGATCCTGGACCCAAATCCCACGGCGCACCCCAAATATCACCTACCTTCATTACACGTAGAATGCGAAATGCACCGCTCGCATCCTGCTCTTGCCAGGTTACGGTTACCCTTTCCCCAAAGGCATCCACCACAGGGTGAATGGAAAGCTCGGAGGATTGGGAGAGATCGATCATGGTCCCACCCCGCTCCTGGAAGTAAACCTCGCCATCCCGGCTCCAGGAGACTAAAACCTTACCAGTAGGATCAAGGATCAACGAGGGAGAGGCAAACGACGTAGTGCCACCGCTGTCCACACGTTGGATCGAAACAGGGGCTGTAGTATCCCCGGGCATGAACGAGGCGAGGCTTACTTCACTGGACGTCGTCGTAACCACAGTCCAGGAAGCAAAGCCAGAGTCATTGGCAGTGTTAATCACAAACGAGGGAGCCTCGACGGTAGCTCCTGAACTACTGAACAGGCTGTAAGGCGTCGTCCAGTTCCCATTGGAAAGCTGCGAGGAAAGCACCTGGGTCCCCGAAGTCCAAAGGACATGTGGATTTTCCCGTGAATCCATCGCAATCGCCGGAAACTTCCCCAGCCCCACCGCCACAGGGAGAGACCACTTCTTGGCCTTTTTGTTGGATTTAGAGTAGTAGACCGTGTCCCCGGAGGCGAAGACCACGTGGAGGCGGTCCTTAAGGTCCAGCGCAATCTTCTGGCCGTTGGGGAAGCCCGTGGCCAGGGAGTCGTTGGAGTGAGCGATGAGGGGATCGCCAGGGGGAGGCGCAGTGGTCGAGAACGGATTAGACCAAACATCGTTCGTGTCGCTTCCGCTCTGCATGTGCGCCTTGATCAGATAGGTGTTAGTGGGATTATCCACCCGGACGGCGTCTGGGGTAGAATTTGTGGTCACATTAAACCACTGGAAATGCGACCAAAGATCTGGGCCGAGGAAGCTTCCCTTCCAATAGCAAGCATCGAAACTACCCAAATAAACCGGGCGAGCCTCGCTGGGCCTCCAACTCCAGTTCAAGTAGTTAGTGGGATAGGACTGCCAACCGGTGAGGAGGGGGCGTTCCTTGAATTCTGCCTCATAGAGATTTCGATAGATAGAAACGTTGATCCTGCGGTCTTTTGGAACAACATCGGTCCAGTCACAAAAATACCGCGGGTTCGGAGCCGACAAGTAAGGACTAACGTATTTGGCCCCAATGTTGTGCCATTGCCCTGCAGTCCAATCGAAGAAGGCAGGGGATAGGATGGGAGTGGGTGTGTTGTCAATGAAGACAGAATCCCCATAAAAAGGAGGATTACTACCCAAGTAATGGTTACGAACGGTTACACGGACAACAGACGGGGTGAAGGTGACGGAAAGGTAAGCCTGGGGACTTGCAGATCCGTAAATCCTTGTTGG
The DNA here is from genome assembly GCA_964353855.1 of uncultured bacterium. Classification (GTDB taxonomy): domain Bacteria; phylum Edwardsbacteria; class CAYGWX01; order CAYGWX01; family CAYGWX01; genus CAYGWX01. The sequence goes on along the minus strand of CAYGWX010000039.1, from coordinate 1,426 downwards.
GGACACATTTAACACCTCCGGATCGCCGACGAAGCCAAGGGTAAACCTGTGATACGGCAACATCTGCTGCAACCAATTCACTGCAGCACTGCCGAGACTCGAGATATCTACCCAACCATTTCCAGAGGGAAACGTTCGTGTTGTAAAGTGCCGATTCCAGTTAGAGAGCGCTACAAATAGCTCCTGTGGGTGGGTATCCCAGTAGGATGAAGTGAGGTCGACCGTTTGATTTGGACCGAGGTTAGCTACGGAGATCCCGTTGCCATTTTGCACATAAAAGTGCAAGCCAACATCGTTGATCACCGACCCGTCCGGCAGTTGATCGTTTGACCAACCCCATTGCAACCCAGCACGATAGTAATAAATCGGATATGATGGTGGAATGGTAAGCCCTCCCACAAGGGGTGTACCCGTTCTTGACAGGGAATACTGGGAGCCATTTTCATAGCTTACAACAGAGCAACTGTGGTTGGTATCTGGACAGTAGAGGTTTACCACAGCATCTATGATCAATGGAAAGTTGTTCCCTTTGCTTAAAAGCGAGCGGGTAGGCAAAAGCACCGACAGTTGGGTTTCATTCCCGAGTTGTTCGACACTATATTTGAGGTCGAACAAGGCATCAGCCCGCCCCTGAACCCTGAGAGCTTCAAAGGAGAATGCTTCCTGGGCTTCTCCGTCCCTGAAATCCAACTGCGAGCCGACAAAACCGTTTTTGTACTCCCTACTTCCCTCCCATACGCTGGTATTTTCATGGCGTTCTAAATGGAAAGTAACTTTCAAATATTCAGCCCTTGCGAGCTCCGCCCTCTGCCCCTGAGAAAGGTCGTTAATGATGAGTTGAAGCCTTAGAGCATAGCTCTCGACCTCGTAGGCTTGATCTACGAAGGAGTAAACGCCCCTGTAGAGGACTTTATTTCCGCTAACAACCGGCGAAACAACCTTGCAGTCCTCGTACTTCTCAACGCGGCCATCTGCGAACTGCAGAAAAAGCCCGCTGGGCCAGAGGTTCAGCCAGAAATCGGGCTGGGCTTCAACTCTCACACCGGATGACAAAGAGGAGGAGAAAAACGACCTTAAGCCGTTGGTCGTGCAACCCCACTCGTAAGAGCCTTTCTGAGAAACCACAGATGCGTTGACTTCCTGCCAGGAGCTGCGGGTGTCCTGATAATGGATCGGCGAAGTGCTCGTCTGCAAAGTAAAGGTGCCGTTGCCATTATCAAAGGTTTTGGACATCGCTGTTCTCTTTTCAAGCAACTCGTTTTGAGGTGAAGCAAGCGCTACAGAAACCAGCGCCATCGAGAACAGGCTTGCGAAGAGGAACCGAAAACATTTCATCGAAACCTCCTGGTCATGTTGACCTGGTTAAACTTGAAACCGTTTCGGCCCCCGTTAGGACTGGACCTGAGGAAAGTTGTGGTATAATAGC
>CAYGWX010000038.1:0-21651 GCA_964353855.1 uncultured bacterium | reverse complement strand
GTGTTGTGGGTAATCGTGGCTGCGGTCACCGTGGCTAACCGTGGGCAAACTGAAATGGCCAAAGTCAGTCGAGCTCGCTAGAATTGCCGCCTAACAACGGGTCGCGGCCGACGCGCTCGATCTGGCCCCGGCCGAGCAGCCGGCGGAGCTCGGTCCGCGAGATCCCTTCCCGCTCCAGATCCCGCGAGCGGGCGAGGCCCAGGCGGCGCAGCGCTTGAAGCGTCTTTTCCAGTGAAGTCATGTGTTACAATACCTCGGAGTCTATAAATGATATCCGAGGTATTGTAACATAGACGGGAGTGACCTGCCCCCTTCTTTGTACCCCCTGAATGTTACGGTCATGCTGGAGGGTAACCTAAGCCATCAGACCGCGTTCTGAACGAGGAAGCTCAGCGGCTTGACAAAAGGGGGCAAATCGAATACAATTAAAAACCGCAACGTACCGGAAACAAGAGAGGATTTTAAATGAGCCCGTTAAAAGGACAATACATCGTAGACCGGAGAGGCGGAAAAACCGGAGTCATCCTGCCCGTCAAGCGCTATGAGCAATTGCTGGAGGACCTCCACGACCTGGCCGTGGTCGCCGAACGCCGTAAGGAAACACCGATCAGCCTGGAGGAGATGAAAAGGCGGCTCAAAAAGGATGGGGTCTTATAGCCTTCTTTTCAAGCCCTCGGTCCAGAAGGACCTGCGCCCGGTCCCCCAAGCCGAAGCGGTCCGGATTCTGGCCCGCATCTCAGGCCTCGTAACCCACCCCCATCCACCGGGAACGATCAAACTCTGGGGGCGCGGAACGACTCTACCGCCTGCGGGCAGGGTCTTAGCGCATCGTCTACGAGGTGGATACCCCGGCCAGGCAGATCACCGTGCATTACATCCGCCACCGCCGGGAAGCTTACCGGAGGTTTTAACCCGGATGAGACCGCACGAAGGGAATCCCCAGGCGCAGACCCGGGGATTTCTTATTTTGGGATTGAGGAACAGGGGAACGACCTCACCCCGAACACAAGGCGGAGAGGGGGAAGCTTCCTGATCCGGGGAGGAAAGACCGGCTCGGGAAACCCGCCACAGGGAGGCCAGAGCTGCCACAGAAGCCGTACAGTCCCGGGGAGACCATCGGGAAGCTTCGGGATCCGGAGACGTTCGAACCGTTGCCCGTGGGCCCTACTCCGCTACAACCCCAGGTAGCCGATGTAGCATGAAAATAGTAACATTCCGGGGGGTACATAGAATGGGGGCAGGTCACAGCGCATAACCATGTGAAGAAACGAATGTAAGCGGCAACCCATGAATTCGAATCTCCCTGACATCGTACCCGGACGTTTGTGGACATCCCGGCTGTACGAAACCGAACATGACTTGCAGCAAATGCAGGGCTTGCTGATGGAGGCGCGTTCGCGGACCAACGACTGGCGCTATTTTCACGTGGGCGAAATGCTGTTCAGATTCTTTATGGTGACCTGTCACTTGAATCCAAAGGAATTCGTTCGACTCTGGCATGATGATCAGGGCCGGCTGGTCGCCTACGCGATCTTGGGCGAAGACCCGTCCTTCGAATGCCAGGTGCTGCCGGAGCATGAATGGTCCGGGATAGAGGCTGAGGCGATGGCCTGGGCGGAAACGCGCCTGGCCGAGCTCCGCAAACACGACGCGAAGCCATGGGGCGGCAAATTCGTTTCCGGCGCCCGGCAGGACGATGCAAAACGAATCGCGTTTCTGGAGCAGCACGGATTCCGGTACAGCGGAAAGTTCGCCGAGGTGAATATGCTGCGCTCGTTGGACGAGCCGATCCCCGAAACCGTGGTGCCCCCCGGCTTCCAGGTTCGCGCACTGGCTGAGGCCGGCGAAACTTCAAACCGTGCCGCCGCCCATCGCGAGGTGTGGCTGCCGTGGACGGACGGCAATGTCAGCGACGATGATTACGTCCGCTTTATGCGGCTGCCCGGCTACCATCGCGATCTCGACGTGGTCGCCGTCGCGCCGGATGGGGTCATCGCCGCGTTCATGAATGGCTGGATTGACCCGCTCAACCGGATCGGTGATCTCGGTGAGGTCGGCGCGCGTCCGGCTTACCGCCGGCAGGGGTTGACGCGCGTCGTGCTGCTCGAAGGGTTGCGCCGGTTGAAGGCGCGCGGGATGGACCGCGCGTGCGTCTCCACCGGCGTATCGAACACGCCTGCGCTGCGTCTCTATGAATCGGTCGGCTTCAGGATCGTGAATCGATATCTGGATTACGTGAAAACGGAATGAGAGAAACACTGCGATGAGTCTCGAAGGATTGGTCTAGGTAGTATGTTACAATTTCACCCTGTCCCCCCGTCCGAACCCCTTCGGGCAGCCGAGGTAGAAGGAAGGTTGGAACGGTCAGGGGGACGAAGGATGGGGGCAGGTCAGGTTTGATCGCAGCAATGTGGCTAGAATCTTGACGTGCTGGAGTTTAATAAGGAGACCATGATGATTCAATCCGGACCGCCCATCGACCATCCCAAATCCCGAAAGCTTTCCGCGACCGCCGTCTGGAGCCTGGTTTTAAGCATCATCCCCTTGTTGAATATATTGGGCATTCTTTTCGGGATACGTTCCCTCCGTGAAATCAGGAAGAGCCATGGAGGACTCTACGGCAAGTGGCTCGGTATCGGGGGTATCGTGATCGGAAGCCTGGGTGTCCTCTGCTATTGCGTTGGTATGGGGCCATCCATTATCCATATGAGGCAGGAGGAGGCCAGGACCAAGGAATCAAGCGTCAAGGCCATGGCCGACAGCCTCGTACCGGCCATCGAGGCCTATAAGAAAGATCCGAACCATCAAGGACTCAAGCCTGCGACCGCCGCGGAGTTGACCCGCGTCGTCCAAAGCTACCTGCCGAAAAACAATCCGGACACCAAAAACCCCTTCAACTCAGCCCAGGACTACGGCACCGTGGGGTCGGGCATCGTTTTCGGCCTTCCTTCAAGCCCCGGGCAAGTCGGTTATGTCTTCAGGGATCAACTCGAGCCTTACAAGGTCATCGCCCTTGGCAAAGACGGAAAACCGATCCTTACCCTTACCGAAGGGCTTTAACCCGATTTCCCCTTTCCGGTTTCGCTAAAACCTCAAGCGCTTCTCTCCTTTAAGGGGGGCATCCCTAGATTTGATGTACCCGCGGGTCAGCTGAGCTTGGGATCCCACCCCTTATATTCGGTGGCCATATCGAAGTGCGGGTTGTGAAAGGTAACCCCATTAGGTTACTATTATAGGAGGCAGGCCATGGCATTTTGCGTGAAGTGCGGCATTCCCATCCCGGAGGGCGCGATGTTCTGTTCCGGGTGCGGCAATCCCGTTGCCGTTTCGACCAGCCCCCCGGGGACCGGCATTCCCAAAAAGGCGGACAAACTGGAGCCCTATTGGTACCTCATCATTTGGTCCACGCTGCTCGTTCCCTTTGTGGGGAGCCTGTTCGTCATCCTGCTTTCCTCGAGGATGTACTACGCTTGGCGCAAGGAATCCCCGAAAAAGGCGAAGGTCATCAACAAACATGGTTTTCTGGCTTTCTTTGCAGGGATCGCGCTGTGGTTATACGTCCCCCAATTGATTTGGCGGTAGATTTAAAATTCCAACCTGGATCCTCGTGGGGACCCCGGGTCAAAATTCCCCCGTGCTGAAATGAAATCATGCCGACAAAAATAAAAGATGGAGGTGTGCCATGTACCGAACAGGCCTGGCGATGAAGGGTTTGCTTGCAGCGATTGCCTTGACCTTTTCCCTGATCCCCGCCTTGGGCGCCGAGATCCCCGAGGTCTTCGTGCAAACCGGCCATACTCAGGATGTGAAACATCTGGCCGTCAGCGGGAACCAAAAGTACCTGGTCAGCGCGGAGGCGTACGGGGTGCTGAAGATCTGGGAGATCGAAACCGGAAGGGAAATCCGGACCGTAAAATTTAAAGGCATAGCCAACAACGTCTATTTTCAGGACGACAGCACGTTCGTCCTCATCGTGGGCGATACCGCAGTGCTGTACAACATCTACGGCGATCAAACGGGACAAATCATCCTGCACTCCCAGGGGGTCGAACGCATCGCCCGGGACGGGAAATACGGCTATTCGGGCCAAGCCGAGTATGGGGGGGGTGTACACTTTTACGACCTGAGCGACGGCTCGGAGATCAAATTGCCGGAAAAAAAGGGCGGCCTGGATTGCTCCGACCTCCTCGACCTGGGGTTTGGCCATTTCGGCATCTTTTTCAGGCAGGACACGATGGTCGGCTCCCGATCGATGGTTGGAACGGGCTATGTCATTTATGACGAGGACCTGAAAGCCGTGAAAAGGGGGTTCTTCAAGGGCGATGTGGGGTGGTTGCCAAACATCAAAGTGGATCCCAGCCTGCGTTATTTGCATCAAAACAAGGGTCTGAGCGATCACCCTACGTTGACGAAGATTAGCCTGGAGACCGGAGACACCCTTTTCTCCATGACTAGCAAAAAACAGAGCCATTTAACGGTGCTGCCCGACGGCAAGATCATCCTCAACACCCCGAAGTTTGTAGCGGCCCAGATTTTGACCGAGCCAAGCTCGTACTCCGAGGCCCTGTCGTTCATCGAATTGCTGGACGGCGGCCTGTCCAAGGAAAAGTCCATGCTCCTGGAAAACCTCGGCTCCGCCTATCCCTATGTGGTCGGCAGGGACGGCCTTCTGATCGCGGGCCTGATAGACGGAAGGATCAAGAAGTATGACTATGCGGCGGGACGTGAAACCGGCAGCTTCGGCGCGACCCCGGTCGTGCTCAGCTTCTTCTCCTACGCCGACGGCAAGCTGTTGAACATAATGCCCGATTTTTCGTCGACTCAAAAGCTGGCGAAACTGACTTTCAACCTCTGGAACCTGAAGACCGCGAGCCTGGAGCAGTTCAACGTCTCGAACTCCACGAACGCCATGTTCGAGAAAAAGAGCAAGTATGGTGGAATCATGCTGTGGACCTTGTCTGATCCGGACGCCCTATGGTCCAAGGTGCCGAAGGAGTTTTTCAAGGAAAACTTCAAAAAAAAATACATGGATTTTTACGACAAGCCAAATTCGACCCCGGAGGGCCTTTTCCTGAAGGACCCGGTCAACGGGGAGCTGGAGTTTGCCAAACGTGATGTGCGTTTCAACAGTATAAACCATATCAATGTCATCCATAAAACCTCGAAAACCGAAGTCGCCCGGCTGTTCGCCTTTGCCGACGGGGAGTGGATCATCATCACCTCCGAGGGGTACTTCAACGCCTCGCCGAACGGCGCCAAATACCTCAACGTGCGGGTCGGCCAAAGGGTGTACTCGATCGACAATTTCTACGAGCAGTACTTCAACCCGGGCATCGTCGTCTCGGTGCTGGAGGGGGGCAAGGTCGAGATGGCGGCGGACATCCGCAAGGGCGTCCTCCCGCCCCCGGAGGTGACGATCACCGCCCCCCAGTCCGGAAGGAAATTCGACACCGACACGTTGACCGTGACCGTCTCGGCCAGGGACATGGGCGGGGGGATCGACGAGATCCGGCTCTACCACAACGGCAAGGCCGTCGGGGAGGGCGCCCGGGGCATCCAGATCGTCCCCCGGGGGGATACGGGCTCCAAGAAGTTCGCCATCACCCTGGTCGACGGCCAGAACACCTTCCGGGCCACCGGGTTCAGCAAGGATAGGACCGAATCCAACCCCTATGAGGTGACCGTCTTTCTGGCGGCGCCGCAGAAGGAGATCTCGCTGTACCTCTTCGCCTCCGGCATCAACACCTACAAGAACCCGGCCTTGAACCTGAACTACGCCGAGCCGGATGCACGGGCTCTGGTCGGTTTCTTCCAAGGGGCGGGCGGGGGATTGTTCAAGCACGTCTACGTCACGAACTACTACAACGACCAGGCCACCAAAACCGCCATCACCGGCCAACTGACCCAGCTCGAGAGCACGAATCCCCAGGATGTGGTGGTGTTATACCTGGCGGGCCACGGGGAGAACGTCGATGGCAAATGGTATTTCATCCCCTACGAGCTGACCTATCCCGAGCGGGAAGATGAGGTGAAGACGGGCGGGCTGTCCTCGGACGAGCTGTCCGGGTTCATCAGGAAGATCAAGGCGCAGAAGATCCTGGTGCTGATCGATGCCTGCAAGGCGGGCGCGGTATTGGTGGCCTTCCGGGGCTTTGAGGACCGGAAGGCGCTGTCCCAACTGTCGCGGTCGACCGGGGTCCACATCGTGGCCGCGTCGACCAACAGCCAGTTTGCGGCGGAGGTGAAGGAGCTCGGCCACGGCGTGTTCACCTATACCCTCCTGGAGGGATTAAGCGGCAAGGCCGCCGGGGCGGGCGAGCCGGTGACCGTGCGGAAACTGATGGGCTACATCGAGGAGCACCTGCCGGAGATATCCAAGAAATACAAGCAGGAGGCCCAGTACCCGGTGGTGGATTCCCGGGGGATGGACTTCCCGCTGGTCGTTCCAAAATAGAAAGGAGGGACATGTTGCGTTCATCCGTCACGGCGTACGTCATCCTGTTCTGGGCCACCAGCCTGTTTGCCGGCCAATCCACCATCACCGAGGCCGAGGGCACGTCCAGCATGGGCGACGACAAGACCCGGAAACAGACCGAGCAGAACGCCCTGGCCGAAGCCAAGCGGAACGCGGTGGAATACACGCTCACCTACCTGAAGAGCGAGACCATAGTGAAGAACGGGGTGGTGGAGCGCGACCTGATCGAGGCCTTCGCCAAAGCGTCCGTCAACGTGATCCAAGTGCTCGAGCGGAAATGGTACAAGGACGAGACCACGGGGGACTGCTTCATGACCCGGATCAAGGCGGAGGTCATTCCCGACGAGAAGGCCATGGCCGCGCAGAAGGGAGCCCGGGCCACCAGCGAAGCGGACGATCCCACGGCCTTGCTGACCCTCCGCGCCTGGGCGGAAAAGGAGGGGTACCAGACGGGGGAGAGGGTGAAGTTCTACCTCAAGGGGAACAAGCCGTTCTATGCCCGGATCACCTACACGGATGCCTCCGGCAGCGTGGTCCAGCTTCTCCCCAACCCCTATCGCCCCGGCAACTACTTCAATGGCGGAGCGGTTTACGAGATGCCGTCGGGGGAGGACCAATTCGAACTGAAAGTATCCCCGCCGTACGGGGCCGAGCAGATCACCGTGTATGCCAGCACGGCGCAGGTTGGAGACCTGGACGTGCGGGCCTCCGGGGGAGTTTACGAGGTCAAGACCAAGGCCAGCCAGGTCGGGAACAAGACCCGCGGCATCAAGATACAGCCAAAGAGCGATGGCAAGGCGACGCCGGCTGAATTCTCGGAAACGGTGATCGGGATAAAGACGTTCAAGTAAAGTTGCCGACAAGCCATTCCAACTTGTACGGTGTGCCGTGAAAAAGATGAGGCATCCCATTAGGGGTGCCTCTTTTGTTGGTAAACTGTACCCGGCAGTCTTACAGGGATGTATTCTTAGGACTGGGGAGGGGTGACCTGACCCCCTGGACCAGTTACAGGGGTCAGGTCAATCAGTTCTGAGGCCTAGTCCTAACTTGAAAGGCAGAGGACTACGAACGGATTGCTCGACAGCTGAGGAGGGAGCCATGATGGCACCAGCCAGACCCACCCCTGAAGGCCGGAAGGCCGAGCGGGCCCTGCAGCGGGCCGTAGCCCGGGTGATCGAACGGAATCGGCGGCTGGGCCTGCCGGTCGCGGTGATGAAAAACTAAAAGGGCGGTCCTGATCACGGTCCGGGAGGCCCTGGCTTTGGCGCGCAAGGGGAGCGGAAGGCGCCCGGGATAAATTGGCTGCCGTAGCCCGGGAAGCAATAAGAAGGGGCAGGGATGGTTCGGTGGGTCCCTTTATTGGGGAAGCCCCCGAGGGGGTACTTCTGCTTTAAAACGATGAAAATCCGAAGGGGCGCATAACTTGCGCCCCTTCGGATTACCGAAGACGCCCGAAACGAAGCCCTTGTTTTGCAGGGGGGTGATTTTTTATAGGGAGAGGAGGAAGGAGAGCAGGCGCTGGGCGATATCGTAAACCTCTTTGCGATGGGCGATGAACACGATCTCGACCCAGCGGTCGGGCTGGGTGTGGACTTGATAGAGAACCCGGTAGTCCCCGAACCTCAGGGCGCGGAGGGGCCGGAGGGTTCCTTTCAGGGGTTTGCCCGCATAAGGGTCGGCGCAGAGGGCGAGGATCTCTCGTTCGAGGCGGGTGCGGACCGAGGGCTGAAGGCGGGCGATGGCCTTGACGGCCCGGGGCCTATACTTTACGGGCCACATGCCCGAAGGCCCGCCGATGGGAGAGGAGCGGGGCGGAGTTCCGGGCCTCGCGAACCGCGGCCATGGCCTCGGGGTCGAGGAGGACCTCGAGAGTCTCCAGGTCGCCCTCATCCAGTTTCTTGAGGGTCCGGGAGAGACGCTTGAGGTTCACGGCTAACTCGGCGAGCTTGGGCTTATCCGTTTCTGGTATCTTGGTTTTCATGAGTTTCTTCGCGCTCAGTTGAATAGCTTCAATTTTCAACCCGAATTTTTCAATTTCCTGGTCTTACCCTGGTGGGCCTCCCGGCTGCGCCGCAGAATCGTCTGCACAAGCTTCGGGTTCAGGAGTTCTTCCAGGGACTCCCGCTCCTCAGGGGAGAGCTTGCGAAGGGCCGCAGCAACCTGGTCCAGGGTCAGTTGAACGGTGGCAGGCAAGTTTCCTCCCAGTTTAAAATCATCCGTATTATACCTCAACCTGACGGAAAAGTCAAGCTGGACAGTACGGGGAAAAGGGAGAAGAAATGAAGCCGATCCATTCCCATGGCCATCGTTCATTGCGGGCGGCGCTTTTCAAGTTGCGGGGTTTGACTCCCGGTTTTCTCCCCATGCTATAAAACGACGAAACCCGGAGGGGAGCAGGGTTTAAGCGTCCCACCGGATTGCCGAAGACGCCCGATACGAAGCCCTTATGATCTCCCGGAGGCGGAGGGACGCGGCGTCTCCTTGGCCCAGCGCAGGCCCAGCCGTTTGACGGCACGCCGCGCGGCCTCGCTGGGCTTGATTATGGGACCTTGCTTTTTAATCCGGGCTGCGTTCCGCGCCCTCGCCTCGTGAATCCACTCCAGGGAGCGATGCTCCCAACGCTCAGACATAGGCCGCCTCCCACGGCTAAACGATGTCCAACAAACGATATCCCAGGCGCACATTGACTCGGCCGAGGTCTTCGAAATCGAAAAGGACTCCGAAAACAGACGTATCCAAATATAACCGTGAAACCATTGACCCTCAGGATTTCTTTTCGCTGCCGTCCGCTAATACTATACCTGATTTCGCGGAATTTGTCAACACAGTCCTTCCTTTCAGGGGACCCCTCGTCCCGGCAAACGCCAAGTCGAGATGGGGTTGATTCATCGTTCGATTCTGTTGTATAATTTAGCAAAAGGAGGGAGATCTCCATGTTGACGAAATACATTCAAAAGGCCTTGGATCGGGCGAGGTATGAGCTCCTGGAGGACGGGAGGTATTACGGCGAGATCAAGCTCTGCCCCGGGGTCTGGGCGCAGGGGAACACCTTGGAGGGCTGTCGGGCTGAGCTCCAGGAAGTCCTGGAAGAGTGGTTGGTCCTCTAAGATTCGGGATCGCAACCCGGTCCCGGCCATCGGCGGGACTCGTCCCTATCGGGGCACCCTTCAGCCAGCCAAGGTGGCCTGAGGTTTTAGGTTTGGGTCCGGTCTCTCGCCGTGAGCTGATCCGCCGTCTCCGCGCGCTGGGCTTCTCCGGGCCTGTCTCCGGAGGGAGGCATGCCTTCATGGTGCGCGGTGCCCTGAAGCTGCACATTCCCCAATGCACATCAGCAGGACGTCTCTGCCGGCCTCCTTCGCCGCATCCTGCGCCAGGCCGGGGTTGCTCTCAAGGATTGGGAAAACGCCTCTTAATGACCGTACTCGCTCCTGACCTGGGCTCACCGCCCAGGACGCCTACCCCGGAGACCTGCGTTTCACCCTGACCCTGGTCGTGGATTTCTCCCGGATCCGCCAACCCATCCTGGTCAGCCTTCTTGACGGTTCTTCTTCAACTCAACCCTGCCACCGCGACCTTTGACAGCCTGCCTGCCGAGAACTATACCCTCTGTCCGATTCTGGACAGCCGGTCCATCGCCTCATTCCACAGGGAGCCCGTGGCCGGGGTCTACTTCCACCGTCTCAGCTTCGGCAGTAAGACGTTAACCCGCTCCTTTATCAACACGACGTGAAGCCTCCTTTTACCAAGGAGTTGGACATCAACGTCAGGAGGGAATGGGTCCGGGGATAAGTCCATGGAAAGGAGAGTTTTGCGCAACGTGTTTCTGGGCGTCCTGGCCTATGGCGGGGCGGGCGTGGTGTTCTGGATTGGCCTGACCGCGATGAGCATGCTTTCTAAAGCCCATGGGTTTCCGGATGCGGAGAGCCGGGACAATTTCATCATGGCCGCCTACCTGGTCGGCGTATCGGCCGGGTTCAGCACCTTGGGATTCATCGTGGCCACCGCTCCCTGGCGGAGCTGGAGAAACCAGCCCACGCTCCGGGTCGTGCTCCTCTCCGCCGGCCTGGGGTTTTTCGCCTCCATCTTCCCGATCGCCGGGATCACCTTTTTCCTGCCCGGGCTGTCGATGCTCATCCGGAAGTTTCCCCTCCCGGGGATGGTCCTCTATTATTACTCGTCCCCTGGCGTCGTCTGCGGGCTCATCGGGTTCTTTATTTCCCAGGTCCTGCTGCCCAGGAAACCACCCCCGAATGAACAGGGCAACCAGAGGGGATAAAAAAACCCGGGCCGGCTCTGCTTCCAGGTCCGGGAGGAGAGACGCCTTGAATCCAGCCCGGACATGGAACCTCCTTTCTCTCTTCGGACCAGGACGGGTATTCCTTAAATTCCCTTCAGGTCCTGGAGGGCTGTGGGTTGGAGAGGAAGAGGACCCGGTACGAACGGAAACCCTGAGTGAATGGGATGATCTCAAAACCCCTGGACACATCCTTAGCCCCTAAGACCGAAGAGCGCCGCCTGGTCGCCATCCTGTTCGCGGACGTCTCGGGGTTCACGGCCCTGGCTTCCCGCCTCGACCCCGAGGAGGTCCGGGACGCGGCCTCCATCTGTTTCGAGCGCCTCAAACTGGCCATCCTCAAGGAGGGGGGCACGATCCTGTTCCACGAGGGGGGCCTGGTGATGGCGCTGTTCGGGTACCCGCAAGCCCACGAGGACGACCCGGAGCACGCGGTCCGGGCCTGCTTCGGGATGTTCGCCCGGGTCCCCGATATCAACCGGGCCCTGTCCGCGCACCTGCGGGAGCAGACCGAGGTCGGGCTTCAAACCGGGGTCAACCGCGGGGTGGTGGTGGTCGGGGAGGTCGGCTCGGCGGAGAAGCGGGAGCACACCGTGATGGGGGACGCGGTGAACCTGGCCTCGCGGCTGAAGGACCTGGCCCAGCCGGGGGAGGTGCTGGTCTCCGAGCCGGTGTTCCGGGCCACGCGCTACCTGTTCGAGTACGAGGCGCGGGAGGCGGTGCGGGTGAAGGGGGTGGAGAAGCCGGTGAAGGTGTTCCGGCCGCTCAGGGAAAGGGAGAAGCCGGAGCCCAAGCGGGGCTTCCGGGACCTCGCCTCCCCGCTCCTCGGCCGGGACCGGGAGCTGACCCAACTCCTGGAGGCCGTGGACCGAGTGGTCGCCGGGCAGTGGGGGGCGGCCTTCGTGACCGGGGGTGCCGGGATCGGCAAGACCCGCCTCCTGGAGGAGGCCAGGGACCGGCTGCGGCGGGCCCGCGCTCCGGTGATCCTGCTCCGCGGCCAGAGCTCCCCGCACGGGGAGAGCATGCCCTACGCCCCTTTCCTGGAGATCCTTAGGGCGGTGTTCGGGATCCCGGAGCGGGAGCCCCGGGACCAGATCCGGGAGCGCCTTCGCGAACGCACCCGGGACCTCTTCCCCGAGGCCTGGCAGGACCTCGTCCCGTACCTGGGATACCTCTTCTCGCTGCGCTTCGAGGACGACCTGGACCGCAAGATCCGGCACCTCGATCCCCAGGGCCTCAAGACCCAGATCCAGATGAGCGTCCGCACCCTGTTCGGAAGCCTGTTCCGGACCCAGCCCATGGTCCTGGTCCTGGAGGATGCCCAGTGGGCCGACCCCGCCTCCCTGGAGCTCCTGGAGTTCCTGTTCGAGGCCCCGGAGCCGTTCCCGATTCTCCTGGTGGCCCTCGCCCGGGGGGAGAAGGAGGGGGAGGGATACCGGTTCCAGGAACGTCTCAGGGCCAAGCTGGGGGATTCCTTCCGGGAGATCCCCCTGGGGCCGCTCTCCCGGGAGGCCGGCGCCCGGCTCCTGGAAAACCTGCTCGGCGGGTCCGGCCTGCCCGCCGGGTTCATGGAGAGGGTCCTGGCCAAGGCCGGGGGCAATCCCTTTTTCCTGGAGGAGATCCTGCGCTCCCTCCTGGACTCCGAGGCCCTGACCCGCCGGAACGAGGCCTGGCAGCTCGCCTCCCCGCCGGACTCCCTGTTCCTTCCGGATACCGTCCAGGCCGTGATCGCCTCCCGCCTGGACCGTCTGGAGCCGGACGTCCGCGAAGTCCTCCAGACCGCCGCGGTCCTCGGGCGCCAGTTCCCGGCCCCGGTCCTGGAGCGCCTCTCGGGCCTGCCGGACCTGATGCTCACCCTGTACCTTGCGGTCCTGGAGGAAGAGGACTACCTGGTCGAGGCCGGACGCGACCCGGACCTGGTCTATCACTTCAAGAACCCGCTGTTCCAGGAGGTCGCCTACCAGGGGCTCCTCAAGAAGAGACGCCGCGAGCTCCACCGCCGGGCCGGGGAGGCGATCGAGGAGCTGTATCCCGACCGGCTGGAGGATTTCGCCGAGCTCCTGGCCCTGCAGTACTCCGAGGGGGAGGATCCGGGGAAGGCCCTGATCTGGCTCAAGAAGGCCGGCGAGAAGGCCCGCGACCGCTACGCGAACGAGGAGGCGCTGGGCTATTACCAGCAGGCGGTCGCCCTGCTCCGGGAGCGGAGCCCGGCCCCGGCCAGGGAGCTCTGCGAAACCTGCCAGGCGATCGGGGAGATCTTAAGTCTCAGGGGGCGCTTCGACGAGGCCCGGACCTGGTACCAGGAGATGGCCCGGTCCGGGGGAGAGGACAAGCGTCTCCGCATCCAGGCCCTGTTCAAGCTATACTCCGTGAACGAGGGCCAGAGCCGGTACTCCGAGGCGCTGAGTGACCTGGAGGAGGCCGAGGCCCTGATCCCGGGAGCCTCCCTGGAGGACGAGATCCTGCGGGCGAACATCCTGCTCTCCCGCTCCTGGGTGCTCCGGATCCTGGGACGGATCGAGGACGCGGCCCAGCTGGGGGAGCAGGGGCTGGCCCTCCTGGACCGGCTTCTGGCCGGGGATCCACCGCCCCCGGAGCGCTATCAAGTCCAGACGCTGCGGGCCCGGGCCTTCACCGGCCTGGGGGTCGTCTACTACAACCGGGGCGAGCACCAGAAGGGCCTGACTTTTTATCAGCGGTTCCTGGCGTTGGGCGAGGAGATGGACCACAAGCAGCACATCGGCCGGGCGCACAACAACCTCGGCAACGCCTACCTCGGGCTGGGCGACTACGACCGGGCGGAGAGCCATTACCGGACCTATCTCGAGATCTGCGGTGAGATCGGGGAGCGCCGGGGGGAGTCCCTGGCCTCCAACAACCTCGGGCTCCTCGCCCAATACCGGGGGGAGTACGCCAGGGCGGAAGAGCTCTTCCGGAAGTACCTGCGCCTCTCCGAGGAGATGAGCTACCGGCGCGGGGTCGGGATCGCCCATTCCAATCTCGGCGGCCTGGCCCTGGAGACCGGACGGATCGCTGAGGCCGGGGAGCATCTCGAACGGGCGCGGGCGATCTGCGGGGAGGTCGGGATGAAGCAGGTCCTGCCCGAGGTCCTGGCCAAGCTGGCCGAGCTCAGGATCGCCGCGGACCCGCCGGCCGTGCAGGAAGCGCTGGACCTTGCGGCCTCCGCGATGCGCCAGTCCGAGGACCTGAATTCCCGGGAGGACCGGGCGGTGAGCTTCTTCGCCTACGCCAAGATCCATGCCGTGGCCGGCGACTTCAAGCAGGCTGAGACCTATTTCCAGAAGGCCCTGGCGATCAGCGAGGAGATCGCGGTGAAGCGCCTGTCCGGGGACGTCTCCCTGGACTATGCCCGGATGCTGGCCGGGGCCGAAAAGAAAGGGATGGCTCTGGAGGGCCGGGCCGGGTACTACTTCGAGAAGGCCCGGGCGATCTACGCCCAGATGGGCCTGGGGCACAAGGTCGAGGAATGCGAGGTCCGCTAAAGCCCTGGCCCTTGAAACCTTCGGTCCCGTCAAAGAGGGGAGGCGGCCAAGGCACGAGGTCGAGCCGGTCAACCTTTATGACCTCTCCGGACGGAAGGTTGGTACCTACAAGGGCAACCGGGTCGGGGAAGGGCTCTCGGTCGGGGTCTACTTCCTGAGGCCTGAAGACCTGAGGGCCAAGCCGATACGTATCGTGAAGCCGCGGTAGAGTCGACACGGTTCCTGACAGACCCATTCAATTCAGAAGCCCCGATCTTATCGGGGCCTCTTTCGTTTGGGAAACGGGTTGCAAAATAAGGCGTAGCGGTGTATATTTATATAGAGTCGCAACCAAACAAAGCCATGATCTTAGAGACCAAGCTGCAGCCCCCGTCCTTAAAGCCTAACACCCTCCGCAGGGAGAGGCTTCTCAAGCTTCTCAAGAACAACCTGGAGCGGAAGCTGGTGCTCATCACCGGGGATGCGGGGTATGGGAAGACGACCCTCCTGGCCCAGGTCATGAAGGAGGAAGACATCCCCAGCGTGTATTACGACCTGGACAAGGGAGACAGCGACCTGGTGGTGTTCGCCTCGTATCTGGTGCACGGGCTGGAGAAGCTGCAAAAGGGCTTAGCTTCCAGGACAAAGGGCCTCCTGGAGCAGGGGGGAGAGGTTGGGAAGAACTACGAGCTGCTCTTCGGGACGCTGATTAATGAAATAGTGGAGAAGCGGAAGGAGGAGCTGTTCATCATCCTGGACGATTATCATGCGCTCCCTGAGGACAGCCTGGTTCACCAGGGCCTGGACTACTTCGTAGACCATCTCCCGGACATCGTGCATGTCGTCATCGCCTCCCGGACGGTCCCTCCATTGCCTTCCCTGGCCAAGTGGCGGGCCAAGGAGGATCTGTACGAGCTCTCCCGGGAGGGATTGAAGTTTACGGAGGAAGAGGTTCGATCTCTGCTTTCCGAGGTCTATAAGGTGGGCCTTTCGGAGGAGGAGCTGAAGCGGGTCTCGGAGCAGACCGAGGGGTGGATCACGGGGATACGGCTGATCCTTCAAGCGGCAGGGAAGGATGGCAAGACGGTGAAGGGGACTTTGAATGGGTACTTAGAGGCCAATCAGCCTCTGTTTGAATATTTCGCGAATGAAATACTGACCAACGAATCCTTGGAGTTGCAAGATTTCCTAAGGAAGAGCTCGATCCTGGAGGTGATGACCTCTGTGGCCTGTGACAAGATATTCGGGGTGGAGGGATCTGAGGAGCTATTAAAGAGCCTGGAGAAGCGGAATCTATTCGTCTCGTCAGTTGGCAAATGTGAGTACAAGTATCATCGCCTGTTTCGTGATTTCCTTCAGGTCCAAACCAAAGATGAGAGCTTCAGGAAAGCGCTCCATCTCCGGGCCGCGGATTACTACCAGCGGAAGGAGCAGTGGGAGCAGGCGATCGAGCATTACCTGGAGGGGGGGAGTCCTGAATGGGCCGGGAAGGCCATCAGCCGGATTGGGGATGATCTTGAGGAAGGGGCCAGATTCGATACCCTCCGGAAATGGTTCGCGCAGATTCCCCGGGAGATCGTCCTTAAATATCCTCGCCTCTTCCTGTTGCTGGGGGCGGTGTTCCGCGAACAGGGCCGGCTGGAGGAAGAGAAG
The DNA here is from genome assembly GCA_964353855.1 of uncultured bacterium. Lineage (GTDB taxonomy): Bacteria > Edwardsbacteria > CAYGWX01 > CAYGWX01 > CAYGWX01 > CAYGWX01. The sequence goes on along the minus strand of CAYGWX010000038.1, from coordinate 5,747 downwards.
GCCCTTTACGACGAGGCAGAGCAGCAGGTGAAGGGCCTCCGGGATCCCCTTTCCGAGGCCAACATCCTCTTGGCCCAAGGGAAGCTTCTCTTCGCCCAAGGGGAGTATCCCGAGGCCTTACGGAGGTTCCGTAAAGCCTTGAGGGCATGTCTCCCTGAGGAGGTGCAAAAGCAGACCGAGATTTTGAATTCCCTGGGGATCGTGTTCTCGAACTTGGGGGAGGTCGAAAAGGCCAGATGGTACCTGCGAAAAACCTGCCGCCTTAGCGAACGCGCGGGGGCGCGCCATAACCTGGTGACCGCAGGCTATAACCTGGCGTCCCTGGCCTCGCAGCAGGGGGACTTGGTCGAAGCCCACACTCGGTTTCAGAAGCTCATCGAGCTGGTGGGAGGACGTTACCAGCATAAGGTGGGCCATCTGTTCGGGAACGCCGCCCGAACCGCCTTGGATTTGGGTCAGGAGGCCCTGGCCGAGCGTATCCTCGAGGCCGGCAGGACCCTTTGTCGCCCCTACGAGGACCCCTGGTCCCTGGTTCCCCTGCACCGGAACGAAAGCTATCTCTGGGTCCAGCGCGGAGACCTGGACCGTGCCGAGGCCCTCCTGATGAAAGCCATGCAGGAGGCCCGACGCCTACGCTGGGCAAATATGGAGCCCATCCTCGTCCGAGATCTCATCCGCCTTTACCGCTACCGTGGGAACCCCGGGAAAGTCGAGGAGGCCCTGGCCCCGTTGGTCGAGAAGGAGGACTCCTTTGATGTCTCCTCGCGAGTGGCCCTGCGGATCGAGCAAGGATTCCACCTGGCCTCTAAAGGGAGGATGAGGGAAGCCGAGAGGGTGCTGGACGAAAGCCTTAAGCTATCCCGGAGGTTCGGCTTGCGGACGGGCCTGTTGTTCTGCCGGTTGGCTCAGGCTGAGGTCCGTCGGCGCGCGGGGAAAACCCGTGAGGCGGTGCGCTGTCTTGGCCAGGTCATCCGGCTGGCCAAGCGTGAGGGCTATGATGGGATCCTGGCCCGGGAGCTCCGCTATCTTCCCGCCCTGATGGCGATGGCCCGAGAGGGAGGCCTGGAGACATCCTACCTTTCATCGCGTCCAGCGTTCCAGGCGATCTGGAAGTCTTCCGGGACGGATCGGATCCCTGGACTGCGAATCTGCCTTCTGGGAATCCCGCGGGTCTTCATCGGGGCCAAGGAGGTCAGCCCGGTTGTTTGGACCAGGCGGAAAGCCCTGGAGCTCTTCGTCTATTTCGCTTTGCATTCCGGAAAGCCTCTGACCAAAGAGGTCCTCTTGGAAACCCTTTGGCCCCGGCTGAGCCCGAGGCAGGCCACCAATGCCTTCCACACAACCCTTCTGGACTTGCGCAAGGTCCTCCAGCGCTGGACCGGCAAGCCCCGGAGAACGGGAGAGCTCGTGATCCGGGCGGCCGGGACCTATAGCCTGTCCCCGGACTTTTCGGTGTGGGTGGATGCGCAGGCCTTTGAAGGCCTGGTCAAGGAAGCGGAGCGCCAGAGCGAGGACGCACCGGCGAAGGCGTTGCTCGCCCAGGCGGTCGCCCTCAGGCAGGGTAGTTTCTGCGAAGGCTGGTTCTCCTCCTGGGTTCAGGAGGAGGCCAGGCGATTCGAAACACGGTACCGCGAAACCTTGCTGATGCTCGGGAACCTCCAACGGACAGGAGGGGAAACGAAGGAAAGCATTGTTTGCTTCCAAAAGGCGATCCAGATGAATCCCTTGGATGAGGAGGCTTATCAACTGCTGATGATGGCCTTGGCCCAGGCCGGAAAGCGAATCGAGTTGAAGGCGGCTTACGAGCAGCTGCAACGCGTTCTGAACAAAGAACTTAAGGTAACTCCCCAACCCAAAACAGAAACCCTCTATTCGCAGCTCATTTCCCGAAGACCTTTTTCCTAGAAAGACCCGATGTGGGATCCGCCCTGAATCTTGTCAGAATCTTGTTAGAATCGTAGGATATACTTTTCAGCCAGGAGGAACTTTCCTGGCTGAACTCCAATCTGGGGTGGTTGTCCGGGAATGAGCTTTAAAGGGCCTCAAGGTTTTCGCAGAGAGAGAGGATGCCTAAAGACAAGGAGGAAGTGAGATGAGGAGAACAACGAGCCTGCTGGGTTGCGGGGGGCTGATAACACTGGCCCTCTGGGTCAGCCCAATAGCCTGGGCCCAGGGTCTGAGTTGGGTCTGGCAAAATCCCTATCCCCAGGGGAACGAATACGGGGATCTCTGTTTCATCGATTCCCAAACCGGCTTTGCGGTGGACCAGGAGGGCGGACAGATCCTGAAGACCACGGACGGGGGCGCCTCCTGGAGTGTGACCTGGACGGTTCCGGACAGCCTGCCGGGCTACAATGAGCTGTACGGAGTGGACTTCCCCAACCCCCAGACCGGATTTGCAGTGGGCAACTTCTGGGGATCGGGGTGGAACGGGACCTATCATGGGGTCATCCTGAAGACCACGAACCAGGGGGCGAGTTGGTCCTTCCTCTACCTCGGGGCGTTGTCCACCTGGCTCTACGGTGTCGATTTTGCGGATGCCCAGACGGGGTATGCGGTGGGAAGGGGAGGCCAAATCCTGAAGACCACGGACGGGGGCGCGGCCTGGGTCGCCCAATCCTCAGGGACTACCCAGAACCTTAACTGCGTGACCTTCCCGCTGGATGCCCAAACCGGATATGTCGGGGGCGGCGGCGGCGTGGTCCTAAAAACCACGAACGGCGGATCGAGTTGGAGTCCGCAAAGTTCCGGAACGACCGTTAACTTTTACAAAATCCATTTCCCGGTTAACGCCCAGACCGGTTACGCCGGTGGGTACGCGCTTCCCGGGGGCGGCGATGGCACGATCCTCAAGACCACCAACGGGGGATCCTCCTGGGAGAGCATCTGGTATTACGATTACCGCGAGATCTACGCCGTGCGGTTCACGGACAATCAGACCGGATACGCCTCGGGCTGGGCCCACCCCGCCTCGGGCTGGAACGGGACGTTTATCATGAAGACCACCGATGGAGGCTCCTCCTGGAATCCCTGGTTCACCTCGAAGTTCATGACCTACACCCTGCCGTTGAATTTTCCGAACGCCCAGACCGGCTATGCCGTGGGGTATATCTACGACCAGAACGGAGGCCACGGCCAGATCCTCAAGACGACCAACGCCGGGACCGACTGGACCTTCCTGAACTCCCGAACGGAAGCGAGCTTTTACGGCCTGGACTTCCCGGCGGACAACCAGACCGGGTATGTCGTGGGCTCCGGCGGGGAGATCTATAAAACCACGGACGGGGGAACCCAGTGGTCGGCCCAGAGCTCCGGGACGTCCACGAACCTCTTCGGGGTCGACTTTTTGGATGCCCAGACCGGGTACGCCGTAGGAGGGAACGGGACGGGCGGATCCGGGGTGCTCCTCAAGACCACGGACGGGGGATCGGCCTGGACCGCGTTGAACCCCGGGACGACCGCCGAGCTGAACGGAGTCCACTTCCCCGGGGATGCCCTGACCGGATACGTCGTGGGGTATAACTCGGGGGTCGGCGGGGTGATCCTGAAAACCACGGACGGAGGGGCCAGCTGGGTCTCCCAGAATCCCAACACGACCTCGGCGTTCTTCTCGGTGCAATTTCCCGTGGATGCCCAGACCGGATATGCTGCCGGGGCTGTCCAGCGGAGCAGCGGGGGTGCCGGGGGGGTCATTTTCAAAACCACCAACGGCGGGACGACCTGGAGCCTCCTCTATAATCCCTCGCCCTCCAACTTTTACTCGGTGTGCTTCCCGGCCAATGCCCAGACCGGCTACGTGGGAGGGCTCCAGGGTTCCTCCGGGAACTACAAGGTCGTGAAGACCACTAATGGCGGAGCCTCTTGGACCGGGCAGGCCATAGGCGGCGGCATCGTGGCCGTATCCGCCGTCTCCTTCCCGGACGTCCAGACCGGATACGCGGTGTTCACGCCTGGCGGATATAACATGATGGAGAAGACCACGAACGGAGGTTCCACCTGGTTCCCCCTCAACTCCACCACGTGGCATGGCTACCAAGGGATCCTGTTCCCGGTGAATGCCCAGACCGGGTACGCCGTGGGCCGGGGCGGGATGATCCGTAAGACGACCACGGGAGGGAGCGGAATCGAAGAGCAGACGGAGGGACCAAGGGTGAGGGGGATGGTCGGATGGCAGGCCTGGCCCAACCCCTTCCGGGCCTACGCTCGGGCTCCGGGGCACGAACGGGAACGGGCGACGCTCTATGACATCCTGGGCCGCAAAGCGGGGATCTACCGGGGCGACCGGATCGGTGAGGGGCTTCCCCCGGGGGTCTACTTCCTCAAGCCAGAGGACCAGAGCGCTAAACCCCTGCGAATTGTAAAGGTAAGATAACAGGGCGGCCCTGCCGAAATAGCTTGCCTCACCTCAGCGAGCTTCCCCCGGACGTTTCGCCGGGGGAAGCTCGTTCCTCCGGGGAGGGTTTTTTGAACAGGTGTTAAATATCCTCTGGACTTTTCAAGGATAATTTGGTACAATGTTAAGGCACCCAAAACCACTCCCCCTAGGAGGAGGATAAGCACGCGATTGGTCCGACGCTGATGCTGGGCAGGATCCTTTCCTAAACCGCCCTCTCCCGACCACCCCCGACCTGGCCCCAGTCCTCAGCAGAACCCCCTTCCCAATGTGAAAGCTCTTCCACCCCGATAGCCGGAGAGAATCCCTCCGGGTCGGGATGTGTGCATACAAAGATTTTACAAAACAATCCCGCGAATTGGCCTAATTAATCAGTAAAGGAGCGAAGCGATGAGAACGATGAGGGAATGGCTGAAGCTCGGAATGGTCCTGGTCCTGGGCGCCCTGTGGGCTTCCGGGGCCTGGGCCGGGCTGATTACCCCGTCCTTGCAGGCGCAGTTGGACAAGGCGGCGCCGGGGGAGAAGCTGAAGATCATCGTGCGCATGAACGGGGAGGCGGACATCTCAACCTTCCCATCCGGGCAGTGGCAAGCGATGGTGAGGCACCTCAAGACCACCGCCGAGGCAAGCCAGCGGGACCTCCTGGCCACGCTTCCCGGATACGGGAACAGAGTGGCCAAAGTGAGGCCCTTCTGGATCATCAACGCGATTGCCCTGGAGGCCACCCCGGACGTGGTCTCGGAGATCGCCCAGAACCCGAAGGTGGGCGGCATCGACGAGGACCGGGTGATTCATCTGGACCCGGTTACTCCGACGAGGGGCCCCGGGATCAACTCCATCGAGTGGAACCTCACCCAGATCTCGGCGCCCCAGGCCTGGGCCCTGGGCTACAATGGGGCCGGGATCGTGGTCGGCAACATGGACACCGGCGTCGATGTGACCCATCCCACCTTCGGAGGCCGGTATCGGGGGGGGAACAACTCCTGGTTCGATGGCGTGAATGGCCAGACCACGCCCTATGACGATCACGGCCATGGCACGCACACCATGGGCACGATCTGCGGGGGCAGCGGGGCGGACACCATCGGCGTGGCCCGCGGGGCGACCTTCGTCTGCGCCAAGGCCTTCGATTCGGGCGGCTCCGGCCAGGATTCCTGGATCCTAGCCTGCTACCAGTGGTTCGCCGGGACCTCCCGCCCGAACATATTCGGGAACTCCTGGGGAAACTCGACGGGCTCGATCACCACATTCTGGCAGGTATCAAGGAATTGTCAGATATTGGGAATCCACCAGTCCTATTCCAATGGGAACAGTGGCCCCGGCTCCGGAACCGTAGGGTGCCCGGCCTCTTACC
>CAYGWX010000037.1:0-22643 GCA_964353855.1 uncultured bacterium | reverse complement strand
GGGGTGGGGGTCGGTGGGCAGGTCGTTTCAAAGCACCTCACTGCAAACCACCCTCGGGATATCCTCCCCTTCCGTGCCCAGCGCCCTCCGTTCCGCCCAATCCTTCATGTTGTGTTGGTGGTAGAGGGTGACGAGGTTCGCAAAGAGCTTTTCGCCAGCAACCGAATTCCTGCGCAGTAGGTTCAGTTCCCTATTGACCGCCGCGGTCAGGGCTCCCCGAAAAGCCTTTTCCAGGATATTGATTTGCGCTTTCTTATCCTCGTCAGCGGCCTCCCCGAAGAGCAGGCGCAGCTCCCTCAGGACGTAGCGCTGTCCGTGGCTCAAGGAAAGGGTATACTCCTTTTCGGCTTGGCGGTGCTTAGCTTCCTCAGTGAACTTCCGCTTGACCTCCATGACCCTGGCGTTGTATCCGGCTGGCAGGGGTACGCCTTTTTGTTCTGTCCCGGATTTGATTGTTCCCAGGATTTTCGGGATGTCGTTGATTTCCCCTGTCTTGGCTTCATCCAGAAGATAGAGTTTTTGGTAGCGTCCCGCTTGGCAGAAGACGAAGAACTTCTTGGCTTTGGCCGCCCAGGCCGTGCGGATGCCGTCCCTCAGGCTGGCGATGCGCTCGAACTCCCCGGGGTTTTCGGCTCTCATCTTCCTCAGCATCTCCTCGGCTTCGTTCAGGTCCAGGCTTTCCTCCTCGTCCTCCAAGAGGGAGAGCTGACCGCCCTTTTGCTCGTAGATGGCATACATCGCTTCCTCGTTGAGCTGTTCCGAGGTGTCCAGGATGGCGGAGTCCTCGCCGATGGTATCGTGGATCTCCTGGATGCGGTTTTTGAGCTTCTCCTTGAGCCCCAAGTTTTTCTCGATGCCGATCTCCGGCAGGAAGTTGAACCCGTAGATGACCTCATGCTCGGTCCCGATACGGTCTATCCGCCCGAACCGCTGGATCAATCTCACCGGGTTCCAGTGCAGGTCGTAGTTGATGATTTTGTCGCAGTCCTGGAGGTTCAAGCCTTCGGCCAATACGTCCGTAGCCACCACAGTCATCAGCTCCTTTTCCCCGTCCCGAACGTAATGGTATTCCGGGTTGGCCTTGGGCGCGAACCGGCCCACCACCCGCGCCTTGCTTTTGTCCCCGCTGTAGATGACCTCGATGTCGTCCCTTTTATCATTCGGGTTCAGGTTCTGATATAGGTAACGGGCGGTATCCGCATACTGGGTGAAGATCAGGCGCTTTCCCTCTTTGAGGGGTGATTTTCTCAGGCGTTCCATGAGGACCTGGAGCTTGGCGTCCTTATCCGGGGTGATGGGCTCCACCAAGTTCAGGACCTTCTTGAGCAGTCTGATGTCGTGCTCGATGTGCTCTTTGAGCCGGGCGAGGTCGAAGTCTTTTACGGAATATTTCCCTGACACCTCCCGGAGGGCGCTTAAGAGGTCGTCCTCATCCGCATAATCTGTATAGTAGAGCAGTGCCTGGGCGTCCTCCCCTGCCGGGACGATGCCCTCGTCCAGGGCCCTGGCGAAGGCCTCATGGACCCTCAGGAGCCTTCGGACCGTTTCCTGGAATGCATAGACGCTGGACTCGAACCTCTTGAAGAGCAGCACCCGCATCAGGCCTCTCAGGTTCTTCCCGGCTCTGTGCAGTCCGCCGTAAGGCTCTTGACGCTGGTTCTCTTTTTTGACGTAATGCCACAGCCCGAACCGGGCATAGCTCAGTTCATCCTCGGGGTATTTATCCGCCTGTCCCTTTCTGGCCTTTCCGAGATATCCCCGTAACCGTTGGTAGAGCCCCTGGTAGGTTTCCTCGATGCTGTATTCGATGGTATCCAGTTCCCGCTTCGGGAAGAATTGGTGTTTTTCTCCCACCAGCACGTAAGCCCTTCTCCTGCCCTCCTGGTAGTCTTTGAACCGGGTCGGGTCCACCTTTTCGTGTGTTTCGGCATCGTAGCCGTACCAGCGCAGGATGTGGTTCCGGGTTCGCCGGATCAGGATGTTCGCCAAAAGGTCCCGGAGCCTGCGTTCTCCCTTTTCGATCAGCTTGAAGTAGTCTCTTAAGTGGGCCGGGTCTACGGGCAGGTCGGTCTTGTCGTCCTGATGGAAGAGCTTGATCTGGTGATACACGTCCCAGGCGCTCTTGTTCCGGGGCGTGGCCGTGAGGAAGCAGCAGCGTTTTCCCGTAGCCAGATAAGCTTGGAGAACCTTGTATTTCTGGGTATCCGGGTAGCGGAAGTTGTGGCTCTCGTCTAAGAGTACGAAGTCCCGGTCGCGGTATTTGGGGTCTTCCAGAAGGAGTTTGGGCAATCCCTTATCGTCCTCCTTCATGAGTCCCATGGAAAGCACCCTGGCATTCAGCTCGTAGGCTTCGTTGTAGATTTCCCACATGTCTTTGAGGGGTGCCGGGCAGATGATCAAAGGCCGGGCGTGGTGCGTCCGCTCGAAGTGCTTGACGATGGCCGCGCCGATGTAGCTTTTTCCCAATCCCACGACGTCGGCCACGAAACCTCCCCCGTAGTCCCGGATCATCTGGATGGCCTGGCGCACCCCGACCTTCTGGAAATCGGCTAACTTCCTGGTGATCTCGTCTTCCCAGAGGATGTCCTTATCGTCCTCTCCCTCCAGGCGCTCCCGGACCAGGGCGTACAGGGCTTTCATGTAAATGTCGTAAGGCCGTGCCGGGGCCAGGGCCCAGGACGCCTGGATTTCATGCATCAGGGTTTCGTCGAAGTCCTGGGACTCGTCCCAGAGCCGGTCAAACCAGCGCACGAGCTCGGTGTGGTTGTCGTTTCCCTGGACGACGACGTTTAATTCCGTGTTGTGGGTGATCCCGGCCAGGGTGAGGTTGGAGGACCCTACGATGGCGATGCCCTCTTCATGTCGCTCTGCGGGTTTCCCTTTTCCGTCGAAGATCTTGCCATAATCGAAGATGTAGGCTTTGGCATGCATCCGGCCCTTGGTGTAAACCTTCACCTTGAGGCGTTTTTCTTCGATGAGCTGGGCCAGGGATTTCACCAACTCTTCCCCCTCATCGGTCTGGTCCATGAGCTCTACGGCAATGCGGAGTTTTTCCCCGGTCTTGGCGGTCATCTCCCGTTCCTCGGCCCGCTTGGGATAGGCTTCTGCCTCTGCTTTGTCTGCTACGAGGTCTAAGCGCTGACAGCCTTCGGCGATCTGCTCTAAGGTGGCGCGGTTGGTGGTGTTGCCGATGAGCAGGCGGAGTTCCGGGAGCTTGGCGAGTTTTCCCGCGATGGGCTCGAGACCGGAGAGGAAGAAGTAGCCGACTGCGAACCGGGCGAGGTCGGTGGTCCCCAGAAGGCGGTTGATATGGTCGGAGAGCTTTTGGGTGCGGTTGTCTATGATGTCGTGGGTGGGCATAGAAATACTCTCGTTATTCCCCAATTCCTTTCTCAACTATCTTGATTTCCTTAACTGTTAGCCCGTACAGCTCGTAAACAATTCTGTCAATCTCTCGCTCCAGAGTTGAGGTGTCAGCTAATGGGTTTCTCGCCTTCGATGCGAGGATGTGGTTTACGTGATCGGATATTGCATTTATGTACTTCAAGTCAACCGGATTAGGGAATGGTAAATTATCCACCTCATACCCATTAACATTGCTGTTTGTGCTGAACTTGGTAAATATGTAATTCAATAGTTGGCTATTCAAAATGCCAAGCGCAAAGTTCAAATTGAGCGACGGCTTGTTAAATACCATATAATTGACAGAATTCGCACAAAACACTTTCGGTGGCAAAAGGGTCATTTTCAGTCGCACTTTTTCGTTAACGCCTGTGATGCCTTGCATGCCGATCCTTGAGTATTGATAATGCTCGGCTTTCTTACCTCCCACTTCATTAAAATACTTCGATGCTTTCAGGTATAAGAATTCTCCTTGACTCATTTCTTGTCTAATCGTGTACCTATCAATTATTGCTCCACGAAAAAGAGAAACATCCTTGGTACTGTGAGAAATGTATTTCTTGGCAAGTGTAAGATCAATTTCACCTGTGTAGCAGTGACCTACTTCTCTTACTCTGGATGACTGCCGATATAGCTTAATCAATAAATCCAAATCGGCCTGACTCAATACCGGTATTGTTGCGGTCGTCTTGTCCAGCAACTCAATGTGATCCACGCTCAACAGGGTCTTCGGATTTGACGCGTCTACAAACCGGTCCGTGTGAATTCGCATAGTAAAAGAGCGATCAAGTGCCCGCTGACGTCGAAGCACAATTATGCAAACAGACATTTTGGCCGCTTCAAAGACCCTCTTATTAATATCGTCGCGTTCAGGGAAAACTTCGATGAAACGTATTTGACAATAATCAAGTATCCACTTGCGCAAATTAGACACGCTTGAATCGCCAAGAAAGGCCAATGGAAATATCTCAGAGAACGTTCCGTCTTTGGCTAATAAATGGATGCTTTTAATTATAAATAGACGATAGATATTAATCATTCCGCCTTGTGCGGGGGCATAATCCGAGCATGTCTTGAAATAGCGCAACTGCTTATCTGTAACGACTATCGCCTCAGCCTTATTCTGCCTCTTATTAAGAAGACCATAGGGTGGGTTGCCGATTATCACATCGAACCCTTCCCGCACGCCAAACATCCATTCGGGATTAAAGAAGGTCGCGGAGGCGTTTTGGTCGTAGGGGTCCCAGGAGGCAAGCTGCTTTGCGGTAGTGTCGCCCCATCCATCGCTCTTGAGTAATTCCGCAATCTCATTGCGTAGTTTCTTGTCCTGTTCGCGCCACTTTGCTTTACTGACTGGAGTCTTGGCGTTGAAGTGCTTCTCTCGTACTTTCCGCAGATCCGCTTCCTTCCTGTCTATATCTGGATTCCTCAACGCCATCTGATCGGGCTTTTCGATCCCGATTAGCGTGTTAGCGGCGACGAACTTGGTTTCGAGATTCGGCAAAGCCCGCACGCCGAGGTTTGTTGCGTCCGGGTACACACGCTGATCCACGATTAAAGAAATGAAGAACCGCATCTTGGCAATCTGGACTGCAATAGGCTGAATATCCACGCCGTATAGGCAGTTCTCTATGAGATAAAGTTTACGCCCGTAGTCCGAGGCATTTTGTTCAAATACCTCGTTGATGTCCTCCAACCGTTTTTGACGTTCTTCTTTGTCGCCTATCCGAAACGTCTCCTCGGTCTCGTGAATAGCCCGCTGGCGCTGACGCTCCCGCCATTTTTCATTGTTCGGATCGAGTTTTCCCAGGGTGAATACAAGCTTATGCAGAATGCCCATCGGGAAGGCGCCAGAGCCCACCGCAGGGTCCAACGCCTTCAGCCCGTCAATCGCGGCAATTAGCGTCTCAGTTTCCTTGGCACCAAAATCGTGACTGCTCTCCTCCCAGGTCATCAGCCGCCGGAGTTTATTCTCAGTGTCCCCTGTGTTCTCGGTGGCAATACTCCCTTTCAGGTACGCAATCAACGCTTCGTCCACCATGTAATCTACGATTTCGCGCGGGGTGTTAAATGAGCCAGTCTGTTTGCGGGCAGTAGCGCCGGTTTCGGGATTGTAGGCAGCGAGCAGGTTTTCAAATACCTTGCCTGACAGCTCGGGGTCGAGCGCAACTTCCTGCTCGATGGGCGTGTTTTCCTCAATCGTGAAGTGGTGCCGATGAAGTGTGTGGACCAGCCCGCGCACCCGGACCTTCCTGAACTTCTTGTCGCCATAATCCGCGCTGAGGTCAACTTCGCGCTCAGGTCCAAAAAACAAGAAATCTGGCACAACCGGCTGGCTGTCTGGTCTTCGGGAAAAACCATCTATACGCACGTAACGCGACTTGGCGTTTTCGCCCAAATCCTTGTCCAGGCATTCGAACAAACCGCCGTTAAGGAATGGGATGTTTTTGAACAACGCCAAAGCCTCGCCGGGCTTCTTAAATAAATCGCGGTGGCGATAAAGACTGTGCGCCATGAAGTTCTGTTCGTCCCGCGTCCAACCGCGCTTGTCCATTTCCGTGTTCAACGTGGCGAAGAACAGATTCTGCAGGATCGCCTTATAGAAGACGGAGTCGTTCCTGGCGTCTTTGTCCGGCGCGAACCCATCGAGTAGTTCTTCCAGACGGCGTTGATCGAACAGCACCTCTGGGATCAGGCCCTTTTCTTTCACGAACCAGCAGAAGATCAACCGCGTTATCATACGGATTACTGCGATATGGTCGTGCCCGTCGGCCTCCTTGGGCGCGTCCTTGGGGAAACGAACATTCTTAAGCGCCCAGAAATACCAGTTGGCGAGTTCTTTGTAGAACGCCTTGGTGACCGCCTCTACATCGAAGGCTGTATCGTGGAGGTCTTGGATTGTTAAAGGTGCGGAGTCACTGAGTTTTGCCTTGGCTGTATCGAGATCTATAAGACTTAATCGTTCAGAAGCAGTTCTAAGCCGTTGTCCAATCCTTTCTTCCGGACCGATAGTTATCCGGCGGAACAATCTGCGTTTTTCAAGTTCAGTGTCGTATTTGACGTTCAGGAAGTGCCAGCGGTCTTGGGTTGCGTTGGAGAAGACGAACAGGGCGTAGGGGTGGTCGCGTAGCAGGCGGGTGGCGATCGGGCGTTCCTGACCTAAGAGGAGTCTATCAGAGTTCAGACGGGCGTAGATGATGTGGAAGTCGTTGTCCTTTCCCCCTCCGGCGAAAAGAACGGGGTCTTCGGCCAGGGCTCCCCTTGCCGTATCGCTCCATCCTGTGCGGGAGAGTGGCTGGCTGATTCGCTTGTAGCTTAAGCGATGCCAGAACAGCTCCTTGAGCGGGTCCAGCCCGTTCAGGTCTTTGAGGAGATCGAAGACTTCCTTCTTCTGCCCTATCTCAGCCTTGCTCATCTCTTACTTGTTGTTTTCCGCTAATCCATTGCCTTTGAACGACCATCGCCGAAGCCATCGGGGCCTCGGCGTGACCCCGGGGGGTGTTGCCAGTGTGTACTATCTGCCTGGTATTATAGAGGAACCGGGCTTGAAAGTCAAGGGGCATTGGAATTTTTCTTGGGCCCTGCCCGGCGGTTGGTCCCTAAGTCTTTTCATTACTATTCATTACAACTCATTACCACACATTACAACCCTCTACTCCTCTTTAATTACAACTCATTACCATCCATTACAATTCAATACTTACCCTTTGGCGAGGTGCGGGTGAGGCCCTATGGGGGTGGTGCACAGGTGGGCGATTAAGGCGTGTGCAAACCGACTTGGTTCTGGCTTGGTTCTGGCTTGGTTCTGGCTTGCACCTGGCTTGGTCAGGCCTATTTTACTTCCCTACCCTCCCCCAAAGGGGGAGGGTAGGTTTGTAGGAAAGGGGCTCTTTGGGAGGGTGGAGTAGGGTATTTCCTCGGTCTCAGGGGTCGGAATGGCAGGAAGGGGCGATTATGGCGTTTCTAAGGGGTGCTGAAATGGCGGCGGTGGGGTGTCTGACGGTCTGACTGGTTTAGGGTTTGGGGATGGATTTTAGCCGGAGCTCTGTGATGGAGGACACGGCTCCGGTTGACTTAGGGAGAATGGATGGCTTATAATTAAAGGTTAAACAGGATTGCGACGGAATGTCAAAAGTTTCCATAACACGCTGCGAGGATTACAGCCCGGAGAGGGTCGGGGAAGCCCTAAAAAAGCTCCTTGAGCCCTTAGGGGGGATGGGAGCGTTCGTGAAGCCCGGCCAGAAGGTCCTCTTAAAGGTCAACCTGCTGGCGGCCAAGCCCCCGGAGCGGGCCATCACCTCGCACCCGGAGATCATCCGGGCCGTGGCCAATGCCGTCCGGCAGGCCGGGGGAGAGCCCGCAATCGGGGACAGCCCGGCAGGGGCCGTCAAAGGCGTCAAGCGCTACTGGAAAGAGACCGGGATCGGGGCCCTGTCCGAGGAGATGAAGATCCCGGTCCTGAACTTCGAAACCTCGGGGGTGATCCGGAAGGTCGTGGGGAAAAAGAGCTACTACCTCGCCAAGCCCGTCGTAGAATGCGATGTGCTCATCAGCCTGCCCAAGATGAAAACCCACGGGCTCCTCATGCTGACCGGGGCGGTAAAGAACATGTACGGCGCGATCCCGGGACTACGCAAGGCGGAACTGCACCGGGACAACCCCAGGCCCTCGGACTTCGCCTCAGTCGTCGTGGACATCTACTCCCAGGCCAAGCCCCAGCTCACGATCATGGACGGAATCCTGGGCATGGAGGGGAACGGGCCCGCGTCCGGAGACCTGCGGTGGATGAAGATGCTCCTGGCCAGCGCGGATGGGGTAGCCCTGGATGCCACATTCGCCCGGCTGGTCGGAGTTAAACCCCGGGACGTCTTCACCACGAGGATCTCAGGGGAGCGGGGGTTGGGGGAGGTAGATACCGTTGAGGTCGTGGGCGAAAGGCTGGAGGACCTGGCGGTCAAGGATTTCAAAGTCCCGTCCGCAGCACTTCTGAACCTCATCCCCAGGTTCATGGTCAAGGCCCTGGCGCCGCTGGTCTGGGTCAAGCCCATCATCTTGACAGAGAAGTGCACCAAATGCGGGTTCTGCGTGGAGAGCTGTCCCACGAGCGCGTTATCCATAGAAACAAAAAACGTGCCCATCTTCAACTACAAGCTGTGCATCAACTGCCTCTGCTGCCACGAGGTGTGCCCGGAGAACGCGGTGGAAATAGAAACGAGCTGGGTGGGAAAACGGCTGGTGGGAACTTCGTAAGGCGTGAGGAGTCAGGCGTGAGGCGGTCGAAAGCCTTCCGACATGCCGTTGAATACGGGGCGGTGAGGGGTTTCGGTGTGGCAGCGAGGGTCCTGCCCTTGAACGCGGCCTTGGCTTTGGGGGCGGGGTTGGGGTGGGCGGCCTTTCACGTCGCCCGGATCCGTAGGGATGTCGTGATGGCCAACCTCCGGCAGGGGATCGGGGGAGACGACAAGGCCCTGGAGGCCATCGGGACGAGGTGCTACGAGAACTTAGGGCGGGGACTGGTGGAGTATCTTCGGTTTCCGCTTCTGACCAAGGAGTTCGTTCTGGAAACCGTGAATGCCGTTGGGCGGGAGAGCCTCGATTCTGCGCTGGCACGTGGCCGGGGCGTGATGGCCGTGACCGGGCACTTCGGGAACTGGGAGCTGATGGGGGCGGCGTTCAGCCTGATGGGCTATCCGGTCCACCTCCTGGTCGGGGAACAGCACAACCAACGGGTGGACGACACCATGAACGCCTATCGACAAGTAGCCGGAGTCGGGATCATCCCGATGGGTGTGGCCATGCGCCGAGTGCTTCAAACGCTCAGGAAAAACGAGATCGTGGCCCTGCTCTCGGACCAGGATGCCCACGAAGAAGGGGTGTTCGTGGATTTCCTGGGTAAACCGGCTTCCACACCCAAGGGACCGGCGGCTTTTGCCCTGAAAACCGGAGCAGCCATGCTCCCGGCCTTCATCGTGAGAGAGGGAAAAACGGGCAAACACACGGTCTACTTCGAGTCCGCTATATACCCAGACGAAACATCCACAATCTATTCATTAACAAAGAGTTATACCGATAAATTGGAAAGTTACATTAAGCAATATCCAGACCACTGGTTCTGGCCGCACAGACGGTGGAAGACGAAGCCGGAACTCGTAACTCCTAACCCGTGACTTCCTAAATACAAATGAAACGGACGACGTGGTATTGGTATGAGGGGGTGACCCTGGCCGTGGTGATGGTAGCCGCCTTCGGGGTCTATGCCAGGATGCTCCAGGGGAACTTCCTTTGGGACGACGACCACCTCATTGTCAACAACGAGCGAATCCAAAGCCTCTCTCACCTAGGCCAAATCTTTACCTCGGACTTCTGGCAGACCAGCGAGAGCACCAGCGCAGTCCAGGACTCGGACCTGGACAAGTTAGGGTATTACCGACCGGCGGTCACGCTCTCCTACCTCGTGGATTACCTTCACTGGAAGAATCATCCCTTCGGGTATCACCTGGTCAACCTCCTCCTGCACGTCGCGGTGACCGGGCTGGTGTACCTTCTCTCCCGGGAGTTTCTGAAGCGCTGGATGCCCCGATTCGCTGCGGCCCTGCTCTTCGCGGTTCACCCGGCCCATGCGGAAAACGTGTCACCCATCTGGGGCAGGACGGACCTCCTTTGCGGGCTCTTCTTCCTTCTGGCGCTGTTCTTTTACCTCCGGGTCAGGAAAGCGGAAGAACAGGTCACGGGACAAGATCAAAAGTCGAAAGCCCAGGTGCGGGGGATGCCATGGGTCGCCTCGCTTTTCTTTTTCCTCCTTGCGCTACTATCCAAGGAAATGGCGGTGGTCTTCCCTTTGTTTGTTTTAATCTTGGACTGGCTTTGGTTCGGGAAAAGGTGGAAGGCAGCGATCAGAAGCGCGATGCCCTACGCCACCGTCCTCGTCTTGTATCTCGCCTTACGCCTCCTCTCGGTCGGGGCGTACTCCGGGGGAAGGACGCTCCACGCAGGTGGGGTCTTCGGGACCCTGCTCACCATGACGCGGATCACGGCCTCCTACATCCGGCTGATGGTCTGGCCCATGCCGTTGAACTCGTATTACCTCGTGGACCCCACGACCTCCCTTGGAGATGTGCGGTTCTGGGGAGCGTTTCTCCTCCTGGGATTGCTCTTTACCGGGCTCCTGGCGGTGCGCAAGGCCGCTCCGGCCGTGTTCGTGGGTGGGTTCTGGTTCTTCATCCTGCTCCTCCCGGTTACAAACCTCTTTCCTATCGGAGGGGTCATGATGGCGGAGAGATTCCTTTATCTTCCTTCCATCGGGTTTTGCCTTTTGGTCGGGGTGGGAATCGAGAAAGGGTGGAGGACGCGCGGGATTGGAGAATCGATTCTGGGACTGGCGGTCCTGGCCTCCATTTTCTTCGGATGGCTGACTTACAACCGGACCGAGAGCTGGCTCAACGAATACAACTTCTTCCGGGCCATGGTCTGGAGTTCGCCGGAAAGCCCGATGGCCCACAACAATTTAGGAAACTGCCTGCTGGCCAGGCGGGAGTACATCCTGGCGATCCGGGAATACGAGAAAACCCTGGCCCTGAGACCGGAGTCCCCTCCGGACACCCATATCGGGTTGGGGGATGCCTGCGCTGCAGTCGGGAGATGCGAAGACGCCGCTCTGTCTTACCGCAAAGCCCTGGAATTGAACCCGAATCTGATCCCGGTCTACGTGAACCTGGGCAATGTATACCATCAGATGGAAGATTATCCTCAGGCCATCGCCGCGTTCGAAAAGGTCATCGAGCTCTCCCCTGGACTGGCCCTGGCGCATTACAATCTGGGAAACGAATACTATACCCTGGGGCGTCTGGCCGAGGCGGAATGGTCCTACAAGGAGGCGGTGAGGCTGGAGCCGGACCTCGTCTATGCCTGGTTCATGCTGGCGAAGATCTATGAGCGTACGAACCGAACTGCCGAGGCGCTGGCCTCCTGGCAGAAATGCGTGTCGCTGGATGGTCAGGGACAGATCGGAAGGGATTCCAGGTCTAAAATCTCTGAGGTGAGCCAAGCCCTGTTCTCCAAGGCGGGGAAAAAGAAGCCAAAAGCTAAAAGCAGGAAGTGAAGAGTGAAGGGGAAATGACGTTAGACAGCCGGACGGTTAGACAGCTCTCCCGGAGACTTCCTCGAAAAGTGAAAGGAAAGGGATTGGATGTTTGACGATTCCGGAAGAGTACCTCAAATCTACTGCCGGTCATCGGACCGTTTCAGTTCGTTATCACCGTCAACCATTTATAAAATCTTCTCTTAACGATTTGCCGGTGCGATTCAGGGCCAGAACAGTAAAAACCCAGAACTTGAATTTTAAATGATAAAGAGTTACAATAATCATTATGTTTGGGAGCTTTCTAACAAAGATATTCGGCAGTAAATACGAGCGAGATTACAAGCGAATGGCTCCTATGGTCGAGGAGATCAACCAGCATTTCGCCGAGTATCAGAAGCTCTCAAAGGAGGAGCTTAGGGCCAAGACCCCTGAGTTCAGAAAGCGGCTGGCCGAAGGCGAGAACCTGGACGACCTTCTGCCCGAGGCCTTTGCCACGGTGAAGGAAACCTGTCGCCGTCTCTTCGGCAATAAATGGCCGGTAGTCGGGATTGAGACCCCTTGGGACATGGTGCCCTTTGACGTCCAACTGATGGGTGGGATCGTGCTTCACGAGGGGAAAATCGCGGAGATGGCCACCGGCGAGGGTAAAACCCTGGTGGCCACGCTTCCCATGTACCTGAATGCCCTGCCGGGGAATGGGGCGCACCTCGTGACCGTGAACGACTATCTGGCCCGACGGGACAGCGAGTGGATGGGGGAGATATACAAGTTCCTCGGCCTCACCGTGGGGTGCATCTATACTCAGATGGAGCCGGAGGAAAGGCGGAGGCAGTACAACTGCGACATCACCTATGGCACGAACAACGAGTTCGGATTCGACTACCTTCGGGACAACATGGCCGTGCGGGTGGAGGACAAGGTGCAGCGGGGGCACTACTACGCCATCGTGGACGAGGTGGACAGCGTGCTCATCGACGAGGCCAGGACGCCCCTGATCATCTCCGGAGCCGTTGAACACTCTACCCAACGCTACAACGAGATGAAGGTCCCGGTGGAGAGGGCGGTGAACAGCCAAACCCTCCTGGTGAACAAGATCCTCTCGGAAGCCGAGGAACTGCTGGAACAGGACAAGACCCGGGAGGCTTATGTTAAGCTCCTGGAAGTCCAGAGGGGTGCGCCCAAAAACAAGCGCTTCATGAAACTTCTGAACCAGGACCCGGGACTCAAGAAAGAGATTCAGCGGGTTGAAGCGGAGTATATCAGGGACAAGCGGCTCCACGAGGTCGACGAGGAGCTTTTCTTCGCGATCGACGAAAAAAATCACACTGTGGATCTGACGGAAAAGGGAAGAAAGGCCGTCTCTCCACGGGACCCGGATATGTTCGTTCTCCCGGACCTGGCCGAAGGACACACCGCGATAGACGCAGATTCCGTCTGGTCCCCAGCTGAGAAACTCAAGAAGAAACAGGAGCTGGAACAGCTCTATGCGGAGCGAAGCGAACGGGTGCAGAACGCATCACAGATCCTCAGGGCTTATTCGCTGTTCGAGAAGGACGTGGAATATGTGGTGACCGACGGAAAGGTCCTGATCGTGGACGAGTTCACCGGGCGGTTGATGCCCGGCAGGCGATATAGCGACGGGCTGCACCAGGCCCTGGAAGCCAAGGAAGGGGTGACCATCGAGCGGGAGACCCAGACCCTGGCCACGATCACCATCCAGAACTATTTTCGCATGTACCAGAAGCTGGCCGGGATGACCGGCACGGCAGAAACCGAAGCCACAGAGTTTTTCCAGATATACAAACTGGACGTGACCGTAATTCCCTCGAACAAGCCCGTGCGGAGGGTGGAGTACCATGACGTGGTGTACCGGACCAAGCGGGAAAAGTACAACGCCGTGGTCGAGGAAGTAGCCCACCTCCACGAAGCCGGGAGGCCGGTCCTGGTCGGCACGGTTTCGGTGGAGGTTTCGGAAACCTTGTCCCGGATGCTCCAGAGGAGGGGGATCAAGCATACGGTCCTGAATGCGAAGTACCACCAGAAGGAGGCCGAGATCGTGGCCTACGCCGGACAGAAAGGGGCCGTGACCATCGCCACGAACATGGCCGGTCGCGGGACGGACATCAAGCTCGGAGCGGGCGTAGTGAAGAACAGGCACTGCGACCTTATCAAGGATGACGAAAGCAATGAGAGGTGTCCTTTCCACAAGGAATTAAAGTGCGAGGAGAACGTGCCATGTGGACTACGCATCATCGGCACCGAAAGGCACGAGGCCCGGCGCATCGACCGACAATTGAGGGGAAGGTCCGGCAGGCAGGGGGACCCGGGCTCGTCCCGATTCTACCTCTCCCTTGAGGATGACCTGATGAGGCTCTTCGGCTCGGAGCGGATTGCGGCGGTGATGGACCGGATGGGGGCCGAGGAGGGGGAGGTCATCGAGCATCCCCTGGTCACCAAGAGCATCCAGCGGGCCCAGAAAAGGGTGGAGGAGAGGAACTTCGACATCCGCAAGCACCTTCTGGATTACGACGACGTGATGAACAAACAGCGGGAGGTCATCTACGCCTTACGTAACCAGGTGCTAGAGAAGGAGGATGTCTCGGATAAACTCTGGGAGCTGATGGGCGAACTGGCCGAGGAGATCGGGGAGCGACACACCGAAGGGAACAAATATCCGGAGAACTGGGATTGGGACGGGATCAGAGCCAGCGTGCGACAGGCCTTTGCTGTGGAGTTCGACATCTCCGCCGACCAGAGACAGGGGCTCGTTCCCGAGGACCTGAAAGAGGAGATCCTGAAGGCGGCCAGGGCGCACCATGCCCAGAGGGAAGAGCTTTTCGGACCGGAGATCATGCGTAAATTGGAGAAGATGGTCATGCTCCAGGTAATCGATGAGCGCTGGAGAGATCACCTGTACTCCATGGATCTGATGAAGGAAGGGATCGGGCTCAGGGCCTACGGACAAAAGGATCCGCTCCTGGAGTACAAGGAGGAGTCCTTTAAGATGTTCATGGAGCTGAGTTCGCACATGAACGAGGAGATCGCTCAACTCCTGTTCCGAGCCCAGATTGCCGGTGTACCGGAGACAGCCAGGCCTGCGGTGCAACGGATGGCAGCCTACAAGCCCGGCCTAGCGGCTCCCGAGGTTGAACCCGAAGAACCCATGCCGGAGCAGTCAAGGAAACGGAAGGTCGCCGGGCCTGCTCCCAAGGAAGAGGATAAGGTCCACCTCCAGCCGGTCCGAAGCGGGCCAAAGGTCGGCAGGAACGACCCCTGTCCCTGCGGGAGCGGGAAGAAGTACAAGAAGTGCCATGGGAAATGACGGATAGGGTGTAGGGGGTCGGGTGTCGGGGGTAGGAAAAGGATCCAACCTAAAGAGATATCTGCCGAATGCCCGAGCTGCCTGAGGTCGAGACAGTAAAGAGGGGTCTGGCTCGGAGCGTACTGGGGAAGAGGATCGAGGAGGTCAACATCTTCGATCCCTCTTTGATCAAGAAGCCAGGGGATAGGACATTCGTCCGGGGCCTCCTAAAAAAGAGAATCGTGCAGGTGGGAAGGAGAGGGAAATACCTGCTCATTTATTTGGACAGCCACAGGGTCTGGGTAGTTCACCTCAGGATGACAGGGAGGATGCTATTCAGTTCCAAGGGTCGGCCAAAGCAGGAAAGAGCCATACGGGCCATCCTAATGCTTTCCGGAGGCACCCACCTGTGGTTTTGGGATACACGCCGGTTCGGGGAGTGGTATTTGGTAAGGCGCCCGGAGGATGTACCGCTGATCTCCAAGATGGGCCCGGAGCCCCTTGGAATCGGACGAGATGAATTCGCCATTAAAGTAAAAGAAAAGAAAAGGCAAATCAAAGCCCTGCTCCTGGATCAAGAGTTCTTAGGGGGGATCGGTAACATCTATGCTTGTGAAGTCCTGTATCGGACGGGGCTTCATCCAAAGCGAAGGGCAAGCCGTATATCTATAAGTAATATCAAAAGGTTACGTGATAATATTCAAGCTGTTTTGAAAGAAGCGATCCGAGCTGGAGGCAGTTCGGTAAGGAATTATCGCCGGTCCGATGGAAGCGAGGGCTGGTTCGCCCTTAAGCTGGCGGTATACGGGCGAGCGGGGTCTCCCTGTCCCCGCTGCGGGGCGACCATTAAAAGAACGGAGATCTCAGGCCGGGGAACGTTTTACTGCCCGGGATGCCAGCGATAAAATAACCTAAGGAGGATCCTATGAACTATTTCCATCTTGTGGGGCTGGATCCAGGGATCACGGTCTGGGAAAAGGTCCTGCGGGCCGCGGTCGTTTACCTATTCCTCCTGATCGCCTTCCGCTTGACCGGCAAGAGACAGGTGGGACAGATGACGACCTTCGACCTCGTAGTCGTTTTAGTCATCAGCAACGTGCTCCAGAACGCGATGATCGGGGCCGATAACTCTGTGGCCGGGGGAATCTTGGGAGCGGCGGTGATCCTCATCGTAAACTTCATCATCGCAGAGATCGCGGTTCGCAGCAGGCGGGCGGAGCGGATCCTCGAGCCAGAGCCCACGGTACTCATCGTGAACGGGAAGATCATCGAGAAGAACCTCCGCAAGGAGCTCATCTCCATAGCTGACCTACACTCCGCGCTGCGCAAAGACGGAATCATCAGCAGCGAAGACGTCAAGCTGGCCGTGCTCGAGCCCAACGGGGCCATAAGCATCGTTAAGAAGGCGGAGTTCCAAAGCATGAAGGACGGGGGTTGACAGGAGCATCCGGAAGGTTATATAATAATAACCCTTTTGTATATCATCATCCCTGAAACGTTCACTTTAAGATAAGGAGCGAAGGCGTAATGGCAGGAGACAAACGAGCCGATCTGGCCGGGCCCGGCGTAAGCACCTACGAGGAGGTCGAGAAGATCCTCCCCAACGACTACCAGCCGGTCCTCACATCTCTGGAGCGGATGAAGGCGCTTTACGAGATCAAGCGCTACATCGAGGACAACCTCTGCAAGGAACTGAACCTTTCCATGGTCCAGGTTCCCCTGATCGTGGAGCGGGAGAGCGGGGTGAACGACATGCTGGACCGCGATGGCTCGCGGACTCCGGTGGAGTTCCCCTGCGGTCTGGGGCTCCTCAAACCGCTCAACGCCCAAATCGTCCAGGCGGCTACCAAGTGGAAGCGCCCGGCCCTGGCGCAGTTCGGGTGCAAGGTCGGGGAGGGGATATGCACGGACATGAAGGCGGTGCGCAAGGACTACTTCCTGGACCACGACCACAGCTCCTACGTGGACCAGTGGGACTGGGAGAAGGTCATCACCCCGGACCAGCGGAACATCGCCTACCTCAAGGACACGGTGAGAAAAATCTGGAAGGTCCTCCGTGGGGCGGGCAAGCGCGCCCAGGACCTGTATCCCAAGCTCAAGTCCACGAAATATCCGGACTTTCCGGAAGAACTCACCTTCCTGCACGCTGAGGAGATTCTGGACATGTACCCGGACCTTCCCCGGAAGCAGCGGGAGACCGCGATCCTCCAGAAATACCCCGCGGTCTTCATCATCGGGATCGGCTGGGTCCTCAAGGACGGTTACCCCCACGAAATGCGGGCCGCGGACTACGACGACTGGATCACGGACACCTCCAAGGAGACCGGCAAGGAGACTCATGGCCTGAACGGAGACATCCTGGTTTGGAACCCTGTGACCAAGCGGCGTCACGAACTGACCTCGATGGGCATCCGGGTGACCAAGGAGACGCTGGTGAAGCAGGTGGAGATGGCCAAACAGACCGAGAACCTGAAACTGCCCTATCACCAGGCGATCCTGAACGATAAGATCCCCCTTTCGGTAGGAGGCGGGATCGGGCAGTCAAGGACCTATATGTACTTCTTACGGACCGCCCACCTGGGCGAGGTGAGCGTAACGGTATGGCCCAAACAACTAAAGGAAATCTGCGCCAAGCGGAACATCCGCGTCTTGGAATAAACCAACGGTTTCGAAAATAGAAAAGGCGGCTCCCTCGGGAGTCGTCTTTTCTGCCTTTCAAGTCTACTTTTCGTTTTTCTTCCCGGTTCCGATCTCGCGCATCTTCAGATACAGGGCGCCTGCGGTCAGGAGGACAACCAGCGAGAACAGGGCGATCATCCGACGGCGGTAAGCCAAGTTACCTATCGCCACGCGGGCCGAAGCGATTGCCTTCTCCGTTGCCGAGATTCCTTTGCTCGTGACCTCCTTCAGCATCGTCGTGTCACAGAGGTGGACCGCGGTCCGGGCCGTGATGAGCTGGTTGGTGGCCTCGGTGAGGGCAAACCGGGTCTTCGAGATATCGTAGCCGCCCTTCTCCGCCTTGGCGGCAGTGGCCTCTGCCAGGACGATTCTCTGCTTGAGGTCCTCGATCAGGCCGCGCATCACGATGGTTCCCTGGCCGGCGGCGGTCCCTTCGTCATGGCAATCCGCACACATGACCCCGGAATCCAAACCCACGTCCTCGTCCGAGGAAGACGGGGTGTCATGGTATCTGTGGCAGGGATCGCACTGGGACAATCCCAGCTTGATGAAGGCCTCCCGATGGGGGCTGAGGTCGGAGTTGTTGCGGCTCTTGAGGTGGCATCGGTCGCAGGATTGGCTCAGGGCATTGGCCGCGGGTGGAAAAGAACCGTGTTTCCCGTGGCAATCGTTACACGTCGGGGTGGAAGGGTCGTCCTTGGAGAGAAGCAGAAGGCCGTGTACGCTCTTCTCATATTTTTCCACCTGGTCCGTGGGCAGATTATAGCCCTTCATATAATCGGGATCGGAGTGGCACTTTCCGCAGGTCCGGGAGATGTTGGAGCGATGGACCGGAGAACGGGAATCGCTGGCCGGCTTGATCCCGTGGCCCCCGTGGCAGGACACGCAGGACGCATCCAGGGTGTCCCCTTTCTGGTTTCCCTTGCCGTGGCCGGAGGTCAGGAACTGGTCGACCTGGTCCGTAGGCATGGAGGGGCTGTATTGGCGCATGAATTCCAGGGAAGAATGGCAACGGGCGCAGAGCTTGGAAATCTGGATGGGCCTCGGTTTTCCAAAGAACCCCTGGGGCGGGTTTACCACCCGGGTGCAGAGGGATTCCGGATGGGGGCTCGCTGTGGAATCCCCACCGTGGCAGTCCGCGCAGGAGAACCCTGCCCGGCTGTGCACATCCTCCTTCATGTCCGCGATCGGTAAAACAAGCCTGTTCTCGCTAAGTCCGCTGTGACAATGCACGCAGGCGTCCAGGCCCAGACTTCGGGCAGCAGAAATCAGCAAACAGACCGAGAATAGCAGGAGAAGAGAGGAGCGTTTCACGAGGTTCTCAAGGAGACCTGCCGAGGAGCGATAGAAGGGTCAGGAGGGCGATATAGGCGACCACTCCGATTCCGATGGCCGTGAACAAATAGCCCTTACGGTCGCTGGTCAGAGGCTTTTCCAGGTATGGCACCAGCATCCAGAAAAGCCCTCCCAGGATAAAAGCAAGGATGCCGGCCACCTCGCCCTCCAGGAACAGAACCCTGCTGGGAATGTATTTCAAGGTCTGGAACAGGAACAGGAAATACCATTCCGGCTTGATGCCCGCGGGCGCCGGGGCGAAGGGATCGGCCTTCCTGCCCAGCTCCCAGGGGAAGATCGCGATTAGGGCCGTGAGAAGGGACAGGGCGAGGAGCCAGGCGATCCCATCCCGCAGGGTGAGGTTGAAAAAAAAACTCTTCTTCAGCCAGCGCTTCAGGTGAACAGCCAGCAAGAGGAGGATGCCAAGAGGTAACACCGCCACGTGGAAGCCGAAGAACCGGGTCAGGGTGTCCCCGGTGACCTCCTCGCCGCCCCTCAGATAGGTCAGGAGGAAGTGGCCGATCCCGGGGATCGCCCCGGCGAGGCGGGTGCCCACCTTGGTGGCGAAGAAGGCCAGCTCGTTCCAGGGCAGGAGATATCCGGAGAAGCCGGACCCCATGGTCAGGACCAAGAGGAAGAACCCCGTGAGCCAGGTGGTCTCCCGGGGCTTGCGGTAGGACCTTCGGAAGTAGATCACGAACATATGCACGAAGGCCGAAAGGATGAGGAGGTTGGCGGACCAGGCGTGGATCGAGCGGATCAGCCAGCCGAACCGCACCTGGGTCATGATGAACTGCACGCTCTCATAGGCCCCCTCCGGGGTGGGTCGGTAATAGAGAAGGAGAAGGAAGCCTGTCGTTACCTGGAGGGAAAAAAGAAACAGGGTGACCCCTCCAAGGTAGTACCAGAGGGAGGGGCGGTGCGGGGGGGCAAGGTGTTTAGTGGAAGTGGGATCCGTTCCCGGGAACAGGATGGGTTTTTGGAGCCAGCGATGAACGTCCTGCCAGACCTTGCCCATCAGGCGGTTCTTTTGGAGACGATGATGTCGTTCCCCTGCAGGTCCACCCGGTACCGCTCCAGCGGACGGGGGGGAGGGCCAGCGATATTCTTTCCCGTCAGGTCGTAGAGTCCGTCGTGACAGGCGCACCAGATTTGGCCCACATCCGGACGATACTGCACGGTGCAGGCCAGATGGGTGCAGGTGGCGGTGAAGGCCCGGTAGTCACCCTGGGGGGTCCGGATCAGGATTCCTGCCGAAGACCCCATAGGAAAGATCTTCGAAGAGTTAGGGGCCAGCTCTCCCTTCTTGGCCGCGACTTGCGTATCCTGGGAAGCCCCCTGGCCTTGGGGGGGAAGGATGAACCGACAGAGCGGGTAGAAGAACCCCGCGGCGATCGCCGCCAGTCCTCCGCCGAGGACCAGATCGAGGAAGCGCCGTCGAGGAATCGCCCCTGGTTCCTTTTCACGAAGGGATTTACCTGGGGTGGAGGAAGACATAGAAGAACGATACCACAGACGAACGGGCAGTGTCAAGGAGGAGAGTTGCTTGTCTTCTTGTCGCAGAGGATAGTCTCCGGGTCCTCCCAGGGCCTCCCCGCCGGCCGTCTCCATGATAATGATTGACAAAATCGAACTAATCTGTTATAGTATTACGGTAAGAACTAAGCGATGAGGAGGTCCCGATGAGAGCCCGGACAGCGATATTGATTTTGCTCCTGATCCCCCTGGTATGGAGCACAGCCACGGCCACCCGTTACATGACCCTGGAGGAGCTGGAAGCCCAGCAGGCCACAATACATCAACCTCACCCCGTGTTCACTTCAAAGCTCGTCCTTCCGGTCTACCGCGAGGCTATCGCCCGCACGGCACGTTTCATGGCCAACATGCAAGTGTCGGATTCGGCCTCCACGGATTTCGGGGGGGTGCGCGAGGCCGAGGACGATATGAACACAATTCAGACTGACAACACCCAGGAGGGCATCTGGGTCTGGTTGCGCTACTACCAGCTTTTCAGCGTGGACTCATTTCGAGTGAATATTCGCCGGGCCTGGTATTACAATCAGCGCCATCCGGCCTGGCGCGAGGAGGGCTCAGGCACGGACTATTACCGGGTTTGGAACTGCGGCCTGGGCCTATTTGCCGAAAGCAAGTACCGCGAGGTCTACGGGGACACCTTTTATCTCCGGGCCTACACGGACTCCTGCATCAGTTTCTTGAACAGCCATCCTTTGAATTTCAATCAGAGCGGCTACACGATTCTGCATCCTTTCGTGACCGGGCTTTACGCCGGGATGCTTTACCACTACTGGCGAGACCGCGGCTTACAAGCTTATCACGATACCGCCGTGGCCCGGGGGACCTTGGTCAAAGATTGGATTCAGGCCAATGCCCGTACACGGCTTCAGTCCAATGTCTGGGCGATGAGCGGGGGCACGGCCCTGTGGGGGGTGTGCCACTCGGCGTTGCCGGAGGATACGTCCTCGGCCAAAGCTTGGCTTAGTACCTACGTGGATTCCATGAATTTCTTCCAGCCGACAGGGACCTGGAACAATTCCTGGAACATCTATCGCGCCTGGGCCTACCGTGCGGCCTGGGAGGTCGGGCACATCCCTCAGTGGCAGACGAACCACAAGCGGCTCGTTGATACCCTCTTGGCCCAGGACCAAGATCTTGATGGGGGCATACCGGACACCTGGAATGACCCGCAGAACACGGACGCGGCTTGGACCTCATCCTACCTGGATTTCATGGGCCTGGATTACTGGGTCGAGCCATCCGGTCTAGCCCAGGAAGCATCGGTTTCGACCTCATTTCCTTTCTTCCTCGGCCAGAGCTTTCCGAATCCTGCCCGCAGTGTGGTGAGTTTTGAGTTTTCTCTATTCAGTCCCGGAGAGGCCAACCTGACTGTCTATAATGTTGTGGGGGAGAAGATGGCGACCTTGGCTGACGGACATCGAGAAACTGGTTTACATCAAATTCGGTGGGTTATCCCTGAAAATGTCCGCGCCGGGATATATTTCTATCGCTTGGAGGCGGAAGGTCAAAGTAGGAGTGGAAGAATGGTCTTAACCCGTTGACCCTTCTTTACCGCGAAGTGAAGCAGAACGGAATCAATAAATCAACTTGGCATTTGCGTTTAAAAAGCTAAAGTTATAGGTGGGAATTAGAGGTAAGACACCCATTGAGATGGAGGAACCATGCTCAATGAAAGAGAACAGAATACCGTCCATGTCCTGATCTGGCTGGGAAAAGTGATGATTGAGGAGCTCGGGGAGGAGAAGGCTTTTCATCTCCTCCGCCGCTGGGTCCGTGAGGTCGGTATTGAGCAGTTTAAAACCATGAGCCAGCGGCAGGAGCTTCCTCCTGAGGATGCCAAAGCGGGATTCGTCCTGGCCCGCAGTTTCGGGGAGGGTTTGGGGATGAAACTGGAAGTGGTGGAGGATACGCCAAAACGGATCCGCTATCGGGTCAAGGAGTGTCCGATCGCTCAGGCCTGCGACAGACTCGGGGTCTCGGGTCAAAACCTTTGCCAGAAGGTGTTGGCCCCGGCAATGAACAACATCATGGGCTCAGTAATACCCGGGCTCAAATGGTCTGCGGAGTGGGGTCCGATTGGGGGCTGCCGGTATCAAATCGGACGTTAAGGAGAGAGTTTATTAAGAGGGGCGCTAAATTGGCGCCCCTCTTTTGGTTATATGAGAAGATAAACCGATTCTTTTCCGATTTCATGGTCGAGTAGAAATAATCCGGAGGAGTTAACAACCCATCCTTAAAACGGTTGTGAAATATGTTCGGACTGGCCCCCGTCAGACTGGACTAAAACAGGGTTGTGGAAGTTGAGTATTT
>CAYGWX010000036.1:19242-22649 GCA_964353855.1 uncultured bacterium | reverse complement strand
TGAGGGCGGCCGGACGGTGGGCGCCGGCGTCGTCACCGAAATCATCGAGTAGACGAGACAGGAAATGTCACAGCGAATCCGAATCAAGCTTAAGGCTTACGACCATGCAGTGCTGGATCAATCCACCTCCGAGATCGTCCAAACAGCTAAACGCACCGGGGCCAAGATCTCGGGGCCGATTCCGCTTCCAACCAAAAGGTCGCTTTACACCGTGTTGCGGTCACCCCACGTGGACAAGAAATCCAGAGAGCAATTCGAGATGAGGATCCACAAACGGCTCATCGACATTACCGAGCCCGGTCCCCAGACTGTGGATGCCCTGATGAAGTTAGAGCTTCCCGCCGGAGTTGACGTGGAGATCAAAACGTAATAATGGCGGGCCTCCTCGGTCGAAAGCTCGGCATGACCCAGCACTTTGACGAGAGTGGAAACTACGTCCCGATCTCGGTCATTGAAGCGGGCCCTTGCCCGGTGGTGCAGGTCAAGAAAGTCTCGGGGAGGGACGGCTACGGAGCCCTCCAGTTAGGGTTCGGAACGAGGAAGCATCCGACCAAGGCCCTCGGGGGACACACGCATATAGCGAACCTCGCTCAGATCCCCCAAGTCTTGAAGGAATTCCGCTTCCCAGAGAACGAGGAATGGTCCCCAGGAAAACTCGTCACGGTGGGCCTGTTTAAAGCCGGTGAAATAGTCAAGGTGACGGGCGTAAGCAAGGGGCGGGGAACAGCCGGCGTGGTAAAACGTCATCATTTTGCCGGAGGGCCAAAAAGCCACGGGCAAACGGATCGCCATCGCCACGCAGGCTCGATTGGAACGACATCTACTCCGGGTCATGTACTGCGGGGCAAACGAATGGCCGGCCATATGGGGATGGAACGCGTCAGCATCAAAAACTTAATGGTGATTCGAGTGGACGAAAAGAAAAATATCCTGTTCATTCGCGGGGCTGTGCCGGGCCCGGCCAATGGAATCGTATGGATCGAACACTGAAATGGTAGACGCCCCGGCCTACACGTCATCCGGAGGCTCGAAAGGGCGGGTAGCTCTTCCGGAGGGGGCCTTTGATCTGAAATACAATGAGCACCTTACATACGAATCCGTCAAAACTTATCTCGCCGACCAGCGATTGGGCCTTGCCTCCACGAAAGGCCGCTCCGAAGTCCGAGGAGGGGGACGAAAGCCTTTCCGGCAAAAGGGGACCGGCCGTGCCCGGCAAGGGACGAGACGTTCTCCCCTGATGCCGGGGGGAGGAATCACCTTCGGCCCCACGCCGCGTAATCATCGCGTACTCTTGCCCCGGGAAACCCGGCGGAGAGCTCTCTTGTCCATCCTCTCCTCCCGAGCCCGGGAGGGAAAGATTAGCATCGTCGAGCAACCGGAAATAGAACAGGTCAAGACCAAGAAAATGTATGAACTTCTGAAGGCCCTTGGAGTCGAAGGGGAACGTTGCCTCCTAATCCTGAGCAAGCCGGAGAAAAACCTTCGGCGGGCGGCTCACAATATCCCCCTTCTATGGGTCGAAGATGTGAAATCCTTGACAGGTTACCCCGTAGTTTGGGCCGATTGGGTGATCCTTTGCGAAGGGGCTGCCGAACAGATCAAGGAGACTTTTTTGAGATGAAAGCCGCGCGGGAGATCATTCTGGAGCCCCTCATGACGGAGAAGGGGACCTCGATGAGGGAAGTGCAGAACAAATACATCTTCAAAGTGGCTATTAACGCCAATCGCCTTGAAATCCGCCGGGCCATAGAAGAGCTTTTCAAGGTCAAAGTTCAATCGGTACGCACTCAGAGGATCTTTGGAAAAATCAAGCGCTACGGGCGCTACCAGGGCCGCCGTCCTTCCTGGAAGAAGGCCATCGCCAGCCTCGCCAAAGGCTCAAAAATCGAACTTTTTGAAGGCGTTTAAAAAGGTTTTCCCATGGGCATTAGGGCTTATCGACCGGTAACCGCTTCTCTTCGCTTTCGGACGGTGTCGGACTTCGACGGGATATCGAAGTCCCCTCCCCGGAAATCCCTCCTCCGACCACTCCGATCCTCGGGAGGGCGCAATGTCCATGGCCACATCACGTCCAGACATCGCGGCGGAGGCCACAAGAGAGCCTATCGAATCGTGGATTTCAAGCGGGAGAAGCTCGGGATTCCGGCCGTGGTCAAGGCCATCGAATACGACCCCAACCGGTCCGCACGTATCGCCCTTCTCGCCTATGCCGACGGCGAGCAAAGGTACATCCTTTCCCCCCAGGGCTTAAAGGAGGGACAACAGGTGGTTTCGGGCCCCGGATCAGAGGTGAAGGTCGGGAACACCCTCCCTTTGGCCGAGATCCCGGTGGGCAGCGAGATCCATGCCATCGAACTCCACCCCGGCAAAGGAGCGCAACTCGTACGCAGTGCAGGGGGCGTCGCCCAACTCATGGCCAAGGAGGGGGAGTTCGCGCACATCCGGCTTTCCTCCGGAGAGATCCGCCTCATCCGGCTATCCTGCCAGGCGACGCTCGGCCAGGTCGGCAACCCGGACCACGAGAACATCTCCCTGGGCAAGGCGGGAGCCTCGCGCTGGTTGGGGATTCGCCCTCAAAGCCGGGGCGTTGTCATGAACCCCCACGATCACCCGATGGGGGGAGGGGAAGGGAAATCGTCGGGCGGACGCCATCCCTGCTCTCCCTGGGGGAAGCTTTCCAAGGGAAAGAAGACGAGGTCAAGGAAATCCTCGGACCGCCTGATCATCAGGAGGAGGAAGTAAGGGCAATGAACGAAAAGTGGCCCTTCTCCCAGGTGAGTGGGTAAAGTTTTCTCCATAGCAAGGGGCCAGCGTTTAGTGCGCTTATCTCGTAATGCCCTTTAGGAGCCCAAAAATCAGGCCTACTTTAAGTCCGGAGGCCTAAGATGGGCTACCTTACGGAGCTTATGAAGATTACACATAAGGAAACCTATGTTCAGGGGTGGGCCCCTAATGGGCCCCTAAGACTTGCGTTTTAGGGTACCACCAAACACCCACCCAACACCCACCAAACACCCACTATGCACACCTCAAGGGTCGTCTGGCAACAAAGGTGGGGGCGCTTTCAGGCGGTAAGTTGAGTCCTGGCCATTGGTTACAGGATGTTTTTGGATGGGAACAAGGGCAGTTTGCCTTCACGTACTTTAAGTTATCGCTCGTAACTTATTTAATGATTGATGATTAGGTTCCTTACACGATCTATACCTTGCCCACTTGATAGGGAGACGAGCCTTTATAATAATCCTCATCGGTTCGTTTCAGCGATTCGCTACGGGATCATTCAATACGTTATCATTCTTAGCATCCTCACCATAGGCTACAGGCTACCTGGTTGAGAGACCCCTTGCGGAGGTTAGCGTGGACAGAGATGAAGAATTGAGAGGATTAAACCATGGCACGCTCGGTTA
>CAYGWX010000036.1:0-19142 GCA_964353855.1 uncultured bacterium | reverse complement strand
TTAAAAAGGGCCCTTATCTGGATAAAAAGCTGACGCTTAAAATCGCCGCCCTGACCGCGGCGGGGGAGAAGAAGGTCCTGAAGACCTGGGCCCGGCGCTCCACGATCACTCCGGAGTTCGTGGGTCATACCCTGGCCATTCATAACGGGAATAAGTTCATCCCGGTCTATGTCTCGGAGAACATGGTGGGGCATAAGCTGGGAGAATTTGCTCCCTCCCGGACCTTCCGCTCCCACGGCGCCGTGCGGTCTAAGAAGGAGGAGCGAACCACGGAGGTGCGGACCACACCAGGGGTTGCACCAGGGGTTGCACCCGCATGAGCAGCCAAACCACAGCACATCTACGCTTCCTAAGGATGACCCCGCGGAAGACCCGGGCGGTGGCCGACCTGATCAGAGGCCGCAACTGTGCCGAGGCGATCTCTTCTCTCCAATTCCTTCCCCGGGCCGCCAAGGTGCCCGTGGAGAAGACCCTGCGTTCAGCCATTGCCAATGCGGTAAGCCAGACCGAGAAGGGACGATTGAATCCAGAGGATCTTCGAGTGGAAGAGGTATATGTGGACAGCGGCGCAACCTTGAAGCGTTTTCGCCCCAGGGCAAGGGGGCGGGCCGATGTGCGGCGCAAGCGCACCTCGCACTTGGTGATTCGCGTATCCAGAGTCGAGGCCGAAGTGGATACTCCCTCGGACGGTCGAGGATAAGGGAGGGCCTATGGGACATAAGACCCATCCCCTCGGTCTGCGCCTGGGAATCGTTAAAACCTGGGAGTCCCGATGGTTTGCCCCCTCACGGGACTATGCGAACCTGCTCCACGAAGATCTGACCTTGAGGAATTACGTCCGGAACAGGCTGGCCAAGGCCGGGATCTCGAAAATCGAAATCGAACGGACGCCCAAGCGCGTCACGGTGACCCTCTTTACGGCGCGCCCGGGGGCCGTCATCGGCAAACGGGGCACTGAGGTGGAAAGCCTTCAAAAAGAAATCCAGCTCCTCACCAAGAAGGAGGTTCACCTGAACGTTCAGGAGGTCAGGACGCCTGAGCTGGATGCCGCCCTCGTGGCGGAATCCCTG
This sequence comes from uncultured bacterium, assembly GCA_964353855.1. GTDB lineage: Bacteria > Edwardsbacteria > CAYGWX01 > CAYGWX01 > CAYGWX01 > CAYGWX01. The sequence continues at coordinate 18,072 of CAYGWX010000036.1, read as the reverse complement.
GCCCGGCAGCTGGAGCAGCGGATCGGCTTTCGCCGGGCGATGAGGAAGGTAGTGACCTCCGCCTTGCGCATGGGGGCCGAGGGCATTCGTGTCTTTTGCAGTGGGCGTCTGGACGGGTCGGAGATCGCCCGGACGGAGGGCTATCGGGAGGGACGGGTCCCCCTGCATACCCTGCGGGCCGACATCGATTTCGCTCGCGCCACAGCCCACACGACCTACGGCTGCATCGGCGTCAAGGTGTGGATATCGAAGGGAGATATCATCTTGGGAAAAAAGGATTCGCACAGAACCCCGACCACTTTCGAACCCTCCCGGGGAAGGTTTTCCGGAGGGGCGCGATTCGGAGAGAGGCCCTGAGCTATGTTGATGCCCAAGCGGGTGAAATTCAGGAAGCAGCATCGAGGCCGGAGGCGCGGGCAGGCGAATCGCGGAAATTCGCTGGCTTTCGGCGGCTACGGGCTTCAATCCTTGGGGTGCGGCTGGGTGACGAACCGCCAGATCGAAGCCGCGCGCGTAGCCCTTACCCGTTTCGTGAAGCGGGGAGGAAAGGTCTTCATCCGCATTTTCCCAGACAAACCCGTGACTAAAAAGCCGGCCGAGACCCGTATGGGAAAAGGGAAGGGAGAGCCCGAATCCTGGGTGAGCGTGGTGAAGCCGGGGAGGATCCTTTTCGAGATCGAAGGGGTCCCCCAGGACCAAGCGGAGAAGGCAATGACACTGGCGGCGTTCAAGTTGCCTCTGCGTACGCGGGTCGTCAGCCGTGAGGGGCAGGGAGCATGCTGACCAAGCCCAGCCAGATTCGCGAGCTAAGCCGGGAGGAAGTCGCTCAACGATTGGAGACGCTCCGGCAGGAGTTGTTCACCCTCCGATTCCGGAAGGGGACCCAACAGGGGCTGACAAACCCCCTACGGCTCCGAACCGTCCGTCGGGAGATCGCCCGGGTTCAGACGATCCTTCGGGAGGACGCGCGCGGAGAGTGCCGATTGGCATCGAGCGAGAAATGATAGGGAAAGACCCATGAAGATCGAACGAGGACTTCGGAAGGAGCGAGTGGGACGGGTTGTCAGCACCCGAATGCAGAAAACAGTGCTCGTCGACGTAGAGCGATTGATGAAACACCCGTTATACGGTAAGGTCATTCGCCGATCCAAGTGGCTGATGGCTCACGATGAAAGAAGCGAATGCCATGAGGGCGACATGGTCCGTTTGGCAGAGACCCGACCCCTCTCTAAACGAAAGCGTTGGCGGGTCGTGAAGGTCCTGGGAAAGGCGGAGTAGGTGATTCAGGAATACACCCGATTGGTGATCGCCGATAACACGGGTGCCCGGCGGGCGATGTGCGTGAAGGTTATGGGTGGACACCATCACCGGTACGGCTCCATCGGAGACATCATCAAGGTGTCGATCAAGGATGTCCTCCCCGGGAGCGCGGTCAAGAAGGGGGAGCTGGCGAAGGCTGTCATCATCCGAACCAAAAAAGAGATTCATCGAAAGGACGGCAGCCGCATCCGGTTCGACGAGAATGCTGCCGTGCTGATCGACGAACAACTGGAGCCGAAGGGGACGCGAATCTTCGGCCCCGTGGCTCGAGAACTCCGAGAAAAACAATTCATGAAAATCGTTTCCTTGGCTCCGGAGGTGATCTGATGCGGGTGACCAAGGGCGATTTGGTTAAGGTCATCGCGGGAGATGATCGGAACAAGACCGGTAAGGTCCTTAAGGTCCTGGCAAACGAGGGACGCGTGCTGGTTGAGGGCGTTCATTTCGTGAAGCGGCACACTCGTCGGGTTCGACAGGGTCAACAGGGAGGAATCCAGGAGAAGGAGGCTCCCATCCATGTTTCCAACGTTATGATTGTCTGTCCGAAGTGCGGGAAGATCACTTCGGTAGGCAAGCGACCCTTGGCCTCAGGGAAACGCGTCCGATCCTGCAAACAATGCGGTGAGATTCTTGACAAAGTCTGAGTTGGTTTCTTCCAATCCCCGTTTGCTCGCCGACTACCGGAAGCGGATTATCCCCTCGCTGATGAAGCGATTCGGATTCCAGAATTTCCTGAGAGCCCCGCAGGTCACTAAGGTCGTTCTCAACATCGGGGTCGGCGAGGCTACCCAGGATATCAAACTCCTGGATCTGGCCGTAGCCGATTTGGCAAGGGTTTCGGGTCAGAAGCCCTCGATCCGTAAGGCCAAGAAATCCATCGCCAACTTCAAACTGAGAAGCGGAATGCCCGTCGGTGTCATGGTAACCCTGAGGGGGAAACGGATGTATGAGTTCTTAGACCGGTTGATCAATGCGACGATCCCCCGAATACGAGATTTCCGGGGAGTGCCCCGAAAATCCTTCGATGGGCATGGCAACTACACGCTGGGGGTCGTCGAACACGTCATCTTTCCAGAGATCGATCGCGACAAAGTGACCCGACTTTGGGGAATGGACGTTACCATTGTCACCTCTGCGAGGAACGATGAAGAGGGCTACGAGTTGCTTCGTGAGATGGGCATGCCTTTCGTCGGAGAGTGAAGAAGGATGGCAAGGAAAGCACTAATCGAAAAAAACGCCAAAAAACTTAGTTCCGATGTTCGACACCGGAACCGCTGTCGACGTTGTGGACGACCAAGAGGGTATTTGCGCCGCTTCGGCCTTTGCCGTATTTGTTTCCGGGAGATGGCTCTGGCGGGGCAGATACCGGGCATTGTCAAAGCAAGTTGGTAACTAAGAAAAGAGGAAAACCATGGCGGTAAGCGATCCGATTGCGGATATGCTGACGAGAATCCGAAATGGGTGTCACTCCCGGCTTAAAAGCGTGGACATCCCTTCATCAAAGATGAAGCTGGAAATCGCCAAGGTCCTACTTCGACACCGGTTGATTGCGAATTACAAGTATCTCGACGATGGTAGACAGGGCACGATCCAGCTTTTCTTGAAATACAATGAGAAAGAACAAAGCGCCATCTCCGGTCTTAAAAGGGTTAGCACTCCGGGACTGCGCATCTATCTCGGCAAGGATAAAATTCCTACCGTTCTGGGGGGCTTCGGCTTGGCCATTCTCTCCACCTCTAAGGGGATTCGGACCGACCCTGAGGCTCGGAAAGAAAACATAGGGGGAGAGATCCTTTGTTACATTTGGTGAGATTATTCTAAGGCGATGTCGAGAATAGGAAAAAACCCAATTCCGATTCCCTCCGGCGTACTGGTGGAACGGACGGAAGAGATGGTTAAGGTCAAGGGCCCCAAGGGCGAGCTCCACATGGTGGTCCCCCTTTCCCTTCGCTTGGACATCCAAGAGAAACAACTGGTGATCAGTCCCGCGGAAGGTGCGACAAACGCCAAAGCTTTCCATGGACTTTTTCGAACTAAAATCGACAACATGGTTACCGGGGTCTCCCGGGGATTCCAGAAACAATTGGCGATCTACGGAGTGGGATATAATGCCCGGGTTGTGGGAGATACCCTGACCTTGCAATTAGGTTATTCACACCCCATCGTTTTCAAAACCCCGACAGGTATTACTTTCTCCGTGGAGGAACAACCCAAGGCTGCGGGAAGTGATTTGCAGAGTTTCGTGTTTGTAAAAGGTTTTGATAAGGAGCTGGTTGGACAGGTAACGGCTACCCTGCGCGCCTTCCGCCCCCCCGAGCCCTATAAGGGGAAGGGCATCCGTTACTTTGGCGAGCATGTAAGACGAAAGGCCGGGAAAGCGGCGGCTGCGGCGGGGGGCGCGAAGGCGTGAGGAAGCTTTCCAAACACAAAGCACTCCTGGGGCGCCTGCGGCGTCAGCAGAGGGTCAGAAAACGGATTCATGGGACTTCCGCGCGTCCCAGGTTGAGCGTCTTCCGGAGTCTGAAGGGGATACTCGCCCAACTGGTAGATGATGAACGAGGGGAAACCTTAGTGGCGGTTTCCACCCACGCCAAGGAAATCAAAAGTCGATTATCGGAGTTAAAGGGGAAAAAGGAGGTCAGCAAAACCCTGGGTAAAATGTTGGCGGAGCGAGCCAAAGTACATGGGATTACGCAAGCCGTATTCGATCGCGGAGGAAACCTTTTCCACGGGCGAATCAAAGCCCTGGCCGATGGGGCCCGCGAGGGTGGACTGAACTTTTAACTCAGTATTAATAAAATTCACATTCATAGAGAAACTCAGGGAATGAAATCGGACGCAGCGACCCCAGAACTTTCGGAGCGAGTGATCCACATCAATCGGGTGGCGAAGGTGGTCAAAGGCGGAAAACGCTTCAGTTTCACCACCCTAATAGCTGTGGGCAATGGGAACGGTTCGGTGGGCCTTGGCTTGGGCAAGGCGCGGGAGATATCCGAGGCCATTCGAAAGGGAACCGAGCATGCCAAAAGGGAAATTCAGCAGGTTCCGGTGATCGAGGGGCGGATCCCTCATACCGTGATGGGGAAATACGGGGCCTCCCAGGTGATCCTCCGGCCGGCTTCTCCCGGGACGGGGCTGATCGCTGGGGCAGTGGTCCGTTCTGTCCTGGAGGCTTGCGGCGTGAAGGATGTTCTAACGAAAAGTATCGGATCCCGCAATCCCCATAATTTGGCTAAAGCCACGCTGGATGGCCTTAACAAGCTTTATCGACCCAAAGAAGGCCGATCGCGGCTCGGCGAAGGCAGAGAAGCTTCTTCGGGCAGCGCGGAGTTTCCCCCTAGAGCCCAAGAATGACTAAAAAGCTGAAGATCATCCAAGTCAAAAGCGGCATCGACCGGATGAAGGATCAGAAACAGACCCTTCGAGCCCTGGGCCTCGGCAGAATTCGTCGAGGGAAAGTCCACCCGGATACCCCTCAAATCCGCGGGATGGTCCGAAAAGTCGAACATCTCATCAGTATCGAGGAGTGCCCATGAGGCTCGGCCAACTGCGCCCCTCACGGGGCGCGACCAAGCGATCGAAACGAATCGGGCGAGGCCCAGGGTCGGGCCACGGGAGCACGTCAGGACGAGGGTCAAAGGGCCTTCTCTCCCGAACAGGGGGAAGAAAAAAGGTCCCCTGGTGGTTCGAAGGAGGTCAGATGCCCCTCCAGCGAAGATTGCCAAAACGGGGATTTACAAGCCGTTCACCGATGATCTTTCAGGTGGTTAATGTGGGCGATCTGAGCCGCTGCACGGGGATTCGGGCGATCACCCCACAGGTCATGGTGGACTGTGGACTGATTCGAAAGGCGACTCGCCCGGTGAAGATCCTAAGTGCGGGGACCCTTAACGAAGCCGTCGAGGTTCAGGCCCAGGCGTTTTCCCTCGCCGCCGCAGAAAAGATTCGCCAGGCTGGCGGAAAAGTTATCGTTCAGCCCTAAGATGTTCCAATCCTTCCAAAATATCTTTCGGATACCCGAACTTCGCAAGAAGATCCTTTTCACCCTGCTCATCTTCCTCGTCTACCGATTGGGGGGGCATGTTCCGGCCCCGGGTATTGATGCTCGAGCATTGGGAACATTTTTCGCCCAAGCCAAGGGGACCCTTTTCGGCCTGTATGACCTCTTCGTGGGGGGAAACCTGAGCCGGGCCACCATCTTCGCCCTTGGCATCATGCCCTATATCTCGGCTTCGATTATCATTCAGCTTCTCGGATCTGTGATCCCCTATCTGGAGAAGCTCCAGAAAGAGGGAGAAGAGGGCCGAAAGAAGATTACCCAGTACACGCGTTACGGAACAGTGGGCTTAGCCGCAATTCAGTCCCTTGGCATCAGCATCTTCTTGGAGAGCCTTACGACAGGAAACGGCGTTCCCGTTGTTCCCCATCCGGGCATCGGGTTCCGGCTTCTCACGATGCTCACCCTGACCTCGGGGACCATCTTCGTGATGTGGCTGGGGGAACAGATCACGGAGCACGGGATCGGGAATGGGATCTCGCTTCTTATCTTCATCGGTTGCCTTGATGATTTTTTCCCCAACATCGCCCAATCCTACACCTTGGTCCAGGGCGGTGGTCTGAACCTCTTCGCCCTGGTGTTGATCGGGTTACTGATGGTGGCCGTGACCGGGTCGGTGGTGCTGGTGACCATGGCTCAGAGGCGGATTCCTGTGCAATACGCTAAGCGCATTGTAGGAAGAAAGGTTTACGGCGGACAGAACACCTACATCCCCTTGAACGTAAACGCCGCCGGCGTGATCCCGATCATCTTCGCGCAATCCCTGATCATGTTTCCCGGGACCTTCGCCACCTACTTCAAGAACGTTCCGGCCATGGAGAAGATCGCGGGGCTGTTCGACCCAGCAGGCCTTATCTATAACGTCATCTACGCTGGCTTGATCATCTTTTTTGCTTATTTTTATACCGCGATCGCCATCAACCCTCAGGATCTCTCGGACAACATGAAGAAATACGGCGGTTTCATCCCTGGAGTGAGGCCGGGTGCGAAGACAGCGGAGTTCATTGACCGGATCCTGACGAGGATCACCCTTCCCGGGGCGATCTTCTTCGCTTTTATCGCCGTTCTTCCCTCGATCCTGATTCAAGAAGCGCATGTACCCTTCTACTTCGGGGGGACTACGCTCCTTATCATCGTTGGGGTTGCGCTCGATACCCTCCAGCAGATCGAATCCCACCTTCTGATGAGACACTACGAAGGGTTCATCAAGAAGGGGAAGATTCGCGGTCGGCGATACCTCTGATGATGTGGGTAATCCTTCTGGGACCCCCTGGGGCCGGGAAGGGGACCCAGGCACAAGCCCTCTGTTTCCGTCACGGGTGGTTGCATTTGGCGACGGGAGACCTTCTTAGAGAAGCTGTGACTCAGGAGACATCTCTCGGGAAAGAGGCAGCGGAATATATGAAGCAAGGGAACTTGGTTCCGGATCGGATCATTGTTGGTCTAATCCAAGAGCGTCTTTCTTCCTCCGCTGTGATCGCTGGATGCCTGTTTGACGGGTTTCCGAGGAATCTTTCCCAGGCTCGGGAATTGGACCGTGTTATGCAGCAGCAGGGGAGAGATCTGGATCGAGCGATTTCTCTTGAGGTGAACGAGGAAGCCTTGGTTCGAAGACTGACCTCGCGCAGGGTATGCGGACGTTGTCATCGGGTTTACAACCTTCTTACTACCCCTTCCAAAGCGGGGGATCGTTGCGAATCCTGCGGGGAAGATTTGCAACAGCGCACCGACGACCAGGAGAAAACGATTCGCCGAAGACTTGCCGTGTACCGCGAGGATACCGAGCCCCTTAAGGATCACTATAAGGCCCAGGGTATTCTTAGTGTGATTTCAGGAGACGCTTCACCGGAAGAAGTTGGAGAAAGAATAGAAGATGCTCTCGGAAGGCCTTCTTCCGGGCGATGATTCACCTAAGGTCGGCCCGGGAAATATCACTCCTCCGCCGAGCCTGTCGTATCGTGAAGTCGGCCCTGGCCTGTGCTGAGGCTATGGTGCGACCGGGAGTCAGGACCGAAGAGATCGACCAGAGTGTTGAAGATTTCATCCAACGCGAAGGAGGACGGCCGGCGTTCAAGGGGTATCTCGGGTATCCTAAAGCGACCTGCCTTTCCCTGAATGAAGTTGTCGTTCATGGAATTCCGGGGCCGAGAGAGCTTGCCGAAGGAGACCTCTTAGGGGTAGACATCGGCGTGGAGAAAGAAGGTTACTTTGGAGACGGCGCAAGAAGTTTCCCGGTGGGCAGGATCGGCGAGGAAGCCAGGCGGCTTCTGAAGGCAACGCGGGAGGCCTTTTTCAAAGGGGTCGAAGCCATCCGCGAAGGAGGGAGAGTGAGCGATATCTCCCATGCAATCGGATTCCATGTGAAGACCTATGGATATTCGTCGGTGCGTGCCCTTTGCGGGCACGGTATCGGGACAGCCCTCCATGAGGACCCGGAGATTCCAAACTACGGTCCTCCCGGCCGGGGAGCGAGGCTTGAACCCGGGATGGTTCTCGCGGTCGAGCCGATGGTTAATGCCGGAGGTTATGAGGTCGTCACCTTAGGAGATGGCTGGACGGTCGTAACCCAGGACCGCCGCCTCTCTGCCCACTATGAAAATACGCTCGTGGTAACCCCGGAGGGAGTTGAGATTTTAACCTTCTAAACAGCATGCCCAAGGAACAGAGCATACAGGTTGATGGGACGGTGATCGAACCCCTGCCGAACGCGATGTTCCGGGTGGAGCTGGAAAATGGCCATCGCATCCTGGCCCACGTTTCAGGGAAAATGAGGATGCATTTTATTAGGATCCTCACCGGAGACAAAGTGACGGTAGAGATATCGCCATATGATCTCAGTCGAGGGCGGATCATCTATCGTTTCAAATAACTTAGGAAAGAGCGATGAAGGTCAAGGCCTCGGTGAAAAGAATTTGCGAGCATTGTAAGATCATTCGGCGCCACGGCGTCGTCCGGGTGATCTGTAAGAACCCCAGGCATAAACAGCGTCAGGGATAAAATAAATAAGAGGAGAGCATGGCTCGAATCGCAGGTGTGGATCTCCCCAAGGAGAAACGGATAGAGATCGGACTGACCTATATATACGGGATCGGTCGAACCTCAGCCAATCGCATTCTCGCTGCGGGCGGGGTTGATAAAGGCAAGCGCGTGAAAAACTTGACGGATGAAGAAATCAACAAGCTGCGGACGATCATCGAATCCGAGCATAAGGTGGAAGGTGCCCTGCGGGGGGAGACTGCGGCACATATCAAGCGGCTGATGGCCATCGGTTGTTATCGGGGCCTTCGACACAAGAGGGGCCTGCCAGTGCGCGGCCAGAGGACGCGGACCAATGCACGTACCCGGAAGGGGCCCCGCAAGAGCTCGGGCGTGATCAAGGCCAAAGCTCCGGTGAAGTGAGAGGAGGGACGATGGCAGAAGCTGTGGGAAAAGGAAAGCGCCGGGAGAAGAAGATCGAACTGGCGGGGATCGCTCACATCCAGGCGACCTTCAACAACACGATCGTCACAATCACGGACACGATGGGAAATGTCATTGCTTGGGCAAGCGCCGGAAAGGTGGGCTTCAAGGGATCGCGGAAGAGCACTCCCTTTGCAGCCCAGGTTGCGGGGGACGCCTGCGCCAAGGCCGCCATGGCTTTGGGCATGCGCCGTGTGGAGATCTGGATAAAAGGCCCGAGCTCGGCGCGTGAGTCGGCCATCCGCTCACTGCAGGCGGCCGGACTGGAGATCTCGTCGATTCGCGATGTCACGCCCATCCCGCACAACGGCTGTCGCCCGCCTAAGCGGCGGAGGGTGTAAGATTCCCATGGCTCAATACAAGGGTCCGGTCTGCAAGCTGTGCCGGCGCGAGGGGGGAAAGCTTTTCCTTAAGGGGGACCGGTGCATGACGGTGAAGTGCGCCTTCGAGAGGCGCCCCTACGTTCCGGGTGAACATGGGGAGACCGGCTTACGAAGGAGGGGGAAAGTCAGCAATTACGCTCGGCAGCTCCGTGAGAAGCAGAAGACCCGGCGAATCTACGGGGTGCTGGAGCGGCAGTTCCACGCTTACTATCAGAAGGCGACCCGAAAAAAGGGGATCACCGGCGAGAATTTGCTTCAGTTCTTGGAGCGGCGGCTCGACAATCTGGTTTATCGCGCGGGATTTGGCGCTTCCCGGCCCCAGGCCAGGCAGATGATTAATCACGGTCACATCCTGGTCAACGACCGCCGAGTGAACGTCTCTTCCTTCCTGGTCAAACCCGGCAATCGCATCGGGGTCCATGAGAGTTTGAAAACCCAAGTGGCGGATTCCTTAGGGGCGAGAGGCAAGGGGGCGCCGCTCGCTTGGCTGTCCGTGGATCGCGAGAAGCTGACCTGCACCCTCCTGGAGATCCCGAAACGGGAGGGGATCCCTACTCCCATCCAAGAGCAACAGATCGTCGAGCTGTATTCCAAGTGAGCCGTCCCGATAGATCGGGGCATATCGAAGAGGAGAAGGCATGAAGTGGTGGAAGACCTTCCAGATGGCCTCCGGGGTGGAATGGGAGGAATCAACTCGTACCGAGCGATACGGCCGTTTCGTCATCCAGCCTCTGGAACGGGGATTCGGGACGACCTTGGGGAACCCCCTCAGGCGGATCCTGCTATCCTCCCTTCCCGGGGCCGCAGTGATCGGCCTCAAAATCGAAGGGGTGCTCCACGAGTTTTCCACGGTCCCCGGCGTGGTGGAAGATGTGACGGAGATCGTCCTGAACATGAAGCAGCTGCGGCTTAGAATGCACGGCAGCGACCCCAGGGTCCTGCACCTCTCGGTAACGAAGAAAGGCGAGGTCCGGGCCTCGGCGATCGAGCCCAATGCCGATGTGGACATCCTGAACCCCGAGCTCAAGATCGCCACCCTGTCGGACGGGGCCAAGCTGGCCATGGAGATCTATCTCGACCGCGGTCGGGGCTACATCCCGGCCGACATGCTTCGCGAGCCCACCCAGCCTATCGGGTATATTCCCGTGGACGCGATCTTCACACCCATCGAGAAGGTGAACATCGTCGTGGAGAACGCCCGGGTCGAGGAGAAGACGGACTACGATCGGCTGATCATGGAGGTTTGGACCGACGGCAGCATCCGCCCGGAGGAGGCGCTTTCCCGAGGGGCCAAGCTCCTCAAGGACCACCTCGGCCTTTTGATCACGGGCGAGGACAAGGAGAAGGCGCCGCAGGAGGAACTCCTCGATGAGGAGTCCACCAAGCTGCGCGATCTCCTCGCCAAGCCGGTGGACGAGCTTGAGCTTTCGGTGCGCTCCTCCAATTGCCTGAAAGGGGCGGGGATCAAAGTCCTGGGCGAGCTGGTGGTGCAGAGTGAGGACGAGATGCTCAAGTACCGGAACTTCGGAAGGAAGTCCCTGTCCGAGCTCAACGAGATCCTCCAAGGCCTGGGCCTGACCTTCGGGATGAAGCTCAACGGCTTCGAGAAGAAGCCCTTGCCTAAGACGACAAAGGCGACGAAGGGGACAAAAGAGGGGAAGAAATGAGGCACGGAAAAAGAGGTCGGATCCTCGGCCGTGCCCGGGATGCCCGGAGGGCCCTCTTTCGAGGTCTTCTTCTGGCCCTGTTCCGCGAGGAGCGCATCCGGACGACCCTGGCCAAGGCCAAGGAGCTCCGCGGGAAGGCCGAGCGTCTTCTCTCCTACGCCAAGCAGGGCGATGTGGCCGGGCGGCGTCTGATCGCCTGCGAGATCCAGGACCATCTTCTGGTGAAGAAAATCGTGGATGAGATCGCGCCCCGCTTTAAGGAACGTGCAGGGGGATATACCCGGATATTCCATTTGGGCCCACGCCTGGGCGACGCCGCTCCTATGGCGCAGTTGGAGCTTATCGGCGCGCCGAGCGTGGTCAAGACCGAAGAGACTAAGGGCAAGGCGGCTTCCAAGAAGAAGCAAGCCCGCCCGGCCCCCCGGCCCCCGAAGCCCAAAGCGAAGAAGGAAGAAGGGGCCAAGCCGGAAACCAGTCCCGAAGGCGGGGAGGAAAAGCCCAAGCGCAGAGGATTGAAAGGGTTGTTCGGCGGCGGACGCAAGAAGCCCCCCGGTCCCGAGGGCGAAAGCAAGGAGTGAGGGCAGGTGAAAAAGAGAGGCGTCCCGTCAGGGGGACGCTTTTTTTTCGAGGGTGATTATTGACAAAAGCGGTCTTTTACGGTAAACTTATACCTCCAGACCCCCCGGGAATGAGCGGGATACTCCAGGGAGTGACGGCTCCATTCCTGGGAGCGACGGCTCTACTCCGGGGAGTGACGGCCCCACTCCGGGGAGTGACGGCTCCACTCTTTGGAGCGACGGATCCACTCCGGGGAGTGGCGGCTCCACTCCTGGGAATGACGGCTCCATTCCTGGGCTGATTTGACACACAACATTATGAAAATAATGGAGTTATAGGTTTTTTATGAAAAAGGTCAAGCGAGCGTTGATTTCAGTATGGGACAAGACCGGGGTGGGTGTTTTCGCCCAGGGATTGGAAGGGCTCGGGGTGGAAATCCTTTCCACAGGGGGCACTTCCAAGTTCCTTAAAGAAGCCGGGGTCGCGGTCAGGGAGGTGAGCGACCTGACCGGGTTTACGGAGCTTCTGGACGGAAGGGTGAAGACCCTGCACCCCAAAATTCACGCCGGGATCCTGGCGGTGAGGGACAATCCGGAGCATGTCAAACAGATGGCCCAGGCCGGGGCCCTGCCGATTGATCTGGTGTGTGTTAACCTCTATCCTTTTCAGGCCACGGCCAGTAAACCCGGCGCCAGTTACGCTGAGGTGGTAGAGATGATCGACATCGGGGGGCCGGCCCTGATCCGCTCCGCGGCCAAGAACCACAGGGACGTAGCCGTGGTCACGTCTGCGGAGCAGTACGCGCCGATCCTCGTGGAACTCTCGGAGAAGGGCGGTATTTCGGAGGAAACCCGGCGCCATCTGGCTGCGGAGGCTTTCCTCCGCACTTCGGGCTACGACGCTGCGATCGCGGGGTATTTAGGCCGCCGCAGGAAGGGCTTCTCCGGGAGTTAGCTGTCACCCGGCGAAGATCATCAATAGGCAGGAGGCATTGTTCCAACCATGGTCCCCTGGCCCAAGACAGGAGGGTTTTTTGACAGCCGGTTATCGTCTCCGCTCTTGCGTTTGAGGAGGTGAAATGGAGAGCAAAGACAAATCCCTGACCCCCCTTCAGATCATCGAGTTCAGCCAGACCATCGCCCGTCAGGTCACGGGGGGCATCCGGAACCTTAAGCTCTACCCCATCGACCATCCTCTCTCGCGTCAGATCCTGGACTCCTCCTACACGGCCCTGCGCAAGGTCCTCGCCGACCGGGAGCAGTTCAGCCTGGCCGTGGCCGGGAACATCCTCCTGGCTGACGGATCCCCGATCAAGGAGTCCCGCAAGGATGTCTTCGTCAACTTCATCACCGAGCTCTCCCGGAGGCGCATCGCGGGAATCACCTTCCTGGCCGGGATCTCCAAAGACGAGCTGGTGGCCTTCTTCGAGGTGATGAACATGGAGCTGGAGGAAGTGGATGCTTCGGGGGGAATGGCCAAAGTTTTGCTGGACAAGGATGTCACCCACATCATTGCCGAGGAGTTTCGCCTGGGCGGAGGAGCCCGGGGGCTAGAGGGGGCAGGCAAGGTCAGCTCCGAGGGAGTGGTCCTCTCCTGGAGCGATGTGCTCTCGCTCCTGGATGCGCCCAACGAGCTCCAGAAACAGGCCGAGACAAACCCCGAGCTCGTGGCCGGCCTGATCATGAAGACGGCGGGTTCAGCTGAGGAATCCGACCTGGCGATGGCCGAGACCTGGACGGACCGGGCGGTGGATGCCCTGGGGAAGGTGGCCGACGCGCTGTTTGCGATGTACGGAAAGGACAAAGCCCACGGCTATGTGGAAGCCCTGTCCAAGATCGCGATGTCCTTGGACCCCAAGGTGCAGGATCGGCTCATCGAGGTGAAAGGCCTGGATGCCAGCTGGGCTGGTGTCATCGAGCAGATGATTTCGCGGTTCTCGGATGACCACCTGGCGGACATTCTGGCTGGAGAATATCAGAAATGGACCCTGGGGCCTGGTGGGAGGGGGGGATCTGGAGCAGGCGGAGGTGCCGGCTCCGGTGGAGGGTTTGGCGGGCCAGGCGGCTCCGGGGGTCTTGGCGGAGGGTTTGGAGGGCCGGGCGGTCCCGGAAGCGGAGGAGGACCCGGAGCAGGAGGAGGATTCGGCGGAACTGGGGGCGGAGGCGCCGGCTCCGGTGGAGGGTTTGGCGGCCCAGGCGGTTCCGGGGGTCCTGGTGGAGGATATGGAGGACCCGGCGGGCCCGGGGGAGGCGGTGGATCAGGGTCTGGGTCCGGCGGGGGAAGTGGAGGCCAAAGCGGCCCAGGGGGGCCGGGGGGCGGGGGTTCAGGAGGCCTTCCGGGTAGCGGGTTTGGTGGTCTAGGGGGTCCCGGAGGAGGAGGTTACGGTGGCCCTGGAATCGGGTTTGGGTCCGGTCCGGGCGGGGGCGGACCTGCGGTTGGAGGCGGAGGGATCGCCGTCTCCGAAGGATCCCCGCCCGAGAAAGAGGAAGTGCCTACTGCCGAAGGTGGTATGGTCGGGATGGGCATCGAGGCCGTAGCAAAGGTCGAGGATATGATGAAGAAGATGATGGCCGATCCCGAGCGCAGGGCAAAGATCATCCCCATGTTGCAGGAAAGGCTGGCCAAGCGCGGGCTCAAAAGCGATGAGATCCTGAAGCGGTTCGGGGTGGAGGGCCCCCAGGAAGACATCCTGGTCAACCTGGTCCATCAGGAGCTCTCCAAGGGCGGAGTGATCAGCGCCGAGACCCTGGTCTCTATCCGCAGCGCCATGCGCGGCCGGGGAAACCTCGCCAAGATTCTGGAGCCTCTCCTGGAAGCGCTTTCGACCGGGGCCCCGGAGGTCCGGAAATTCGTACTGGACAATCTCCGCGATATCGGCGGCGAGCTCCTCATTCTGGCCAAGTACGACCTTCTGGAACAAGTCGTGGAGAAGCTCCTGGAGCGGGTGCGGGACGAAACCGACCTCACGGTCTATGCCAAGGTTGCGGAGACCCTGGAACAGCTGGCCCTTCTGATGCTGGAAAAGGGCCGCCGGACCATGGTGGAGCGGATCGTCGAGGTCCTGGGCGATTTCCTGAGGCTGTTCAGCGACCGCCCCCAGGGCGCGCTGCTCCTAAAAACCCTGGGCAACATCCCGGAGGATGAGGCGCTCCGGGCCATCGCCTATATCCTTATCCGCGAGCCTCTGTCCGGGGAGGCCCATAAAATCCTTCTGGCCTCCGGCCGGCGGGCGGTCCTGCCCCTGATGGGCATCCTGGATATCAGCGAGGACCGCATCATGCGCATGCGCCTCCTGGACGTCCTGACCGAGATCGGGAAGGAGGCCACGGAACTGATTGCCAAGCGTTTGGAGGACGACCGCTGGTACGTCCGGCGGAATGTCTGTCTTATCCTGGCCCGGGTCGGGGACCAAGCCACGATGAGCATGCTCCTGCCCTGTCTCAAGGACCGGGACCCCCGGGTGCGGATCGAGGCCGTGAAAGGAATCAGCGACCTGGGCAAGCAGGACTCCGAGGAGGCCCTGATCGACGCCATGAGCGACAAGGATTACCAGGTCAAGGAGGAGGTCGTTCGGAACCTGGGCCGGGTGGGGGAGAAGAAAGCGATGCTCGCCCTGACGATGATGCTGGACCGCCGGAGCCTTTTTGGAGGCGGGGAGCGGGACGAAGTGCGGCTGGCCGCGACCAGAGCCCTTGGCGAG
The DNA here is from genome assembly GCA_964353855.1 of uncultured bacterium. GTDB lineage: Bacteria > Edwardsbacteria > CAYGWX01 > CAYGWX01 > CAYGWX01 > CAYGWX01. The sequence continues at coordinate 2,928 of CAYGWX010000036.1, read as the reverse complement.
GTCAAGGACCCCGGCGCCGAGGGAACCCTGCGCCGCCTGCTCAAGGACCGCAACCCAAACATCCAGGATGCCGCCAAGGAGTCCTTAAAGAAGATCGGAGTGGATGTCAGTTAAAGGCTCATTTCAAATTCGGCTTTGATTATTTTGCATTTTGAAATGATAAATGCAAAATGAGTGAAACGATCCTCGTCCTCGATTTTGGCTCGCAGTACACCCAGCTCATCGCCCGGCGCATCCGAGACCTGGGGGTGTACTGCGAGATCGTTTACCCCGACCTCCCGGCGGCCAGGATAAGGGCACTCCGGCCCAGAGGGCTCATCCTCTCCGGCGGGCCCTCCTCGGTGTACGACCCTCAGGCCCCGCGTTGCGACCCCGCCGTCTTCTTCCTGGGCCTCCCCATCCTGGGCATCTGCTACGGCATCCAGCTCCTCGCTCAGGGGCTGGGGGGGAAGGTGGAGAGAAGCCCGAGGAGGGAGTACGGGTCCGCCGAGTTACACATCACAAAAAAGACGAAGCTCTTCCATGGCCTGCCTCCTCGGATGAAGGTCTGGATGAGCCACGGGGATTCGCTCGTAGCGCCGCCCCGGGGCTTCCAAGTCCTGGCCCACACGGCTAACTCCCCGGTGGCGGCCGTGGCAAACGAGGAGAAGAAGATCTACGGGGTGCAGTTTCATCCCGAGGTCGTGCACACCCCGAAGGGCCGGGCGGTCTTGAAGAACTTCCTGTTCCGCATCGCGGGATGCCGGGGTGACTGGACGATGGAGTCCTTCGTCGAGCAGGCGACCCGTGAGATCATGAAAAAGGTCGGCCGGGGCCGCGTCCTGTGCGGGCTCTCCGGCGGGGTGGATTCCTCGGTCGTGGCCGCGCTGCTCCTTCGGGCCATCGGGAAAAGCGTGACCTGCGTGTTCGTGGACAACGGGCTCATCCGGCAGGGCGAAAGGGAGAGCGTGGAGCGGACCTTCCGCGACCACCTTAAGGCCGACCTGGTGGTGGCCGACGCCGCGAGGCTGTTTCTCAGGAACCTTTCAGGGGTCACGGACCCGGAGCGGAAGAGGAAGGTCATCGGCGAGACCTTCATCCGGGTCTTCGAGAAGGAGGCCAGGAAACTGGGCAAGGTGGACTTCCTGGCCCAGGGCACGCTCTATCCAGACGTGATTGAGAGCACCTCGTTTCGTGGGCCCTCGGCCAAGATCAAGAGCCACCACAACGTGGGTGGTTTGCCTGAGCGGATGCACCTCAAGCTCCTCGAGCCCCTGCGCGAGCTGTTCAAGGATGAGGTCCGGCTACTGGGGAAGAAGCTGGGGCTTCCCGACGAAATCGTGGAGCGCCAGCCGTTTCCCGGGCCGGGGTTGGCCGTGCGCATCCTGGGCGAAGTGACCCGTGTGCAGCTGGATCTCCTTCGCCAGGCCGATGCCATCGTCGCCGAGGAGATTAAAAAGGCCGGCCTGGAGACGAAGCTGTGGCAGGCCTTCGCGGTGCTCCTGCCGGTCAAGAGCGTGGGGGTGATGGGGGACGAGCGGACCTACGAGAACGTGGCGGCCCTGAGGGCGGTGACCTCCCAGGACGGGATGACCGCGGACTGGGCGCCCTTGCCGTACCCGGTGCTGGGGGCGATCTCGAACCGCATTATCAACGAGGTCAAAGGGGTGAACCGGGTGGTCTACGATATTTCTTCCAAGCCCCCGGCGACCATCGAGTGGGAGTGAGCGGGGAGGCTGCACGGATGAACTCCCTTCCGGTGGTCCCGGTCTACCGGGAGGGGCGGATCGCTCCGGCGTAATTTTAGATCAAGGGGTTAACGGGGTGGAAAAGAAAAAGACCAAAGTGAATTACAGCATGTCCGAGGATCTGGAGATCAAGCCCTGGGGCGAGTTCACGGTGGAATTCCAGCGCCGGGAGGAGGACGTGGAGGAGGGGGGCGATTCCCCGGAGGAGAAGGACTGGAACCAGGAGCTGGTCAACCGCTTCCAGGAGGCCCTGAGCCGCCAGTTCACGCCCGCCCTGGCGATCCCGGGCAGGACGGGGACCATCAAATACGTGCTCCATAAGGGGGCGGAGGCGAAATTGTACTTCCACCTGATGGCGGAGACGATGAACGCCCTGGCCGCGGAGATGAACCAGGTCAGCGCCCGGCTGAAGAAGCAGGCCGAGGAGGACCTCCGGGAAGCCGAGAGATGGGAGAATCTCCCAGGCACCAGCAAGAACTTCGAGAACCAGTGAGCGGGGAAAGGGGCCCCGATAAATCCGGGGCAGGCCGGGGGGCTTGACAGGCCGGGGGGGTATGTGGTAGTATTCTGACCGTAAGTGCACCATGGAAACACGGCTTTGGGACCTGGGAGGAAACGTGGTTCTTATGGAGACGGTTAAGTTATTTAGAAAGACGTCGGACGAAGCGCCCCTGAGACGGGGCGGGGGGAAGAACAGCGCCCCCCTTGCTTTGCTACAACAGCCTGCCCTGAACTTGTTTCAGGGTCGTTTGCTTTTCCCCCGGCAGTGGTCGCTTTCTAGCGTAAAGGCCTTTTCATGTGTAACAAAAGGAGGTTGTATTGGCTACTAAATTAAGGGTCTTTTTAAGCCATAGCGGTAGTGATGATGATAAGGGTTTGGTCGAAGGCATAGATTACCTTGCTCGCGATAAAAGTTGTTTAGACCTTTATATTGCAGAGCGAAAAAAAGACCCAGGGCGCGATATAATCAAAAAAGTTGAAAAGGCCCTAAAAAGATCACATTGCCTTTGGGCTTTGCTAACGCCGAATGGTAATGCCTCGCAATTCGTCCAAAATGAAATCGGGGCAGCCTATATTCTCGGGTTACGAATAATACCGATGGTGCAAGAAAAGGTCAAATTAAGGGGCATGTTATATGGTAAGGAGTCCGGACTGGCCCCCGTTAAACTGGACTAAAACAGGGTTGTGGAAGTTGAGTATT
>CAYGWX010000035.1:0-22806 GCA_964353855.1 uncultured bacterium | reverse complement strand
TCCGTCTGGCCCCGGACCTCGCCCCGGCCCTGGCCGGGCTGGGCGACGTGCTGGAAAAGCTCGGCCGGAGGAAGGAGGCCAGAGCCTACTGGGTGAAAGCCAAGCCCCTCGCCAAGGACCCGGCCCTGGTCAAGGACATCGAGAAAAGGCTCAAGGGACGGGACTGAGGGATTCGCTGAACAGGATTCGATTGCTCTTCTTCCTCCTCATCTTGCTCGCTGTCGCGCCCTGCGTCGCGCCGGCCCAGACCTTTCCTCAGGGCGGGACTCCCGCGCCCGTCATCCGTCTGGCTCACGGCTGGGAATACCGTGCCGCCAGGGCCACCGAGGAGTATCCGGCCTCTCCCCAAGTCGCGGATTCAGGAGAGACCTCGGAATGGCGGCCCATCAAGAAACTCAGCCTGGCAGAGCAGAAGGAGGGCCTTTCGTTCTGGTTCCGGACCCCCCTGCCCCAGATCCCCTGGGAAGACTCCCAGATCCTCCTGCAGACCGATGCCCCTGCCTTTGCCGTCTTTCTGGAGGGAGCGATGATCTACCAGTTCGGCGACCCGACCGGCAAAGCCCCGAAAAGGTTTCCCGACCTCACCTGGCACCTCATTCCGGTCCCTCCCGGGTTCCAGGGCAGGCGGATCTACCTCTGGGTCCCGGACCTAAGGCCCTATGACGTGTTCATCGAGAACGCCGCCCTCGCCCCCCGCCTGGCCTTTCCCCAGCTCATCAGCGAGACCGCCAAGGCGCCCTTTCGCAAAGACTTCCTCCAGAACCCCCTGCGCCTGTTGGCCTTGGTCCCGGGACTCTCCGCCCTCCTTCCCTCTCCCCTCAAGGTCCCTCCGGATCTCGCCAGCGAGAATTCCAAGGCCCCTTTTCGCAGGGATTTCCTGCAGATCCCGCTGGGAGTGCTCTTCGCCGCCCTGGGTCTCTCCGGCCTGCTGCTCTCCCTTTTCCCCCGGAAGTCCAGGGACCTTTCCCTGATTTTCTTCGGGGCCTTCTCCCTGCTCTACGGGGCCAGACTCCTGATGGACTCCTATTCCACCCGTTTCCTCATTCCGGCCCCGCCCTTCTTCTGGCCACACCTGAGCGCGCTCATCACCTACACCGTTTCCATCCCCTTCACCCTGTTCGCCGAGCAGTTCCTCGGAAAGGGATGGAAGAACTCCATCCGCTGGTCCCTGCTCGTTCAGGCGCTTTTCGCAGTCGGGGCCGCGGCCGCGGACATCCTTCTGCGCACGCCCTACTCCGCGCTACTCTGGGAGAGCTACCTGAGCATCCTGGTCGTGGTCGTGATCCTGGCTAACGGCCTTCGCAGCGGGCTGCCCGCGACCCCGGAGCTGAGGGTGATGGGAGCCGGTTTCGTGATCTTCGTCGTGTTCACGGTCCACGAAAACCTCGTCAGCATGCGCCTCTTTCCCCTGAACCTGGGCCTGGAGGCCCTGGGCCTGATGCTCTTCATCGGCTGCCTGGGTTACGCCGCGGCTCGCCGATTCTTCACCCGGGAGAGGCAGATGGCCGCCCTGGAGCAGGAACTCGAAACCGCGCGTCGGATCCAGTTCTCCATCCTCCCCCGCCAGGCTCCGGAGATCCTGGGCCTGGACATTGCCACGCGCTATCTCCCCATGGCCTCGGTGGCGGGAGATTTCTATGACTTTCTGCCCGTGGACGACCACGGCCTCAGCATCCTCGTGGCCGACGTTTCCGGCCACGGAGTCCCGGCCGCCCTCATCGCCTCCATGGTCAAGGTCGCCTTTGCCTCCCAGGTCTCCCGGGCCTCGGACCCCGCCCGCATCATGACCGGCATGAACCAGGCCCTGTGCGGAGGACCGGAAGACAGGTTCATCACCGCAGGATGTCTGTTCCTGGACACCGGAAAGTGCGAGATGGTTTATGCCGGCGCAGGCCACCCTCCGCTTTTTCTCTTGAGGAATGGAGAGGGAAGAATCCGCGAGTTCTGCAATAACGGACTCGTGATGGGGCCGTTCCCCGAGGCCCGGTACGAGAACGCCACCCTGGCCCTGGAGCCCGGAGACCGGATGGTGATGTACACGGACGGCATCACCGAGGCGAGAAACGCCTCCGGAGAGTTCTTCGGTGAGGAGCGTTTCAAAGAGTTTATTCAGACCCACGAGGAGCTCCCGGCCGGCCGGTTCACGGATGCGCTCATAGCCCACATCGCCGCCTGGTCGGGGAAAAAATCGGGAGGGGTTCTGGACGACGACCTGACCCTCGTGGTCGTGGATGTCGCTGGTCGGAGCACGGCTTGAAGGAATAAGGGAAGGAGTGAACTCCGCTGTGATGCATGATACATGATAATGGATAAGGAGGAAAATCAATGACCCATCTTCTTCTGCCCGGTTTCGACGGCCTCTACAAGCCGGAGAAGCTTTCCCCCAGGCTTCTGGAGAACCTCGCCCAGAGGGTCCGGGCCAAGAAAATCTTCCCCTGGGCGACGGCGAGGCGAAACCAGTATGTGATCGCCGAGGAGAGCCATCAGAAGCTGCGCTACCGGGCCGCCTCGCTTTTGACCGGCGCTTTCGTGGGCTTGAACGACGTCACGCTCCGAACGGACAAGACCCCGGGGGCCGTTCATTACAGCGTCAGGTACTGGCTCTGGGCCGGTTACTGCATCGGGCTGGGGCTGGCCATCGCCTTAGCCATCCTGGGCAGCGCCGCCCTGTTCCAATTCGCCGGGAACCAAGCCAATTACCAGGCCTACCCCTGGGCCTTCTGGGGCTCGCTTCTCTTCTGGTGCTTCGTCTGGCCCTGGGTCCTGATCGCCATCCACAAGATCTGGGCGAGGAAAATGATGATCAGGCTCCTGGATGAGGTCAACCGGGAGTAAATGGGGAGGCTTACCGTAGAGCGATGCCGAACGAGGTCCACTGTCAAGATCCGGAAACTGCTTCCTCACGGACCTTTTCCTAAATAAAACGATGCGCGTGGTCATCAACGGGGCAACCGGTTTCATCGGGAGGGCCCTGTCCGAATATTTGGTCAGCGCAGGCTTTGAGGTGGTGGCTCTGGTCCGCAATTCGGGAAAGGGCAAAACGGTTCTGGGTGATCGCGTAGCCCTCATCACCGTAGACGGCACGAGCGCCCACGGCTGGAGGGATGCTGTTGAAGGCTCTTACGCTCTCATAAACTTGGCAGGCGAAAGCATCTCCTCGGGACGGTGGACCGAGGAGAAGAAAAAGCGGATTCTCGAGAGCAGGCTGCGGGCAGGGAAAGCCGTGGTCGAGGCGCTCAGGCAGGCCAAACGAAAGCCCGAGGTCCTCGTTCAGGCCTCGGCCATAGGCTACTATGGTCCCTGTTCGGATGAGCTTCTCGATGAGTCCTCCTCATACGGCAGGGGCTTTCTGTCGCGGGTCGTCCAGGAATGGGAGGCCTCGACCGCAGAAGTAGAATCCCTCGGAGTCCGACGCATCGTTATTCGCACCGGGCTTGTCCTCGGGCGAACAGGTGGAGCCCTCCCCCGCTTACTCCTCCCCTTTCGTCTGTTTTTGGGCGGCCCGATCGGCTCCGGGAAACAGTGGCTCTCCTGGATTCACCTCCAGGATGAACTTAAGGCGATACGCTTCCTCATGGAACACGAGGATCTGCAGGGCGTCTTCAATCTGACTGCGCCAGAGCCTCTCCGGATGAAAGACTTCAGCCGTTTGATGGGTAAAACGTTGAGCCGCCCTTCCTGGCTTCAGGCCCCTGGCTTTGCCTTGCGCCTCCTATGGGGGGAAATGGCAGAGGAGATGCTTCTTTCCGGACAGAGGGTCGTCCCCAAGCGTCTTCTGGGCGCCGCCCATTCCTTTCTCTATCCGAACGCCGAATCCGCGCTTCGGAATCTCCTGGAAATGAATGAAAAGGCGGCTTTTTAAAATCCCCCGCGGGAGATCCCCCTACTTTTCGGCAACCATCATCAGTCGGTTCGTCTCCTTATCCGGAGGAAGGAAGGTGAGGTGCTTGTAGACCGTCGTCCGGCGGAACCCGGCCTTATTCAACGCCTGCCTTAGGGCCTTATCGCCCCAGGCCCGTTCCTGGTGGGTCTCGGTGAACTGACGGTAATACTCACCCTCCTTCACGAACAGGGTCAGGTCCAGGGTCACGGTCTTGTCCTTCCTGTGGTAGTAGTTCCTCCAGATAGAGGTGACCCCTCCCTCCTCCCGCACGTACACCGGCTCCAGGGTAGAGAGGGCCAGTTCGGTGTTGACATCGAACAGGAAGATCCCGCCGTCCGCCAGGGCATCGAACACCGCCTGGAACGTGGCCAGGAGATCGTCCTCCTCCAGCATGTAATTGACGCTGTCGAAGAAGCAGGTGACCAGCTCCACCGGCTCCTCCAGGTGGAGGGTGCGCATGTCCTGCTCCAGGAATAGAATCTCCCTGCCCGTCTCCAGGGCCTTCTGCCGGGCGATCGCAAGCATCCCAAGGGCGTTGTCCGCGCCGACGGCCTGAAACCCTTTCTGGGCCAGAAGCAGGGTCGTGGTCCCGGTCCCGCAGGCCAGGTCCAGGACCCGCTTAGAGTGGACTCCCGTCTTCTCCAGGAGGCGCACCGCGTAATCCACCCAGCGTTCGTATTCCACGACCACCATGAGCTCGTCATAGTAGGGCGCGATCGTGGAATAGGCCCTTCCCTCCCCGGAGGGAGAAGGGCCTTTCTTCGGGCTTGACGATAAGATCATCGTCAGGGGGCTCCCCTCTCCAACTTAAAGACCGCCAAATGGTACTGCCCCTCCAGGACCGCCAACCTCTTTACGAGGAACGCATTTTCGTGTTCCCGGAGGATGTCCTGGAGCTTCCCTTTCCCCAGCAGGGGATGCGCGGTCAACAGCACTACGGCATTGACCGGAAAATCGTACTTGACCACTTTACCCGTCCCGAGCTCGCTGTTATCGTACTGAAGCCGGTTCTCCAGGGCGTAAGCCCCGCCGGGACTTACCACGCTTCCGGCGGGAAGGGTTTCACCCAGAAAACGCGAGAAATCCCGGATGGTATATCTCGGATGCAGGGCCCACGTCCAGGTTTGGTAGATGTCGAAGCCGAGCCCCGCGGTCAAAACGATGACCACCACGGCGGGACGAGCGAGGAATTGTGCACATCTCCGGAGAGCCTTGCGGAAGCAAATAACCGATACGGAAGCCAGGGCGACCCCGCAAGCCAGGGAGCAGGATGCCGCAAGCGCTTGGAACGTCATCCACGCCTGTTGCCGGCTCAGGAATCGAATCAGGAAAAGGGACCTGGTTTTCACGAGGTCCCAGAGCGACGCGCTCAAGGAAAAGGCCTCGGGATGGAAAACATCGCCATCCGGAAGCCCAAGCCCGGACGAATGGGTCCTGATAAGGGGCAGAAGAAGGGCATAGGAGACCTGGGAAAACACGAGGGAAAGCCCGGCCCAGCCCAGAAGATGAAATCCTAAGGGAACCCGCTTTGACGGCTCCCCGGAAGCCCAGGCAGACCGCGCCCAGGAGGTCGTCAGATAGCCCATCGCAGGGATGAGCGGGCAGAAATATCTCATCGGCTGATAGGAGGACAGCGCCAGGAAGAATCCTCCCGTTCCGGCGAAAAGAAAAAAGAAAGCGGACGGACCCGAGATCTCTCTCCGGCGGAGAAGGATCAGGGCGCCCAGCCAGGAAAAGAGAAAAAGGAGCGGCATCTTGGAGAGGACCTCATGCCGGTAGATGGTCCCGGTGATCAGGCTCTGAAACAGCACCTTGGCGACGTTCAGTCCCAACGAGAGGGATCCCACCGTGCCCGGGACCCAGCGGCCCCGATGGTACTGGCTGTAGGAGGCAAAAACATCCGCTTTGTGAGGGAGGAGGAAAGCAAAAAACCAGACGAACGCCGCCAGCGATAACCCGATCAGGAACAGGATGCTCCTCTCTTTTCCTCCCCTGTCCCAAGTGATAATCCCCATCAGGAGGAAGACGGGCAGGAGATAAGCCAGGTTGAGCTTCGTCAGCAATGCGAGGGCCGCCCCCACCCCTGAAAGCAGAGCCCAGAAGGGGGCTTTTCGGAACCAGAGGAATCCGGCGAGGAGGGTGAAGAAGAGGGCCGTGGGCTCAAGCAGTGCTGCGCGATGGTAGATGGTCAGAGGGTAGCTCAATCCCGTGATCAGGGTCGCCACCGCGCCCCACCGATGGCCGAGGCCCTGGCAAGCCAGGAGGAAGAAAAGGGTGAGTCCGAGGAGGCCCAGGATGAGCGAAGGCATCCGGGCGGTTTCCAGGCTCACGCCGAACAAGGAAAAAGAGGTCCAGGCCAAGAGGGTGAAGGCCGGGCTCACGTACATCAAATTATAGCTTCCGAAAGTCCATTCTCCGAACAGCACCTTGTGCCGGGCATTCGCCGTCCACCATCCCTCATCGTAAAGAAACACACCCACGTTCTGAAACGCCTGGGAGAGCGAGACCGGGGGATCGGCATCCATATGGGCGACTCGCGGCCAGAGAATGAGGAAGAGGACGAGGACGAGAAGGCCTGCCCAAAAAAAGCGCTTCGCCCTCAAATCCCCATCCCCTTCCCCAGGCACTTGTCCGGGTCCAGGAGCTCTGTCAGGTTCCCGCCCAAAAGCTTCCCCCGCTCGGCATCGGTAAGCTCGAGAGCATCCACCAGCCCAAGATACATCCGGGGATGTTCGATGGGATAGTCGCTTCCGTACAGGAAACGCTCGATGCCAAGGGTTCGGATGCCCTGTGCCAGAGCCCAGTATTCCCGGGTCCCCTCGATGCTGAACCAGACGTTGCCCAAGCTCTGTTCCTTTACGGTCCTCACCGCTTCGACCTTGAACTCCGGCCCGTCGCCGCCCAGATGAGCAAAGATGAATTGGATCCCGGGATGGGCCTGAGCCACTTTGACGGCGAAGCGGTATCCGGCCACCTCCTGCCACCGTCCGCAGTGGATTAATACAGGTAATCCGCGTTGGTCTGCGAACTGGAGATAAGGCTCGTACCCCGGGTCCGTGACCGCCTTCTGACTCAGGGCCGGATGAAACTTCAACCCGGCGATGAAATCGAGGTTTTTGACAAGGAACGGAAAGTCCTCCGGGTCCCCGGGATGAACCCAGGGAAAGAACCAGTAACGCTTCGTGCCCTTCTGAAGAAGATCGGCAAGCAGACGTTGGTTTCTTCGCTGGTCCGAGGGGGTGACGATTCCCCCTGCAATTCCGCAGGCGTCCAGTATCTCGTCCGTCCCCGGGACATCGTTTTTCAGCCCATAGAATTTCTCCAAATCCCAGGTCCCGATATGAAGATGGGCATCCAAGATCATGTCAGAACCAGTTCGTAGGTATCCCTGAGGAAGCTCTGGGCTCCGAAAGTTTCCTTGAACGCGACCAGGCTCCAATTGGGCTTCTCCCCGATCATGGAGGTTCCCATATCGTAATATCGAAAGCCCTCCTGCTGAGCCCATTGCATGGTTTCCATGAGCAGCAGATTGGTGGCCCGATGCTGCTTGTATTCTTCCTTGTGAGCAATGTAAAAGCTTAGGGCCACGTTGCCATTTACAAGAAATAGAAGGGCGCCTGCGATGGGCCGGCTTTCATGTTCGGCCAAAAACAGGGCTAGCCGGCCGGGAATCAATTGATCGATCCGGAGCAGTTCATCCAGAGAATGAGTCGGCGTCGCCCCATGTTTTGCCCGGTTTTGAACTAAGACGGGGTAGAACGCACGGTAATCATCCGAGCGCACGACCCGGACTCCTGTCCGTCGGGACTGCTGCGCCTTCTGCAGGGCTGTCTTCTTCAGGCAGGAGGGGAAAAAGGACAGGGCCACAGCCCCCGAAAGCTGTCTTTTCACGACTCGAAAGCCCGAGAGATGCAGAGCGAACCTCAGGGCGTGGTCCGGTTTTTCAGAATAAAATTCGGGAGAAAGGGTTATCACGATCCGCTCAATTTTCTCCTCACGGGCATAAGAAACAAGTCCAACAATTAAATCGTTGACGTTTTCTGCCTTAAACCCTTTGGGGAATACCAAGCCCCCCCAAGAGGCCCCGGGATGAGAGATCAGCACTTTTTGCCCATTTTCTTCTTGGTCAGCGGCAGGGCATACTGCAACAAGGTTTCCTTTCTCCCAAAACAGAAGGTGGCGAGACCGGAACCGCGAGGCTGGGTGGTACGCCAGAAAGTCCAAGTCGTGGAAGAGGGTGCCGTTCTGGGATTCGTAAATAAAGCGCTTCCAGAGCGGGCGGTCCGAATCCGACAAGGAGCGGATGACCAATCCTTCGCTCACGCTGCTTGGCCCTTCAGAAACAGAATATTGGGGGAATAGTTCTGGCTAGTATAATCCGGGAAGAGGCCGTACATGAGTTCGCGGACTTCTGCTTCGTTGAAAACATAGGGGTGCGTGTCATCCGCTCCGAAGACGAAGCGGTAGAAACGGGTGATCGCCCCTCGAAGAAGGGCCTTAGCTCCTTCCTTATGCACCCTCTGCCAGCGCACCGTCTTGGACACTCCTCCTCCTTGCCCCTCCAAGCCGCAGAGCAGGGCCAGCCTCCCTCCTGGCTTCAAGACGCGCTTCCCTTCGACCAAGAATTGCGCCGGATCTTGGGCATGATCCAGGGAGGTCACGATGAGGACGTGATCGAAATATCCGGAGCGGAAGGGTAGGGCTTCTCCCATCGCCGTCGAGAAGGGAAATGATGGTCTTCCCTCCCAGGCCAGGGGATCGACTCCCACGTACTCGGCCTCGGGGATCATCTCACGATAGAATCCATCCCCGCAGCCGATATCCAGGACCATTCCCTCGAGCGACCCGGCGAATCGAAAGAAGGCTTGCAGCATTGCAAGCTCTTCCGCTTTCTCCTCCCGGCGTTGGACCGATAGCCTGTCCAGAAGCCTCTGACGCTCGTAAGCTCTGCGGAAGGACTTGAGCTTGGAAGCCCAGAGGCTTTGATCTACCGGGTTAACCGACATGGTCCGGAATCCAGGCTTCCACGGTTTGGTACAGGCCTTCTCGGAGGCCGACTTTTGGGGAGACCCCCAAAACCCGCTTCATCCGGCTATTGCTACCCAGAAGGTCACCCACTCGCTTCCTGCTCTCTGCAATCCGGGGCTTTTTACAGATAAGCTTCCCGATTCTTTGGATGAGCTCCCCCACCGAGACGGTCTCGTCCCCGGCGATGTTTAAAGCTGTGCTCCCCCCGATCAAGAGGGATCGCTCCATCGCCCTCTGGGCATCGCTGATATAGATGGGGTTGATCCGCGGTCCGCCCCCGATGTTCCGGAACACAGTCTCCTCCCCGGATATCTTCTCGATCAAGGACGGGATTAGGTTGCGCACTTGTCCCGGCCCGTAGGGGAAGAAGAGCCTCAGGATGATGACCGGGAACATGCCCCCGTAAGCTTGAGCAAGCTCCTCGGCCTGCCTTTTGGTCAGGGCATAAAAGGAGTTGGGATTGATGGAAGAGGTCTCTCGATGGGGCCTGCTCCCGAAGCCGTACACCGCGCCCGTGGAGATCAGGATGAACGAGCGAAGGTCCCGGGTCTTTCCGGCCTCCAGAAGGTCCAGGGTGGAAAGGGTGTTGACGCAGAAGATATCGCGGGGGTCCTGTTTGGGCCAGGAGGGAGGGATGGTTGCGAAGTGGATGATATGGTCCAGTCTTTCCGGAAGGCCTCTCCCCCGGAAGGACTTCCTCAGGTCCGCCACCACCCATTCCACGTTCTCCAGCGGAAAGGCCCTCTTCCTGCAGCGGGCCAATCCGATGACCCTAAAGCGTTTCGCCAGCCTCTCCACCAGGCCCCGGGCCACAAAACCCGTGGCCCCGGAGATGAGGACCGTCCTAAGTCCTCTTGGCACGGGCCTTCATCCTCCAGGCGATAAGTTTATTCAATCCTTCCTCGAGCGGAATCGCAGCCTCGAAGCCCAGATCGGTTTTGGCTCGTTCCACACCGGCTTTCCTCTTCTGGACTCCCGGGTTGACATCTTTCTTATAGATCGGCTGCAGCGACGAACCCGTGAGTCGGAGGAGGAGTTTCGCCAGCTCGTTGAGCGAGGTCTCAGTCCCGGAGGCGATGTTATAGTTAGCATCCGTGGCCTCTGCTTTCAAGGCCAAGAGGTTCGACCGGGCCACGTCCTCCACATAAATGAAATCCATGGTCTGGCTCCCGTCTCCGAATAGAACCGGCGGCTCGTCCTTTTCGATCCGGTCTAAGAAGCGCATAAACACGCTCACATAAGCTCCCCGATGGTCCTGCCTCGGTCCATAGACGTTGAAATACCTAAGGCCCACATAGTTCAAGCCATACATCTCGTAAAACGCCCGGAGCATCTGCTCGCCGGCGATCTTGGAGGCCCCGTAGGCCGTGCGGTTGTTGAAGGGGTGTTTCTCATCCATCGGCAGGTAGGAAGGCTCGCCATAAACCGAGGCTGAAGAAGAAAACACGACCCGCTGGACGTTCAAGTCTCTGGCCGACTCGATGACGTTTTGCGTCCCCACGACGTTCACCTCCAGACACGCCCTGGGATCCTCCTGACACTGCAAAAGCCAGAGCGCGGCCAGATGAACGACGTAATCGCTTCCAGCCATGGCTTTCGCAAGCTCTTCTTTGTTCCGGATGTCGGCCACGACCAGTTTCACCTTGGGCGATTTCAAGGCCTCGGCAAGGTTCTCTTTCCTTCCTCTCACCAGGTTATCGATGACCACGATCTCAACGTCCTCCCGGGTCAGTTGGTCCACGAGGTGCGAGCCGATGAGCCCGGCCCCTCCGATGACCGCGATCCGGCTTCCCGAGAGGTTCATGGCTTCCTCTTAACCTTCCCTGGATAAACTTTCGCAGGGATGAAGACGATTTCCTTGCACGTCCCACAGCTCATCCTGACCCCCTGCTTGGTCCGGCCAACGACCTTCATCGGATGGGTCCATTTGCATACGAATCCCGTGATCTTCGCCGGCGAGCCCACCATTAAGGCGTAAGGCGGGACATCCTTCGTGACCACGGCTCCGGCTCCAATCAAGGCATACTCCCCGATCTCGATTCCGCAAAGGATCGTGGCGTTCGCTCCGATCGAGGCGCCTCTCCTCACCGTGGTATAGCGGAGATGCCACTCCGGGTCAAACGAACGAGGAAAGAGGTCGTTCGTAAAGGTGGCGTGCGGTCCGACGAACACATCGTCCTCCAGAATTACCCCGTGATAGACCGAGACGTTGTTCTGGATTTTGACGTTGTTCCCGATCTGGGCAAAGTGGTCGATGTAGGCGTTCTGTCCCAGGATGCAGTCCCGGCCCACCACGGCTTTCTCCCGTACATGAACATGATGCCAGATCTTCGTCCCCATGCCCACTCTGGCCTCTCGAGAAACCTCGGCCGTGGGATGGACGAAGACACCCTTCGGGGGGTGTGATTTCCGTCTGTCAGCCATCAGAACCTCTTTTCAGAATCAATGATGAAACAGCCTCACGCCGGTAAATGCCATCACCATCCCGTACTCGTCGCACGCCTGGATCACATCGGCGTCCCGGACCGAACCGCCGGGCTGGACGACGTAGGAGACCCCGCTTTGTTGGGCCCGATCGATGCTGTCCCGGAACGGGAAAAAGGCATCGGATCCCAGGGTGGCTCCCGTCCATCGGTTGAGCCACTCGCGTTTCTGCTGGAGAGTGAGCCTTTGAGGGGCTGCCTCGAAGTTCTCCCTCCAGGCTTTTTCCTCGGCCGGAGAAAGGTCATCTCGCAGATAGGCATCGACAGCATTATCCCGCTCCGGGCGATGAATGTCCTTCTTGAATTTAAGGCCCAGGACCGCGGGATGCTGGCGCAGGTACCAGGCATCGGCCTTCGCGGCCGCCAGCCGGGTGCAGTGGATCCGGGACTGCTGCCCGGCACCCATCCCGATGATCTGTCCTTCATAGGCCAGACACACGGAGTTGGATTGGGTGTATTTGAGCGCAGTCAAAGCCACGAGCATATCCCGCTGGGTGGACTCCGGAAGCTCCTTCCTCTGCGTGACGACGTTCTTGAGCTGGTCAAAGTCCGCCGGAAGGTTATTCCGCTTCTGTTCGAACCGGATTCCGAACACCTCGCGCGTCTCCAGGCTTTCCGGCTCATAGGCTGGGTCGATCTCCAGGACGACGTATTTTCCGTTCTTCTTGTCCCGGAGCATCGCCAGGGCTTCCGATTCGTATCCCGGGGCGATCACTCCGTCCGATACCTCGCGTTGAAGCAGTTGCGCGGTCGGTACATCCAGGACATCGGAGAGCGCCGCCCAGTCCCCGAACGAAGCCACCCGGTCCGCTCCTCGGGATCGGGCATAGGCCGAGGCCAGGCCCGAGAGCTCTAAGGTCTTGACGAAACAGGCCTGCTTCATCTCCTCGCTCAAGGGAACCCCTAAGGCCGCCCCTGCCGGGCTCACATGCTTGAAGGACGCTGCCGCAGGGAGATTAAATATCCGCTTCAGTTCCCTGACCAGTTGCCAGGAGTTCAAGGCGTCCAGCAGGTTGATGTATCCCGGGGTTCCGCTGAGCACCTGGATAGGCAGGTCCCCGGCCTTGGCGTAAACCCTCGCCGGTACCTGATGGGGATTACATCCGTACCTTAGCCGAATCTCCTTTTCATTCATTACTTGATCTCGCAAGTCATAAGTTAATTTATTTCAATGCGCTGGCTAAATACACGCCCTCTTGGCTGATTGTCCAAAGGGAGTCCGAAAGACCCTCTGAAAACCGAGGGAATAGCGACAGAATAGCGTCGGAAGAGCGTCAGAAAAGCGTCGGAAAGGCGTCAGAAAGCCTCGGGAAGCCTTCCAATAACGCACCACAACCTTTTGTATGGATGCCATCTCACTCTAACTGGTTGCCTTTGTTTTCCTTACTGTCTCTACTCTTCCCGCTCCGAGTCCAGCACGAAAGTCACCGGCCCGTCATTGACCATCTCTACCTCCATCTTGGCCCCGAACCTGCCAGTCTGGACCTGGGCGCCCAATTCGCGCAATTGAGACACGAAATGCTCATACAGCCTCTCTCCCTTCTCAGGCTGTGCCGCGTCCGTGAAGCTCGGCCTGCGCCCTTTTCTACAATCCCCATATAATGTGAACTGCGACACAGCCAGCACCGACCCTCCCACGTCCGACAGTGCCAGGTTCATCTTTCCCTGTTCGTCCTCAAAGACCCTGAGGCCGGAGCATTTCTCGGCCAGGAATTCGGCTTCCTTCTCGGAATCCCCGGCCTTCACTCCCACCAGAATCAGGAGTCCTTTCCTGATCTCGGCGATAGTCTCCCCGTCCGCCCTGACTGCCGCCTGGCTGACCCTCTGCAGCACGATCCGCATCCTACCGAATCCGGACTGTCTTTTTGCCCTTCACCACCCGCCCAATTTCCCAGGCTTCCTGGCGCACTAACCCCAGTTGCCTCAGGACCGCAGCCTTGTCCTTCTCCCGCACGACGGCAATCATCCCGATTCCCATGTTAAATGTCCGGTACATCTCACGCTCAGGGACTCGTCCCTTTTCCTGGAGCAAACCGAAGAGGGCAGGAATAGGCCAGGAATCCCTGCGAATCTCAACCCTACAGCCCTGGGGCAGGATGCGGGGGATGTTCTCATAGAACCCCCCGCCCGTGATATGCGCCAGGCCTTTAATCAGGCCCCGTTCAATCAAAGGGGTAAGGGGCTTGAGATAGGAGCGGTGGACCTTGAGCAGGGCTTTGCCCATTGTCGTACCAAGCTCCGGCAGATAACCATCCACGTGGTATTTACATTTCTCAAACAGGATCTTACGGGCCAGGGAATATCCGTTGGTATGAAGACCCGTGGAAGCCAAGCCGATGACCCCATCATTCGGGCGGATCATTCTGCCGTCGATCAGCTTCCCACGCTCCAAGATGCCCACGATGCAACCAGCAACATCGTATTCCCCAAGCTGGTAAAACCCGGGCATCTCGGCCGTCTCCCCACCAAGGAGCGCGCAGCCGTTCCCCTTGCAAGCGATGGATAGGCCCTTGACGACCTCGGCCACGACGCTCGGCTCGATCTTTCCGGTTCCGATATAGTCCATGAAAAAAAGGGGGCTGGCGCCCTGGACCAGGATGTCGTTCACGCAGTGGTTCACAAGGTCCTGGCCTATCGTATCATGTTTCTTTGCCAGGAATGCAAGTTTGAGTTTCGTCCCCACGCCGTCAATGCTGGAAACCAGCACCGGGTCGCGGTATCTTTTCACGTCGAAACGGAAAAGACCCCCAAAGCCGCCCAAGTCCGCAAGCACCGCAGGCGAGAAGGTCTGCCTCGCCCAGCCCTTCATCCGCTTCACGGCCTCGTTGCCGGCATCGATGTCAACTCCTGCATCCTTGTATCTCATGGTTACATCCTATCCGGAGCCGTAACGCCGATGAGGTACAGGC
The DNA here is from genome assembly GCA_964353855.1 of uncultured bacterium. Taxonomy (GTDB): domain Bacteria; phylum Edwardsbacteria; class CAYGWX01; order CAYGWX01; family CAYGWX01; genus CAYGWX01. The sequence goes on along the minus strand of CAYGWX010000035.1, from coordinate 8,503 downwards.
CGTGACGCATGACCACCCGCACGGCCTCGACCAGGCACAGCCGGGCCTGGGTCAGGGGTTCATTCTCGGTGACCACCCGGTGCTGATGGTAGAAGTTGTGGAACACGCCAGCGAGGTCCTGGAGATAGACCGTAATCCGGTGGGGCTCGCGGGATGTGGCCGCGCCCAGGACCAGCTCCGGAAAGTCCATCACCTGCCTGGCGAGGGACATCTCCTCGGGTTCTTTGAGCAACTCGAAATTAACCCGCTCCAGAGGCCATCGGACTACGCCCTGCTCCCCGGCGTGCCTGAGGATGTTGGCAATCCGGGCGAAGCCGTACTGAACGTAATAGGCCGGGTTCTCGTCAGACTGTTTCTTTGCCAGCTCCAGGTCGAAGTCCAGGTGAGCTTCCGAGCGGCGCATCAGATAGAAGAACCGAACCGCATCCACACCCACCTCATCGAGGAGCTCGTCCAAGGTCACGTAGGTCCCGGCCCGCTTGGACATCCGCACCCTCTCCCCGCCCCGGAACATGGTCACGAACTGGTGGATGATGATCTCAATCCTGGAAGCGTCCAGACCCAGGGCCTTGACCCCGGCCAGGACGTCCTGGGCATCGGAGTGATGGTCCGCTCCGAAGATGTCCAGGATGCGGTCGAAGCCCCGGACCAGCTTGTCCTTATGATAGGCTATATCCACTAGGCGGTAGGTCGGCTCGCCGGTGGATTTCACCAATACCCGGTCCTTTTCGATGCCGAAATGCGTGGCCTTGAACCACAGCGCCCCATCCGCCTCGTAGGTATAGCCCTTCTCCTTAAGCTGGGAGATGATCTCCTTCACCTTGCCCGTTTCATGCAGTGTGGTCTCGTTGAAATAGACGTCGAAGGCAATGCCTATCTTGGACAAGGCGGTTTTAATTGTTACGAAGTTGGCCTCCTCAGCCTCCTTCTTGAATAACTCCAAGTCCTTCTCCGTGAGGCTGTTGCTATGCTTGTCAAGGATCGCTTTTGCAATGTCTATGATATACTCACCTTGGTACCCTTCTTCGGGTAATTGGGCTGCCTTGCCCAGAAGCTCCTGATAGCGGGCATAGACCGAGCGCGCCAGGAGTGCCATTTGGTTCCCGGCATTGTTGAAGTAATATTCCCGGCTTACCTCATACCCCACCCGCTCCAGAAGTCGCGCAATCGAATCCCCTATCGCTGCCTGCCTTCCGTGACCCACGTTAAGAGGCCCGGTTGGGTTCCCGCTCACGAACTCCACCTGGACCTTCTGCCCCTGACCCAAAGCACTCCTGCCGAAGCCTTCCGGCTCCGCAAGCAGGTTCTTCAATCCCTGATAGAGCCATCCCGAATCGAGGAAGAAGTTAATGAACCCTCCTCCTGCAGCCTCAACCCTTTCGACCAAGGCCGTATCCAGAACGATCCCTTTCGCCAGTTCCTCTGCGATCGCCCGGGGCGGCTTGCGCAGGGATTTCGCCAGGATAAAGGGCAGGCCCGTGGCCAAGTCCCCGTGGCCCTCTTCCCGGGGTCGTTCCAGGACAATGGTCTCAGGCGACAAGTCCCGTGCCCCCAATGCCTTCCCCGCAACCATGAGGGCCGTCTTGATTTGCTGTTTGACTCCTAAGTATCCTTGAGGTTTCACAAGTTTTTCTTAGAGGGTCGTCCTATCGGGTCTGTTTCTTCGGCTCGTCCTGATATTCGATGATCGGGGCGTCTCCCCAGATGCGCTCAAGGGCATAGAAGTTTCGGATCTCCTCGTCGAAGACGTGCACGACGACTTCGACGAAATCGAGGAGCACCCAGCGCCCGTTCTGGTGTCCCTCCACGTGCCAGGGCCTGACCTTCCGCTTTTTCAGGTTTTCCGAGATGCCGTCGGCGATGGCCCGCACGTGGGTGTCGGTGTGGCCCGAGGCGATCACGAAGAAATCCGTGATGGAGGAGAGCTCGCGGAGATCCATGACGATGACATCGAACCCTTTCTTGCTGAGCGCAAATTGAGCTGCCTGCCTGGCGACGACGTCTGACCTCAAGGATTCCCTCCTTTCTTTTGGGTCTTTTGGGCAAAGTCTTTCCCCACGTAGACGGAAACCTCCAGAAGCAGGTCGGGGTTCTTTAAGGGAACGGTCTCCTCAGGAGCCACGCGCAGGGCCCTGGCCACAGGGCCGGCCTTACCCAGACGATCGTCCACCCGGTCCACCACGAGGGTCTTCTCGAAGTCCTGGGCCTCAGCGTTCCCGATGCCCACGACATCGAAACCCTTCTCCCTTAGGAATTGGGCCACGGCCATTCCGGCCCCCTCCTTGCCACTGCCGTTCAAGACTTCGATGCGGATCCGGTGCGCTTCCTCCAAGAAGACGGGCGGGCGCTCGGCCAGTGCCGTGCGCTGGCGGATGCCCCGGTAGGTGGACCAGGCAAAGACCGCCAGGGCCGCCAAGAGCACAACAAGCAGAACGGTGAAAAGCCACCGGCTCAAGCCCCTGCGTTTAGGTTCGGGCATTGGCACTCTCCCGGCTCATCTTTTAAAACCCCCAGCCCAGATATCATCCACGATATAACGCACCAAAGGCCTGCCCCCCGGGAGGTGCAGGACCTTGGCCAAATCCGACTTCATTCGCTTTCCCTTCCCAGCTGCTAAGATGAGAACCATCCTCTGGTCGTTCCCCGTCACTCCCCTCCTTGATGGGACATCGCAATACGGAATCCTATTTTCTAATCCGGTTCCTCTCGTCCACCTTGACTACGACCGGACGGTGGCGCCTGGCCCTCTCCTCCTCTAGCCATACGCTGGAGATAATGATCACCTTGTCCCCGGGAGCCCCCAAACGGGCTGCGGCCCCGTTTAGGGTGACCACCCCGGAGCCGGCCCTGCCCTCCATAGCATAGGTCTCGAACCTCGCCCCGTTGGCGATGTTCACCACCTGCACGATCTCATTAGGCAGAATATTGGCGGCGCGGAGCAGGCTCCGGTCGATGGTGATGCTTCCCTCGTAATGGAGTTTTGCTTCCGTGATCGTGGCCCGGTGAATCTTGGACTTGCACATCCAGCGAAGCATGGTCAAACCTTAATCAGGGTGTTATCGATCAAGCGGGTGCTCCCGAACTTCACAGCCAGGACCACCAGGGCCCTGTCCTCAAACAAAGTCAAGTCTTCTAACGTCTCCGGATGCACGACCTCTACATAATCTATGACAGCATCTTTAGCCCCGCGTATCAATTGAATGATGGCGTTTTTAATCACCGAAGCTTTGCGCTCACCCTTGGACACCATCTGTCTAGCCTTCCTGAGGGCGCGGGACAGAACCAAGGCCTGTTTTCGTTCCCCGGCAGACAGATAGACGTTCCGGGAACTCATCGCCAGGCCGTCCTTTTCGCGCACGATCGGAGCCACCAGAATCCGGGTGTCGAAGTTCATGTCCCCCGTCATGCGCTGGAGGATGACCGCCTGTTGGGCATCCTTCTGACCGAACACCGCGAGATGGGGTTTCACGATGTGGAATAGCTTGGCCACTACTGTGGTTACGCCCCGAAAGTGTGTCGGACGGGAGCGTCCGCAGAGCCCCTTCGAAAGCCCCTCGACCGTAACATAGGTCGCATAGCCCTGGGGATACATATCCTGGGTTCGAGGAACAAATAATACGTCGCATCCCGCACCCGCAGCCAGTTTTTTATCTCTCGTTAAATCCCGGGGGTATTTTTTGAAATCTTCCTTCGGACCGAACTGGGTCGGATTCACAAAGATGGAGACCACCACGATGTCGCTCCGCTGCTTCGCAATGCGAATCAGGGAGAGATGCCCCACGTGAAGGAAGCCCATCGTGGGCACGAACCCAATCCGCCTCCCCTGCCGGCGCCAGGCCTCGGCCAGACGCTGCATCTCCCGGACTGAGGTTACGACCTTCACTTCTTTTTGGCCGAGTAACTGTGTGCCAGGGTCGGAAACTTGCCGGCCTTCACCTCGTCCCTGTAACGGGCGCAGGCCTCTTTCGTAACCTTCGCCACTTCGGCATAGCGCTTCACGAACTTTGGCACGAACTTCTCGAACCGACCCAGCATGTCATCGACCACCAGTACCTGCCCGTCGCAATAGGGCCCGGCCCCGATGCCGATGGTTGGAATCCCGAGGCGAGCCGTAAGGCGTTTCGCCAAGTCATAAGGAACCTTCTCCAGAACGATGGAAAAACAGCCGGCCCGCTGGAGGGCCAAGGCCCCAGCGATCAATTCCTTTTCCTCATCCTTCGTTCGCCCCCGGACCCGATAACCTCCGAACTGGTTAATGGATTGCGGGGTCAATCCGATGTGGCCCATGACCGGGATCCCGAAACCCACCAGGGCCTTAGCGATCTCGAAGACCTCCCGGCCACATTCTAGCTTCACGGCATGGGCTCCGGCCTTGAGAAACCTCCCGGCATTGGTTATGGCATCGCGGAGGGAGGGTTGATAGGATAGGAAGGGCATGTCTCCCACAATCAGTGCGCGCTGGGTCCCGCGCTTCACGGACGCGACGTGATAGAGCATGTGCTCCATCTCCACCGGGATCGTGGTCTCGTACCCGGCGAAGACCATGCCAGAGGAATCCCCCACCAGGATGACCTCTATCCCGGCCTCATCCAGCATCCCGGCGGTCAGGGCATCGTAGGCCGTGAGCACGACGATCTTCTCCCCCCGGCGCTTCATCTCCTGAAGCGTCGCCACGGTCACCGGGCAGGACTCAAGCCTTGTGGTGCGAGGAGGGCACATAGTAACGGGTCCCTGAGAAGGTGTTGTTGATGGCCCGGGCGAGGTCCGCGAAGTCATCGGGGTCGTTCACGAAATCGATGTCCTGCACATTCACCACCAGGAGCGGAGATTCGTTGTAGTGGAAGAAGTAGTGGTTGTAAGCCTCGTTCAGGGTGTTCAGGTACTCCGGGGACAGGTGGGTCTCGGAGGGGCGCGCCCGCTCCCGGATGCGCTTCAGGAGGAGCGAGGTCGGCGCCTGGAGATAGACCACCAGGTCCGGGCGGATGATCTCACCCTCGATGAGCGAGAGGACCTTCTCGTAGAGCTTGAGTTCGTTCTCATCCAGGTTCACGTAGGCGAAGATCTTGTCCTTGGCGAAGAGGTAATCCGCCACGATCCCGCCCCCGAAAAGGTCGAGTTGGGAGAGCTCCTGCTGCTGGCGGTAGCGGGAGAGCAGGAAGAAGAGCTGGGTGGAGAAGGCGTAGGACCGGGGCTCGGCATAAAACTTCGCCAGGAAGGGGTTCTCGTCCACCTCCTCCAGGAACGGCCGGGCCGCGAGGTGCTCGGCCAGCCGGGTCGCCAAGCTGGTCTTGCCCACCCCGATGACCCCCTCGATCACGAGGTAGCGGGCTTCAGGCATCCAAACCTTCCAGGCGAACGCACTTTTGCACAGGACATTCCTTCAGCAGAATCTCCACCGATTTCCCGGATACAGGGTGAACCCATTCGGGAGCGATCTCGTTGAGGGGCTCAAGCACGAACCGGCGCCTTTCCATTTCGGGATGCGGGATGGTCAGACCTTCCTCGGTCAAAATCTGGTCGTCAAAGGAGAGGATGTCCAGGTCCATGACTCTGGGTCCCCAATGGATTCCCCCAGGGGACCGCCCGAGTTCCCTCTCGATCCTTTTCAGCTCCCCGAGCAATGCCCGAGGGTCGAGGGATGTTTCGAGCTGGGCCACGGCGTTCAGGAATCCGGGCTGGTTTTGAACCCCCAAAGGCTCGGTCTGGTAAAAGCTTGAAACTTTTTTGACCTCACTTGCCCGATGAAGGGAGGTCAGAGCCCTTCTCAGATGCTCTGCCCGCTCCCCGAGGTTCGAACCCAGGCCAAGGTAGGCCCTGTGAAACATCGTTATATCATATCAAATTTCAAAGATTTAGTCAAGGGAAAGATGGGTTCAACAGGCCACGAACACCCGGCCGATGAAAGGGACGGAGAACGCTCTGCCGAGAACATAATATGGCCATAAAAAGAGCCCTGAGAGGGCTCAGGGCTCGTAAGGCGTTGCCTGATTTTATTCCAGGCTCTCGGGCGGTTCCGGAGCGTCCGGCATCGGGGGCGGCGGAAAGTCGAACTCCGGCCCGGGCCCCATCATCTCGGGACCCATGCCGAACATCATGCCGTCCAGCGGGAGGCCGGCGTCCGAACGCGGCTGAAGCATGACATCCCGTAGTTTCTGCTCCTGCTCCGGGGTGATCAGCTTCTTCATGGTCAGGCCCTGCTCCACGCCCTGCATGTACACTTTCTCGCGCAGGGCGGAGATCTCTTTGGCCTTGGCCCGGATCTTTCCCTCGTCCGGCTTGTCCGAATCCATAAGCTCGGCCATCTCCAGGTTCTTGAGCCTCATCTCCGAAGACAGCTTGATCCCATCCCTCTGGTTCTGGAAGTGAAGGTCGCGGATCTTTTTAGCCTGCTCCTCTGAGATTCCGGCCTTCTTCAAAAGCTCCTTGTCCTTCCAGACAGCCATCGGACCGGGGCCGCTCATGCGACCCATCCTCATTCCGCGGCCCATCCCCATCATAGCTCCACCACCCATTCCAGGGCTCATCCCCATACCGCAGGGACCCAGGCCCATGCCGGGACCGGTTCCTCTTCCAGCTCCCTTACCTCTTCCCTGCCCTTGGCCCATCCCGGGCTGAGCAAAGGCCATCCCCGCGACCAGGAGCCCTGCGACGAAGGTTAAAGCGACTTTTTTAAACATTTCTCTCATTCTCCTTTCAGGATTTCTTAAGGTTGCCTGCTTTTTCAATCCGGATACGGCTCGTTTGGATTCTTCACGATATAGAGGAAGCCCCAGGCATGCGCATTGTACTGCTCGCGGTCGTCCCCGAACAGGGCCTTCATGCCGATCAGGTCCACCGCGGTATGCCGGATGGCCGGGGTCGTGGAAACGCTGTCCTCGGCGATCTTCCAGGTGCGCTCAAAGGTGTTGAGCGAGGTCCGATAGAACGGCTCGCGGATGTGCTTCCAGGGGAACGGCCGGTGCCAGCGATGCAGGAACGCCCAGGAGGAATCGCCCTGGACCGAGACCGTGACCTTTACCGTGACCGAGTCCCCGGGAAGGAAGGTGGGAAGCTCGCTCTTGGCGAGAAGCGTATCCGGCTTCGTGAAGACATAGTGCACGCCGGAGGGGACGGCACTGGCTTCCAGGGACACGATGGTGATCGGATAAGGGGAATTCACGGTTTGGACATCCACCGGCGAGATCTTGACCACCCGCCACACCCGGGCCTCGTTCTTCTCCAGATAAACGTGGCGGATCCACTTATCATCGTCGATCGGGCGGATATAGATGTGGTAGGGATTGCCGGGATCGCTGTTGACATAGAAGCTCCCGGAGAGGTCGTGCGTGACCGTGACCCAGGCCTTGGTCTTGTCGGCGTTAAGGCTGTCCACCTTCACCGTGCGCAGGTTGCGGTCGATATGGCGGGCGAACCTTACCGGCTTGAGCGTATCCCAACCCGGAATGGTCCAATTTCCTGAGCCCCAGTTAAAGCCCAAGGGAGTCGTGGTTCCGTCGTTCGTGCCCCCGAAACCGTCGGCGCTGGCGTATCCGGACGAGGCCATCACGCTAAGGATCTGAGCTGTTTCGCTGCTGGCCTGGACCGGGCTTTCCTTCTTGCCGCACCCGGAGAAGGCTACCATCCCGAGGATGATCAGAACCCCGGTTACGTACAACCACTTGCCTTTCATTTTGCTTGCCTCCTTTGGATGTTTCAAATTCAAAACCGCCTGAATGCCGCCCGGATACTGGGTACTTCTAAGTCTGCTCGCCAAATCACCCCCTATCGGAATATTTTAACAGGTTCTGAGACTTAGAGTCAAACAGGGGCCTAAAGGTTTAACGCAAATCAACTGGATGGCTCTACTGTCAGGATGGTTTAAAGCTAACACAAGTAATATAAATGACTTAAACAACACATTCTGGCCGCCGATCCAAAGCCAAGGGAGGGCTGAAAGAAGACTCCCCGTCAAGTTCCAACTAAGTTCCGTTCAATTTCCCTCCAATTTCTCTCTAATTTCACGCCAATTGAACAGGCAGGTAAAGGGAGGGTGTAAGGTGTTGGGGGAAGGCGCAAGGGAAGGGTGTAGGGTGTAGCGTGTAGGGTGTAGTGGAACAACAGAAGAAAGTGACCCCGGATAGAGGGCAAATTTCCACTAAATAGACCTAACTACGGCAGACAAAGCACAGTTACATGACCTGGACCAAAAACCCTCCCCCAAGGGGGAGGGACGAAAGGCCTACGAAAACCGGGAGGGGTTTCCGAGGTATTCACGCGATATTCACGCCGTATTCACGCGCTCCCCTCCCGATTCCCTCATTTTTGAACCGAAGATTTTTGAAGATTTTCGTCAGCCCACATTAAGGAGTGGCTTTTTCCGAAAGACCTACAAGTCGAAACAAGGAAAAGAACATGATTTATATCCCACCCACCCACCCTATTAAGGAAAAAAAAGAATGAATTTATAATAAGGGTAAAGTCGTATTCTAGCCACCTAAATGAAACGTTTGTTTTAGTAAATTCA
>CAYGWX010000034.1:0-22977 GCA_964353855.1 uncultured bacterium | reverse complement strand
CTGGTTACGTGTACTGTCAGAACTTTCAGTACAACACGCCTTCCAGCTACGTTCGCGACCTGATGGATACCCACTCCAACTGTGCCCAACCCTGCTTGGCCGTGGACGGGAATGGGATGGTGTATGGGGCGTGGAGGTGGGTGACCAACAACCAGGTTTGGTTCGGCGCGAGGGGTTCCTCGTCTCCTTACTGGCGTCAAACTAACAGATTGCAGGTAGACCGGACAGGCGATCCGTCTCAGCAGCCTTTCGTAGAGTGTTACGGGGAATCGGTGTTCGTAGCTTGGGCGGATCGCGAGGTTTCTCTGTCAAATTTTGAGATCTGGCGGGTTGCAGCGAAAACACATATTCCGCCTTATCCGTGGCAATATACAAACGTCAGCCAATCTAATTCCATTGCCTCCGAATCTCCCACCCAGGCTGGGCAGAGGTTGACGACCTGGGCTGAGGGCACAGGGGGCGGGATGTTTGATACCTACTACTGGAGAGCAGACTGGGGTACATCTAATCCGGTGATGACGACTTCCGATTGGTCTTACTGGGTCCATTCTCAGATGAACTATAACGACATCATCGGCCAGACCGAGCTCTGGACGGCCTGGACCGAGAGTCCCAATCCAGGAGCCTCTCCATTTCGCGTCCTGACAAACTTCACCTCCATGCCCTCTTTCCTTGGACCTGGGGAACAGGACTTCGGCCCGTACTACCGTGTTTTGGCCGGTCAGGACACGGCCTCGGTCTACTGTCTGAAGCGGGACGGAGTTCTGCGCTACGCGGACAAGGCCGTGGACTTCTCCCGCGACAGCTTGGTTTACGAGCTTCCTTATCTTGACCCGGTTTACGACTACTACCTAAAGGTCTACTCTTACCGCGAGACTGGGAACGACTGGGCTTGTGCGCTCTCCTTTAACGGGGGACCTTCCCGCACCGTCCAGTTTGCCTCGAACCGGGTGGATACGCTCCGGCTCAGGATTCCTCCTGAGGCGTATGCTCAGGATCGTAAGGTGACCTTCACCCTCAAGAACCTTCGTGGGGATTACGTGACGAATCTTGGGATGACGCTCTTTCAGAGAGACCCCAAGCCGAGGGGGGGAGGTGGCCCGCAGGCTGGGGTTCTGAGTTCTATGCCCATGCGGGAGGTCTTTGCGGTTTATCCTAATCCTGCGAAAGGCCAGGCTCAAATCGAATACAGCGTAAAGGCTCCCGGCGTGGTTGACCTTGCCGTTTATGACGTTATGGGCCGTCTGGTTCGTAGGGTCGTGAAGGGTGAGGTCCAGGCTGGGGTTCATCGGGCTACCTGGGACGGCAAGACCGAGGAAGGCAATCAGGCTCCGAGCGGCATTTACTTCCTTAAGCTGAACTCGCCGGGATTAAACAAAACCGCCCGTTTCGTGGTTGTGCGCTAACTTCATTTGTTTAGTAAGGGGTGGGAGTTAGTCTCCCACCCCTTTTGACCTTGGAACCAAAATCTCGGATTGACAAAACGACCATTTTGTGTTAGGATATTAAAGGACAAAAGGTGGACTATGCCGATGAAAAGGATATTTGAGTTTATATTGATAATTGGTGCCTTCGCGCCTGCTTCCTTCGGGTTGAATTTCAAGCAGGTAGGCTATATCCCTGAAGGGATTATATGGAGCTATGGATATATCAAGGGCGGTGATTTTAACCATGACGGCTATCAGGACTTGGGTTTCACTACCGCATCACCTACCCCTTACAGTGATTTTAGGATTACCTACTATGGTTATCGTCCTTATAACCGTTATGTTTTCGAAGACTCGACAGTACGCAATGCTCTTTTCTGGGATGTTGGGAACCTGGACGGCGATTCTTTGATTGATGTGGTAGCCCAGTTGGCAGGCGTCCCTTTTTATGGGATTGGAGTTTACGAACCGAGCGACTATTGGACCTTACCTAACATTCGGGTTTGGTCTTGGCCTTACGAATGGGTCGGTAACGGTATTCAGCCAATGTACATTACTGATCTGGATCAGGATGGATTAAAGGAGATACTGACCGCGGATGCCCAAGTGATTTATGTGTTTGAGAATCGAGGGAATAATCAGTACGTAAAGGTTTTCAGCGATACAATTCGTACTGCGGTTCCGTCCGGTTCTTTTGCTTTTGGAGATTTTGATGGCGATGGGAGGATGGAGGTTGCCTTTTCCACGTATGGTGGTCCTGACACCACGGTTTATGTCTATAAATGTATCGGTAATGACCAATACCAGAAGGTGTGGGGTGAGCATCTGAATGCCTGGAACATGTATGACTGTATCACTGGGCCGGATTTGGATGGCGACGGGAAGCCGGAGTTCATTATTGGGGATTTTCATAATGGGGCGCCGCATACCGCAGGTCTCTGGATTTACAAGGCTACTGGGATCAATCAGTATGCTGTGATTTATACGGATTCTGTTACCGGCTTGAATGATCGTGGGGTTTATTGTCCTCATTCTGACTGTGGGGATATTGATCGGGATGTGAAGCCGGAGCTGGTGTGGGCGATTGATCGGGATTGGATGGTGTATAAGTATGATTCTTTGGGTCATCGGTTCCAGAGGGTCTTTTCGGCTTATGCGGATAACGGGCATAATTCTACGAATATCCATATCCACGACATGAACGGGAACGGGTATCCGGAGATCATCGAGTCCGGGGGGAACGAGACGCATATCTGGGAGGTGGAGGCGTGTCGGTTGGTCTATCCCAATGGGGGCGAGACGCTGTATGGGGATTCGCTGGCTGTGATCCGTTGGCGGAACGTTGCTCCCTTTCAGGCAGATTCCTTTTCCCTGTTTTATTCCTCGGACAGCGGGCTGACCTATTCTTCTGTTGCTCATGGGATTCCCGGTGCTGACAGCGCCTACACCTGGACGGTTCCGAAGACCTTTTCGGATGATTGTTTCGTGATGCTCTGGGCCTATCAGAACGCCACCGGCTGGGACTTCTCGGACGGCCCCTTCCGCATTAGAGACGGGACCGGGGTTGAGGTCTTACCGCCTCACGCCTCACGCCTTACGCCTTACGTGCCGTGCCCCAATCCGTTTGTCAGCTACGCCACCGTTCCCGGCCACGAAAAGGAGTCCTTCGCCCTCTACGACGTCTCAGGCAGGAATGTGGGCATGTTCAAGGGTGACCGCATCGGCCTCGGCCTCTCCGCCGGCATCTATTTCCTTAGACCAGAGGGGAATGACTCTAAGCCTTTGCGGATTGTGAAGTTGAGGTAGCGTAGTTCTTTGTAGCGCTGCCATCTTGGCGGCAGTATCGAGGGCATCTTGCCCTCGAAAGCAGGGGTAGATGGAATCTAAAGATTCCGTTAGTTGCTAAAGGGGTGATCTGTTCAGGGCGGTCTACGGACCGCTTTTTTTATGTGCCCTTACGTCTCAAGCGATTCCACCGTAGCGAAGCGGTCTACCGTAGCGCAAGCGTTCCAGCGGTTGTTGGGGAGCCCCTCTGGGGGTGGGACAGGGGTGGTGCCGCAGAGCTACACAGGGGCTCGTGCAAACCGGGTTGGTTCTGACTTGGTTCTGGCTTGGTTCCGGGTTGGTTCCGGCTTGCTCAGGCCCATTTTAGGTCTCTACCCTCCCCCTTTGGGGGAGGGTAGGTTTCGCTTAAAGGGGGTGATTTTTGGGGAGGAAGGGTATTTCCTCGGCCTGGCCCCCTGGGATGGCTTGAAGGGGGCTTTACGGCGTTTTAGAGGGGTATCTAAACGGGATGCTCGGGGCGGAATGGGAGAAGAGGTAACGAAAGGGCTCAGCTTCCGGGCAGGCTTGGCTCTACGAATACGGTCTTCTCCTGGGTGATGACGACCAGCCCGGGCTTGGCCCCTTTGGGTTTGTGTACCCATTGGCACTCGGTGTAGCTCACTGAGACGTGCTTGGCTTGACGGGCTTTGGAGAAGTAGGCCGCGATCCGGGCGGCGAACAGGATATCCTCTTTGGGTGGCTTCTCTTTTCTGGACCCGACTCTGAGGATGGTATGCGAGCCGGGGTTGCCGCGGGTGTGGAGGAAGATGTCCCGCGGCCCGGCGAACTTCAAGGTCAGAAGGTCGTTCTCGGTGTTCGTCCGGCCCACCAGCGCGAGGAAACCATTGGGTGAGGTGAATCTGCGGGGCGCGATCTTTTCTCCATTGGGCAGGAAGATGGGCTCCCAGGCTGGGGGAGGGGGGGGGTTGGATTTTAGATTTTGGATTTTAGATTTTGGAACGACCCCCGACTCAAGGTTGACAATTTTGGCCTTGAGGGTCTCCCGTCCCTGCTTGGCTTTGCGGTAGCGCTTGTACAGGGCCTGCAGGTTTTCTTCGGGCGTCTTCTTGGGGTCCAGGAGGATGGCTTTTCCTTCAGCCACGAATTCTAAGGCGTGCTCCGGAACCTTTCTGAGATTGCGCTCCAACGCCGCGGCCTGCTGTCTCAATAGGTACGGGTCCTCCAGGGTGGCGAGCTTTTTTTTCAGCTTTTCCAGCAAGTTATCTCCGCCTTTCTCACCCTCCCTTCCTCCCTCGACCCTGGGCTCCATAGCGCAGCAGGCCTCGGATAAGGTCCTGAAAGGCTTGGCTTCCAGGTTTCGAAATTGAATTAGAGGGAACGGCGACAGCGCGACAGGCCTTCCGCCCTCCAGATAAAGCATGGGCTCCGGCGTTCCGATCAGGCGCCTCCTGAGCCCTTGGATGGCTGTGAAAAGTCCTGCCGGTTCTGAGGTCCCAGTCCGGGCAATGATCTCCTCTGCCCACTGCGGGCTAAGCCCCCGGATGTTCCGCTTAAGGATCGAAGCGGTATCTTCCTCTTTCTTCCTCAGGAGGTCTGAGAATTGTTCCGGAGTGACGGTCAGGAGGTCGTAAGGTGAGGAATCCGGCGGGGTGGCGTAAAATTTGCCCACGCCGAGCGTGCGCCCGGTCGTTTTCTCCGGCCGCATCTGGCCCAGGATTTTCAAGTCCTCGCCCCGCAGGAGAAAGGCATTGGTCCGGCTGCCCAGGAACTCCAGCACCAAGGCATATTCCTTGGTGACCCCCAGCTCATCCGCCTTGACCAGACTGAGTTTTACGATGCGCTCGAACCCCGCCTGGACAGCATCCTTTATTCTGGCCTTGAGAAGGTGCTGCTTTAGGAGTGAGACGAACGGATTGCCTCCTTTCGCCCGGAGCGGGTCCTCTTTATGATAGATCGCAGAGGTTTTGGGCTCCAGGGAGGCAACCAGGGACCCCTGGGGAGCGTCCTTTGAGTGAAGGACCAGGACGAATCCCAGCGGGCCGGCACCGAGGATATCCCCGATACGCGCCCCGATGATTAAGGGTCGCATCTCCCGGATGAGGGCAAACAGTAAGCCGCTGTCCAGCGTCACGTTAGGAGGCCTTGATTTTTGGTTTCAGGATATAGTATAGTCTTGTTAGAGACAGGATGTCAAGAACAGTCGTTTGGCGCGATGACGGTTTCAAAGTTATCAAACCATTGGTGAACAGAAAAATCTCTTATGGCTAAACTGGTTATCTATGAGGATGAAGGCGCTGCAGACCTCCTCCCGCTGGTCTATCTGAGGCCCGTATTCTCCCTGCGCTGCGGGGCGGGGACTCTTCTGGAGAAGGTTCAGTCCCTCTATCCCAGGGAAAAGCCCGTTCTCTGGGTCCGCGACCATCTTCGGGAGGTGACGCGGGAGCGGTACCCGGGATTCAGGGTGAACGAGTCTTCTGCCGTGGAGTCGGATACGGTCCTGGCGGTCAATGGGCGGGCGGTCTTGAGGGAGAAGCCGGCTCTGAGAGGGGAGGCCTGTGTCTTTCACTCCGGCGAGGGGCTGGTTGCGGTCAGGATGGAGGGAAAGCAGTTCTTGGAGAAGGCGAGGCAGGGCGTTCTCTCCTCCTCGCTATCCGAGGGGCAGCCACGCAAGGCCATAAAGGCTCAAATCATGAGATATCCCTGGGATCTTGTGAGGTCAAATGGGGCGGAGATTAAAAGGGACTTTAAGGCCTTAAGGAAGGGCAAGCCCGGCTTCCTGGATAAACGGGCGGTGGTTTACGGCAAGCGCACGGAGGTATATGTCGCCCTGGGGGCGAGGGTGGAAGCCGGGGTGGTTCTGAATGCCACTGCAGGGCCGATCTGGATCGGCCAGGAGGCCATCATCCGGGGGCCGAGCGCGATCGACGGGCCTTGCTACATCGGTCCCGAAGCGCGTGTGGACGGGGCCAGAATACGTTCCGGGGTGAGCACCGGCAGGGCCTGCCGGATCGCGGGAGAGCTCGACGAATCGGTCCTCTCGGACTACGCCAACAAGCACCACGAAGGCTTCCTGGGCCACGCCTATCTCGGGGAATGGGTCAACCTGGGCGCGGGCACCACGAACAGCGACCTCAAGAACAACTATGGCGAGGTCGTGGTCTATCTGGGGGGTCGCGGCGTCCATTCGCACGAGACCAAGGTGGGTTGCTTCATCGGGGACCACACCAAGACGGCCATCGGGACCCTCATCAATACCGGAGCGGTCATCGGCATGACCAGCAACGTCTTTGGAGGGGATGTGAGGAAATTTCTGCCCTCTTTCGTATGGGGGAGCTCCCAGAAATACAGCGAGCATCAGGTGGATAAAGCCATCGAGACGGCCAAGGTCGTCATATCCCGCCGGGGCGCCGAGATGAGCAAGGCTTATGAAAAGGCCTTCCGGAGAGCTTTTGAGATGACCCGGGAGGAGAGAAGGAAATCCGTTAAGGATTAGGATTAAGTATCCCCATGCGTCTGAGACCCCTGTTCCTCTTTCTTGCCCTGGCCTCGCTGGCGTTTTCGGGTTGCGCCTATTTCAATACCTTCTACCACGCTAAGCAGTTCTATGCGCAGGGGAAGCGGGCCCGGGACAGGGAAGACCCGACCCAAAAGCCTTCCGCGGGCTCTGTGGACCTGTTCAACAAGGCGATCGAGAAGGCGAACAAGACCCTCAAGGACCATCCCGAAAGCCGTTGGACGGATGACGCCCTGTTCCTGATCGGCAATTCCTACTACGAACAGCGGGAATACCGTAAGGCCGAGGGCAAATACCAGGAGATCATCGAGCGTGCCCCCGGAAGCAAGATGGCGCACGGGTCCCAGCTGATGCTGGGGAAATGCTATCTTGGGGAAGAGAACTACGTGACCGCCAGGGAGGCGTTGCTTAAGGCCCTGAGCCTGGCGGCCAAGGGTCCGATCGCTGAGGAGGCCCAGTTCGCGTTGGGCGAGGTGGCGTTTGCCCAGAAGGACTATAGCGCCTCGGCCATAGCTTACGGGGAGTTCCTCAACAAGTTCCCTAAGAGCCGGTTCGGCACTAGGGCTAAGCTCAGAATGGTGTCGGCCCTGATGGAGGAGAAGCGCTACGGGGACGCGGCGGGTCTTTTAGAGGGGCTGCGCTTGGGAGCGAAGAGGACGGAACGGATCACCTTGGGACTGAAGTTGGGAGACAACTATGAGGCCCTGGGCCGAATCCAGGATGCCATCGCCCTGTACCGCACTCTCCTGGGCAGCGCCAACCAGAGCGGGGATCTGGCCAAGATCGAGCTGCGGATCGCCTTGGCGGAGATGACCCTGAAGAACTACGAGCAGGCGGAAAAGCGGTTTGGGGACATCGCCCAGAAGTATCCCCGAACCGAAGAGAGCGCCACGGCCTATTACCAGATGGGCATTCTCCAACAAGAGGTTCACAAGAACCTGGGCAAGGCTCGGGAGCTCTACGACAAATCCCGGAACGAGTTCAGCAACGCCAAGGTCGCCGGGGACGCGCTCAAGCGTTCGACGAGCATTGGGCTGCTCACTGACTACCGCAAAACCCTTTCCTCGGGGAAGAAGGAGGAGCTGGCCCAAAGCCAGTTCCTCCTGGGAGAGCTTTACCTCTTCGAGCTGATTAATCTGGACTCGGCCAAAGTAGCCTACAAGCGGGTGGTTACCGAATTTCCCAGGAGCGACTACGCCCCCAAGGCGGAGTACGCCCTGGCCTGGATCGCGGAGAACGTCCAGAAAGACAGCGCCCAGGCCCAGGGTCTTTACCGAAAGCTCATCCAGGACTACGGAGACACCGATTACGCCGATGCCGGGCGCAGGTATCTGGGGCTTCCCGTGCCGGAGCGAATAAAGCCTTTGCCCGATACGACCCAGCTCAAATCGGACAGCATCAAAGTCAGCACGGCCCCCCAGGACACCACCCTCAAGTCTCGCAGCATGATTCCGGAGGGTCCGCCTCAACCCTCGGTTCCACCCAGGGATACCTTGGTGAAACCCGCTCCTCCTCCTGTTCCCGGCAAAGGAGAGAATTGAGCCGGGCTGTTGATGCGATCGGAACGGTGAAGAGCCACGAAGAAATCGGGCCAGGGCTCTTCCGCCTCGTCATAGAAGCTCCCGGGATCGCCCGCTCGGCCAGGCCCGGTCAGTTCGTTCAGATGAAAGTCAGCCCGGGCATGGACCCCCTGCTTCGGCGGCCGATGAGCATTGCCGGGGTGCGCGGCGGGAGGATCGAGATACTGTATGAGGTGGTGGGGACAGGAACTCGAGCGCTCTCCCGAAGAAGGGTCGGGGAAACGCTTCCGGTCCTGGGGCCTCTGGGGAGGGGATTCGCTTTTGTAAAGAGGGTTTCATCCTCCATTCTGGTGGGAGGGGGCAGCGGGGTGCCCCCTCTTCTGTTCCTGGCGGAGCGGATGAAAAGGAAGGGTCTCGCTTTTCTGGGGGCTCGGACCAAAAGCCTCCTCTTGGGAGAGAAGGAACTTCGCAAGTCAGGATGGGAGGTAGAGGTTTCCACGGACGACGGCACCCGGGGGCACCGGGGCTTGGTAAGCGATATCTTCGCCAGGCGCCTTCCTGAATTTCCTTCCCGGGGAGGGGTGTATGCCTGCGGTCCTATTCCCATGATTAAAACCGTGGCCGGGCTCTGTTCGCAAAAAAAGATGGCCTGCCAGGTCTCCCTGGAAGCCATGATGGCCTGCGGGATCGGAATCTGCCGGGGATGCGTTATACCGGTCAGGGCAGGGGGAGAGTATATGGACATTTGCCGGGAGGGGCCGGTCGTGGAGGCGAACAGGATCGATTGGGAGGGTTTGAGTAGGGCGCTATGAACTCTCCCGACCTTTCCGTCTCCATCGGCAATCTCAGGCTGAAGAACCCGGTTCTCGTAGCCTCCGGCACCTTCGGGTACGGGGAGGAGATGGCGGGCTTCACGAACCTGTCCCGCCTGGGGGGGATCGTGACCAAGACCGTGACCCGGGTTCCCAGGTCCGGGAACCCGCCTCCCCGGACCGTGGAGACCGCAACCGGGATGCTGAATTCCATCGGCCTTGAAAACGTGGGGATCGAACGGTTCATCAAGGAGAAGATGCCTTTCCTCCGCAGGGTCAAGACGGCCGTGATTGCGAACATCGCCGGAGAAGATCCTCCGGACTTCGTGGCCTTAGCCCGTAGGCTCGCCGGCGAGGACGGAATCGATGCCTTGGAGCTTAACCTCTCCTGCCCGAATGTGGCGGGCGGTTTGGATTTTTCCCGGGATCCTGAGTTGGCAAGCAAGGTCGTGTCCGGGGTGCGAGGGGTCATCCGGGTTCCCCTGATCGCCAAGCTCTCGCCCAACGTCTCGGCGATCGAGCCCATTGCCCGGGCTTGCGAAAGGGCCGGTGCCGACGCCCTTTCCCTGATCAACACTTTGGTGGGGATGGCTATAGACATCCGGTCCCGGAGGCCGAGACTGGGGAATGTCTTCGGCGGCCTCTCCGGTCCAGCCATCAAGCCCGTGGCCCTGGCTATGGTTCACAAGGCAGCAAGGATGGTGGGGATCCCGGTGATCGGGATCGGCGGGATCATGACCGGGGAGGATGCCGTGGAATTTCTTTTAGCCGGGGCCGTTGCGGTACAGATTGGGACGGCCAACTTCATCGACCCGCGGGCCGGGGAAAAAGTTTTAGCCGGGCTTTTAAATTATTGCCGGAAGGAGAAAGTCAAGGGCCTGGAGGAGCTGGTTGGCGGGCTTAGGATTTGAGGGTTGGTTTGCGGTGCAAGACAACCGAGTTCTAAGCGGTTACAGGGAACAATTCGTGAAACCCCCGAAGAAGGGGATAGGCAAACCATAGGCCGCCTCCAGGATATGTGGAGTACGATCTCAGGCCTACCTCACGTCTACCTCACCCCTACCTCACTCCTACCTCCCTCCGACCTTCCGCTTTTTTTTCGCATCCTCCCATAGGGCGTCCATTTCAGCAAGGGTGGAACGGCTTGGATCCTTTCCCTTCTTTTTCAGCTCGCCCTCGATGTGCTTGAAGCGGTGGATGAACTTTTCGATGGCCTTCCGGAGGGCGGTATCGGGGTTTGCTTTTAGGAAGCGGGAGAGGTTTACGATGGAGAAGAGGAGGTCGCCCAGCTCCTCCTCGATGCGGGAAGGGGAGCCCTCACCCACGGCTTGTCTGAACTCGGAGAGCTCCTCGTCCAGCTTGGCGAAAACGCGGTCGATGTTCTCCCAGTCGAATCCGATGCGGCTGGCTTTATCCTGGATACGGTGGGCTTTGAGCAGGGCGGGAAGATGCTTGGGGACCCCATCCAGAACCGAGGTCCGACCCCGTTTCTCCTTCTTCTTCAGCTCCTCCCAATTTTTTAGCACAGCCTTGGAGTCTTTAAGCTTCAAACTCCCGAAGACGTGAGGATGCCGGGAGCGCATCTTTTCGATGTTGTGCTCCAAGACATCGGCGACCGTGAAACTTCCCTCCTCCTCGGCGATCCGGGCGTGGAACAGGATCTGAAAAAGGAGATCGCCCAGTTCCTCCTTGAGCGCGGGGTCGTCCTTTTGATCAATGGCCTCGGCGACTTCGTACGCTTCTTCGATGAGATAAGGTTTCATGGTGTCGCGAGTCTGCTCCCGGTCCCACGGGCATCCTCCGGGCTCTCGGAGCCGGGCCATAGTCCGTACCGCACGCCGAAACAGGAGGCCGGCATTCCCGGTTCCGCACCGCAAGCCGTTCGTCTTTGTTCGGGAAGGCATGGCTACAATGATAATTCATCCCCAGAGGAGAATGCAAGAGGGCCCAGAAGCTGGATTTTTTTATATCTATCGGAGAGGCCTTGAAGGGGGGTGTCGGAAAGAAAAAAGGCGTTTTTTTGAAAAAACGCTTGACTTCGGAGGCCGAAATATGTTATAAAATAAAGGGTTATCCCAGAGGTGACATGTCGGAGGAGACCCTTCCCGAAGCCAATTTTGCGAATCTGGTCCTGATGTTGGCAACCACCGGCCTGATGCAGTTGGGCGAGGCGCCCAACCCGATGACCCAGAAAGTGGAGCCCCATCTCGGGCTGGCCAAGCATACCATCGACTCCCTGGCCATGCTCAGGGAGAAGACGCAAGGCCATTTAACCCCGCAGGAGAGCGAGCTATTGGATGGCCTCCTCTACGAGTTGCGGATGAAATACGTTGTGAAGATCCAGAGCGTTTGAGGGGCGATGAGGACAAACAGGTGAACGTGGGATTATTTCGAACTCTTTATTCTAAAAAGGAGGAGAAAGCATGAAGGCGAGGCCGGTATTGGTGGCGGGCTGGATTTTGGTGATAGTCGGGATCTTCTCCTGGGGATTGTTGGCCCAGGAGGCGAAACAAATCCACACCGTGGTTCCCGGGGACACCCTCTGGGACTTGGCAGGACACTACATGGGGAACTCTTTCCTTTGGCCGAACATCTGGGAAGCGAATCGGGAGAAGATCACGGATCCTCATTGGATCTATCCCGGACAGGAATTCGCGATCGCGACTGCTCCCAAGGGGATGGGCAGCACCACCGGAGAGGCCCCGGAGGTCGCCACGGGAGGGGAGACATCCATTCTCATAGAGGAACCCACGACCTCGTACTTGGGCTTGGAGCGTAAGCCGCTCCCGGTGGTCGCGCCCAAGCAGGCGTTCTACGGAGGATTCCTCACGGACGAGCGGCCGGCGGACCGGGGTTTCATCATCGGTTGGGTGACCGACAAGGAATACGTCGGGAGCCATTTCACCACGTTCGCCACGGTGTATATCGATGCCGGGCGGAACGACAACGTCAAGGTGGGAGACAAATACGCGATCTTCCGTTACGAACGTCCCGTCAAGCATCCCCGGACCGGAAAGAGCCTTGGTCAGCTGGTGAACATCCTGGGCGTGCTCCAGGTCAAGGAAGTCCAGGACCGGACTTCCACGGCACAGGTGGTTACCTCGGTGTTGCCCATCACAGTCGGGGACCGAATCAAGTCCTATGAGGAGGTCATTGTCCCCAAGGACGTGTCCCCACTGCCGACCTCGGAGAGCATGAACGGGTACATCGTGGAGCGCAAGGATCCGAGCGTGGAGATTAATTCCACTTTCTTTACGGTGTACATCGACTTGGGCGTAGCCAACGGGATCATGCCCGGGGACGTCTTCGAGATCTACCACCGCGACCCTGCGACCGGACACCAGAAGCCGATCAGGGCCACTGTGCCCGGTCGGAAGGGCGAGCCCCTGCCCCTGCCGGACGAGGTTGTGGGTAAGCTTCAGGTCCTGGCTGTGCGCAACACGACGGCCACGGCTTTCCTGTCCGCGTCGGAGACCGCGAATATCAAGGTGGGGGACCCGATCCGCTTGATCAAGAAGGTTCCGGCCTCCCCCGGCCAGTAGGGCGATTGTAGATTCCGAGGGGGTGCCGGGGGATCCCCTGCAACGTACAACCAATTCATCCGAAGGCAAATCGTCGTCAGGCGTTATGCAGAGACAGGCCGCTTCGCTCGCATAACGCCTGACGGCCCTATGTAAACCTCAAGGTTCATCTGGAAGGCGATGGAGAAGCTTACGCTGTTGGGAAAATGTCCCCTGTTTGCCGAGCTTTCTCCCCTGGAGCGGGAGCAGGTGGCCCGGATCGCTTACGAGAAGGTGTTCGAGCGGGAGTCCCTGATCTTCAGGGAGGGCGAGCCGGGGGACACCTTCTACTTGGTCGTGAAGGGCGCGGTGCGGATCTCGACCGATGTGCCCGGGGTCGGCGAGGAGGCACTGGCCGTGCTCAAGGAGGGGGAGGGCTTCGGGGAGATGTCCCTGATCGATGATGTCCCGCGTTCGGCCTCGGCAATCGCTCACGAGGGGGAAACTTTGCTTCTGGCGATTTACAAGCGGGATTTCAAGGGGCTCCTGGAGAAGGACAAGGACATCGCCTCCAAGCTGCTGTGGTACTTCGTGCGCTCTCTGGTGACCCGACTGCGGGACACGGACGAGAAATTGAAAGGCGTGTACGCTCTGGCCAAAAGCTGCTGAACGAAAAAGGAGGGAGGGTTTAAAGGGCAATTTGAAGATGGATTCCGTAATGCTGGGCGAAACGAAACGGTTCTTTGGATGATAAGGAGGTAAGATGAAGTACGGAAAATGGTTTATCGGGTTGTTAGCCGGGACCTTGGTTTTTGCCTTCGCCGTGGGAACCTCGCTGGCAGCCAAACCCAGCGGGATACGGGTGGCTTCCGACGGTTCGGAGTACGCCGCGGGATGGCTCTGCGTGAAGCTTCAGCAGTCGCTCCGCGGCCAGCTCAGCGGGACCGCCCTGCCCAATGCGGTTCTCCTGCGGACCGGGGTCCTCATGCGGAACGGGGTCCTGCTGGAGCCCCGCCTGGGCGTGCCCTCGGTGGACGTCCTGAACACGAAATACGGGGTGACCGGGATCGAGCGCATGGACCCCAACCCCAATCCCCATCCCGCGATCAAGCAGTACGGGGTGGACATGATCTTCACGGTGCACCTGGACCCGGCCCTGGACCTGGAAGCGGTGGCCAGAGAGTACAAAGCCCTCCCGGAAGTGGAGGACGCCTATCCTTCCGCGGTCTATCGAACGGATTTCACACCCAACGATCCACGGGTAAGTCAACAATGGGCTCCTCAGAAAATCTATTCCTTCCAGGCTTTTGACATTACCCATGGAGATAGTACCGGGGCTCAGGTGGTAGTCTGTGATCCGGACCTTTGCCTGGACTGGACCCACGAGGACATCCAGAACGGCCTCTGGATCAATATCCCGGAGGACATCAACGGCAACAGACGCTTTGACCTTGGGCCGCCGCCGGGCGGAGATGAGAACGGCGTGGATAACGATGGCAACGGCTACATTGACGACGTAATCGGTTGGGATTGGTACTTTGACGATAACAATCCCACACCACCTGCTTCAGACTGGATGCATGGAACGCACACCTGGGGTTGCGCCATCGCCCAGACGAACAATGCTTTAGGTGTGGCCAGCCCGGGCTACCGAACTAAAGGGATGGGCCTGAACTGCGGTTATTTCTCCGACCCAAACGGCTATATTACCCACGGGTATTACGGCCTCGCCTACGGGGTCAACAAAGGGGCCAAAGTGGCCACGATGAGCTGGGGCGGGGGTTCCAACAACCAGACCGCTATCAACGCCGCCTGGTCTGCAGGCATGAACCTCTGCGCCTCGGCGGGAAACGATGGGGCCATCACGATCCGCTATCCCGGGGCGAGCACGCACGTGACCGGGGTGATGGCATCGACCTCCACGGATATCAAGGCCAGCTTCTCCAATTACAACGGCACATCCTCAGGCCAAAAGTATTACGATGTGGTTGCCCCGGGAGAAAACATCCTGAGCTCGGTTCCCTATAACACCTATGGCAATGCTTCCGGGACATCCATGTCCTCCCCAACCGCAGCTGGAGTCGTGGCGCAGATGCGGGCTTTCTTGCCCTCCCTGACCAACGATCAGATCGACACCCTCCTCTACCACACCTGCGACACGATGCCGGATCCCCTGTACCGCTCGGGACAGCTCGGCTGGGGACGCATCAACCAGTTGATGGCGGTGGGCTCATCGGTGCGCACCTTTCTCACGTACACGAGCTCACGTATCGACGATCGGATGGGGAACAACAACGGGATCGCGGATCCCGGAGAGACCGTGGGCCTCATCGTACGCCTGGCTAACGCCCTGCGCTGGCAGAACGCGACCTCGGTGAGCGCGACGCTAACAACCACCGATCCCTCGGTGTCCATCGTGAAGGGGACCGCCACATGGCCGAATATCAACGCTGGCTCCAACGCGGAGTGCTCGGCGGACTCCTTCTCCTTTCTGGTGGTAGGCACTCCGGTGCCTCACCGGGTGACCTTCTGGCTGCACAAGCGGTCCACCCCCCCTACTGCGGATACGCTCGAGAGTTTTACCGTGCCCATTGTCAAGCCCAGGGTTCTTCTCGTGAAAGACGATGTGGGCTCGAACTACGATATCTGGTACCAGACTCCGCTCACAGCGCTTAACGTTCTCTCCGACACGTTCAACGTGCTGCAGCAGGGCTCGCCCTCGGCCGGACTCCTGACCCAGTATCCCGTGGTCTTCTGGTGGACCGGGAACGACTCCACCACGACCCTGGTCCCGGCGGACACGGCGGCGATCAAAGCTTTCCTGAACGCGGGGAACAAGCTCTTCCTCACCGGCAAGAGCATCGGGCAGGACATCGCGCCCAAGTATCCCACGTTCTACGCCAATTATCTGCACGCCAGCTTCGTCTCCCCGAGCTCCGGGAATCTGTTCCTCCGGGGGGTTGATGGGAACCCGGTGGGCACCCGCACCGGCGATACCCTGATCCTGGCCGGGAGCCAGGGGGCGAACAATGGCACCTCCTGCGATGTCATCGCGTCCCTGGGGTCGGACACCTGCTTCGTCTACCGTGGGACGACCACGACCGCAGCGGTCACCTATTCCGGGACCTACAAGCTGGCCTACTTTGCGTTCCCGGCCGAGGCCATTGCTGGGACGGCCCCGCGCTACATCCAGCGCACGGAGATCATCCGCCGGATCCTGGTCTGGTTCGGAGGGACTACGGGCGTGGAGGCCGGTGAGGAGGCCTTCCGGTTCGAGTCCACGGCCCGGGAGTTCACCCTGGGCTCCTTCGCACCCAACCCCCTGGTGGGGGAGAGCGGGGTGGAGTTCAGCCTGCCCTTGGCGGGACGCGTGGAGCTGGGGGTGTACAACGTGTCCGGCCAGCGCATCCGGACCCTGGTGTCCGGAGAGCGGTCCGCGGGACGCTACTGGGCACGCTGGGACGGGAAAGATTCCTCCGGGAAGCCGGTGGCCAGCGGAGTGTACCTCTGCCGCCTGCAGACGGGCGGGTTCGCCCAGACCCGGAGCGTGGTCGTGCTGCGGTAACTCTTTAGCAGCCGGCATCGTTCCGGGATTGATGGTTTTCTAAGTTGGAGGGCGGATCCGTTCGGTCTTGGAACGAATCCGCCCTCTTTGCCGGGCAAAGGGATCAGGTATCAGGAATTAGGGGTTAGGGTTAAAGAGGGCGGTCCGGAGCAGGTGCTCAGGCATGCGGGGCAGGTGCTCAAGCACGCGGAGCAGGGACCCGAGGGCGTATTTCAGGCTTAAGTCTTTATTCAGCAGTCAGTTATAAGTAAACAACCACTCTTTTCAAGAGGAGAAGGGGTCTAAGTTTAACCCCAAGGGTACGGCCAAGCCATGATCCTCGCCACCAAGCTCCATCCCCCCAGCCTGAAGCCCAACACCCTCCGCCGGGAGAGGCTCCTCAAGCTCCTCAAGAACAGCCTGGAGCGGAAGCTCGTCCTGATCTCCGGGGACGCGGGATACGGGAAGACGACGCTCCTGGTCCAGGTGAAGGAGGAATCGCACCTGCCCTGCGTCTTCTACGACCTGGACCCGGGGGACAGCGACTTCGTGGTCTTCTTCTCCTACCTGCTCTACGGGCTCGATCGTCTCGAGCCCAACCTGGTCAGGCGTTCCCGCGGCCTCCTGAGACATGGGGAGAGCTTGCCCCGGAGCTACGAGCTGGCCATGGGGACGCTGATCAATGAGCTGGTGGAGAAACGCAGGGAGGAGCTTTTCTTCGTCCTCGACGACTATCACGTCCTCTCCGAGGACAGCCTGGTCCACAAGGCCCTGGACTACTTCATCGACCATCTGCCGGACACGGTGCACGTGGTGATCGCCTCGCGGACGGTTCCGCCCCTGCCCTCGCTGGCCAAGTGGCGGGCCAAGCAGGACGTGATGGAGCTCACCCGGGAGGGGCTGCGTTTCACCGAGGAGGAGGTCGGCGCCCTGCTTACCCAGGTCTACAGGACGGTGCTCCCGGATGAGGAACTGAAGCGGGTCTCGGAGCAGACCGAGGGTTGGATCACCGGGATCCAGCTCATCCTCCAATCCCTCGGCAAGGACGGGAGGACGGTCCGGGATACCCTCAAGGGGTATCTGGAAGCCAACCAGCCCCTGTTCGAATATTTTGCCAGCGAGGTTCTGGCCAGTGAGGCCCCGGGGGTTCAGGATTTCCTGAGGAAAAGCGCCATCCTGGACGTCTTGACGCCCGAGGACTGCGAGGGGATTTTTGCGGCCAAAGGGTCGAAGGGCCTGCTCCTCGACCTGGAGCGGCGCAACCTGTTCCTCTCCGGCGTGGGTAAGGGGCAGTACAAGTACCACCGCCTGTTCCGGGAGTTCCTCCTCGGGGGGTTCCGGGACGCAGGGGCTAAGGTGAGCCTGCATCTTCGGGCCGCGGCTTATTATCAGCGGAAGCGGCAGCCCGAGCAGGCCCTGGAGCATTATCTGGAGGCTGGCAGTTATGGAGAGGCCGGCAGGGTCCTCGCCAGGGTGGCCGCCAAGGTGATCGCCCAGGCCCGCTTCGCAGCCCTCAAGGGCTGGCTGGGGCGGATCCCCGAGGAGGTGCGCGGGAGGCAGCCTCAGCTCCTGGTCATCCAGGGCCGGTTATGCATCGAGGAGGGCCACCTGGAGGAGGCCGAGGCCCTATGCATCCGGGCCGAGTCCGCCCTGAGCAAGAACGGGCTCAGGAGGGAGGGCGACCGGGTCGCGTTCACCGAGGCTTTTTACCAGCACGGGGGGCTCCTCTGGCAGAAGGGCGCCTATCCGGAGGCCCTTAAGGTTTTGGGGAAAGCCCTGGCGTCCTGCCCCGCCCGCGATGACAAGAAGCGGGGGGACATCCTGAATCTGATCGGGATCTCCTGGCTGGAACTGGGGGATTACCGGAAGGCCCGGTTCAATCTCCTGCGGGCCAAGGCCGCGGTGGAGCGCTTCAAGAACTATTATTGGGGGACCGTCATCGAGCACAACCTGGTCCTCCTGCTCAGGGAACAGGGGGATCTCGGGCTGGTCTTCGATCTGGAGAAATCCCTGATCGAGCAGATCCGGGGGAATTACTTCCTGGAGGTGGGGATCATCTTTGCCAGCGCGGCGATCAACGCCCTGGACGTGGGCCAGGCGGCCTGGGCGGAGTGGTGTCTGAGCCAGGGCCAGGCCTTGTGCCGTCCTTACCAGGATCCTGTTTCCCAGGCGGCCTTTCACCGCGGTTTGGCAGCCCTGCACATGGAGAAGGCCGAATGGGATCAGGCCGGCCAGCACCTGGAGAGAACCCGGGAGGAATGCGAGCGATTCCAGCTCGCCATCCCCACTTTTTATGTTCACTTGGACCTCATCCGCCTCTGCCGCTATCGCGGGGATCGTGAGAACGGGGAGAAATGGCTGGCTCAAGCTCAGGAGAAATCCGGCGGCGGGGACTCCCAGAAAGCCCAGCTCCTGGCCGAGCGCGGCCTGCTGGAGGCTTCCTGGGGGGAATACGACCGGGCCGAGCAGACCGTCCGCGAATGCCTGGCCCTGTCCCGGAAGCACCGCCGGAAGCGGGAGGAGTTCCTCGCGCACCTTGCCTGGGCCGCTGTTTATGCGGGCCGGGGCAAGGAGAAGGAGGTCGCACGCGCGCTGTCCTGCGCGCTACGATTGGCGAAGGCGAAGGGCTACGATGGCCTCCTGGCCCGGGAGTTGAGCCGCAGTCCAGCCTTGTCCGGGTTTGCGGCCAAGGCAGCCCGCGGCCCCGGGGTGAAAGGGTTGAAACGCGACTATATCCGGGAGATCCTGCGGGTGTTCGGGCGGGCGGAGCGGGAAAGGCCCTCCCTCCTGAAGTCCGCTTTGGGGGCCCAGCTTTTCGGGACTCTGCAGCTGACCCTGCCCGACGGCAAACCCGTCCCGGTCAAGTGGCGCTCTCGCAAGGTGGCTTCGCTGTTCGCCTACCTCCTCCTTCACCGCACCCGGGTGTGCGACCGGGAGGAGCTGATCGGGGCGCTCTGGCCGAAGTCCAGGCTCAAGCAGGGGGAGCAGAGCCTCTATTCCTCCATCTTTCAGCTCAAACGGGCCGTGGCCTCGGGGTTCCGTCTGGCCGGGGCGCGGGCCCTGGAGAAAAGGGCTTTCCTGGTGCACCAGGAAAGGGGCTACCGCTTCGATCCCTCCTTTGCCTTCCGGGTGGATGCCGAGGAGTTTCTCTCCCAGTGGGAGGGTGCGAAGTCCCTGACCGAAGAGGAAAGGGCCGGGGAATTCGAAAAGGCCTGCCAGGGTTGTGTGAAGCTCTACCAGGGCCCGTTTCTTTCAAACCTCGGAGAGCGCTGGTGCGAGGAGCGCCGGGGGGAATTTGAGAAGATCTACCTCTCCTGCCTGAGAAGGCTGGCGTCTCGCCGGATGGAGAAAAAAGATTATGAGGAAGCTGTCCTTCTGTATCATCGCTATCTCCATTCCGAGCCGCTTTCCGAGGAGGTCAGGATCGAGCTTTGGAGGGCTCTGAAGGGGGCGGGGAGGAGGGCGGATATTCAGAAGGATTACAAGGAGTTACAGCAGATACTTAAAAGGGATTTCGGGGAGGAGCCTCAGGCAAAGACCAAAGAAGCGTTCCGGGAGTTATCCGGCAGCAGGCCGGTCGAGGTCTGAGTGTAAGCGTCTGATAAGGTTTTGATAAGGGTTTGATAAGGGTTCCTATGGTATAATATCTCTCAGAGGCAGGGCGGGGAGATTTTTAATCTTGTACCTGAATCCTGGAGGAGATGGTCTCCACGTCTTCGGGGTTTCTGTGAAATAGCTTTTAGGCCATGGTCTTCAGTCTACGTCAATAGTATACCGAAAGGAGGTAGCGATGAAACGAGCTCTTCTCGTGGTGCTCCTTGCCGGGGGTTTCGCCATGCCCCTGCAGGCCGGGAGCAAAGCCTTCTCGCCGTTCGTTCCGATTGTGAACGACACCGCGGTCAGCGACACCGGTCGCTGGGAGATCCAGCAGGATAACATGGGCCGGTTTGTCATCCCTCTGCGGAATTACTCCGGTGGCTACTGGCCCAAGCATTCCGGGCAGAACTACTTGTACGGCGCCGGGATATGGGTAGGGGTGGTGGACACCACACGCACACCTGCGGACACGCAGGTCACCTATGGTTACGACCCCGCCTATGGGAACTCCTCGTTCGCTCCCTCCATGCCAAACGGCGATACTGCCGGAGCGATCACCGACTCTCTGGCCAGAGTCTATCGTTCCGACCTCCCCCGCGATACGGCCCAATGGCCGGAGAGGGACAGCCTCGGGCGGATGATCGTGGCCTCGGACCAGGAGCTTTGGGCGATTTTCAACGATGTGAACCCGATTTACATGCGGACCGGGGATACTTCGATCGGCCTTCAGGTGATCCGTCGCTCCTATGCCTGGAACTCTCCCGGCCCCTGGGGCGACATCGTGAAGATCGAGCATGAGGTCAAGAACGTGACTGGTCGCTGGATGGGAAATCCTCATACCCTTAGGCACGTGATCCTCGGCCTCGGCGTGGATGCCGACATCGGGGCCGAGAGCGCTGGTACTGGCAACGACCTATGCTATCTGGATCGCACTTCCGGAAGTCCCTATCCCAACCTCGCGGTTCAGTATCAGACCGTCCAGGAGTATGGGTGGGGTCCGCCGCCCTACTATGTGGGAATGAAGCTCGTCGCTGGGCCGGTCAACAACACCGGGGATACGCTTCGGATCCGCTCTCAACCCGGCATCGGCTATACCCAGTATGATCACGACGTCCTTCCCGGCCAGCCTCTCGGGATGACCGCCTTTCAGATCTTCTTTGGTGGTATCGACCCCATTAGGGCCGGGGAGCGTTATCTGGAGCTGACCGGGAGGAATTGGCGGACTCCCACGGTTTACAACGCTTACATGAGGGACATCTTCGGGCCGACTGACAAGCGCTTCCTGTTCTCCTGCGGGCCGTTCGATCTTCCCGACGACTCCTCGGTGACGCTCGTGGTCCACATCATCGGCGGCACGGACTCTTTGGACATCCTCCATAAGGCCGAGCTGGTGGGCGTGGAGTCCCCTCCCGGACATGTTTCTCAGGCCGTTTCAACAATAATGCTCTATCCTGTCACCCCAAACCCATCCTCAGGCTCAGCCCTCATCCGTTACGCGCTTCCCAAGCCTTCTTCCGTTTTGCTCAAGGTTTACGATGTTGCCGGTCGCCTGGTCCGTGAGTTGGATAGGGGAGAGCGTCCTGCTGGAGTTCACTCTAAACTTTGGGATGGCCGTGACGGAAAAGGTAAGTCCCTGGGCAGTGGGGTTTTCTTCGTCCGTCTGGAGTCAGTCGGTTTGTCCAAGTCGGAGAAGATGGTGATTCTCCGGTAGCCAATCTTGCTCCGAAAGGAGGTAGCGATGAAACGGGCTCTTCTCGTGGTGCTCCTTGCCGGGGGTTTCGTAGTGCCCCTGCAGGCCGGGACCAAAGCCTTCTCGCCGTTCGTTCCGATCGAGAACGACACCGCGGTCAGCGACACCGGTCGCTGGGAGATCTGGCAGGACAACATGGGCCGTTTCGTTAGAGGCCCCGGATTCTGGCCCAAACACTCCGGCAGGAAGTACCTTGACGGGGCCGGTCTCTGGATCGGCGTCATTGATCCATTACGCACTCGTGGCGACACGGCCGTGAGCTGGAGTTATAACCCTAATTCCGGCCAGTCAGAGTTTGGTCCAACAACCCCGGACGGAAACCACAATCGCTACTTGGACTCCCTGGCCCGGATGTACGATTCCAGCGACCCTCGCGATACAGCCCAATGGCCCGAGAGAGACAGCCTTGGTCGGGCGATCATCGCTTCCGACCAGGAGCTATGGTGCATCACCAACGACCTCGGAAAGTTCATGGCGAGCCCAGACAGCGCCATCGGCATTCAGGTCATCCGCCGGACCTATGCCTGGAACTCTCCCGGGGACTGGGGGGACATCGTGAAGGTGGAGTTCGATGTGAAGAATGTCACCGGGCGCTGGGGCAGCAACCCGCACACTTTGCCCAAGGTCATCCTCGGAGCAAGTATGGTTGCAGATATCGGGCGCTCATCACTCGACGACCTTGTGTACTTAGATAGCCTAACAGGTAGCTCCTATCCTAACCTTGTTGTCCAGTACCAGCTCATCCAGGAGCCGGGCTGGAGGACAATTCCTCCCCCTTATTACGTCGGCTTCAGGTGTTTTGTAGAAACGCCCAAAGCCACAGACACGGTGAGGGTCAGGGACGATGAATATCCCCGCGCTATCCTTCCCGGAGAGTTCCTCGGTACTACAGCAATCAAAATCTACACCAACCAATCGGATCCCCAAAATGCCTTTGAGCGCTATCTCTATCTGAAGGGTATGTTTTCTCTGAATGACACGAATGACGCCTATGGCGGAAGCGGGGACTCGGGTGACAAGCGCTTTCTGGCCTCCTGCGGTCCGTTCAGCCTGCCCAACGACTCTACGGTGAGGCTTTCCATGTATATCATCGGAGGGAGAAGTTCCTCGGAAATCCGACGCAAGGCTGAGCTGCTGGGCGTGGAGTCTCCTCCCGGGCCGGTTGCCCGTAACGCTTCAGGCGTCGTTCTCTATCCCAGTATCCCGAACCCCGTCTCCAGCTTCTGTCTCATCCGCTACGCTCTTCCTGAGCCTTCCCAAGTTTCCCTAAAGGTCTACGACATCTCCGGCAGACTGGTCAGGGAGTTGGAAAAGGGGATGCGCTTTGCTGGGGCCAACTCGGCCCGCTGGGATGGCAGGGATGAATTCGGGAAGCCGGCGGTGAATGGGGTGTACTTCTATCGCTTGGAGGTTTCAGACAAATCCTGGGTCAGGAAAACGGTTCTCCTGCATTAAGTCTTGAGATGAACCTTTCAAAAGGCGGCCTCCTGAGGCTGTCCGATAATTGGCTGTCAGGGGGAAAGTTTTA
>CAYGWX010000033.1:0-23384 GCA_964353855.1 uncultured bacterium | reverse complement strand
AATACTCAACTTCCACAACCCTGTTTTAGTCCAGTTTAACGGGGGCCAGTCCGCCCCATCGAATTAGAACCTGTAGTAAAATCTGCTTCAAAAGCAAGAAATATTGCTTTAGATTGTGCCCGGAGTTTAGATGATTTTGAAAGGAGGGAAAAGGAAGCAGTAGCATCAAAAGCGCAGAATGATAAATCTGAATCGGAAAGATATAATCCTTTTGAGAGCATCGAAAATATACGTCACCACTTGTATGGGTTTGCGAGTCTGTTGGATCAAATCAGCGACTTAACCGTAAGCAAAAAGGCTCAATTAGCTAATACCCCGGCACTTTTAATTATCGGCAATGCAGGAACCGGCAAGACGCACCTTTTTTGCGACTTAGCCTTACAAAGAATTTGCTCTGGAAAACCAACTATACTGCTATTAGGTGAGCACTTCAAGGATGATGAACCATGGAAACAAGTTAATCAGTTATTAGGGCTTATTTGCAGTAAAGAAGAATTTTTAGGGGCATTCGAAGCTTGCGCTCAAGCAAGCAATTCAAGGGCGATTATTTTGATTGATGGTTTGAATGAGGGGGAAGGAAAAATATTATGGCACAAACACTTAGCTGGAATATTAACTAGTCTGACAAACTACCCCTGGATCGGCATTGCTGTTAGCTTGCGAACTTCATACGAAAATTTAATCATACCAGAAGGGCTAATACCTGACCGATTAATACGAGAGGAGCATCTTGGTTTTTCTGGACAGGAGTATAAGGCAACAAAAGCATTCTTCAACCACTATGGAATCGAACAACCCACTATACCACTTATGGAGCCAGAGTTTCAAAACCCACTTTTTTTGAAACTCTTCTGCAAGGGATTAAAAAATAAAGGACTAACAAGAATACCGACTGGCCTTCACGGAGTTACCGCAATTTTTAATACATTTATTGAATCTGTTAATGAATACTTGTGGAAACGAGAAAGACTCAACTTCGACCCTAAATCTGAAATTGTTCAAAAAGCGGTCGAAAAAATCTCAAAAATAATGGCAGATGAAGGGAAAATGTGGCTATCACGCGATGTAGCCTCTGAAGTCATAAATTCGTTTTTACCAGGGCGGGATTATGAAAATTCTCTTTTCAGGCATATGTTGTCAGAAGGCCTTATTACAGAAGACCGTTACCCGACCAGGAACGGTGAGGATTGGTGTGAAGGTATTCACTTC
This sequence comes from uncultured bacterium, assembly GCA_964353855.1. Lineage (GTDB taxonomy): Bacteria > Edwardsbacteria > CAYGWX01 > CAYGWX01 > CAYGWX01 > CAYGWX01. Next base: position 22,175 of record CAYGWX010000033.1, on the reverse strand, counting down.
ACATACGAACGTTTTACTGATCATTTAATTTCCAAGCGTCTCCTGGATAAATATCTTTTATCGGGTGATCCTACAAACTCTTTTTTGTCAGAACAGCCACTTGGGTTATTCATTAAAGACGAAGGGACTTGTTGGCGAAACCGTGGTTTAATCGAGGCATTCTCTGTCCAGCTTCCGGAAAGAATCGGCAAGGAGTTAGTAGATATAGCACCATATTGCGCGGACTTTAGACCAATACGAGAAGCTTTTGTAGATAGCTTGATTTGGCGAGAGGCACATGCTTTTTCTCCCAACACTCTTCAATACATAAATGGAGCAGTTATTCGTTATGATGACACATACAATAAGTTTTTAGATGCACTACTAACAATCGCAATAAGGCCAGGTCATCCTTATAATGCGGATTTTCTTCATGCCCATTTAACGAGGTTTGAACTCGCAGAACGTGATGCACAATGGTCCATTTATGTGCATCATCATTATGGCGAAAAAGGTGCTGTTGATAGATTAGTTGATTGGGCATGGACCTGCGAAGATAAGAGCAAAGTAAATGACGAATCAATACGTCTTTGTGGAATAGCCCTCAGTTGGTTTTTAACGACGTCCAATAGATATTTGAGAGACCGTGCAACTAAGGCATTGGTGGCCCTATTATCGAACCGTGTCCCCATATTAAGGGAGGTCTTAAAGGCATTCAAAAACGTAAATGACCCGTATGTTCTTGAGCGTCTTATGGCAGTCGCATACGGATGTGTTATGCGGACCTCTCAAGGCAGTGAAGCAACTGAATTGGGAAAAGAGTTATATGAATGGATATTCAAAGACAGAACTCCATCCCCCCATATATTACTTCGTGACTATGCTCGGGGTGTCATTGAATTAGCTCTTCAAAAAGATTCAACTTTATCCATTGAGCCATCCCAAATTAGACCGCCCTACAAGAGCGATTATCCCACTAATATACCCACTGAAGATGAACTTAAATCATTCGGGAAGTGGGAAAAGGGGATGCCTGATGAAGAGTGGTCACGAGTTCATCTTTATGATTCAGTCATGAGCGAGCTTGGAGATTTTAGTCGGTATATCATTGGCGAAAGATTTGGAAGCTTTGAGTGGTCTGCGCGCCGCCTGGGAGAACCAAGGAGGCCTTCACGGAAGGAAATATATGAAAAATTTATAGAAAATCTAACAAGTCGCCAGAGAAAAACGTGGGAAGCTTATGACAATACACGAAGAAATGTTGAGATATACCATAGACTCGACCTAGAAAAGCGGAGGGAGCTATTTAAGAGGGATTATACCGAATATGAACTTAAGACAGCTGTGAAAGAAATCGAACTAATATTCAAGGGTAGTTTAAGGAAAAAGAAGCTAAAGATATATATGGATTATATCAAACCTTTCTTAGATGATCCCCGCCAGTTTCAATATGAATATTCTTTTGATATGAATACAGCAAAGAGATGGATTCTAAAAAAAGTAATCGAAATGGGCTGGACTGTTAAGCGCTTCGGAAGGTTCGACCGATATCTAACCTATTCAGGGTCTTATGGTAGGTCAGGGGATAAGCCCGAACGAATCGGAAAGAAATACCAGTGGATTGCATATCATGAATTCCTTGCACGGGTTGCGGACAATTATGAATTTAGAGGAGATTCATGGTCTCAAAAACAACAAAGATACCAAGGACCTTGGCAAAAATACCTTAGGGATATCGACCCATCTTGTATATTAAAAAAGACTCACAAAGAAACTGGGGATGCAAAAACTAATACTTGGTGGTTTGATTCTAGATATAATGAATGGTCCCAAGAGGCAGACAATGATAAATGGCTAAGAAAGACTGAAGATCTACCAAACGTTGAGCCACTCATTGAAGTGACGAATCCGAAAGACAGTTCAAAATGGTTAGTTTTAGATGGCTACTATCAATGGGAGGAACAGGCGCCACCAGAAGAAGAACGTTACGAAAAACCGCGAGGCCAAATCGGATATATAATTGGAAGCTATATTGTAAAAAAGCGAGATATTGAGGAATTATTCAAATGGGCTCAACACCAATGCTTCTTCGGAAGATGGATGCCTGAATCCCGCGAATTAGATCATGCCTACCTTGGTGAATTCTATTGGGCACCAGCCTATAATTATCAAAGATCAATTTATACCTATGGGAATTGGACAAGAGGTTATGATAATCGCATTCCTAAAGTAGTTTTACTGACGACAGAGGAATATTATCAGGAAGGAGGAGGATATGATTGCTCAATTGAAAGCAGTATTAGGATTCGCATGCCTTGCAAGCAACTAATCGATGGATTAAAATTAAGATGGAACGGAGTTGAAGGTCATTTCTTTGATGAAAGAGGAAACCTAATAGCTTTTGACCCTTCAGTCCAAACCACCGGACCGGGGGTATTGGTAATAAAAAAAGATGCCATTCTTAAGTACTTAAATGATAACGGATTGTCCATACTTTGGACGGTCGTTGGAGAAAAATATCTATTAGGCGGAAGGCTTTCACAAGAAGAGTATTTGGGGAGATTGGTTATCAGCGGAGCTTATACAATCAAAAAGGGAAAGCTTGAAGGCAAACTAAATACAAAGTTTCAGGCAACTGGGTAACCCTATGCACACCCTCGGGCTGGGTCTCGGCATCTTCAATCGAAGCCTCCATACTGCCGAGCCTTCAATTGAACTCACCAAGACCGCCCTCCCAAAAACCCCCCAAAGCAATGATCATTGATTCCCATCTACATTTACCGGTTGTTTCCGAGCACCGTACCTACGAGCAAGCGAAAACACTGCTCATCGAAGACTTGAAGAAGGATCAAGTCGATTATGCAATACTGATTCCGGATAACTTGCCCGATTCCTCAATCGGTGATGTGCCCACCTGTCTTGGATTAGTGAAAGATACCCCCGAACTGTTTCTAATGGGCACCATCGATGTTCAAACTCAGGGGCAAGCGTGGGTCGATGAACTAGAGCGGCTGATCCTGCAACGCCAAATCGTTGGCATGAAGATTTATCCGGGGCATGATCCAATCTATCCCACCGATCGGGGCTTGAATCCCGTTTATGCTTTGTGTCAGGCCCACGATGTACCCTTGGTCATTCACACGGGTTGGAATCCAGGGCATCCCCAAGCAGCCAAATACAACGATCCGAAGTACATCGTACAAGTGGCAGAGCAGTATCCGGATATGAAGATAGTGATAGCGCATTTCTTCTGGCCGGAAGTAGACTATTGCTATGAAATGACGCATGCCTATCCTCGTATTTATTACGACACCTCCGGCTTGGCAGATGGCGAGGTGATTGAAGCGACCGGCTTGGAGCGGATACGATCGGTGTTGCTGAAGATACTGCAAGAAGATCCGAAGAAGATCGTATTTGGAACAGATTACGCAATGTGTGATCGGAAGGAACATTTAGAGATGATCAAACAGTTACCCATTGCAGCAGAAGTACGAGAAGGTATTTACTGGCGTAATGCTGTGAAATTGTTCAACTTGCAGGTGAAGGGCGGCTAATGCGGGACGTTCGTAGCTACTCCAATGTGACCTAAAAAGGGCGTACGGCCGTGCACCCTACAAAGACACCAAGACCGCCCATTGAACGACAGAAACTAGAGGTAAGAGGTTAGAAGTTAGAAACGAAAGATCCGGAGTCAAGCTCGCCGAACTAAGTTCGGGACAGGCAGGAAGACGAAGAGAGGGCGAGGCCCCAGCCTCGCCCTCTTGTTGTTTTACGCGAGCGCCTGAAATGTGATATACTAACTGAAAGGAAACAACCGGGAAGAAACATTCGTAGTATCAATTATGAGCCGGAATGACGAGCAGAAAGGAGGAGCGATGGCGGAGAGGTTTCTGGACAAGGTCGGGGCGGCCCTGGAGAGCGCGGCCCGGGAGACCGAGAAGGCCGCTCGGATCGGCAAGCTGAAATTGGACAAGCTGGCCCTGGAGCGGGAGAGGGACCGGGTGTTCATGAGGCTGGGGAAGAAGGTTTACCGGGAGCTGGAGGAGGGCAGGGAGGTCAGCCCCGAATCCCCGGAGGTCACGAGGTTCCGGGATGACCTGAAAAAGTTAGAAAAAAACATCGAATCCAAAGCCCTTGAAATCGAGGAGGTTAGGAAGGAGTAGGTACAGATTGATTGACAAAATATATATAAGACCACTTGACAAATTATCGCTCATTTGTTATATTATTACGACGTTTGCGAACTATCCCCATAAGGAGGTGAAATCATGGCATTCGAAGTGACACGCTGGGACCCGTTTCGGGACATGGTCTCGCTCCAGGAGGACATGAACAAGCTGTTCAGCGACTTCTGGGGGCGGGGCACCCGCCGCGGCATCGCCGACGAGTTCTGGGCCCCCCTGGTGGACATCGAGGAGACCCAGGACGAGCTGGTGGTCAAGGCCGAGATCCCCGGGATGAAGAAGGAGGAGATCAAGCTCCAGGTCACCGGGGACACCCTGGCCATCACCGGCGAGCGCCGGAGCGAGAGCGAGACCAAGGACAAGACCTACCACCGGATCGAGCGTTCCTACGGGAAATTCCAGCGCATCATCGGGCTGCCCTCCGAGGTCCAGGGGACCAAGGCCAAGGCGTCCTACGAGAACGGCGTCCTGGTCATCCACCTGCCCAAGACCGATGAGGCCAAGCCCAAAGAGATATCGATCGACGTAAAGTAAAACCCGAAAAGAGTGAGGCGTAAGGCGAAAGAACCACGAGACCGGATGCTGGATGGGGATGAAGTACCCACCCAGCATCCGGCTTTGGGGAAAATCACCCAGGAATAAGGACTTATTAAGGACCGAATGATCCGATGATACGGCCGGACCCGGATATGCCCCTGTTCGGGATCGGGGTCATCGCCAAACTGTTGGGGCTGCACGAGCAGACCCTGAGGCTCTACGAGCGCAAGGGGCTGGTGGAGCCCCGGCGGGCCTCGCGGCAGATGCGGCTTTACTCCCAGCACGACCTGGAACGGCTGGAATACGTCTGTTTTCTGACCCATGAGATGGGCGTGACCGCGCAGGGGGTGCGCCTGCTGCTGGAGCGGGTGAGCGATCCGGCCGGGGAGCTCCAGCGCCTGGAGAAGGAGTTCGGACGGGAAGGCGCCCCGAAAAAGAGGGGCCGGAAGGCCGCCCGGCCGGCCCTGCAAAACGGGAATAGGAGCCGAACAGGCAACGCTGGGCAAAGGGTTTTGCGTCTAAAGAAGAGAAGCAGGAAACCGGGAACGAAATAAGCCGGGAAAGCGTTTTTATAACCGTTGCCATTAAACCATACTGAGAGGTGTGTCATGAAGGAGTGGTTTGTGAAAAAGTCCCCCTGGTCCCTGGTGGGGGTGTCGCTGCTGTCCCTGCTGGCGGGACTCATCATTGCGTCCGGGCTCAACTGGACCGCCTGTTCCCGGGCCACAGACAAAGGCGCCACGGCGACCGCGGCCTCGATCAGCGTTCCCCTGGTGAACGAGCAGGGGGAGAGCCCGTTCGTGGCCGTGTCGGCCAAGGTCCTGCCCGCGGTCGTGAACATCCGCACCAAGAAGACGATCAAGATGACTCCCCGCCCGAACCCGGGGGGGCCGTTCGACGACATGTTCAAGGACTTCTTCAGGGACATGGTGCCGCGGGACCAGAAGGTGGAGGGGCAGGGATCGGGGATCATCATCGACCGGAAAGGACTGGTCCTGACCAACAACCATGTGGTCCGGGACGTGTCCAAGGGCGACGGGGAATTGATCGTCCGGATGATGAACGACAAGACGGAGTATACTGGCGAGGTCATCGGAGCGGATCCCAAGACGGACGTGGCGGTCGTGAAACTGAAACTGACCCGGGACCTGCCCGAAGAACGGGTGGCCGTGCTGGGGAACTCCGACAACCTCAAGGTCGGGGACTGGGCGATCGCGGTGGGAAACCCGTTCTCCATGCGCGGGGAGCTGAACGGCACCGTGACCGTGGGGGTGATCAGTGCGCTCGGCCGAACCCAGATCGACCTTCCGGGCGGGCCGCTGTATCAATCCGCGATCCAGACCGATGCGGCGATCAACCCCGGGAACTCCGGCGGGCCGCTGGTCAACATCAGGGGCGAGGTCATCGGCGTGGCCTACGCCATCGAATCTCCGGCCGGGGGAAACGTGGGCATCGGGTTCGCCATCCCGATCAGCCTGGCCAAAAAGGTGGCGGGTGAGCTCATCCAGCACGGCAAGATCGTGCGGGGCTACCTCGGGATCGTGCCCCAGGAGATCACCCCGGACATGGTCTCGGACCTGGGACTCAAGAACACCGAGGGCGTGGTGGTGACCAATGTCCAGTCCGGCTCCCCGGCCGACAAGGGCGGGCTTCAGGACGGGGATGTGATCGTGCAGTTCAACGGCCAGAAGGTCTCCGACGTGCCCTCCTTCCGGCTGATGGTCGCCGAAGTCAAACCCGGAGCCGATGTGAGCCTGGCGATCGTCCGGGACCGCAAAGAGAGGACCGTGCGGGTCAAGGTGGGCGAGATGCCGGGAGAGGAAGTGGCTCAGAGGACGGCTCCCGAGGAGAAGGCCTGGCTGGGGCTCTCGGTGGTAAGCCTGGCGAGCGAGGAAGCCAAGCCGTTCAATCTCAAAGAGACAGAGGGCGTGGTGGTTACGACGGCGGAATCCGGGAGCCCGGCCGACGACGCCGGGATCAAGCCCGGGGACGTCATCAAAAAGATCTCCACGTTCAAGATCGCGAACGTCGCGGACTATAACCGGGCCGCGAAAGATCTGAAACGCGACCAGAAGGCTGTCACGTTCCTGCTCCGGCGAATGGACCGTTCCGGGACCGGCCAGAACCTGTTCGTGGTCGTAAAGCCTTAGAACCTCCCCATGACCCTGGGAATGGAAGCTTCAAAGTTGAGGGGACAGGCAAGCCTTCACCCGAGGTGGAGCGGAGAGCGTTCGCTGGTCCTCTACCTCAGGGAGATCGGGCATTACCCGATCCTCCCGGCAGGGGAGGAGGTGGACCTGGCCCGCAGGGCCAAGGCCGGGGACCGGCGGGCCATCGACCGCCTGACCGCGGCCAATCTTCGTTTCGTAGTGAGAATCGCCAAGGAATACCAGAACCGCGGGCTCTCCTTCGCGGACCTGATCAACGAGGGGAACGTGGGGCTCCTCAAGGCGATCAGGAAGTTCGACGGAACCAAGGGGATCCGCTTCCTCTCCTACGCGGTGTGGTGGATCAGGCAATCCATCCTCCATGCCCTGACCGAGCAGTCGCAGATCGTGCATCTGCCCCCCAACCGCCGGGACCTCCTGGCCCGGATCAACCGGGCCACGGTGGAGCTGGAGCAAAAACTGTCGCGGCCCCCGAGCAGCGCGGAGGTCGCCCAGGAGATGGAGATGTCCGAGGAGGGGGTGGACGATTTGCTGGCTTCCATCCGAACCGAGGTTTCGCTGGATGCGCCTCTGACCGAGGGAGGGCAACTGCGGGACATCCTGGAAGACGAGTGGGCCCCTTCCCCGGACCACGTGGTCATGGAGCGGGCGCTTTCCAGGGAGATCCAGGAGGCCCTGGGGACGCTGACGCCGAGGGAGTCCAAGATCCTGAGATGGTACTACGGATTCGACGGGGACGGCACCCAGAGCCTGGAGAGCATCGGAAACCGCCTGAGCCTCTCCCGGGAGCGGGTCAGGCAATTGAAGGAAAGGGCCATGGCCAAGCTCCGTCACTCGGCGAACAGCCGGAGGCTGCGGGCTTATCTTAATTAATCTGGGGGACGTTTTGGAAAGGGGAGGCTTTTGGCCTCCCCTTTCCCTTGGCCTTGACAAAACCGCGCCGAAACTGCTATGCTATTCTGCGAAGAACTGGTCACCATGCGAATCCTACGAGAGCCTAAAATCTACGTCCTGGGCCGGCAGGCCGCCGATCCCAAGGAGATCGCCCGCTTCCTGGAGGACCAGGGGACGAGTTGGTCGACGGACACCGAGATCGGCGCCGAGGCGCTGTGCGAGGTTGCCGGAAGGGTGTGTTACATGTCCTTCGGGGCGAAACAGGGCCATAAGACGAACCGGGACTATTTGGCCAACATCATCGAGTCAGAACACGGGAGCGTGCTCGAGCACGCCGTCTGGAACCTCCTGATCACGGGGGTTTCCCGTTCGTTCACCCACGAGTTCATCCGGCACCGGGCAGGCTTCGGGTACAGCCAGCTCTCGCAGCGCTACGTGGACGAATCCGAGGCGGACTTCGTAGAGCCGGAGATCATCGCCGGCGATCCGGAGCTGCATGCCCTATGGCTTCATACCGTGGAAGCCTGCCATCATTCCTATTGCGATCTGGTTGAGAAGCTGACTCGGAAAGTGGACCGGGAGTATCCCTCCTTCACCAAGACCCAAAAACGCAAGGTGGCGCGCCAGGCTGCGAGGAGCGTTCTCCCCAATGCCACCGAAACCAAGGTCTTCGTGACGGCCAATGCCCGGGCCCTCAGGCATTTCATCGAGCTCCGGGCCAGCGAGGGGGCCGAGCCGGAGATACGCAAGGTGGCCATAACCATGCTCCGCCTGATGCGTAAGGAAGCTCCGAACCTGTTCGGGGATTACGAGATATACCGCTTGGCTGACGGCACCGAAGGCGTCAAAACGGAACACCGAAAAGTCTAAACGTTTGAGGGGAGGTGAAAAGAATGGCTATGGGGGCGTATGTACTGGTCAACGTCAACGCCGGAAAAGCGCCCGCAGCGCTGGCAGCGGTGAGGAGAATCAAAGGCGTGAAACAGGCTCACCTGGTGACGGGGCTGCATGATCTGGTGGCCTACCTGGAGGCCCCGACCCTGAAGGACCTGGGCGCCGCGGTGGTCTCTAAACTCCAGAAGGCGACCGGGGTCAACAAGACCGTGACCTGCATCGTGGTGAACAAAGGATAAAACCGGAAAACGCGGAGTCCCGCTTAAAGGGGAGCGGGACTCCGTTCGTTTGGTGCCGAAGGGGGGATTTGAACCCCCACAGCCTCGCGGCCACTAAGTCCTGAGCCTAGCGCGTCTGCCAAATTCCGCCACTTCGGCGATTGCGAACATATACTATACACCAAAAAAAGGGGCGAAGTCAAGCTGATTTGCGAAATTAGGTCTTGACTTTCAGGGCACTTTTGATATAATCTTTATATTTTGAAACAGGGCGGGCGATTAGCTCAGGTGGTTAGAGTGCTTGCTTGACATGCAAGAGGTCACTGGTTCAAGTCCAGTATCGCCCACCATAGCTACAAGTGTAATCCACAACGACAGGAAAGAGAAAGCTTAATTGGGAGGAAAAGGAGAAGATGGTGAGAAACGAGTACGGAAAGACGGGCACACGATTTCTGATCTTCCTCGTGGTCGTGGCCCTCGCGGTGTGGGTTCTCTTCAGTCTGTTGCCCACCTGGTTCAAGGCCATGCAGCTCAAGGACCATCTAAAGAACCTGGCGAGCTATTCCGGGTCATGGCCTTTTATCCAAGACGACGTGATGGCTGACTCCATGACGCGGGCAGCCAAGGATTCCGGGATCCCCGGGTTGGAGAAGGAACTAACTAAAAACTATTTCCTCTCGAAGATCCAGCGCACGCAGGGGTCGTTCCGGGTCAAGGTCCATTTCGAGAGGGATTCCGAGCTTTTAGGCACGGGCTACAAAATCAAACACTGGGTGTACGACTGGGATATTGACCAACATTCTGTAGGGCCTTAACGATTTGATGGTGCTGGATCGCAGCGTCCTCGTCCTCAATCAAAATTTCGAGCCTCTCTCGGTGACCAACGCCAAGCGGGCGGTGGTCCTGGTCTATCTGGGCAAGGCCGAGGTGGTGGAGCGGGACGGGGTGATGGTTCGCTCGGCCTCACGGTTCCTGCCCCTTCCCTCGGTCGTCCGGCTCTTCCTCCACATCCGGCCACCCATCCGGGAGATCAGCCTGACCCGCAAAAACGTCATCAAGCGCGACGGCCACATCTGCCAGTACTGCGGGACGAGGAGCGGATCCATGACCACAGACCATGTCCTGCCACGCACCCGGGGAGGGAGGGACACATGGGAGAACCTGGCCTGCGCCTGCGTGGCCTGCAACAACCGCAAGGGGAACCGCACGCTTTCCGAGTCCGGGATGAAGCTTCTCCGGAAGCCGAGGCGGCCCTTCTACTTCCACTTCATCCAGAACCACCTTTCCGAGGACGTTCGCTGGAAGCCCTACCTTTTCCAGGGCAACTGACTTGAGACGGAAAGGCCTTGTCAGCCTGGCGTTGCTGCTGGCGCTGCTTTTGGCCTTTGCCGGAAGCCCGGAAGCGCGAAAGAGGAGCCGAAAGGCCAAGTACCGGCACCGCGCTTACCGCGAGGAGAAGATCTCGCTGGAGGTTACCGGGAACGTCCAGCGGGACATCGACCGCCTCCTGGACCGGCGCTCCTTCCGCGGCGTGTCCTTCGGGGTCAAGGTGGTGGGTTTGGAGAACGGGAAGCCACTTTACGAGCGCAACGCCGGGAAAGCCTTCACCCCAGCCTCCAACACCAAGCTATTCACCACGGCCACGGCCTTAGAGAAACTGGGGCCGGGCTTCACGTTCAGGACGATCCTGTTCCAGGACGGGGAGGTGGATTCCTCCGGGGTCCTGCGGGGAAATCTTCTGATCTCCGGATCGGGAGATCCTACTCTCTCCACAGGTTTCTGGGAGCATCCCCTCGGAATCCTGGAAGCTTGGGCGGAAACTCTAAAAGCCCAGGGGATTCGGGCGGTCTCCGGAGATGTCATCGGGGAGGACGGCACACCGACCATGGAGGTGGCCGGCGCGGACACCTTCGAGGAGGAAGGTGGTTGGAGCACGCAGAGAATGGGAGGGCTGACCTTTGACGAAAATCGTGTGATGGTTAGAGCCCTTCCCGGAGCGGAGGTGGGGGATACGGCTTCCATAGAAGTCCATCCCCCCGTGGGCTTTGCGATCCGGAACCAGGTCAGCACAATCGCGACCCGTTACGTTTGGAAAAGGGAGAGATACCGGAACAAACGGGGCCGCCTGAGAACACGCCGGGTGAAGGTCGTGGCTGGGGAAGACCTGGACGCGGCCCTGGTCGGGGATACGCTGGTGGTCAGCGGTGCGGTCGGGAACCGCTCCCCGGGGCGGAGCACCCAGTTTTATGCTGCGGACCCGGCAAAGAACTTCGCGGCGGTCCTGACTGCCGTTATAAAGAGCAAAGGGATCGAGGTTCGGGGTCGGCCGAAGAGTCGAACAGGGCTGACCAACGCCCCGCGGACCTCGCCTCTTGTACCGGTCGTGAGCTACTCCTCCCCGACGCTTGCAGAGTTCGTCAAGATCATCAACAAGGAAAGTCACAACTTCTACGCCGAGTGCCTGCTCCGGACCATCGGAGCCGAGGTCAAAGGGTCCCGGACGGCCCAGGCCGGGCTCCTGGCTGAATCCGAGTTCCTGAACGAGGTCGGCCTGAAACAGGCGAATTTCGAGGACGGTTCCGGGCGCTCCCGGGGCAGTTCGGTGTCCCCGGAGGACGTCATCACACTCCTGCGATACATGAACACCCGGCCGGGCTGGGAGGCGTTTTACAATTCCCTGGCCGTGGCCGGGATGGACGGGACGCTGAGGGGCCGGATGACCGGCGCAGCCCAGGCTCTGGGGAACGTGCACGCCAAGACGGGCACGATCCGCGGGGTCTCGGCGCTTTCGGGATACGTCCTGGCCAAGAACGGAAAGATGTTCGCCTTCTCCATCCTGGTGAACGACACCCGCAAGATCAAGACGGCGAGGAAGGTGGAGGATTACATCTGCGAGATATTGGCGCAGTATCTGGGAGAGCAGGGATAAATCATGCCGGACAAGAAAGGGCGCATCCTCTCGGGTTTCCGGCCCACGGGCAAGTGCCACGTGGGGAACCTGGTGGGGGCGCTGCAGAACTGGATCGGCCTTCAGGAGGACTACGAGTGCTTCTTCGAGATCGCGGACTGGCACATGCTGACCACGGGTTATGCCGAGACCGGCGAGCTGCGGGAGATGATCCGGGAGATGGCGATCGACTGGGTTGCTTCAGGACTGGACCCGAAGAAAAGCCCGTTTCTGGTCCAGTCCCGGGTGAAGGAGCACGCCGAACTGCATCTGTTGTTCTCGATGCTTACCCCGACGCCCTGGCTCATCCGCAACCCCTCCGTCAAGGAGCAGGCCCGGGCCCTGGGCCTGATCGAGAACGAGGACGAGGTAACCAAGATCAACTACGGGCACCTGGGATACCCTGTGCTCCAGGCCGCGGACATCCTGATTTACAAGGCGGACACGGTCCCGGTGGGAGAGGACCAGGTGCCGCACATCGAGCTCTGCCGGGAGATCGCCCGGCGGTTCAATGGGCTCTACGGGAACGTTTTCCCCGAGCCCCAGGCCAAGCTGACCCGTTTCCCCCGGGTGCCGGGGCTGGACGGGCAGAGGATGTCCAAGTCCTCAGGAAATACGATCCTGATTTCGGATCCGCCGGAGGTGATCCGCAGCAAAGTAGCCACGATGTTCACGGATCCCCTGCGTCCCAGGCGCTCGGATCCCGGCCACCCGGACAACTGCCCGGTCTTCGCCTACCACCGGATGTTCAACGACGCCGAGACCGGGACGATCCGCCGGGATTGCGAGAGCGCGCGCCTGGGCTGCGTGGACTGCAAGGCGCGGATGGCGGAGAAGCTGGCCGAGGCGCTCGCGCCCATCCGGGAGCGGCGGGGGGACCTGGAGCGCGACCCCGGGCTCATCGAAGGCATCCTGGAGGAGGGCACGGACCGGGCCCGGGTCGTGGCCCGGAAGACGATGGAGGAAGTCCGCGGGGCGATGAAGCTATGGTGAGAAGGGATAACGCTGTAATCTTTTACAATTCTAAACAGGAGGAGTTCCTAAGACCATGACGACCCTGCATTTCAACTACAAGGACGTGTTCCGGGCGCCGCGGCTGGCGTTCTCGCCGAAGAAGATGTGGGTCCAGTTCCTGGGCTTCCTGGCCGGCTGGCTGGGCTATTTCGTCCTGACCTACTTCGCCGCGGGCCTGGCCGGCGCGGTCACCCAGGGATCGGTCTCCTGCTCCATGCTCTGGGAGTCCTACCGGCTCGCGCCCCTGGGCTTCGGCTTCGTGTGGTGGGCGAAGATCATCTGGACCCTGGGCATCGCCTGGTTCGTGGCCTGGGTGCTCCTGGCGGATTCCGCGGTCAGCAAGATCACCTTCGAGCAGCTCCAGGGGAACGACTTCTACGAGGTCAAGGAAGCCTGGGGCTTCGCCTTGAAGAACTGGGCCTCGGTCGTGATGACCCCGGTGGCGATTTTCCTGTTCGCGGCATTCTTCGCCGTCTGCGGCATCGTCCTCGGGCTGTGGGGGAAGATCCCCTGGGTGGGCGAGGTCTCGGTCGCGCTCCTCTGGGCGCTCATCTTCCCGACCTGCCTGTTCATCGCGTTCCTGCTGGTCGTCCTTTTCTTCTCCCGCTGGCTGGCCCCGGCGGTGGTGGGCACGACCAAGAGCGACACCTTCGACACCATCTTCGAGTGCTTCTCCTGCGTGGCCTCCCAGGCCTGGAGGCTGGTGGTCTACTCCGCGCTCCTGGGATTCCTGATGGTTCTGGGCGGATGGGTCTTCTTCTACTTCTGCGGCCAGGCTTTCGTCATCGCCCACCGCATCCTGGGCGCGCAGTGGGCCCTGGGCATGGGGCAGAAGTACACCGAGGTGTTCGCCTACGGCTTGAACCTGCTCCCGCCCTTCCGGATGGTCCTGGTCGAGTTCCTCTCCCGCGTCCCCTGCTGCGGGGGGCCCCTTGCCTCGCTGGTTTACGGCGGGGGGATGGCCGGACTGCCGATGCCCGGAGCTCCAGGCGTGAACCTCCTCTTCCATCCCACGGGCGAGGCCATGGGCATGCTTCCCCTGGCCGGGAAGATCTCCGGGTTCATCACCGGCATCTCGCTCTGGCTCCTGTTCCTGTTCCTGGTCTCCTATCCCAAGGCGATCTCCTCGGTGGGGTATTCGCTCATCTTCATCGTGCTGACCAAGAAGAAGGACAACAAGAACCTCCTGGAGAAGAAGGAGAAGAAAGAAGAGTGGAAGATGCCGGAGGTTCCCAAGGCCGAAGAGACCAAGGCTCCGGAGGCGCCGAAGCCTCCGGTTCCCCCGGCCCCACCGGCACCTCCCAAACCACCGGCGCCCCCGGTCCCGCCGGCGTCCCCGGCCCCCAAGCCAGAGGGAAACAAGTAATCCGGCTGTAACCCATATCGCAGACTGGGTCCTGCCTGACATCAGGCAGGACCCAGTTCTATTGGCCTGGGACTTGAAGCCCCCGGCCCCCTGAGGGGCGGGGGATGCGGAATCCCCGCCTGGGTATCGGGATTCCACACCTGAGGTACGGTAATCCCCACCTGTGGATCGGCAATCCTCACCTGAGTATTGTGAATCCACATCCGGGGAACGGTAATCCTTACCTGGGAATCGGGAATCCACACTTGGGGATCGGGAATCCACCCCTGAGGAATGGCAATCCCCGCCTGTGGATTGGCAATCCCCACCTGAGTATTGGGAATCCACAAGGGAGTGGTTAAAGAACTAACCTCAATCAGGACTAGAACTTAAGCCATAAAAGGAGCACCCGGCCAAGATTTGGCCGGGTGGGTGAAAACACCCAATTGAAAGAGGCCGCCTTTTGGGCGGCCCCTCTTCTCCTTGCATGGTAGGTGTGTTTAGTCGCCCCCCGAGCCCTTTTCGATGCCTAACTGCTTGAGCTTGCGGTAGAGGTTGGTGCGCTCCAGGCCGAGGGCCTCTGCGGTCCTGGCGATGTCGCCTCCGTGGAGCTTGAGCTGGGTCTCGACGTAGCGTCGCTCCAGGTCCTCCTTGGCCTCGGCCAGAGGGCGTGTGCTTAGAAACGGGTCAACCGTCTGGCCCCCGCCGGGGAAGATCAGGTTGACGTGCTCCAGGGCGATCTCGCCGGGCAGGGCGAGGATGGCGAGGCGTTCCACGAGGTTTCTGAGCTCACGGACGTTGCCGGGGTAGGAGTGGCGCCGGAGCCGCTCCAGGGCCTGTTCATGGATGGTCGGCTTGGGCTTGCCATTCTCCCGGGCGAAGCGCTCCAGGTAAAAATCCACGAGCAGGGGGATATCCTCAGGATGCTCGCGCAGAGCCGGGGTGTAGATGGGAAAAACATTTAATCGGAAAAAAAGGTCCTCGCGGAAACGGTACTCCTTGACTTCCTTTTCGAGATCTTTGTTCGTAGCCGCGATGACCCGGACGTCCACCTTGATAGCTGCATTCCCACCCAGGCGGGAGAAGGCCTCGCCCTCGAGCACCCGCAGGACCTTGGCCTGGGCGGTCAAGCTCATATCCCCGACCTCGTCGAGGAAGAGCGTGCCCCCATCGGCCTGCTCGAACTTCCCCACTCTCATCTGCCCGGCGCCGGTATAGGCGCCCTTCTCGCTGCCGAACAATTCGCTCTCGATGAGCTCTTGGGGGATGGCGGCGCAGTTCACCTCCACGAACGGCCCGTCCTTCCTTCCGCTGGCGAGGTGAATCTCGCGGGCCGCGAGCTCCTTGCCGGTGCCGCTCTCCCCGGAGATCAAAACCTTGGAGTCCGTGGGCGCGACCTGGGAGATGAGCTTCCGCATGGCCTGCACGGCCCGGCCCTGGCCCAACAGGGGAGGGCGGTCGCCGCGGGCTCTTTTTTCAAGCTCGCGCCTGAGGCGGGATTTCTCCAGGGCGCGGAGCACAGCCAGGCGCACCCGTTCCAGGGAAAGAGGTTTTTCCAGAAAGTCATAGGCCCCGAGCCGGACGGCCTCGACCGCGGTCTCGATGGTCCCGTGCCCGGAGATCATCACGACCTCCACATCCGGGTGCTTCTCCCGGATGGCCCGGAGAATGTCCAGGCCGTTCTCTTCGGCGAGCCGGATGTCGAGGAGCACGAGGTCCACGGGCTCTTCGGCCAGGACGCCCAGGCCGTCCCTACCTTTGGCCTCGGTTAGGACAGCATAGCCTTCGTCCTCGAGGATGTCCTTGAGAGTGCGGCGGATATTCTGCTCGTCATCTATGATCAGGATCTTCTCTTTTGCCATGGTTTAAGCCTTGAGCGCGGGAAGCCTGATGGTGAAGGTTGTGCCCTGCCCAAGCCGGCTCTCGACCGTGATCTTTCCACCGTGCTCGCTTACGATGCGCTCCACGATGGCCAGGCCCAGGCCGGTGCCGCCGGGGCGCTTCGTGAAATAGGGCTCGAAGAGATGGGGCAGGTCTTCAGGAGAAATGCCGGGGCCGTTGTCTGAGACGGACAGGATGACCTGTCCCTCTTCCCCTCTGGCCCCGAGGGTTACCTTTCCCCCCTTTTCCTTGAGCGCGTGGACGGCGTTGTCCACCAGGTTTACGAGGACCTCCTTGAGCTGGGCGACGTCCCCAAGGATCATGGAAAGGCCCTGGGCGCAGTCCACGAAGAGAAGGACGCCGGGGGGAGGGGAGGCGTACAGTTCCGAAACCTCCTGGTAAAGTTCCCCGGGGGCGATCGACCGATTAATCGGCGCCGGAAGCCGGGCGAACTTGGAGAACTCCGTGACCATCCGCTCTAGGGAGGAGATCTCGGTGAGGATGGTCTGGGTCCCGGAATCCAGGGCCTGGTTCAAGTCCGGGCTTCCCTTCCGGAGCTTGTCCCGCAGGCGCTCGGTGGAGAGGCGGATGGGGGTGAGCGGGTTCTTTATCTCGTGGGCGATGCGTTGGGCGACCTCGCGCCAGGCGGCGCGGCGCTCGGCGCGGGCCAGGTCCTCGCGGCTCGCCTTCAGGTCCCCGGCCATCTTGTTAAAAGCCTGAATCAGAGACTCGATCTCCGGTGTGGATCGGGCCTCCACCCGGGTGTCCAAATCTCCCTCGCTGATCTTGCCCGCGGCCCGGGTCAGGAGGTCCAGGGGCCGGGTCATGCGGGAGACGAAGAGCATGGAAAGGAGCAGGGCGGACGCGGCCAGGGCCAGGGCGATGAACCCCGTGACCCAGAACATCTCCTGCTGGATGGGCTTGCGCAGGGCCTTGAGCTGGCCGTAGGCCCGGTAGGCCGCGCGGGCGGTCTCCTCGTCCTGGGGGTCGTGGGTGTTGGTGACCGCGATGCCCAGGGCCCGCTCGATTTTGGGATTGTCCCAGGAGGCGAGCAGGGAGGAGGTGAGGCGGTGGCTGTAAATCGCCAAAGGGAGGAGCGAGCCCATGAGCACCAGGCCGAGGAGGAGGAGGAGACGGGCGCGGAGGGAGAGGTTCATAGCGAAATTAAAAATGAAAATTGCAAAATGTAAAATTTGGCGACCAAGACATAAGCTTAGTGCCCCAAAAAGGTTAAACCAGGTACTGCTTCGGATTGGGCTTTGGGGACGCGGAACTGCCAAAGGGTCATGAGGTCGAACTTCTTGCCCTCCACGGCCTCCACGGAGATGGGCTCGAGCCGGGCCTGGACTACGGCCTGGTAGCTTCCCCCGGGCCTTAGGGAGGAGGTCTCGATGAGGGGGAAGTTCACCAGCGACCCCATCCAGGCCTCCATGGTCTTCTCATCGGAGGTCGTCTGAGTCTCGCCCCCTGAATTCACGGAGAAGGCCTTGGTCCCCGGGTCGAAGGTCACGGTGCGGCGTGTCCCCTGCTCCGCGACGGTCTGGGCATCATCCTGAAGCGCCGCGGTGAAGGCCAGGGTGACCGGAGTGCCGGTGAGGATGACCTGGTCCAGGTCATCGGGGAAGCCGTTGTCGAGCATGGTGGAGACCACGATCTTCCCCCCCGACGAGGCCAGGAGGGGAGGCGAAAGGCTGGGGGCCTTGGCGCTGTGGCCGAAGAGGATCCACCCGCCCAGGAGGGCGGCGGCGACCTTGGTTCCAAAAAAGTTCAGGAGCAGGGCCATCAGGACAGGTTGGAAATCTGGGATAAAGACATAAAAAGGCCCACGGCGTCCGGGATGACTTTTCGCGGACGCCTCAGGGATGTCGGAATGAATCCCATGGCTATAGAAATTGGCACGCAGTCGGCTAACCCGATAAGCTTCCTTAGAATCGTTTGGTCAGGGACAGGGAAGGGGCCGCACCGTTCATCCCCAGGCCCAGCTTGAAGCCGGTGTCTTCGGCCTTGCTCTGAAGGAACATCTTCTGGTTGTGCTTCTTGGCGAGGCGATAGGCGTCCAGGACGTTCCAGACGTGCAGGGCGGCCCCGGCAATGGTGAAGATGGCGATGTTGGCCCGGTCCCTGTCCGTGAACTTGTCCTTGGCGGTGGTGTTGCTCTCCCGGCCGATGAGCTCGTGACGGTTCCCAGCCGAATCATACACGGTGTAAGTAAACTCCGGGTTGGCTTTCTTACTGATGCCTGCGGCGATCCCGAAGCACAGGCCTTCGGCCCCGAGAAAGGCGGCGCCCCGCCAGAAGCGTCCGCAGTAGAGCTGGCCCAGGCCGGGGGTCGTGGCCGAGAGATAGCCGGCTAGGAGCGGGTCCTTCGGGATGATGATCTGAGTGGCCTTGGCCTTGCCCAGAACTTTGACCGTATCCGGAGTCGCAGCCTGGGCAGGTGACCCCCAAAGCCCTACGAGCAATAGCCACAGGAAAAGCAGAGGTTGCTTCATGCCATTCTCCTTTCGATAAGCGATAACATTCCTTTAGAACCTGTATCTCAGGCCGGCGCCGTAGTAGCCGCCGCTCTGGTCGGCTTCGATGGGCGGATCCACGGCCACGGAGACCCCGCCCAGCTCCCAGCGGTCGTATTTGAAACGCAGGCTGTAGAACCGGGCCTCTGCGAACAGGGCGAAATGGTTAGCGAGCATGATGTCGGATCCGCCCAGGAACACGAGGCCGGAGCCGGAGTGGTGGACCTTGGCCACTGCCAGGTTGCCCCGGTTGGGGTCCACGATGAGATACATGCCGTTCAGGTCCACGAGCGGGAGGCCGGCCCCGAGATAAGGCTGGAACCTGGAAGTGTTGAAAAAGCGGTAGCGGGCGGACGGGGTCAGGACGCCTGCGAACCAGGTGATGCGGGTGAAGTCCTTGGAGTTGTCCTTCAGGAAGAACTCCAGGCTGAGGTCGAGGTCAATTCTCCTCCTGATCGTGTAGGTGAAGCGCAGGCCGGTCATGAGCCCGGGCCCCCCGTAACTATTGCTGTAGTTGGTGTCGGAGGGAGCGTAGCCACCCACCGGCAGGGACAGGGAGAACCGCCGGGGCGGGAAGTCCCTGGCCGGGGAAGCTCCGGCCCAGAGCACGAGAATCAGGAGAGGTAGCAGGCGCCGCATCATGGCATATTGTAATCGTTAAGGGTTGCGATTGTCAACCGGGTTTGCCCTTCACAGGCGAAGGGCGTCCCGCCCATGCCCGCGGGACGCCCTTTCACCCTTGTGAAGAGGATGGGGGATTAGAAGTTATGCTTCACCCTCCAGTTTTCGCTGGCCAGGGTGTAGTAGCCCTGGTAGCCGTTCTGTCCCGGCCAGGGATAGAAGGTGTACTGCACGAAACGGTAGCCCTGCCAGGTGGCGAAGCCGGTGCCGGAGCCGTCCACCACGATCTCGAAGTGGGCGGCGAGCCTCAGGTTCCCGGAGGTGGTGAGGTCGTAGATCCCGGAATGGTCATCGGGATTCACGCTGGAGTTGGTCCAGGCCCACCTGACCCAGGTCTGGTCCTCGGTGAACTGCCACCATCCGGAGAGGTGGTTGAGGTCGCCCGGGTCCATCGAGAGGTGCACCTGGGCCGAGCGCAGGGGATGCTTCTGGGAGGTGACTTTGAAGTCCAGCTCGCGCACGAAGCTGTCGGGATAGGCGAACCCGTCCGGGACCATGTAGAGCCAGAAGGTCAGGGAGTCGGTCGGGTCCTTCTCGTCGATGTCCTTGAACCAGTACCAGCCGCGCAGGTCCGGGCCCTGCCAGGGAGGAGGAGGCCCGCCGTCCAGGCCGGCCTTGCGGACCGCGATGCCGGCATAGCCCCCGATGTAGCCCTGGGCCTGGCCCTTGTTCTGGTTCATCTGGGTGAAGAAGCCGGTCAGCACTCCGGCGTTGGCGTTCTCCTGCTGGGGAGACTGGTTCAGGTTGGCCTGGCTCGGGCTCTTCTTGCCGCACCCGAGAAAGCCCAGAGACGCTACGAGAACAACCATCAG
Source organism: uncultured bacterium (assembly GCA_964353855.1). Taxonomy (GTDB): domain Bacteria; phylum Edwardsbacteria; class CAYGWX01; order CAYGWX01; family CAYGWX01; genus CAYGWX01. The sequence goes on along the minus strand of CAYGWX010000033.1, from coordinate 2,108 downwards.
GGCGATCCCAAGAACTCTGTACTTCGACATGACTTGCTCCTTTCGTTTGGGGTTTCGGTTGAATTCCACTTTCTAATAGAAGCAAGAGATGTGCCAGAAAAATAATAAAAGTAATATAATTGTTATAAGTTGTTATTTTTTAAGTTATTACAAAGCATTATTTAAGATTTGAAGCGGGAGGTTTTGGGTTAGTTGTAATCATTAGGGATACAGGATTTGATCGTAATTGTACGTAACATATTATTTTATAAGTACTTAATATGATTTATCCCAGGATTAGCGTAGTATCAGTGGCGATACAGACGGTATGTAATGGATGGCTTCCCGCCAAGTTCACACTAAGTTGTGTCTAATTTAACACTAATTTCACTCTAATTTAACTCTAATTTAACACTAACTTCACACTAATTTATCTCTAATTTCATACTAATTGAACGAGCGACCTTAACGGGACGGTCCGCTTGACAAAGAATGTAATAGTTCGGTATAATATTGTGTCATCGTAAACACAAGGAGGCAATGTGGCAAAGGTAAGGTCGCCCCTGCACAGCATAGACCTGAGGGGCAGGATGGCAGACGGGGTGGTGTTCACGGTATGGAGGGGAATCAACTGCCTACGGACCTTCGTCATGCCCAGCCATCCCAGGACGCAGAGGAAGGAACAAGTCTGGAAAACCACCCCCCAGGTAACCCGGGCCTGGGGCGGGATCATGGATCAGGAAAGGGCAAGCTGGGAAGCGTTCGCCCTGCTCTTAAAGCCCACGGACCCTACCCTGGGACGGGAGAGCCATTGGTCCGGGTACAACGCCTACGTGTCCGTGAACCAGGTCATAGCGGACGCGGGGCTGCCCCTGGCCATCCAGCCCCCAGCCATCCCCCAGCCCAATCCCCCGGAGAGGTTCAGACTCAGAAACCCGGCCCCAGAGGTCGTTCGCATCCGCTGGGAGCCCCTGCTCTCAGGCACCCTCATAGACCTCTGGCTCAACGAGACCAAAGCCTCCCGCAAAGCCTATCCCTCAGGGTTCCGGCATTTAGTCTACGCCGACGGAACCACCGGCCTCCACGTCCTCTCAGGAATCCCAGCCGGAACGAGGGTAGCCGTGAAAGGCAGAGTCGTGAGACCAGACGGGGGAAGGTCGGGTTACGCGCAGGCGGAGATAGTAGTCTAAGGGGGCGAGGGGTTCCCGATAAATCCTTGATAAATCCAAGGGCCCCGATAAATCGAGGGTCTTCGCTTCGCTACGACAGGCGGGATCTTCGCTACGCTTCGATAAGGCGTAAGGAGAAAAAGACAAAAGACGAAGGAAAGGACAGCGTTTCGGAAGAGGCGTTGACCACGAAAAACTGCTTGCTTTTGCAGGGGGAATCGTGTAAAATGTCAGGGCGGGGCGGTGGCAGGGGCATAAACAAGGCCCAAAAGGAGGCTAAGAGAAAGTCGCCGTGACAGAGAAACCGGAAAGATACAGCGCGCATGTGGTCGAGGACGTGATCCTCACCGTGCGCGGACAAAAAGTGATCCTGGATGCCGACTTGGCGCGGATCTATGGCGTTGCGACCAAACGCTTGAATGAACAGGTCAGGCGGAACCGATACCGCTTCCCTCGGGACTTCGTGTTACAGCTTACGCTTAAAGAGGTTACAAACTTGAGGTCGCAAATTGCGACCTCAAACCAAGAGGAATCCACGGCTTTGAGATGCCAAATTGGCACCTCAAAGGGCCGGGGCGGGCGACGCTACCTGCCCTATGCCTTCACCGAGCACGGGGCCATCATGGCCGCGAACGTCCTGAACAGCCGGCGGGCCATCGATATGAGCGTGTTCGTGGTGCGGGCGTTCGTCAAGATGCGGGAGCAGCTTTTGAACCGGGCGGAGCTGGAAAGGCGGCTGGCCGAAATCGAGAAAACCCTGCTCTCCCACGACGCCGCCCTGCGAACCTTATACCAGAAGATCCGTCCCCTCCTCCTGCCTCCGCCCAAACCCCGCCGCAAGCCCATCGGCTTCGGAGTGAGGGAGAAGAGGGAGAAATATAAGGCCCGGAGGAGCCGGTGACCGAAGACTTATCAGACGTGAACCCCTCCCTTTCTCCCTCCCCTACGAGGGGAGGATCC
>CAYGWX010000032.1:463-24445 GCA_964353855.1 uncultured bacterium | reverse complement strand
CCAGTGCTGCCTTCCTTACGTCGATCTGCGCCGCCAGATGAAAGACGTATTCGGGTTTCTCCTGCCCGAAAACCTTTTCCACTTCCGGGGAGCGGATATCCATTTCATAGAGCCGGGCCCTGGGATTAAGGTTTGTACGCTTGCCCGTGGAGAAGTCATCTAGGATGAAGACCTCCCATCCCTTTCCGATCAGGCCATCTACGATGTGGGACCCGATGAATCCTGCTCCCCCGGTGACGCAGGCCTTGATTCCCGCGACGCTGCTCAACGGAGCAACCAATCCACCTGATACCTCCCCAGCAATCTTGCCGTGGCCGAGGTCCGGTCGCTTCCATTTACATTGCCTTCGTTCCTTACCCCTTCAACACCAGCTCCCAGTTCCAGCCAGGAATCTGCGTTTGGCTGCCAGCGGAGAAATAACTCCCCATTTTGTATTCTCTCTACTATACCTGAAGGAAACGGCTCCGACCGGAATCCTCGCTTGACCAAGGTGTCTTTATCTTGGACTACAAACGGCCAGGCCGCTTCCAGCCTTCCCTCTCCATGCCTTCTTTGAGATAACGTCAGCCCCATATCCCAGGTTCTGTCCAGATGTTTGATTCCTGAAAGTTCCAAGGCATCTCCGTCATTGCCCCCGCTCCAGCCCAAGGATTTTCCTTTGAAGATGTAGCGCTCGTAGGGTTGATACACGTTATAGACCCAGTTATTCACTCGGGTATAGTTGACCCAGGCATAGCTTCCCTTTAATCCCAAAGGATCCGCCGCTCGTAGCCCAACCTGCATGCCCCAGTGTGACGGCTCCTCGTCCTGCGACGTTTTATGCTCGATCTGCCAGTCGTCAATTAGGACTTCTCCATTGACCTCCCACTTGGGCCGCATCAACCATCGCCCGTCGAATCCCAACAATGTATTCCCGGGGCTGTCATCGTTAAGCTGGATGGCGTGGTACAGCAGCAACGGGTTCAAATAGTGCAGCTCGACCTCTCGACCCGGTCCCCCATAAACGAACGTCTCCGATGCTCCCAATTCCAGCGACCGACCGATCTTTACATCCAGACGATGTCCCGTTACAAAACGCTTTGCCCGCTCTTCGATAAGGGTCGTATCCGGCCGTTGGTAGTGCTTCAAAGGGTCAAGCTCTGCTGTAAACCAGGAAAACGCCCACGCTCCCACGCGGACATCTAAACCCAGCCGGTCAAGGGCAGATGCATTATCTGAAAGAATGAGGGATTCATTTCTTCCTGGCCCCCACAATAGCTTCCCTCTTCCAGCAAACATCCTTGCCGGCCCGAGAGCTACCTGAGCATAGGCGGCATCGAAATCTCCATACATCCCCCGCCAAAGGTACCCTGTATAGGAAGGATCCTTTGCCATCTCCTGGTCGATGAGAATTCCATCGTAAAAAGTGGCTCTTTGGTCGAAATGCAGTCCGATATTTCCCCCGGCGGCTACCCGGGAAACTTTTTCTTTGGAGGTTGCGCTCAGTCGCTCCTGCCCAAAGGCACGAAATCTCCAATTGAATTTCTTCTCCCCGGCAAGAAGGGTGGAGTCCTTATCAAACTCCTGATCTAACCGTTTAACGAGGACTTGATCCGCTTTGGTCAACACGATTTCTCCCGCGTCAACTCCTCGTCGGACTTCTTCCAGAGCCCGGATGACCTCCGCCCTGGTATAGGGCTTTACAGCTCCCCAAAGACCTGACGTATGGCCCCTGACCCGCAACTCCTCCAGGACAGGATAAACCCAGGAATCCAGCAGCAAATATTCCTGAGTTTGCGCTTTGACCGGTCCGGCCAAGAGACATAGCCCGAGGAAAAATAAAGCCCAGGCCTGTCCTCTAATGTGCACCGTGTCCCGTAAGGACCACCGGGATAGTCCTGAGCATTATTTTTAAATCAAGGCCTAACGACCAGTTGTCAATGTATTCCAAGTCCAGCTTCATCCACTGATCGAAATCTACCTCGTTGCGACCATTGACCTGCCACAGGCAGGTCAACCCCGGCCGCATGGAGAGCCTCCGTCTTTGCCAGCGCTCGTATTTCTGCACTTCCTCCGGAATCGGGGGCCGGGGCCCGACCAAGCTCATCTCACCCTTCAATACGTTGTAGAGCTGGGGCAGCTCGTCGATGGAGAGCTTGCGGATGATCCTCCCCACCGGTGTAATCCGGGGGTCGTCCCTGATTTTGAACACCGGACCGCTCATCTCGTTCAAGGGCTCGAGACCCTTTTTCCTCTCTTCTGCGTCAACGATCATCGAACGGAACTTGTAGAAAGCAAACTTCCTTCCCCCCAGACCGCAGCGCACCTGCTTGAAGAATATCGGGCCTGAGGAGGTCAGTTTAATCAGGGCGGCAATGGTCAAAAAAAGCGGAGATAGAAGGACAAGCAACGTGAAGGACCCGGTGACATCGGCAATCCTCTTGAGGAGCAGTTTGGCCTCGGATAAGGGAGTGGTGGTCAGGGAAAGCATGGGGATCCCATGAAACTCCCCAAGGTTGGTCTTGGCGATCTTCATGCTGTACCAGTCGAGGATCACATGCGCTCTAACCCCGATCTCCTCGCAGACCCGCAAGCTGTCTTCGATGTGCCCCAGGAAGCGCCGCGGCAGGGCGAAAATCACCTCATCCACGACGCGCTCATGGAGCAGGTCTGGAAGCCTCTCCAGCCCGCCCAGGACGGGAACTCCCTGAAGCTCATGGCCGACACGGGTGGGCTCTACGTCCATGAAACCGATCAACCGGAAGCCCCAATCTTTGTTGGAGCGCATTAAGCGGGCGATGTTTTGGGCGACCTTTCCCGTCCCCACCAGGAGCACTGTCCGGAAATTGAATCCCTTACGCCTGGCGACCTTGAGGATCCCGAATATCGTAACTCTCTCGAACAACAACAGAGAAGCCGAGATAGTAAAAAATAAGATTACAAAGGTTCGGCTGAAATAAGGAATTTTGAGCAGAAAGAGGACGGTTCCCAGAACCACCGTGGTCACGATCCCGGACCAGAGGATCGCCCCGGCGATCTCCACCCAGGTTTTGGTCCTGAGGGAGGAATAAATTCTCGAGCGCCAGAGCATTCCGATCCAGATTGGAACAGCCAATACGAGGGCCCAAAGGTAATCCTTCAGCGGGAAAAGGGTGACGTCATCGAACGAGCCACGAAGCGGCCCCTGCCTGAGCCAATAGGATACCAAGAATCCAGCTGCCACGATTAGGGAATCCCCAACCATGGCAACCCGGCTGAATAACAGAGCCTTTTGCCTTAGCATAATTCAGCTACTACTAGGTGAAATCGCATAAGATGGGCCACCATTGTGAACTTACAAGGAACATGCACGAGTAAACATTGATTCAGGGGTGCCCCAACCCTGGGTCACTCAAAATAATTCTGGCGACCCACTGCACACCCACCCCACACCCACCTCACACCCACTACACACCTACAGACCATTTTCCCTTCGGGAGAATAAGCGAAAAAGGAACTTGCCTCAAAGCTTTTCCTTCCAGGTTCTGGGCATGTCCGGCGAATCCAACTCCAAGAAATCGCGGTACTTCCAGGCTTGGGGTCCCAAGCTCTTGGCCCACTCCGCCATTTTGTGAATCCCTTCCTCCAAACTCGTGCTGGTCATATAGCCCAAAAGCTTTACTGCCTTATCGTAGGTGCAATAAGCATATTTGACCTCAAGGGGCCGGTCCGGAAGATAGACAATCTCGCTCTGAACTCCAAACTCCTTCTGAACGAGACCAGCCAGGGTATTGATCGTCTCTTCTTCAATCGGACCAAGATTTAATATCCCACCATTTGCCTTGGGGTTGAACATGGTCTCGGCGAAGTAAGGGATGTTGTCATCAATGTAAGTGAACGCCCGCTTCTGCTCCCCGTCCCCGTAAATGTAGAGGGGTTCTTTGCGCATGATCCGGTTCATGAAGATACCGACTACATTACGGTATGGGTCTGCAATGTTTTGTCTTGGCCCATAGACATTGTGAGGTCGTACGATGGTATAGTCAAAGCCATAAACTTTGCTCAGAACCTCAGTCGCCTTCTCCATCGCCGCTTTGCTGATCGCATAGATATCCACCGGCTTGGTCGGCATCCCCTCGTGGAACGGAGGCTCTTGATCCCCGTAAACGCTCATCGAGCTAGCGACTACGATCTTCTTGAGGCCGTGCCCAATAGCAGGCACGATCAGATTCAAAAAGGAAAAGTAATTCCTCTCCGTACACTCCCGAGGCAGAAACTGGCTCCGCCCCTCGGTAGCATCAGCAGCCAGATGATAGATATATCCAGGTTTAAGCTCAGCAATGACTTTCTCGACCTTGGCCGTGTTTCGCAGGTCCAGCTCAATAAACGTGCTCTTAGAGTTGATGTTCCGCCAATAGCCTCCGGACATATCGTCCACCCCAAAGACCTGATGGCCTTTGCCGACGAGGTAATCCACCAGATGGCTACCCATGAACCCGGCCGCACCAGTCACCATTATATTCATTCGTATTTCTCCCCGATCACCTCAAAAGACCATCATAGCTCAACATGGCTAAACAATCCTTTACTTGATAGGTTTTTTCTGGTTTTTTAGGAAATGCCTTAATCCCTTTGGGTTAACCCGTGATGCCTCGCACTCCTATCTACTCACCCGGAGTTTTCATAGGTGACCACAATTTATTGTGGTACACTATAAGTTGTCTCAAAAGTATGTCCGACAAAGCGTCGATAAGCCTGTTTAACTAAATCCCTCTCCAAGAGGGGGATGGCCGAAAAAGCTCCAAAACCTTGAGGGGTTTCCGCCCTATTCACGCCCTGTTCACGCCGTATTCACGCCCTCCCCACCTCTCTTTATGTTCCTGACCACTATATATAGTGGGCGTTCTCTTTTTCACATTAACAGGATGATCGTTTAGGCTGATTTTGGGAGTTCTTACCAGAAAGTTCATCTTTACTACGTTAACCTCACATTAACTACTTATCATTCTTTGGAATAATGCTTCATACTTATCAACAATGGATTCCCAACTGTAGGCTTCTTTGATCCTGTCCGGAGCCCGATGACGAAACCCCTCTGCGAATTCAGGATAGTCCACGATGTGCTGCAACTTCTCTTTGAGGGACTCGACAGACTTATCAAAAAGGACTCCATAATCCCCAAGCACTTCACGATTGAAGGGAGTATTCAGGGCCAGGATGCAGTTGCCATACCCCAAAGCCTTCAGGAGGGCCGGATTCGTCCCTCCAAATTCGTGCCCATGGATGTAGGCATAGGCGTTACAATGCAACTCTTTTACATGCTGATCCTTATCCACATGCCCTAAGAATTTGATTCTCGGATCGGATGTCTTTTTTAGCTCATCCACGAAAGGACTACGATAGTTAGCCCCTCCCGCTATGGCCAGAGTCATGGTTGTTTTGACTCCCTCGAAAGCCCGAACGATTAAGTCTGCATTATTGTCCGGAACCAGGCGGCTAGCGATTAGAAGATATCGCCCGGGCTCCAATCCATATTCCCTGAGAATTTCCGGGTGCTCGGACTTTTCGATATAAGCCCCATAGGCGATAAAGGTCGAATCCCTGCCCCAGGTCTCCCGATAAAACGTCCTCATCGCTTCCGCATCGTTGACTAATTCGTTAGCGAACAGGACAGCAACCCGAGCAGCCCATCGGAAATATAATTTCCCAAAGAAACTCCACTTTCCACGTTTCCATTCCAAACCATCAAGATTGATCGCCACCTTTTTCCCCAGAAGCCGATGGGGCAGGCAATACCAGCCATTTGCGGGATTAACCAATAAAGCGACATCCGCATCGGACATTAAAGCATGAAGAGTAGCAATAGCCGTATGCGTCAGGGTTCCAAGATTTTTGGTTTCGATACTGGGCAAATAAACCAGCCTCACCCTTTGGTGAACGCGAGGACGTTCGACAAAAAGCTTTCTTCTGCAATAGACCGTTACCTGATGCCCCCTTTCAGCAAGGGCTGGAGCCAGCTCTTGGATAAAGGTCTCATAGCCTCCGTAGGTAGAGGGCATCCCACGGGCTCCAAGGATGGCAATTTTCACTTTAACGCAAAAATAAGGTTATCGACTTCTACGGACAGTTTGTTTCTTTGGTCCGAATACCTTTTTGACCGCATTGAGGTAGGAGTAGCCCTCCCCCACTGTAGGTAGAATATAACCCCCTTCTCCCAACTCGTTCCAAGCATAAATCAGGACGGTCTTTGGAACGACAAGTTGCGAATCCTTGCTGTCCATCCAGTCTTTGGTCAGCTGACAGAAATCTTGAAATTTCTCCGGCGTCCTGTCGGGATAGTAAGGGCTGCCCTTAAGGGTATTCGGCCATGGGCGGGGGTCCCATCCTGAAGTGATAACGGGGATAACCGGCTTACTATATGAAGCCATGGAATCCCAGATGGTAAGATGACCCTTAGCTAAATTATTGTATTTGCCAGACTTTCCCGGCAGAACTCCACCTGACGCGTGAAAGTTGTATCCTGTAATAATATCATAACCATCCTCAAATACTGCCGGTTTTGAATGATCATTACAACCCCCAATAGCTATTTCTCCCACACCAACACTTCTAGCAATATTCCTTAACTTTTTAATTGCTTCACCTGCTCCCCCTTCTTGGCCTTTCCAATTTACATGAAGAGCATTTGGACTCCAAACTATGAATAATGGTATTTTTTCCTTCCCTTCTTTTAAGGCTATCTTGAAATAATCATCTCTAAGCATTAATTTCGCCCATTGGTTCGCGTAGTAGCCCCAGCGGGAGGGAGGAACATTAAAATTATCGTGATTAGTGTAAACAACACAAAATTTCATCTTATGTAATTTATTTATAGCTAAAAAGGATCGTAAGGACCCATTAAGTGAATTGTGATTTGAAGCCGAATCGCGGAGAGTATCCGTCGAGGCTGTATCTTCCTCAAGATAATACCACAAGAATGCGAAGAAGTGAATACCTCCACGCAAGGCCCGTTCGACTTCCCATTTCATGGTATATGGCGTGTCGAGGTACCACCCTAAAAGAGGCTTACGTTCATTCCATCTACCAACAAGTAGGTCCATGGGCACATCTCTCCCCATAGGTTTCCGAAACCAATAACCAAAATAATAACATCCTACACTGTAATCATAATCATTTCCTCCAGAAAACTTGATCTCTTCTGGATGTAAATAACAAGGAATGAAGAGGAGTATCGTGGTTGAGAAGCAAAAAGTCAGTATATGAGCACGTCTCATGTATTCTTTTCTACCGATGAAATAGGAATAAATCTTCCCTTTCGGCCAAACCATCGTTCAATAGTAGAGGCAGAAGTCTTTTTTTTCGCCTTAATTAAATTCCTATGTCGAAGAGATCTACTAATATTTTTCAACACCAGCCAAGTCGCTTTCAATGAAGTTTGCTCGAACAGAAATATGAACATTATGATCTGAATGTCTCTTAATGTGATAGGAAATAAAAAACTAAGGTACGTTCTTATTTCCATATTTTTCAAACGCATGATAAATCGATTTTTGACAGAATGCATATTTATTTCTGGAGGGAGCGCCCCCCGTCTTTCTGGCAAAACTCTTCTCACATGGTATGCAACTGCGGAAGGAACATAAGCACATTTCCACCCCATGATCTGTGCACGCCAAGCTAAATCGGCGTCCTCACGATATGCAAAAAATAACTCGTCAAATAATTCGCCTTCTATTTTAATCGAGTCTATCATGGTTCTCTTGTATAAGGCAGCTGCACCTGTTGGCCCAAATACATATCCTGGAATATTATATTGGCCGTGATCAGTTTCGTTTGAGCCTCTGTCGAAATGTCTCTGCGTATGAGTGAAATATAACCCAGTTGAATCAATTGTGGTTAAGTGAACTTTATCAAGGGCTTTATCTACGAATTGCGGTAGACGATCACAAAATACTTCTTGTGGAATACGAAGCAACTTACCGGATACCATTCCAACTTGGTCATTCCATTCGAAGCCCCTTAAGGCCTCTGAAAGGAATGTAGAAGTCAGGAAAACATCGGGATTAAGGACTAAAACATATTCGCTTTTAAATAGATTGATCGCAAGATTATTACCACCACAAAAACCAATATTAAACCGGAGTGGAAATAAATGAAGTGATTTGAAATTCTCTCTCAATCCCATAATGATTGCTAATGTCTCGTCAGAAGAAGCATTATCAACTACTGCTATTTCTAAATCCTGAAATCTCTGTCTTTTTAACCCCTCCAAACACGAATCAATATAACGCTCCGAGTTGTGAGTTACAATGCTAACGAGTATCCTTGGGGTAGGCATTTAAATATATTTCATAATCCTTGGAAACAGTTAATCAAAACATTTCCGTAAGCATTCCATAATTCCTTTCTATTTTTGGAGTTATCTCTAAAATTACTCACAGATCCAAGGATTCTTGCAACCATACCAAATATTATGAGTATTCTCACAATACAGGAAACCATGAGACCTTGATTCTTTTTAAAATACCGTGTCATATTACGATAATAACTAAGAAGAAAATCCGAAACTGAAAGATTATCTAAGCTATGACTTCCTACATGGATGAACTCTGCTCCGGGATGATACATAATCTTCCAGCCACCCTGTTTAATCCTCCTGCAAAGATCCACATCCTCAAACCACGCTGGGAAGAAACGTTCATCAAATAAACCTATAATATCTATCACCTCTTTCTTCAACATCAAACAAGCTGCTGCAGGTTGATCGACTTCTTGGCACTTTGAATAATCCATTTTAAGGAGACGATACATATTATTAATTGGATTTCTAATAAATATTTTATTGATTAATAACAAGTCGAATGCAACACTTATTAAAGTTGGAAAAGCACGTACATTAAAACCAACCTGAACTTCACCGTTTTCCCCAATTAGTTTTCCACCAACAGCACCGATTTTAAAATCTGACCATAATAGTTCATAGAGTTTTTGTATTGATGATACTTGGGGTGTTACGTCAGGGTTTAACAAAAACAGTGTTTTTGCACAAGCATTTAATATGCCTATATTGTTTGCTTTAGCAAAACCTAGATTATGCTGATTTCTTATTATCCTAACAGAGTTATGATCATAATCAAGTTTATCTATACTTCCATCCAAAGAGCCGTTATCTACTACTATGACTTCATACTCAAGAGTTGACTCGTTTTTAAATAACGAGGAAAGACATTTATTGATAAATTCACCGCTATTCCAGGTAACGATGATTACAGATACTTTGAGAGATTTATTTATCTTATTATCCTCCAAAGGCTTTACTAAATTGGCTCCCAGATTTATTCGTTATTAAGTAATTATAGAGATTGCTGGTCATTTCACCCATTCTTTCTGCTGAAAAATGTATTCTAACCCTAAACTGTGCCGCTTTTCCGAGGCGACATCTTAATTCGGTATTCATAAGGATTGTTTTTAATCCATTTGCAAGGTCCACCCAATTACAGGGTTCAAAAAGCCATCCAGATTCCCCGTGGACAAGAATTTCTGGTATACCTCCTACTCGACTGGCAATAATCGGTTTCCTTAGCAGCATCGCCTCAAGAATAGCAACTGGTAAACCTTCTGAACGTGATGGAAAAATGAAAACATCTCCTTTCTCCCAAACTTCAATCGGATCATAAGAATATTGTATTATATCATTTATTTTGAGGTCCTTGGCTAGTTGATCTATGAAGTAACGAAAACGCTCATCTTGTACTTTTGTTTGGGATAAAATGATTTTAATAGAAGGGTGTTCCTTCCTTAAATGAGCTGCAGCTTTAAATAATATATCGTGGCCTTTAATGGGAACAATATTACTCATCATTGCAATTACATATTGATTATTTTGGCATATTCTATTGGAATACAAATTATTCTTTTCAATGTCTGTTGCAGATATACCATTATGAATAACATATATGCATTCTGGTTTAATATTGGCTTCAATTAAATCCTGGCGAGTGGCTTCACTCACTGCAACCAAACGATTTGCAAACAACGATGTAAAGCGATCAAACAAACAATACTTTATTACCCTATAACAACCTAATAATTTACATCTACTACTTGAAAACCCAAACTGTTTAAAAGAACCATGAATGCTCGAAATAATAACAGGGACTTTAACTAAGCGAGCGGCAAAAACACCCCAAATATTCCCGTAGGGTTGGTGAGTGTGAATAATATTTGGTTTTTCTCTATATATCAACATAGTGAGCCATAGGAATATTTTGAGAAAACGCCATGGTTTACGCAGATACCTTTTTACCAAGTGGGCATTGCCTTTCCGAAAAGATTCTTTAAAACATGCATTATAACGAATAATGTTATTTATTGAGGAAGGGAATTCTGTAAATTGATGGATAATCGCGAACTGAACATCCCATCCTCTTTTTATTAGTTGCTCTGCTAGCGTAATGCATAATATTTCGCTTCCCCCTCCTCCCCAATAAAATGAGTTCAAAACGATCATTACCCTATTATTTAATTTCGGCATCGTAAATTATTTGCATCGAGTTAGCATCTTATTCTTCACGATTTTGTCCAAAGCCCCACCCAATCCTATAATTATCCAAAAGTGTAAGTAAGAAAGCACTGAAAGAAAAGAGGAAGCAACGAGAAAGGAAATCATTGAAGCTTCAAGGCCATCAACGAGTCGAATTGTCTTACGATCATTATTGTAGGATAAAGACTTTCTGCATTTATGTAAATGTGTAAAATACCAGCCTATGATAAGCAGATAGGTAATTAAACCCAAAAGTCCTACTCCCGTGAGAATTTCTAAGTAGGTATTATGTGCATAAAATTGTTTATATTTTGTAAAGTAAAAAGTCGTATAATGAGGGAAAACGATCCGAAAATTTCCCAAACCAACTCCGAGAATAGGATGATCTAAAAATATTTTCAATCCGGCACGTAATATATCTAAACGAGAAGCTGCTGAAGTCGCTCTCTCTGAAACAACAAACATTTGCCAAACCCATTGGGGAACCATAAATTTAATAATAATTGCACCAATAATTCCCCCCATAAGTGCTGCCTTAATTCTCCGTTCCCTCCAGAGAAAGAAAAGATATATTGAAATAACGGCTAAAATACCCCCCCTTGAAACTGTCATAAGTAACGTAATATTAAAAAGAGTGAGAACGCTGAAAAGCAATATCCGCTTTAAGAACCCATTTGTATTTTGGAAAGTAACTATTGTAAGAGGAATAATCATGGATAGTTCTAATGCAAAATGATTTGGGTCAGTTGCAAATCCCCCCGCTCTACCTATTCCAGATATAACGATTGAAACAACTGCATACATACTTGATATTGCAGTGGCAATAATTAAAACAATTACAACCTCTTGAGTCTTTTTTATATCATCAACAAGATATCTAATCAAGAATACAACCATCATCAAACCAATAAGAGTGCGTAGTTCTTTAAAACTGTTCATTAAATCAACACTTACACTAAGAGATAAGAACAAGGATATCAAAAATAAAAATAGGCATTGAACCAACGTTGTAATATTAATTTCACATCTTTCTTGGAGAATTAGGAACGTAGCACTAATAATAAGAAGGAAAGTCATCCCAAGAATCAAGTGTGATATTCCAGTCTCCCATATCCAAGGATGAAATGGTACCATGAAAGTATAACATATTAAAGTCCAGTATGGACGCAATATAAATATTCCTGTTATTATTGCTGCTAAGGTACCTACGATTAACCTGGTTCCCCATGTAAATTTAAAAGTAATTACTATTACACAAATAACCTCAATTAAAATTAACGCTAAGATATTACGAGAGATATTAAAGCTCGATAAATGAAAGTGTTTGTCTAAGATAGCACTATAATTATTCATGATTTATTTTTTTGTGCTATACACAATATGTAAGGAGAAAAATAGCGGTTAGGGACATTTATCACCCTATTAATTACTTTTGCTGTTGTAATTATTAAGGTGAGAAATATCCTAACTATCCCTCTTTTTTGATGAAGTTTATCAACCCAGAATTCAACGGTTCGATAGTACCCAATGAATATTACTGACAAATTATTTTTCTCAATTATTTCCCTAATCTTAGTAATACTCATGATTTCAAGATAGTGTCTCTTTAGGTTATCTCGATCGAACAGAAAATGAAATAAATATTGCGCATATCGAAAATTGGGACATCCAAGGACAAGGACACCCTGCTCAGAAAGTAACGCAAGGTGTTTGTCAATAATAACATCATAATTATTAAAATGCTCAATAAAGCCAAATGAACATACAATATCATACCGTTTATTTGTATTCCATGTTGTAAAATCTTCATTGTAATAAGTGCATTCAGAAACACCATTGAGTCTCATATTATCCCAAAAGGTATCTGACCTTATATTGAAGTCGATACCGTATATTTTATACTTGAAATTCTTATTCATGAAAATTAAAAACTCTCCTGGAAAGCACCCAATTTCTATACATGACAGACTTGGATTTGGTTTAAGGTATTTACGGAGCAACTCTTCAAAGAGAACGTGACTGACTATTTTGGGTTGATATCCATTCCAAAATATATCCCAATCCTTCTTTGTTGTATATATGGCTTTTTTATTTAATAACATACCTTGAATACTTTATGTAAAACTCCTAAGATACCTGTCGCAGTTTTACCCAGAGGTGTTTGATATCTTTAGCCCACGAAATAATGAACATATCTCTAAGTTTCGCTTTCGTACTATATTTAAACAGAGAAACCAGTAAAAGGAATGTGGTGGCGCAGATTAAGGATGTTCCAAATGAAGCGCCTATCAAACCAAATAATTTAATCATAAAATAGTACAACGGAATACTAAATAACATTGTAATTAATGCAACAGCTGTGCATATTTTGGGTTTGCCCAACTGCCCAGAAAAGTAACTTGCAACTATGGAAGAAAGACCAAATAAAGCAACCCCTGGGGCTATTATTAACAAAGATGTTACTGCTGGAAGGAAAACACTCCCATAGAGGAGGGGGATAACCCATTTTGATATTGAGAATATTATTATGCATTCGGCTATCAATATTGTAGTACATACTCTAAGTGTTTTGCATATAAGCAAAAACGAGTCTTCATTTTTATCGCCAATTATTCTATAGTTTGCAGCTGTCACAATAGAATTTAGGGGTTGCAACTCTTTTTCTGCTAAGGACAATGATAAAGTATAATATCCCACAGTTGTCATGTTGAAGAAGTGACCCAAAATAAATATCCCCAAACGTTGGTATACCTGGACAGCAATATTACCAACGTGTGCCATAATACTAAAAGCAACAGCTTCTCGAAGAATATTTCGTTTAAAGCCTATTGTTAATCCACTTAGCCTATAAATTCTATAAACCATAATTGATGTGGTTATGATATATGTAGCCGCTAAAGCTGAAAAAGCACCTTTTAGTCCAAGGTTTAATTGCTGAAGGCATATCCACATGCTCACGGTACCGACAGAAGCGGTCGCTACTATGGTTTTACCTATGATTGCTACTTTATTAATTCCAATTAGAATGGCAAACCAGGCTTGCTTGTAAAGTTCAAGAGGAACAAAAAAAACAATGAAACCCCAATATTGAGTTATTACTTCACCAACTTTTCCAGTTAATAATACTGATCCGGCTTTGTAAACAACTATCGCAATGAAACTCATAAAAAGAATAAAAACCAAGACAGCAGTATGTACCTGACTTAGGCTAGCTTTCTTCTTGGCCAAAAGATAAGTAGGTGAATAACCCATACCAAATATTGCAATACTAGCCGTCAAAATAACAGTTGTCGTGACAGTTGAAAATACTCCCCTTCCTGCAGGCCCAATCGACCTCGAGAGAAGAATATCCGTGATAATACTTAACCCAAATGAGAGTGTTTGGCAAGCTAAATAAAAAACACTCTCCTTGAATAAAAACATTCGAAATAGCCTTAATTAATATTCACAATATTACCTCGTCTTCCTCAACCAATTGAAGTCATTTTTAATCTGTTCCCATAATGGCTTCAATATTAAAGTTCTTTCCGTTGAATATCTTATGTTATTTATGTATTCGATAATGAATACAAAAAGAAGCGAAAATAACATCCCGAAAAAGGACCCTCCAATTAAAAATAAATTTCTTTTGGGTCCGCTTTTCTTTACTGGAGGAACCCCTTTATCCAAAATTCTTACCGTAGGAGTATCTCTCGCCTCATTAATCTTCGCCCGTTCGTATTGCTCTATGAGCAGGCCCAGAAGTGTCTCCTGAATTTTGACTTCCCTCATGAGCCGCGCTAATTCCATGCCCACGGCCGGAAGCCTTGAAAAAGGAACGGAGAAACCCGCTCCATATCCCAGGTTTGCGGTGCTGACGCCAGCTTTCCCTTCTTCTATCGATTTCATCTGACTGCGCAGTGAGGCAATCTCAGATTTCAGCTGGACTACCTGAGGGTTCTCCTCGGTTGCATAACCCCGCAGGACACCCAATTGAACTTCCCGAGAAATGATCTCTGCCTTGAGCTTGGCCACTCCCTCGATGGCCGCCTTGGTTTCCTCGGTCAGGGAAACGGTTTTGTTCCTCTCTTGGAACTCTCGAAGCTCGTTCTCAGCCTTGTCCACGGACTTGTGTGCCTCGGCCAAGCGGCCCTCGATGAAGATCCGGGTGTTCTTAGCCTGGGAGACGTTGATCTCCTTGTTGAAACGATCGAGCTCATCCACATAAGTATTAACAATCTCTGCAGTTTTATACGGGTTTTTATCTTCCACTAAGACAGTAATAACTCCCTCTTGCGAGATTTCAACCTTCGTGACAGACCCAAGTTTTTTCAACGCAGCTTCTTCCAACTTTCTATTCCTGAGTTCGGGATCTCCTCCAATAGTTCTTGACCAAGGGAATGGTATTTTAAAAAACCCTGGCTTATCAAGTTTATAATAGTGGATGAGACTCTGACGCTTAACAACTCCTACTGCAACGGTTCGACTTTTTAGGATTACAGAAAAAATGTCCGAGAGGGTGGTTGTACCGGGCAAACCCAATGATTTTGTAAAACCACCCAAGCCTCCGATCTTTCCTCCGCCCCCACCCATCAGAGCAGACAACCCATACCCCATCGTTAATACGTCCTGGGTTTCCTCGGGCGGCAAAAGCACGGCCTTAGCGATATATTGGTTGGGTATCGCCAAGCTGATGAGAAAGGCGAAAACTCCCAATCCAATCGTATTCCAGACAATCAGCTTACGCCATTTCACGATAACTTGAAGATAATCCAGGATGCTGATTTCTTTGCTTTCCATTTTCCCCTCGGATTGAACTCTCTGGTCCTCGCTCATTTCTTCCCCACCTGGTAGATGATGAAAAACAGGGTCGCTCCCTGCATCGCGACGCTCAAGTAATCCCGCCACCCCTTAATCTCCATGGCTCCTATCACGACCGTATCCCCGGGCCTGATCGGTGTGTCCCTTTTGCACTTCAAAGAAGACCCGTCCCAGCGGGTGATGATAATCGACTTGGCGTTCGCTCTTTCGGCAAAACCCCCAGCCAGACCGAGATAATAGTTAAACAACGTCCCAGGCTGATACAGGAACGTCCCCGGTTTTTGAACCTGCCCCACCACCGTCACGGTCTTAGGAGCTGAGGGGATGGTGATAACATCCCCGTTCCTCAGATCCCGGTCAAGTTTCGGATCTTTTTCCACAAGAAGCTTGAATGCACTGATGCTGATGACCTCCTTGGGCCGGCCGATATTCTCGATCTTGAGGTCCTCCAAACTGGCCTGGGGGGTCACTCCCCCGGCCATCACAACCAGGTCGGTCAGCTTCTCCCCTATCCGGAACTCATATATCCCCGGCCGCCGGACCTCCCCCTCGATTCTCACGGTCCGTCCGCTGATCGGCAGTATGATAGTATCCCCGGGCTCTAAAAGGGGATTTTGGTCCTTCCGCCCTTCGATCAGAAATTGATAAAGGTCCACCACCTGGACGACCTTGCCATCCCTCACGATTTGAACCTGGCGGATGGAGGCCAACGGAGTGGGCCCCCCGGCAAGGGCCACCGCTTGAGACGCCCGGGTCAGAGAGCTTATCGTATAAATCCCCGGTTGGTTGACCTGCCCAAGCACGAAGATCTGAATCCGTCGCAGGCTGACCAGGAATACGCTGACTTTCATCTCGCGGTAATAAGAGGCCAGCTCCTTAACGAGATTCTCCTGGAGTTTGGCAACCGTCAGACCATGAGCGACCACTTCACCAATCGGCGGGACGAAAATCTTTCCCTCCGGACTAATCGTCAGTTTTGAGCTGAACACGGAGCCATTTCCCCCCAGATCGGTAGCTGTGGACATACGTTCCGCCTGAGGATTGTAGGAAGGAATCCTCGCACTTCCCCCGCCTTTGCCGTAGATGATAACCGAAATGACATCACCCGGCCCCAGCACATACTCTGAACTGGCCAAGGCCGCTCCTCCCGACAGGTCCGAGGTGAACGATGTTTGGCCGCCCATCCGAAGCTGTTCATATCCGAACGGAGCTATGTTGGTTTCGCTCCCCACAGCCTCTCTGCTGGCAATATCCGCTCCCGGTTGTTGGGCATCAAAACCTCCCGGCTCCTGGGACCAGGAGACTCCCAGGGCAACGATAAAACAAGCAAAACTTGTGATAATGACTTTTTTAAAATCCATCAGTTCAACCTGTAAAAAAGGGAAAAAAATAGGGTCCCGCCCGAAAGCACGGCACCCTTGCAACAACGAAAGGCCCTCGTAAGGCTATTTCTTACGAAGAGGTTCTACGGGTGCATGGCAAAACGGTGTCGTTAGCTCACCGATGGTCGAACTGCCTTTTCCAGTCTTTGATCTAACGACTTGGAAAGAACGCTTCTTCCTGATGGTTCAACGGAAGAAGTGAAAAACCGTTAGCCAGATCCCGCTAAGCGATACCTCCTCTTCAGTAAGATTTTCGACAGGACCAATAATTATATAAAATTTGACCCTTAAAAGTCAAGCCCAAATTTACCCTTGAGGTAATTCTTTGGTCCCCTTCTGTACCTATCCATCTTTCCGGGTCCAATCATAGGGAATATCACCCCCATGGGGCGGTAGGCTATCCTGGTCCGGCTTATCGTATTGATAGGGCTCGGTAACGCAATTGATGACAAGGGCTTCCTCTCTGGAGATGCATTTCCACCCGTGAAAGACTCCGTTTGGGACCTGAACCAGGGTCGGTTTGTGCTCTCCGATATAAAACTCGCTGATCAGGCCTTTGGTCTTCGAGCCTTCCCGGGCATCGTATAGCACCAGCTTGATCATCCCCCTGATGCAGGCGATGTTATCCACCTGGACCCGGTGGACGTGCCAGCCCTTCACGACTCCGGGATAGGTTGCGCTCATATAGACCTGGCCGAACTTGATGAACATCTCATCGTCGCAGCGCAGGATCTCCATCAGCCTCCCGCGCTCGTCCGGAATCACTTTCAGGTTTTTGACCTTTACTCCCTCGATCATCGTTTTTTCCTTTCTCTCACCTCTTCCCGCCAGAAGTCCAGCAGGTCTTCCAAGCTTTTCTCTATGGGAATCTCCGCTTCCCACGGAATGGCCTGCCTCAACTTGCTGCAATCGCTCCAAAGAAACGGTACATCCGCAGGCCTCATCCTCGACGCATCCGTCTGAACCTGAATGGGGATTTTGGCCTTGGAAAGCAGGACTTCCAGGGCTTTCCGGATCGAATACACTCTTTCGGAGCCTATATTATAGGCCTCACCAGGAGTTCCTTGCTCCAGGATCAGCGCATAGGCTCGGACCACGTCCCTAACGTCTGAGAGGTCCCTTTCCGCCTCAAGGTTGCCAACCATAACCGTGGGAGGCGCCATCCCGGCCTCTATTTCTGCTATCTGCTTCGCAAAACCAGGAAGGGCAAAATTGGGCCCCTGTCCAGGACCCACATGAGGAAATGGCCTAACCCTAACGATTTCAGTATGATAACTCTTATAATATTGGTAGCCGAGGTGGTCCTGGCTGGCTTTGCTTGCTGCATAAGGGGAAAGGGGCTTAAGGGGCGATTTCTCGCTGGTGGGAAGGTGTTCTGGGTCAGCAGCCCCATAAACCTCACAGGAGGTCACCATAAGGACCCTAGCCCCCGGACAGGCCTTTCTCACCCCTTCCAGTAAATGGATGGTCCCGGTTACGTTCGCTTGAAACGTCCCGACCGGGTCCTTGAAGGAGACTGCCGAGGAGCTCTGTCCTGCTAAATGGTAAATCCTTTCCGGCTTGCACTCCTCAAGGAGAGAAAGGATTTCATCGCTCCGGGTCAGATCGCACTTTCTCAGGACACAGGGTTCAAGCTCTTCCAGGCGACCCTTAAGAAAGAATCCGCCCCAGACTTCGTAACCTTTACCCTGTAACTCACGGGCCAGGTGGCGCCCTACGAACCCTTCTATTCCAGTGATTAATGCTCTCACTTCTGACCCGACCTCTTTCTCTCCGCCTTGATGTCCGGGAGCGCCTTGATGTTGATCTTCAACCCGTAGGACCACTGCGCCCCGCTCACCTGGGCCACGAAATTGCCTTCCCAGCAGTGCAGGTCCCGATAAATGGCATAATCCTGGGAGATTGTCTCTTTCTTCTTCAAGTCATACCTCTGGGAATATTCCACCCTCCAGTGCTTGGCCGGGTAGAACCTCATCGTCCCCCACAGCTGCTGGGACTCTGTAAGCGACCTGTCCTCTCCCCGGCTGTAAGTGTGGCTCAAGGACAGGGTCCAGGGGAGCGCTGGCTGACTCTCTTCCTCTGTCCCTTCGGCAAGGCCTGGGAGGCTCGACGCCGTGATGCTCGATCCGCCTCCTCCCAGGGTGAATGATGACTGTAACGCCAGATATGTAAGCCGCTTACGGTAGACATCGTGCTGCGTAAACAGCCTTACCTGACTTACGGGATTACTGGGCATGAGCACCGCCGAGGTCGCAAGCAGCCCCCAGCGCTTTCCCGGATCGGCCTTGTAATTGTAACTGTCCCCGAAGTCTAAAGTTAAGAGATCCCATCGCTTGGGGTTTTTAGGGTCTCCGAATTTTCCCTGAAAGGTGTTCCTGATATTCCAGGAAAGCGACCGGCTCGGGCTGTAAATCCCGAAGGTGCCTGGATACCTTTCCTGCCTGAGGGGAGGAGTCAGATTATAGCCCACCGACGGGCTCAGGATGTGCCTCAGGGAAAGGAACGGCCCTATCCGGCCTTTGGGTATCCCGTAAATCGTGGTGTTGGCCGTTAACCCCCAGGTCAGGATCCCCCGCCGCACGTTCCTCGTCCCGTAAATGTCCCGGTCGTACCAAGTCTCGTGATAGCTGGCGTTGGGCGAGACGGAAAGCCATCCGAGGAGCTTTGCCGAGGAGGACAGGTTCAGGTCCTGGTTCATCCCGGCATGCTGCTCCCGGTGCAGGCTGTCCTTCTGGATGGTGTTCTGGCCATTGGCATTATACGATGAAAACAGCCACCGCGTCAAGGGGCGGGATGAGGAAATGCTCGCCTGGGGCAGGAGGTAGCTCGCAGTTTTCTGGTCGATGTTTCGGGTCTGGTCAAGGACGAGGAACCCGCTGGCCTGGCTCCAGGAATGCTGCAGGGAGGCATAGGACCTGAGGTTCCGGTCCAACCGCTGGGAGCGCTCCTCGGCATGCCCCGCCAGATATTCCCGGGTGGACACGTAATCCAGCTGCCCGGTCAGGTTGGTCCTCGGCCCCAGGGATTGTTGGTGCATTCCGTTCAACCGCCACTGTTTGACCCGGGTCGCGCCCCCGTCCGTGTAGGAACCGCTCACCTGGCTGTTCAGGATCGGAGCGTAAATGTACCTTCCCTCCCAGTTCGTGACCCAGCCGATTTTCTCGGTGAGGTCTCCCCCGATGGTGGCGTCCGCGTAGTCCCCCAGAACCTTGTAGTACGACAGGTTCTTCACAAACTTCCCCTCGTAGGCCGAGGACCCCACCCTGGGGACCAGGAAACCGGAATGCCTCCCCTTCTTGATGGGGAACACCCAGAACGGCAGCGCGGCGCAGGGGATTCCCGAAAGGTACATCACCACTGGCTCCGCGATGACCTTGTCGTCGTTGTAGATTTTCATCCTCCGGGCCCAGAACCAGTAATGGGGTGTTTCCAGAGAGCAGGTAGTGAACTCCCCGTTCTTCACGTTGAACTCCCCCTCCCCGATCTTGCGGATGCTCTGCCCCCAGTAGAACCCCTTCTCGAAGGTCGTCCTCCCGTTCAGGACCTCGCCGTTCTTGGTCGCCAGCGAGTAGGTCATCCGGCTCCCGGTCATCCACTTGTCGTTGTCCCACAGCACCGGATTTCCCTTGGCCACCAGGAGGTCCCTCTTCAGGTGGAACTCGATGGTGTCCGCCTCCACCCTCAGGTCCTTGTAGGCCACCCGCGACGTTCCGACCAGGAGGATGCGGTCCAGCTTCAGGTCGTACTCGATCCTCTTGGCCAGGTACTTTACGGGGTCCCCTTCGAGGGTGTCCGCCGTGGTGAAGATGGAATCCGCCCAAACGTCCTGAGCCGCCTTCTTCGTCGTATCCGCTCTGGCGCTGTCCGGTTTCGTCGTGTCAGCCATCGCTCCCGATTTATCGGGAAACGCTTTCGCCGTGGTATCCGGCTGTGCTGAAAACCCTGCCTGGAAGAACGCGAGCACGAACAAACAAGGCAACAGCTGTTTAACCATAGAACTGCATAACCACCGTTACCGTCGAACCGTCCTTCCGTGTCACGCCTTCCGTCTTCCGTCTCCCGTCTTCCGTTTCAAGACAAGGAGAGAGGCCGCCCCGATGATCCCCGCCTTCTCTTTGAGTTTTCCGGGGACGACCCTCACCCCGCATCGGGAGGCTTTGAAGGACCTCTCCCTCACGGTCTTCCGTATGGCTTCGAACAGGATTCTCCCTGCTCCGGCCATCCCGCCCCCGATCACGATGACCTCAGGCTGGAGCAGGTTAATCAGGTTCGCACAGGCCACCCCGATCCACTCCCCGGCCTCGATGAGCACGCGAACCGCGGCCCCCTCTCCCTTCCTCGCCCTCTCCGCAATCACTGCCGGGGTAATGCTATTCCCTTTACCCTTGATCTTTAAGTACCGGTCCACCAGGTACTTTGCTCCCACATACCTCTCCAGGCATCCCCTGTTTCCGCAGGAGCACCTCGGACCGTTGGCCTGGACCGTACAGTGGCCGATCTCCCCGGCTCCGCCCCGTGACCCCCGGTAGAGCCTGCCGTCTATGACCACGCCTCCGCCGACCCCTGTTCCCAGGGTCAGGCCGACGACCTGCCTGGCCCCTCTGGCGGCCCCGGCCATGAACTCGCCCAGCACCACGACATTGGCATCGTTATCCACCCGTACTCTGACCCCCAGGATTTCCTCCGCCCACTTCTGCAGAGGAACCTCTTTCCATTGGGGCAGGTTTGGTGAGGTGTGCACGATGCCCTTCCCGAAGTCAATCACCCCGGCAATGCCTATTCCTAATCCGGCCACTTTATCCCTGACCCCTGCTCCCCGGGTAATGGTCTCGTAGCCCCGCTTCAGGCTGGCCACCATGGCCCGGGGATGGGACTTGGACGGGCTGGGAAGGACCAGGACACGGACGACCCGTCCGGAGGGGTCCACCAAGCCCATCTTGACGTTTGTGCCCCCGATGTCGCATCCCACGCGGTATCGCATAATCCTTTTAGTTTACAGCATTTTAAGCGGGTTTGTCAACGCCTCCTTTGCCGTCCTTCTGCTCCGATCCCGACAGCGCTCCATCCCTCATATCAAGTCAAACCCGCCCCTTAAAGGGGGCGGGTTTGACACCCAGGCTTTATCGTAAAATGAGGAAGGCAATAGGAAGGGATCAGTAAGGAATCAGGGGGGATTACCTCCGGAAGCCCTTTGAAGTCTTGCGGAAGGTAGTGGCAAGCCCCTTCTCGGGCCCACCCAAAAGCCGCAGGCTTTTCAGTCCCAGAGCTCTACGCTCAACCCGGCCCTAAAGGTCTTGCCGGGCATGGGGTAGCCCCAGCGGCTCTCGTATTTCACCTTTCCGAAGTTGTCCACCCCGTAGTACCCTGTCAGGTCCACCACGCGCAGGGTCAGGAGGAAGGAACCCAGGCCGTACTTCGGCAGGCTAACCCGGTTCGCCCCGTCCGCATACCTGGACCCCACGTACTCCCCGGAGAGCCTGGCACCCATCATGATCTTCCCCTTCTTGCCCCCGGTCTGCGCCTTCCCCTTGGGATAAGGCCAGAATTCCTTCTGATACTCGATGTAACCCGTTCCGCTCCTCGCCGGCTGATACGGCAAAGTCAGGTCCGCGCCATTCGTGATATCCTTGGCTGATATTCCGGACCAGTTCGCTTTGGCCGAGAGGCCGATCCCGGTCTTCATTTCCCCGGAGAGTTCGAAACCGCTCGTCCTGGTCCTGCCGATGTTCGAAGGGGTATAGATCCCGTTGGCATCTTGAGCCCACAGGATAAGGTCCCGGACTCCCCGGCGGAAATAGTTCCCTTTGACCTGGAACCATCTCCAGACCCCCATCCGGTAGCCCAGCTCCCAGGAGATGGCTTCCTCGGGCGCGAGGTTCGGGTTTCCCGGCATCCAAGGGTCGCTCCAGTACAGGTCGTTCAGGCTCGGGGCCCGGAACGCCGTCTGCCAACTGTAATAGAAGTGCAGGAGCTTCAGGCTTCCTCCCGGAAGGACCCTGGTCCCGTAGGCCGAGTTGTGGTGAACCCCCACGCTGGGGACGAATTTCAGGATGCCGAAAGGCAGGAGGTCCACTTCGTCCTCCAGGAACCCTCCGCCCTCGTTCACCGAATGGGTCCCGATGCTGTTGCCCACGGCCCTGCTCGTCTGGGCCCTTACTCCGAGGGTGAGAAGGTGCATATCGCGCCATCTCAGGCTCTGCTGGGCCTCGCCGCCCGTGACCTGCGTTTTACTCCCATTGGATGACGGGAAGAAGGGATCCGGGTTGTCATAGCTGTATCTCAACTGCCGCCAGTATCCCGAGGCTTTCAGCTCGGCTTCCGGAGCAAGGGCGCCCGATAACCGGATATCCCCCTCGGCCCTGCGGTCTGCCTGCCTGGCCAGCGGGGTTTCCCACCCGGGAAACGCCGCTCCCGGCACCCCTAAATCCGCGAAATATCTCTGCCCCGAAGCCTCTATCCGCCAGTCCTTGGCCAATCGGTATCCCAATTTGCCGGAGAGGTTCTTCCCGTCGTAATGGCTGTTCACCCGATAGCCCTTGGAGAGCCGGCCTTCCCCGGTCACATAGAAATCCAGCCGTCTCCATAAGGGGCCTCCGATCTCGAATGCACGGACGGCCTTGCCGTAACTCCCGTTTTCCGCCCGTAACTTGGAATAAACCTTATCCCCCGGCCCCCCTTGACCGGACTTGGTGATCAGGTTCACCACCCCGCCCATCGCATTCGGCCCCCACAGGGCCGAGGCCCCGCCGCGCACGACTTCTATCCGCTCCACGTTCGCCGCGGCCAGAGCGGAGAGGTCCAGGCCTCCCGACTGCGGGTCGGCCACCGGCCTTCCGTCCAAAAGGATGAGAGTCTGGCCGGACTGCGCGCCCCGGAGCCCGAAGTTTTGGAGCGCCCCGAGCCCGCCGTAACTCCCCAGGTTCCCGGTCTCCACACCGGCGAGCATATCCCCCACCGTCGCAGGCCTGCTGTTCTTGATCTCCTCCTGCGTAACCAGGCTCACGTTCCCCTGGGCCTCGGAGAAAAGATGCGTTGTGCGCGTCGCCGTGACCACCACCGGGGGCATCTCGTAGGGGGCCGGGGAGACCTCGACCTGGGTCGTGTCCGCTGACTTGCTTGAGTCCGGCTCCTGAGCCAGGGAGTGACCCATGCTAAAGCCAAAAAGAATCAGCAACACTGTTGTTTTTGTCAACACAGTTAAACTCCCCTGTTAAAGGTTAAGTCTTGTATATTTAAACACTTATGTCAGACTTAGACGCTTTGGAATCAGGTGTTGATTCCCAGGTCTCAAGCGTTGAG
>CAYGWX010000032.1:0-363 GCA_964353855.1 uncultured bacterium | reverse complement strand
ACCCAAGCCTCAAACGTTGAGACCCAAGCCTCAAACGTTGAGACCCAAGCCTCAAACGTTGAGACCCAAGCCTCAAGCGTTGAGACCCAAGCCTCAAGCGTTGAGACCCAAGCCTCAAACGTTGAGACCCAGGCCTCAAACGTTGAGACCCAGGCCTCAAACGTTGAGACCCAAGCCTCAAGCGATGAGACCCAAGCCTCAGCCGCTCAGACCCAAGCCTCAGCCGCTCAGACCCAAGCGTCTATCTCAATCTCCTCGGGACCAGAAAGACGTGCGGCTCGCCCGTGACCGGGCTGGCCTGAACGAAGACTTCCTGTTTATAGACCTCGGAGAGGAGCCCCGGAGCAAGGATGTCCTTCTTCC
>CAYGWX010000031.1:0-24596 GCA_964353855.1 uncultured bacterium | reverse complement strand
CTCGTCATGCCACCATTGTACCAAATTAGGTGGCTGGAATGCGACTATACCCAAAGTTTATAGGGGTAGGTAGCTCCTACAATCTTCCCGTGGGGTTCGCGTAGAGCTCTTGGACAGCCTGTTCCTGCGGTCCAAAAGATATCGGTGAACTTCGACCTATCGCCCACCTGAGGCTTGACGGAATCTTCAAAGTGTGTTAAACTATTCTATATGAGAATATTAAAGTCGGGCCTCCTTTCGGCCTCGGCGCTCCTCTGGGCCGCGGTCCTTCCTCTCCGAGCCCAGGAAGAGGTGGTTCCTCTGTCTAAAGGAGACATCCGGTTTGCCGTGGACCACGCCGGATTCCGCGATTCCTCCGGACGGACGAAGGAGATATTCCTCTGCGAGATCGGTTACGACCAGTTGCATTTCACGCGCGAGGGGGGGTATTATCAGGCCCGCGTAGAGCTGACCGCGATTATCTACGATGGTAAGGGGAACCAGGTGGTCGGGGACAACTGGGACAAGACTTATGTGGTTAAGGACTATGCGGGCACGGTTTCAGCCGGGAATCCGCTGGTGGAGACCTTTTCATTCCTCATGGATCCCGGGAGATACCGTCTTCGCGTGGAAATCGTTGATCAGAAGGCCGGCAGCAAAGGGACCTGGCAGGAGGAGGTGGTAGTTCCCGACCTCTCCCCGGGGCAGGCCCGGTTCAGCGAATTGATTTTCCTGACCCGGCCGCTTCCGATGAAGCAGGAGAGTCCAGTCTTGGATCCCTCGTGGCTGAATCCTTCGCGGGTCTTTCCGGACAGTATCCCCACTCTCCACTGGTTCTTCGCGGTTTACGGTCCGACGCCTCCCGGGGCGCAACTCCTGTTCACGGCCACGGGCGGGCGGGAGGTCCGCCCTGTTTCCAAAACGAGGCCCTTGAAGGCGATCCCCGGACATTCGATCCGGGAGTTTCAGGACAGCCTGAGCCTGTCTTTCTCCGAGGGAGGGTCTTATCTCCTCGCCCTATCCCTGGTGGATTCAGCGGGCAAGGTACTGGCCGGGCGCGAGGCCTCCTTCGAGTACGATCCTTTCTACGGCCTCGTGGCCCGTACTTTTGAGGAGGCCCTGGACATTTTGGGTTACATCGCCTCCTCGTCCGAGCTGGACAGCCTAAGGAAATCTCCCTCTTCCGGTCGCAGAGAGGCCTGGGAGTCTTTCTGGCGCAAGCGCGACCCCACAAAGGGGACCGACCGCAACGAAGATCGTGAGCAATTCTTCCAGAGGGTGGCTTACGCCAATGCCAACTACAGCCGCTTCCGCAGGGGATGGAAGACCGACATGGGCCGGGTCTATATCAAGTTCGACGCTCCCGACGATGTGGAGCGCCATCCCTTCGATGCCGAGAATCCGGCTTACGAGGTCTGGTATTATTACGCCCTCAACCGCCAGTTCCTGTTCGTGGACCGCCACGGGCTGGGTGACTACACCCTGTCCAATTGGGGAGCGTACATAAAAAAATGAGAGAGGAGGTGCCGTACCCATGAAACGAAAATTTAGATTTATCACCCGCACAGGAATGGCCGTTGCGGCCCTTGTTCTCGCGCGCCCGTTACGGGCCTCACCCTTTCCACAGACCAGTCAGGGTGGCGTGACCTTCACCGTGGACGGAGCCATATTCCGGGCGGACAGCCAGAGCGTCCGTCAGGAAATTTACTATTCCCTGCCGGCGACCTCGTTGACTTACAATCCGACAGAAGGCGGTCGGCTCCGTGCGGCCTATACCACCGAGATCGCCCTGCGGGATTCCTCGGGGAACTCCCGCGGGAGCAATACCTGGAAAAGCGAAAACCTGATTGCTTCGCTTGCCGGAGCCAAGGAGCGTCACCAGTTCGTATCCAACCAGGTCGAGTTCCAGCTTGCTCCGGGCATCTGGCAGCTCGCGATTGCGATCCGGGATTCCGCTTCCGGGCTGGCTGGCGAGATCCACATCCCCCTGCGGATTTCAGCCTTCCCCACCCAGGGGCTGGCGGTCAGTGCCTTGGAACTTTCCGCCGAGGTTCACCCGGACACCGCTTCCTCCATTTTCACGAAGAACGGCTACCGTGTCACGCCTCAACCCGACCACCTCTTCGGAGGCCGGCTACCCTTCCTCTACTGGTACTTCGAGATCTACAATCTGAGTCTCCCGGCCGCGGGCTCCAAGGGGACTTTCCGCCTGGATTACTCGGTCCTGGATTCCTCAGGAAAGGCCGTCCAGGAGATTTCCGGGGAAATCCGCGAGAAACCCGGGAGGTCCGTCGTGGAGGTGGGCGGGATCCCTGTGGCCGGGCTGTTGCCGGGGAGATACCGCCTCCGGCTCAAAGCCTACGACCTGGATTCAAAGTCCGAGGCCGTCCGCGAGGAAACCTTTGAAAAACTACCCCTGGAGCTGGCCAAGGCGTGGCCCGTCGCGGCGGGTTCCGGGACCGAGGCCTATTACGACCAGATCCAGTACCTGACCATCCCGGACACGGTCAAGTTTTACAAGGGCCTGTCCCCGGATGGAAAGAAACAGTTCTTGGAGGAGTTCTGGAAGCGCCACGACCTGAACGTCTTCGCGGCCAGCATGAAATACGTAGAAGAACACTTTTCCTCCGGGTTCAAGAAGGGCCCCCAGACCGACCGCGGAAGGGTCTTCCTGAAATACGGAAAGCCCGATGAGGTCGTGCCCCATCCCGCAGACGAGCAATACCCGCCGCATGAGATTTGGTTCTATTACAGCCAGGGCGGGAAGCAGTTCGTGTTCTCTGATCTCTCGGGATACGGCAAATTCGAGTTGGTCTACTCCAGCGTCACGGGCGAGTCCAGCAACCCCCGGTGGCAGGCCCTGTTCGATCCCTCCGACCTCCGTAAGTGATCGCCTGGTTGACCCGGAACGCCGAGGAGACCCGCGCCCTCGGGAAGAGGCTTTCGCGGGCCCTGAAGCCCGGGGATGCGGTTTCCCTGACGGGCCCCCTGGGAAGCGGCAAGACCTGCCTCATCCAGGGCCTGGTCCGGGGCCTGGGCTATTCCGGAAAGGTGGGGAGTCCCTCCTTCGTTTTGGTGACCGAATATCCGGCGTCTCTTCCTGTTCAGCACGTGGATTTGTATCGTCTGGGCAGCCCCTCCGACCTGGACGGCCTGGGGTGGGAGGAGCTCTTCGATGATCACGGCGTTACCCTGGTGGAATGGGGCGAGAAAGCAGAGGGCAGGTTCCCCTGCTCCTGCCGCATCATCCTGGAACAGGAAAGGGAGAATGAACGACGTATTTCAGTCCAATTTGAGGATCCGGAGCGGGAACGAAACCTGTCAAAGGTTTTGAATGATTCTGGGGCTTGACACTTCCACCGAGATCCTTGGCCTCGCCCTCCTCCGGGAGGGCCGAGTTGTCTCCAGCCTCTCCCTGGCGATAGGCAGGAGTCATTCCGAGAAACTTCCCGGAACCCTCGACCGTTTTCTTTCCGAGGCCGGAGTCCTTGTCTCCGAACTGTCCGGTTTGGCGGTCTCCATCGGTCCCGGGTCTTTCACAGGCCTCCGGGTTGGCTTGAGTCTGGCCAAGGGGATGGCCTACACCTTGGGTCTCCCCCTGGTGGGAGTTCCAACCCTCAAGGCCCTGGCTTGGCGTTGCCGGCCATCGCGTCATCCAATAGGCGCTATGCTGGACGCCAGAAAAGGCGAGGTTTTTTATGCCCAGTACGAGGAAAGGGGGGGGGAATTGGAAAGGAAGTCGCCGGACCGCGCCCTATCCCCCGAAGCTCTCGCCAATGAGATCCGTGAACCCACTCTGTTCGTGGGCAGCGGGGTGAGGGTTTACGGGGATTTTCTTAAAAACAGGCTGGGATCCTTGGCGATTTATGCTTCGCCTAATCCCGAATCTACCGACCCTGCCGACCTTGCCTATTTGGGCTGGCAGAGGCTCCGGCAGGGGGAGCGGGATGACTTGGAGGGATTGGAGCCGGTCTATATCCGGGCCTCGGACGCCGAGCTGAAATTCAAGAGATGAGGTTCGCCGTCGAGCGCATGCAGGAGGGGGACCTGGACGAGGTCCTGGCCCTCGAGCAGAAGGCCTTTCCGGACCCCTGGACCGTGGGGATGTTTAAAGAGGAGCTTTCCCGCCAGCCTCCCTCTCTTTCCCTCGTGGCGCGTGATTCCGGAGACGGAAGGCTCCTGGGGTATCTCAACAGCATTGCGATTTATGATGAGCTTCACGTGGGAAATATCGCGGTCAGGAATGAGGTCCGGGGGAAGGGGATCGGGAAAGCCCTTCTCCGGCAGGCCTTGGATGACGCCCGGGAGCATTTCCTGGTCCTGGCCACCCTCGAAGTCCGGGCCACCAACCGGGCGGCCATCGCGCTTTACGAAAGGTTCGGATTCCATACCGTGGCGATCCGCAAACGCTATTACGGTGAGGAGGATGCCCTGGTGATGGTCTTGGACCTTGCGCCCAAGCCTCTCTCCGAAGCCGGGAAAGGTTGAAGGTCGGAGATCGGCTCACGCTCCGGGTGAACGCCCTGGCCCATGGCGGGGACGGGGTGGGGCGGGTCCGGGACTTCGTGGTGTTCGTTTCCGGGGGGCTTCCGGAAGAGGAGTGCCGGGTGACCTTGACCGAGGTGCACAAGCACTATGCCTGGGCAGAGGTCGAGGAGGTCCTCGGGCCTTCTCGGGACAGGGTTTGTCCGCCCTGCCCGGTCTTCGGTGTCTGCGGAGGGTGTCAGTGGCAGATGCTCTCCTATCCAGCCCAGCTTGAGGCCAAGCGCAACCTGATTCGAGAAGCCCTGCAAAGGGTCGGGGACATCGAGGAACCCGATGTGGCCCCTGTCCTCGGCATGGAAGAACCCTGGCGCTTCAGGAACAAGGCTCAGCTTCCTGTGGTTGTGAAAAAGGGGAAATTGGTCGTGGGTTATTACCGCAGAGGGACCCACGACCCGGTGGAATTCGAGTCTTGCCTGATCCAGGACCCAGCCCTGGATCGTTTCCGCCAGATCTTCAAAGCCCTGTGGCAAACGCATAGCCTTCCGGTTTACCATGAGAGGACCCGAGCTCCCGGGCTCCGCCACCTTGTGGCCAGAGCAGGAAGGGGCACCGGCGAGGTTTTAGCAATCCTGGTCATCAATAAGGGGAAGGTTCCCGACTCCCTTGTCCTGGAAGCAAAGAAGGCATTGCCCGGGCTGGTGGGCATCGTCCTGAACTTCAATTCCCGGCCGGGGAACGTGATCCTGGGGGAACGCTTCCTCACCCTCTGGGGCCGGGACTACCTGGTTGAGACCATCGGTCCCCTGCGTCTCAGGATCAGCGCGGGTTCTTTCTTTCAAACGAATACCCGGCAAACCGGAGCCTTGTACCAGCAGGTCAGGGAAATGGCCGGGCTCTCTGGCCGGGAAAGGGTCCTGGACCTTTATTCCGGGGTCGGAGGGATTGCCCTTTTTATAGCGCCGGAGGCCGAAAGCGTCCTGGGCATTGAGGAAGAAGGCTCTGCCTTTCGCGATGCCTGCAAGAACGCAGCCCTCAACAAAATCGAGAACATCCGGTTTCTCCCCGGCCGGGTGGAGAGGCAGAAGGAGGCCCTGATGGACGCCGACGTGGTCATCGTAGACCCTCCCCGCTCAGGATGCAGTCCGGAGGCCCTTTCCGCCCTGGCCCGTTCCCAAGCCCGGCGCATGGTCTACGTCTCGTGCAACCCGGCCACCCTGGCCCGGGACGTCAAATTTCTTAGCGGGAAGGGGTTTCGTCTGACCCGGGTCGTTCCGGTGGACCTCTTTCCCCAATCCTTTCACATCGAAGCCGTCGCGCGATTGGATCGTTAGCCATTTACAAACGTTAAACGAAAGAGTTCGTATTTCGTATCCGGGGTAAGGCATTCATCCTCATCGCAAGGAGATTCCCATGAAAAAGGTCTGGAAATGGTTCTGGGGCCTCGCCATCATGAGCGCCGTTTCGCTTGTGGGCTTGCTGGTCGTGGCCGCGCTATTCTGGCTTCTTCTCTCGGAGGAGACCCCCCGTCTGCCCACCTTGGGCAAGGCCGTGGGGCTGGTCGAGCTGGAAGGGGTCATTACGGATCCGGGGCCGGTTGTGAAGCAATTGAAGGAGTATCGTGAGGACCGAGGGATCGCGGCCATTGTTCTGCGCATCGACAGCCCGGGCGGGGTGGTGGCGCCGTCCCAGGAGATTTATGAGGAGGTGAGGAAGACCCGCCGGCATGGGAAGCACGTGATCTGCTCGATGGGCGCGGTGGCGGCCTCCGGGGGCCTTTACGTGGCCTGCGCGGCGGAGAGCATCCTGGCCGATCCGGGCACGATCACGGGATCGATCGGCGTCATCATGGAGTTCCCCAATACCCAGGAGCTTCTGAAGAAGATCGGCGTCTCGATGGAGGTGGTCAAGTCCGCGGAGCACAAGGACATCGGCTCCTTCTGGCGGACCATGACCGACGACGAGAGGAAGCTTCTGCAGTCTACCGTGGACGATGTCTTCGACCAGTTCGTGGACGTGGTCGCCAGGGAGCGGATGCTGTCCCATTCCCAGGTTCTGGAGATTGCTGATGGCAGGATTTTTTCCGGGCGTCAGGCAAAGGAGTTGAAATTGATTGACCGGTTGGGGACTTACGAGGATGCCATTTCCCTGGCGGCCACCCTGGGTGGAATCAAGGGGACTCCCAAAGTCGCAAGACCCCGCAAGCGCAGGACGACGCTATTCGATGTATTTCAAAGCACTTCCGGCCTTCTCAGCCCATTGAGCAGCGGCCATCCTCGGATCGAATACCGCTGGGCGCCGATGCCATTTGCCGCGAAAAAGTAGGAGATAAGCAAAATATTTGCAAGGACTTAAAAAAGGTGCTTGACAGCGACGGGCGTTTTATGTTATTAATATTACTATAGTTAGCTCATTCCATGCCGATTTACGAGTTCATCTGCCAGGGTTGCGACTGCCGTTTCGAGGAGTTGGTTTTGCGCCAGCGCGACTTGGACGAGGTGGCGTGTTCCGCCTGCGGAAGCCCGGAGGTGGAGAAGACCTTCTCGGTATTCGGCATGGCGGGAAGCTTGGAACATCCTTCGTCGGGCGGCTGCGGTTCCTGCCGCTCCGGGAACTGCGCGGGATGCGGGTCGCATTCCCATGGACATTGATTGGAGGGCTTAAGATATGACCAAGGCGGATCTGGTAAAAGGGGTGGCTCGCAACACAGGCTTCACCCAGCGGGACACCATGGGCGTGGTGAACATGTTCCTGGACGAGATCGGCAGGGTATTAGCCGAGGGCAAGAACATCGAGATTCGCGGGTTCGGGAGGTTCAAGGTGAAATACCGCCGCTCGCGCATCGCCCGGAACCCCCGGAAGCCCACCAACACTTTCGAGGTCCCGGCCCGGGCCGTTCCGATCTTTCAGGCTTCCAACGAGCTCAAAAAGCTCGTCTCGGAGAAGGTCAAGCCGTCGTAAGGCATGTTTTCTAAAGAACTAAGGAGGTGAAGGCCTAAGTGCCCTGCGGCAAGAAGCGGAAGCGGCACAAGATGGCCACGCACAAGCGCAAGAAGCGCCTGCGCGCCCAACGTCACAAGAAGAAGCTGCGTTAGTAGGGGTTGGTTTTTAGACCGTGATCTCGTGCGCCCGTAGCTCAACTGGATAGAGCGACGGCCTCCGGAGCCGTAGGTTGGAGGTTCGATCCCTCTCGGGCGTACCATATTTTAGCGAGTGGTCGTGAAAGAGGGCATCCGGTTGTTCCGGATGCCTTCTTTGTGTTGTCCTTGCACGACACTGTTCAAAGGATGGACACCGTTCCCATAGGGAAAGGACGCTTTGCTTGGGATGAAGGCCGTTCCCGGCTTGGAATGAAAATTGCTCTATTCTTCCTGTGGAATTCAACCGGAACAAAAGACGCCCATGGCTTCGAAGCTCATTATGTGGGGATTTCTCCTGTTCGCAACCTTTCCTTTGGGGGCTTACGCCTTTAACTGGGAGGAGCGACTGGCATGAGACACGTCACAGGTCAGCTATGCCTTGGATTCCTCCATCCCCCGGCCCTGGCATCCGGCCATCCATCGCGCCGCCCGATGTTGGAGCCAATCCGGAGTCCGCTTCGCTTTCATTTACGATTCCACCTCCACGAATCTCCTCTGCCTGAAATCCCTTTCCTCGGGCCTCGTCTCCATCACCGAGGTACACCATCATCCGGCGTTGCCTGATCCTCTTCAACAAGGGCAAGGGGTTTTCACCGTAGGGCAGGCCGGCGACCCATGAATACGATCTGGAGACCGTGTCCCTGCATGAGTTCGGACACTGGCTGAAACTGGGGCATGTGGCCAATCCGGACTGCGTGATGTACGACTCCCTCTACCCCGAGCGGATGAAACGGGACCTTTCCTTTGATGAGCGGGAAGGCATCCGCGCCATTTATCCCCCACGGCCCTGAAGGGAAAAAGGGTAAAACTCAGGGCAGGCCATCGTAGGGCCCGCCCCTTTTAGATTCTTGTCAAAACGGGCTAAATTATGGTATCCTGACAGCATAGCTTTGCCTTCTCCTTCCGGGATGATTCTCGAAAGACTACGCTTGGAAGGGAATGGTAGGAGGGAGATAGGGGTGAGGTAGGGGTGAGGTAGGCGGTAACCCGAGCGGATGGTAGGCCTTAGGATGCCCTGCCCCGGTAGGGAGAGGAGATGAACGTTGCGTCCTAACCTGCCAGAGGTCGTCTAGGGTACAGGGAAAAAAAGTTTGAACGCGAGAATCGCATGAGCCGAAAAGCCAAAATGGAGTTTTTTCTGGGGCTGGGAGTCTTCATTGCCTCCCTCGCGGTCTACCTCAGGACGATGACCCCCAAGCTGGGGTGGATCGACTGCGGGGAGCTCACCGTGGTCTGCGCCACCCTGGGGGTCGCCCATCCCACGGGCTATCCCCTGTACACCCTCCTGGGCCGGCTCTTCACGTTCCTGCCCCTGGGCGAGGTCTGCCAGCGGGTGAGCCTGCTCTCGGCCGTCTTCGCGGCCCTGGGCGCGGGGCTGGCCTTCCTGGTCGTGGCGAAGGGAAATTCTCCCTCGCCGGAGCGCCTGGCTGGCGGGGTGGCCGCGGGCCTGCTCCTGGCCTTCTCCGCGACCTACTGGTCGCAGGCCGTGGACCAAGAGGTCTACAGCCTCACGGCCTTCCTGATCGCGCTTTTAGTCTACGCCGTCTTCCGCTGGGCGGACCGCCCCTCGCAGAGGGGCCTGGCCTTCCTGGCCTTCCTCGGGGGCCTGGCCTTGGCGAATCACCTGACGGTCCTTTGGACCGGGGTCGCGGTCCTCGTCTTCGTCCTCTGGACCCACCGCAAGGCGGTGCTCAATAAGGGCCTCTGGGTCTATCTCGTCCTCTTCGCCCTGGGGCTTTCCCTGTACCTTTCCCTGGTCCTGCGCGCCGGGCGGAACCCCCTGCTGTCCTGGGGGGACGTGCGCACCCTCCGGCATCTCCTCTGGCACCTCTCGGCCAAGCAGTACCGGGTGTGGATGTTCGCCAGCGATGCGGCGACCCTCTCCGCGAACGCCGGGAGATTCCTTTCCCTGTGGCTCTCCCAGGTAACCCCCTGGGCCTTCGGGCTGGGCGCGCTCGGGGCGTTTGCCCTCCTTCGGCAAAGCCGCTCCCGGCTGGGGCTCCTGGCCCTGGTCTTTGCCATCCATACCTTCTTCGCCCTGAACTACAGCATCCCGGACATCGATTCCTATTTCATCCCGGCCTTCCTGGTCTGGGCCCTGCTTTGCGGGGAGGGGGTGGCCTGGCTCCTCGGGCTCCTAGGGAGGAAGGCCAAATCCCGTGGCCTCGTCCGGGCGGCCCGCCTGGTCTTGCCCCTGGTCTTCCTCGTCCCGCTCATCGCGAACTGGAAGGAGAACGACCTCTCGAGGAATTACCTGCCCTACGACTTCGGGCAGAACGCCCTGGCCTCAACCGAGCCCGGGGCCCTGGTCCTGACCATCAACTGGGACATGTACTCTCCGATCCTCTACATCCAGAACATCGAGGGGACCCGCAGGGACGTGGTGATGGTGGACAAGGAGCTCCTGCGGCGCTCGTGGTACTTCAAGTATCTTGGCGAGCGGCATCCCTGGCTCCTCCAGGGCTCGAGTGTAGAGGCGCGCTCCTACCTCGCCCTGCTGGACGAGTTCGAGGCGGGAACGTTGAAGGACAATAACGAGATCCAGCGGAGGTTCATCGCCCTGATCAACCGCTTCATCCATCTCGGCCTGGAAACCGGCCGGCCGGTGTACCTGGCCTACAACCAGGCCATGGACCAGACCGACTTCCCGGGCACGGCCCCGGACCTGGCCAAGATTCCCTGCGGATTGCTTTACCGCCTCCTGCCCGGGGACTCCCTGGTGGAATCCCGTCCCGCCTTCGAGCTCCGGGGGGTCTTCGACCCGGGGATATACAAGGACGACCGCACCCGGGTCAACCTCATGAACTATCCCAGGATGGGGTTCGAGCGGGCGATGTTCCTGGCAACACACCGGCGCAACGCCGCCGCGAGCGATATCCTGAGGGGGCTTTTAAGCTGGCCGATCAACCGGACGACGGTCTTGAGGGCTCTGGGGGGGTGCGAGCTGGAGGCGGGGAACCTTGACGGGGCCCAGGGCGCTTTCGAAGAGATGCTCAGGGAAGACCCTTTAAACCCGGTGGCGAAAAGCGGACTTGCAGAGATCCTGCGTCGGCGTCAGGCCGCTCCCGGAGGGGGAAAATAAAAAAGGGACGACCCAAGAGGGTCGTCCCTTTGCCCGATCTTGTTTTATGGAAGTTTCGCGACGGCCAAGGCGATGCGGGACTTCTGGCGGGACGCTGTCCGGGCGTGAATGTTCCCCTGCTTCCTGGCCTTGTCCAGGGCGGAGTAAACCTGGGCCAAAGCCGCCTCCGCTTCCTTGCGGCTCCCCAAGGCCCGCAGCCTTTTGAGGCTGGTCTTGAGGTGGGTCCGCACGGCCTTGTTCCGGATCCTGCGTTTCTCGCTCTGCTTGGCCTGTTTCTCTGCAGAGGTCATCTTTTTTTTCTTCTTCTCCGCCGCCTTTTTCGCCTCAGCCAATCCTGTTCTCCTCCCTGGTCATTTGATGTTAGGGTGTAATTGTAGCTGATTCCGGATGGTTTTGTCAAGTTCATCGGCCTGCCTTAGGGGTTCAACCAGTAGGCCCGCCTGGACTTCATTCTTGAATACGGGTTGACTTTCCACCCTCCCCTCTGTTAAAATAAAGATGAGATGGGAGCAGGTTTCAGCCGGCGGCATTTCCTCAGGTCTTGACGCTTTGGAAGCATCTTTGGCCGCGCGTTCCCTCGGCCCCCTGGATATTTTGCCTCGGGCCCTTGACAAAATGGAATAAATCCCCTATAGTCTTAGGTATAATCCTTTAGGACGATATCGCCGATAAGGGACTTTTTGACAGAAAGGAGTTGATCTTCATGGCACGGAAGATCGTATGGCTGTTGCTGGCCGTGGCGCTTGTGGCAGGCTGCGCCGAGAAGAAGCGAACGGGGGGGACCGCGGGCGGGACCCTGATCGTGGGGGTCACGGACGAGCCCTCCACCCTGAACCCCCTGCTTCTCTCCCTGACCGCGACCACAGGCCAGGAGATCGCGAAGAAGCTCTTTCTCTCCCTGCACCGCCTGAACGACAAGATGGAGATCGTCCCGGACCTGGCCGAGCACTGGGTGTTCTCCGAGGACTTCTCCCATGTGACCTACTACCTGCGCCGGAACGTGAAGTGGAGCGACGGGACCCCGGTGACCGCTGCGGACGTGGTCTTCACCTTCCAGAAGATGCGGGACCCGAAGACGGGCTATCCCAACGCCCACGCCCTGGACCTCATCGACAGGGTCGTGTCCCTGGACAAGCACGCGGTGCGGTTCTATTTCAAGCAGGTCTATGCCGACGAGCTTCTGGACTCCGGGATCCCGGTACTGCCCAAGCACGTCCTGGAGAAGGAGCCGGACCTCGCGAAGGCGGCCTTCAGCACCCGCCCGGTCACCGACGGGCCCT
This sequence comes from uncultured bacterium, assembly GCA_964353855.1. Taxonomy (GTDB): domain Bacteria; phylum Edwardsbacteria; class CAYGWX01; order CAYGWX01; family CAYGWX01; genus CAYGWX01. The sequence goes on along the minus strand of CAYGWX010000031.1, from coordinate 12,633 downwards.
TCCGCCTGGCCCTCTACCTTCCCGGGGACCGCATCGAGCTCTCGGCCAACCCGGAGTTCTACGGGGGCCGGCCCTATTTCGACAAGGTGGTCTTCAAGTTCTATAGCGACCAGTCCGGCCTGCTCTCCGACCTCCAGGCCGGGAAGGTGGATTTCGCGCCGGAGCTTCCGGCCACGGAGTTCGCTACGCTCCAGGGGGACAAGAGCCTGACCCTCGTGGAGTCTCCGCCCACCTCCTATACCTATATCGCCTGGAACCTTCAGAGCCCGATCTTCTCCGACCCCGAGGTGCGCAAGGCCCTGACCCTGGCCATCAACCGCGAAGCCCTGGTGAAGGACATCCTGGCCGGTAAAGGCCAGGTGGTCTCAGGACCCATCCCGTCAAGTTCCTGGGCCTACAACACCGAGGTCAAGCCCCTGCCCTATGATCCGGGCAAGGCCAAAGAGCTTCTCACTAAGCAGGGCTGGGCGGTCAAGGAGATCCAGAAGCCGAGGGAGAGGACCAAGGACACCCTCCTGGTCAAAGGCGCAAGGCCGCTGGAGTTCTCCCTGATGACCAGCCAGGGGAACCGCGTCCGGCAGGCCATCGCCGAGCAGGTCAGGAAGGACCTGGCTCCCCTGCGCATCCGGGTCCACGTGGAGGTCGTGGATGCGGCCACCTTCGCGCAGCGGGTGCTGGACAAGAAATACGATGCCATGATCCTGGGCTGGTCCGCCGGGCTCAAAGTGGACCCCTCACCGGTCTGGCACACCCCCAGCGAGGACGGCCAGCAGGGGCGCTATAACTTCGTGGGCTATTCCAACCCCCGGGCGGACACCCTGATGGACGAGGCCATGGCCAAGTTCGACCGGCGCAGGGCGAAGACCCTGTGGCAGAAGTTCCAGGCTCTGGTCGTGGAAGACAACCCCATCACCTTCCTGTACGCCCCGATGAAGCTCTCCGCGGTCTATGCCAAGGTCCAGGGCGTCAAGCCCAGCCCGGAAGGGCTGGTGGCCTCCCTGGACGATTGGTGGGCTCCCAAGGGAGATGCCCGTTTGGTCGAAAATCGGATCACGACCTTTACGGCCGTGACCCCTGCCCCGGAGACCTTGAACGTGGATGTTGAAGCCAGGCTGCGGGCCATCGCCGAGAGCACGGCTGCGGTGAGGCGCGCACGCGCCGAGTCATTGAGCGTGGCCGCCCGTCTGGTCCAGCCCGACACGACGCATGTCGCTATGGTCACCCATCCCGAGACGACCGCGACCAGGATCCCGGTGCCAAAACCGGAGACGACAAAGACCGTCGTGCCTCCGCCCGAGACCACGGTGGTCGAGATCCCGCCCACCCGGCCAGAACTGGTGCAGTTCGTGCCGCCGGTCTATCCGGAGTCCGACCGCCGGGCCGGCCGGCAGGGAAGGGTCTATGTCAAGGTCACGGTGGGACCGGACGGCTTGGTGAAGGACGCCCGGGTGGTCAAGGGAATCGGCGGGGGATGCGATGACGCCGCCCTGGCCGCGGCCAAGAAGTGCACGTTCAAGCCCGGGACCAAGAACGGCCAGCCGGCGGATGACGTGACGACCCTTCCCTTCACCTTCCAGGGGGAATAAGCCCGGTTAAGGGAAATAATCAATGGGAGAGGGGAAAACCCCTCTCCCATTTGTTTGCCGATACCTACTTAATCAACTTAGGCGCTGGCTTGCTCCCGGGGCTGCGGGCTTGCTCCCGGCCTTGCACAAGGGACAATCCTCAGGGGAAAAAGATTCCACGGCCTGGCGGTAAAGGGAAAACAGGGGAGCCCCGAGGTCGAGGGGGACGTCGCTGCGGTCGATCAGGACCCCGATTCCCCGGACATTTCCTCCTCCCCGCCCTACCGCGGCGATGGTGTCTTTGACCGAGCCTCCGGTCGTGAGCACGTCGTCCACCACCAGGACCCTTTCCCCGGGGGCGAGGGCCATGCCCCGGAAGAAGCCTCGTCCTTGGGGGCTTTTCTCGGCGTAGAGGGCCCGGGCCTTTAGGTGACGGGCCACGGAGAAGGCCAGGATGATCCCGCCGGTGGTCGGGCCGACCACCAGGTCTATCCCGCTTCCCTTGAAATGCCCGGCCATCTGGGCGCAGAGCCGGTCCGCGTCCTCGGGGTGCTCCAGGATCCGGAACTTCTCATAATAGCGGGCGCTGTGCCGGCCCGAGGCCAGGAGGAAGTGCCCTTCCAGCAGGACACCCCTCTTCCTCAGCAGCGCTTCGATGTCCTTCCGGCTAAGCTCCGGCATCTTCCATCTCCTTGAGGATCGCTCCGGCGGCCTCCCCGGGGTTCGGGGCCGAAAGGATGGGTCTCCCCACGACGAGGTAGTCCGCGCCTCGGCGGATGGCCTCGCCCGGGGTGAGCACACGCTTCTGGTCGCCCATCTCGCTGCCCTGGGGGCGGACGCCCGGGGTGAGCACGATGAACTCCTTCCCGCAGGCCTTCTTGATGGGAACGATCTCCTCGGGCGAGGCTACGACCCCGTCCAGGCCCGCGCTGGAGGCCATCCGGGCGAGCATCAGGACCTCCTCCTCCAGGGTGCGGTTGGTCTCTCCCATCACGTCTTTCAGGCTGGCCTCCGAAAGAGAGGTCAGGACGGTCACGCCCAGGATCTTGGGCCCGGGACGGCCCTTCTCCTCGGACCAGTTCCAGACGGCCTTGGCCGCGCACTCCATCATCTCGAACCCTCCCAGGGCATGGACGTTGAAGATATCCACGCCCAGGTCGCAGGCGGACTGGGCGGTGCGCTCCACGGTGTTGGGGATGTCGTGGTACTTGAGGTCCAGGAAGACGCTGGCCCCGGTTTTCTTGATGGCCTCCACGGCCCGGGGCCCGGCCGCGGTGAAAAGCTGGTTGCCCACCTTGAAGAAGGAGACGGTCCCGCCCAGCTCCCGGAGGGCTTTCTCTTCCTCCGCGAGCGTGGCCACGTCCAGGGCCACGATCAGCCGATCCTTTGCCGACATGCTCACCTCAATGCTTGGATTTTCACCCGGCCGGTTTTCAACATTCCGATTTCTTTGGCTGCGCCGTAGGAGAGGTCGATGATGGCCCGGGTGAACGGGCCCCGGTCGTTGATGCGCACGATGACGTGCTTGCCGTTGGCCGGGTTGGTGACCAGGACCCGGGTGCCGAAGGGCAGGGTGCGGTGGGCGGCGGTCAGGGCGTACTGGTCGAAGACCTCGCCGGAGGCGGTCTTTTTTCCATGGAACCCGGGGCCATAGTAGGTGGCGTCGCCCTCCTGCTTGTAGTCCCCGGGGACCACGATGGGTTCCTGGGTTCCGCTCTTCATCAGGGGCCGCGGGGCGCAGGCGCCTGCTCCCAGGGCCAGGAGGATAAGGGCTGTTCGTCGCAGGGTCATCTTGTGATAAAAGGGTAGCAGAGAGGGGGGGAGAATGTCAAGGGGTAGGTTGGCTTATCGGGAGGGCCTCCCAGGTCTTTCTCAGGTCGGGGAAACCGGATTAGGTATAAAAGGCCCTGATTTCAGGGCCTCTTCGACGTAGAACCCTGATAAAGATACCGACCGCGAAGGAAATATCATTTCACAACGAAAGGGGCCAAAAGGCCCCTTTTCGCGTAATATGGGCCACCTTACAGGACTTACGAGGAACAAGCAAAAAGAGGAAAAGAGAAGGGGTGGGTCCCCCAAAAATTAGGAGTGGGCCACCCAAGGGCCACCCAGACCCTCATTTTGGTGGCCCAGAGTACACCCATTGAACACCCACCAAACACCCACACTACACCCACCCCCCTGTCTTTTGGGATATTTTCAAAGGGATTGCTGATCAAAGGTATAAAATAAATCACCCCTTTTTATGAGCTCTTTTCAACCTCGTACACGTAAGCAGAGTCGATCCTAAAAGAAGTTTCCCGAAATGAGTTCGGGACAGGCAGGACAGGCAACGGGCCGAAATCCGGGAGGGGTTGCCGCCCACATTATGCCCTCCGCCCCCGACACCCTCAAAAAATAACCGAAGATCTCTCAACGAAAAACGCCAATTAGATCGTTATCATACTTGACAGAATTCTGAGAAATATGGTAGCATTACAACGAAAGAAGAACTAACCCAGCAATAGAAATATGACCTCGATTTGGGATAATTTTCGTCCAGGAGTCCTTAGTAAGACACAAATGACTTCGCTTGTAAGTAATGGGGATATAAAAATCCCTGGCAAGCAAGCTATTAAAGCTTCCTCTTTAAACCTCCATTTAGGTTCGGTTGGGTGGAATATGAAAGGAAGCGTTAAATGTTTAAAGGATAAAGATGTTATGGCGGGAATCAGTAAAATCCGCGGTGATCAATTCGACCTTAAAGAAGAAGTCGAATTAAAGTGGCCACACACATATCTAATAGAACTACAAGAACAAGTGAACCTACCGATAGAATCCAAGATAGCAGGACAGGCAACTGGACGGAGTACGGTGGGAAGACTCGATGTATTAACAAGGTTGTTGGTTAGCGGGAACCCTCGATATGACCAAGTACCTTTTGGATATAACCGAGGAAGTTTGTATGTAGAGATAACCCCAATAACCTTCTCTATTAAAGTTAAAGAAGGGGTTGCAATCAGCCAGCTGAGATTATTCAAAGGGAAGCCAGAACTGAGTGAATTAAAGGGTGATGTACTCGAATTATATGGAGATATATTATATTCAGAAGAAGGAGAAAAAATAGAATATAATACAGACATCGATTGTTTAAGTTTAAACTTAAATCCGACTGAAATAAAACTGGGAAGCGGACACACTGCTATAGGCTACGCTGCACGCGGGAAAACAGAACACCCCGCTATAGATTTAAGTAAGGCGGAAAAAACGTATAATCCGGCCGATTATTGGGTACCGTTGCCTGCGGATACCGAAGAGTGGGTATGTATAGAGCGCGACCGTTTCTATATATTTCGCTCACGGGAGAGATTTAATTTACCAAGGGATGTAGCAGTCTACGCGCAGGCAGTCTCAGAAAATCTCGGTGAAATTAGGATTCATTATGCGGGATTTGCACATCCGACTTTTGGTCATCATGAAGAAAAACTGAAGGGAACCCCTCTAATATTTGAAGTAAGAGGTCATAACGTTGACACATATCTCCGGCACGGCGAAGTGTTAGCAAATATAAAGTTTTACAAGATGTCAGAAGAAATAAGTAAAGATGACGAAAAAGAGGTTCAAGATGGGAATTACCAAAAACAAGAATTAAAATTATCGAGTTACTTTAAAGACTGGGATTAAACTTCTACATAATCTTCTTAATGTTTAAGGAATTAACTCTTAATCGCGAACTCTCTATTGTCAGGTTCGGAGGAGTCAAGGAGCCTGACTTCGATAGATTTAAGGATTTAAAGCAGCTGGTCGAAGAATGCGAGGACCTTTACCCCGGAATCGACCTATGGTTTAAACACAAGGTCCAACCCGGTTTGAAAAGCAAAGAACGCTCGGCGCTTGTCGCATACCATAACGAAAAACCTATTGCCGCTGGAATACTAAGACGCGGGGAAGACGCAAAGCTTTGCAGTTTAAGAATACTACCACATGAATCTGACAAAGGGCTCGGAACCCTTTTCTTTGCCCTTATCGCGGCAGAGGCACGAACAGGTTCAGAAAAGATACATTTTACCCTCCCCCACTCATTGTGGGCCGAAAAGCGAAGTTTCTTTGAAAAATATGGCTTTTCATGCGATGGATTGGCGGATCAACAATACCGGCAGGGTAATCTCTTTGGCATCTCAGAGATGGCATGCAGCGCACCTTTCCCGGCTATATGGCGGCGCGTGATAGAGACTTTACCGGGTATAGCAGAGAATTTTACTTTAAACGGTAACTCCGGTATCTGCGACTTAGTTTTAAGCATGCAGCCGAGATGGGCCGAAAGCATCATAAGCGGGGTTAAAAAGATCGAGGTTCGCAGGAAATTCGATTCAAAATGGGAAGGCGCCATCGTTTGGATTTATGCGTCAGACCCGCAACGCGAGTTCATAGGCGAAGCACGAATAAGCAGGGTTTTAAAAGATACGCCACAAAACATCTGGGATAATTGGAGAACAGAGCTCGGATGCACCCAAGAAGAATTTCAGAACTATTGTAAGGGAACAAGGTCGGTCTCAGCGTTATGGTTAGACGATATACACCCATTTAGAAACCCCATACTGAGGAGACAGTTAGAAACCCTGATACAAGAGGACCTTAATCCACCCGTTTCTCATCTTGAGGTTAAGAAAAATTCGCCTTGGCCATTAGCACTATCACTCGGCACGATACTTATGAGTAACCGATAAGGAAATAAATCATTATTTTAAGGAGCCCAATAGAATTGAGCTCCTTTTTTATTTCTCCTTTTACATCCTTGACTTCTGCCCCCTTACCTTCTGTATCTATTGATCACTTTCATCTATGTAATAAATAGGGAAGTTGAAGTATTTCTCATAGCACCTAAATTAAGATCAAACGGCTCCTTCAAAAAGGGCCTCCAGGTGGCGCGCATCCTTGACCGGAAGGACCTTTTCGCGAACTGATTCCCTGTTAACGTTGAGGCGTTTGATCTGGCCGTCAGGCCCGAGGGAGATCAATTCAATTCGACCGAATAAATCCCCGTGCTTCTGTGCATAACGGGCAAGGCCGACAGCTTTCTCGACGGCATCGCTGAGTTCGGGATTGTGGGGATCGAGTAAGTCCACCTGGAGTTTTCCTTTGATACGATTAAAGATGATCAAGTCCGGGTAAAGTGGACGGTCCTCCCCCTTGCGCAAATAAGGAACGCAGAACGACCAGGGCTTGCGGGGGTAGTTCCTTAACCAAGCCACAAGATTACCGCCTTCCATTTCGGACTTCAGGACGGCAATTTCCCAAGAATTAGCATTCCATCCAAATTTACCATCGTCATTAACGTAAAGATGGTGCGGCCAAAGCGGCTCCTCGCGGCTAACCTCAAACGAGGGAGGAAAAAGCAGGGGGACCGTCTGCGGGTCCTTCGCCTGGCGACGGATGCGGTTATATTCTTCCTGTTTGGAAGTAAGCAAACCACGTATCGCGGCTTTATGCTCCTCGGAGAGAGCTTCGATTTTATCTATCGCCACCTTTTCAATTTTCTGCCAGGCGGCTTTATCCTGCAAGACACCGTAAAGCTCCAATTTTGCCCGTTGTGGGTTTTGGCGGTCGCTTTTCTCTTTCCAGAATTCCATGTGTAAGCCTTCACCAAGTTTACGTCTGCAAATATCGAAAAGATCGTCAATATTCTCCGAGGTAGCCTTAACCTTGATAACCCTACCGTCGTCTACCTCACGCCACACACCAGCCTCGACTTGTACCTCCCGGATCACGATTTCTTGATTTTCCTTATAAAGACGGACAAAGCTGGGGTTACCGCGAAGCCGCTCCAATTCACCAGATATGGTCTTGACTATAAGAGCCTTCGTTTCCGCCCAAGCCCTCGGGTCAACCTCGTCCATGGTCAACAGGCGCGCCAGCTTTAACATACGGCGAACATTGGAGGTCTTAGGAATTCGCTCGACGGAATAATTCGGAAGCTCAGCGAGAACCTTGAACAGGGCAGCGTGAGAGGGGTTTTTCTTTAACTGAAGGAGATTAGACCCTTCAACGACCTCGGTCGGGGGCACATTTTCTGGATCATTTAACTTATCTACGATAGCCTTCAATCCGGCCCTGTCATAATGGGGAAGGTAAAGGGAAACGGTGTTGAGAAGCTCACTACCCTCGATTCGCCGAGCGAGAGGCGCACGGACCATTCGCCCGACCAGCTGGGCTATGAAAGTATAATCCCGAGCCTTCCGGAACGACATCATCACTTCCGCACGGGGACAATCCCAGCCCGTGGACAAGGCCATCTTGAAGAACACGACACGGGCCACCGGGTCCTTCTCGATTTTGGACGGCTCTATTTTCCGAACTTCGTAACCACCAGCCTGAACCGGGCTTTCGATCTCAAAACAATGGGCCAGCGTCCCGATGCCGAAGTGCCCGGCCTCCCGCTCCAGAATCTCCAACGCCTTAGTCAAGTCCGTCCGGGTGAGCTTGTCTTCTGTGCCGTCCTCCACTTGGATTACGAGGGCCGGTTCAACTGAAACAAAGCCCTGGTCTTTACAATACTTCCGCCAATCCTTGCAGAACCGGCTCCAGCGTCTAACCGCCTCTGAAAGAAGGGTCCAGTCGCTCGGTTGGCTTTCCTCCGGGCAATAAAGGACAATCCGCTCTTTAAGCAAACCCGATAACTGCACCGCCAAAATCGGGACGTTGTGCTCCCGTTTCGTCCGCCCGGAGCCATCGATGACCCTGGCGAAGCGCTCGGGCGTGGCGCTGATGCCGATAACCAACTTGACCGGGGACAGACCGACCGCCGGGTCCCCGAAGATGAACTTCTGAACGATGGTTTGAGCCTGCCTCAACTCGTGGGCCGAAAGATTCATCCCCCGGTGGGCTTCGTCGATTAACAAATAAAAGTGGGCGGGTATCGCCTGAGACGTGTTCTCGATGGTCTGCCAGATCGTGTAATCTCGCCCATCGCCGGACTTGGTGAGGAGGTTGTCCTTTCCCATCTTTTGGGAGTTCAGGAAGTAAATCTTCCCCGGCTCAAAACGCTCCCGGCTGAAGGGGGGCTCGACGACGATCAAATCATGTTCACGGAACACGCTAGACTGGGAAAGGATTTTGTCCCGGCTCTGGGCGTTCAGCTCCGGGGAGTCCGAAAGCCAGAGGAACACCGCCGCCGGGTCCGGCTTGCGGGTCTCATCCCCTTGGAAAAGACGCTCAAACAGAGCCGTTATCGTTGCGGTCTTACCGGAGCCTGTCGGGGAGCTCAGAATGATCGCCTGGGGATCACCTTCTTTCGCCTCAATGCGGGCGTTGCGAATGTGCTTCATCAGGACCCGGACTGCATCCTCCTGGAAGTCCTTGAGCTCGATCCTCACAGATTCTTTACCGTGTTGATGCGGAAGTTGTCCAGGTAACTTTTATAAAGCATCTTCGTTTGGAGGTCGCCGGGTAGATCGGCAGACATTTCTCGATATGCCTCCTCGGAATCAGTAACTAGGAACACCAAGCCTATATCAGGCCTTTCTAATAAAGCCTTTTTGAATTCTGGAAAAGCCTCTTCCTTAATTAACACCGCGTAGGGAGATTTCTTGGGAATAAACCATTTGCCGTAACCCCGGACAGACTCCCGCTCCCCTTTCGCCCCACCCATAAGCCAAAGGATAGGCAAGATCGCCTCAAACTTCTCGCCATAAGCCACCTCGTGCGGGTCAAGGAAGTCGAGCCGGAAGTATTCAAGGTTCTCCTCGAACCCCTCCTTCAACTCACGACCGTCGAGATATGCGCCCGGCAAAGAGGTACCGTCGTCACGTCGTCCCCGCGTCACATATTTACACCGCGGCCAAGTCACGGATTCACAAATGCCGCGCTTCTCAAAGCCGCGGTCACCGGGCAAAAGCCCATTTCCATTCAACTGCTTTGCCAGCTTTTCGTTTACCTCATTGTTCGTGACTAAAATGCACCGCCTGTTGCCACCATCCGTTGCATTTAATAAAGCAGTTGCATGAAATGTTGTACCCGAGCCAGCAAAGAAATCGAGAATAATGCTTTCAGGTTTAGCCCAATATTTGAGACAATCACGAATGAGATAAAGAGATTTAGGATAAGTAAAGAGGTTAGCACCAATAATATTAATAAGTAATTTGGTCCCATAACTTGTTGCAGAATGAATTGACTCTTTCCATAATGTTTTAGGCTTTCGACCCATTGGCAGGTATGATTTTTTTACAATTTCGAGCCTTTCTGCCTTTTCAATGACAGATACTGTACCGGCAGAGTACTCTCTTTCAAAACCGGCGGGATTAACTCGCCAAATCCGTTTTATCCCTTTTGGATCAATAGGCCATATTTCTTTCGAACCACCAAAACGCCGTAGACTTATTTGTTTTGTTTCCGGATGAAAATAAAGTGGAAACCATTGCCCCGGGCGATCTTTCGGGGTTGAATTACCACCACGTCTTCTAAGATTGTCCCACAAGAATGGACCGATCTCGTCTTCCTCTGGGAAAACCTGAAGTTCCGCGTCAGTGAGCAAACGAGGAACAATCTCCGCCTCTTCAATATTTCTGGAATAAATTAAGCAATAATCATGACTGATAGCGGGGGAGTTCTCGCGAATGTTTTGCCCTGCAGGATTTACTTCTATGCAAATGGAAGTAATAAAGTTTTCTGGCCCCATAATCTGATCCAACAAAGCCCTAAGATGATGGAGTTCATGATCATCAATGGCCACTAAAAGCAAGCCGGTATTTTTAAGTAGGCGCTTTGCAAGAACCAATCTTTTCTTCATCATGGACAACCACTTAGAATGCCGCCACTGGTCTTTACCATCCACATAGTCGTTGTTGTACTTCCAATCCCGCGCACCGGTGTTGTAAGGCGGATCAATGTAAATCACATCCACCTGCCCAGCGTAACAATAGAGCAGTAATTGTAAAGCGTGGAAATTCTCGGCGTTAATGATGGTGTGATAGGGTTTCCCTTCGGCTCGTGTCAACCGCGCCACAGGGGTCAGCGTCGGATAGATCGGCTCCCCGAAACGCTTGACGACGACCAAATCCTTTACTTTGGCCGTTTCCTCGGCGGCGTCGCCGTTCTCGCGTCGAATACAAGCCTTGCCTGCGGGAAGCAGGCCGTCCACAAGGAATACCTCCCTGTTGCTACCACCGCGCCTGACCACACGTAAGCCCGCCTTAACCGGCAAGCTCGGGAGTTGAACCGTCTCTGGGATGTGCTCCTCAAAGACCAGCCCGAACTTCTTCTGCTTCTTCAGGGCCGACACTTCGCGGGCAATTTCATCACGGAGCCGCGCGTCAGCTATTTCGCTGATTAAATTCTCTATCTTGGCCATGAGATCACTTTATTGGAATTGGCTGTATTATACTTTAATCAAAGGCCCATCGTCAAGATGGACAACATAAAGGACAAGCGAACAAACAGGCAGGCAGACAAAAGCAAAGAAAAAACGCTGGCTGAGCCACATGCCGGGTTCATGTGACCCACCACAACCCCGTCTCCAGGGCGCGGCTGCCAGCACATAATATTGTATCAAATCAGAACCGGCCTGTCAACAATCGAGAAGGGGAAAATATATAGTCTTATAACCATAAGTATAACAACACGTTATGATGATAACAAAAAATAGTTTAAAAAAGTGCTTGCAATCTATAGCACTGCTGTTGTATAATTAGCATAACCCACACAGAGGAGAAGCTAAAAACAAATGGGCAAGGAACTGAAGGATATCCTGAGAGACCTAAGGGAAACGCTGGGCCTCTCGCTGAGGGATGCCGAAAAGAAGTCCGGGATATCTAACGCCTACATCAGCCAACTGGAATCCGGAAAAATCCAAAACCCCTCACCCCATATGCTCCATAAGCTGGCAAAGGCTTACAATGTCCCTTACCAGACGCTTATGGAAGCGGCAGGGTATCTGAAACCAGGTTCTAAAAATACCGAAGCCACAAAAACCATAGTTTTATCGGCAACCGAAGAACTGAACGAAGAAGAAATGGAAGGGGTCATGAAGTATATTAAGTTTTTAAGAAGCCAAAGAAAATAACAGGAGGGGGAAATGGACTGGAATAGAAAGCTGTGCCGACCACCGGAAAGCGACCATGACCTAAAAAAAATAGCCAAGAAAGCTATACGAGGAGCAAAAGTCGGGGATAAACCCGTGATTCCTCCAGTAGAAGCTATAGCGCGATATGCAGAAGTAAAAGAAGAACCAGAAGGGCTCACCAGCGAAAGATTAAAAGACCTGGCAAGAAAGTTCTTTGATGCCCTACCCAAGTGTTTCGGGAAAGTAAGAGGCGTCCTTGACCGAAGGGGAAAGACTTACTATGTGGACAGAGAGATCCATGAGAAAAGACAGGTTTTCACTGCGTACCATGAAATCGCGCACGATTTGATACCCTGGCAAAAAGACGCGGCATATTTCGATGATGATCATACCCTTTGTCTCAGCGTAGTTAGAAGATTCGAAAAAGAAGCAAACACCTTAGCGGGCCACCTGATGTTCCAAGGCGACAGGTTCAATCAAATGGCAGAGGAATTCGAGCTTTCACTGAAAACAGCGAAATACCTCGCCGACCAATGGGGGGCCAGCTTCCACGCTGCTTTCAGACAATATGTGGAGCGCAATAGAAGACCGTGTGCAATGTTCATCTTTAAGTTAACCGCTTTGAAGGAATTCAATAAGAACCCGGTCGCCAATTTACCTCCGGAGCAAATATATTACATCGCTGCTTCCGAGATATTTCTTGAAGAGTACGGTTGCCCAAAGCCAGAGGAAACCCTATACCCCGTCATAGCTCGCCCCGAATTACTCGGGCAGCTTCTGATCAAAGGAGACTGCGAGGGAGACGGCCTGATTTTGAGTAACGGTCGTAATAAAAAAAAGTATAAATACCAAGCCTTTACGAATCAGTACGATGTCTTTTTGATGATCTTACCCGAGAAAAGAAGCCACTTAAAGAAGAAAGTAGAATTTAACCAGGTATGACACCAACAACCATTCGCAAGCGCCGAGAGGAGGTGATCGGCGGACTGGCCCCCGTTAAACTGGACTAAAACAGGGTTGTGGAAGTTGAGT
>CAYGWX010000030.1:0-25077 GCA_964353855.1 uncultured bacterium | reverse complement strand
CCGGCCAGGTTGCTCACCGCCAGCCGGACCGCCCGGGTCAGTGGCGAGGTCTCCCGGGCGTATTCCGAGAGGTAGATGGCCGTGACCACCCCGATGGGAACGACGGCCACGGTCATCAGCAGCACCAGGGCCACGGTCCCGAAGATCGCCGGGAAGATGCCCCCGGCGGTCATGCCCTCCCGTGGGGCCGTGGAGAGGAACTCCCAGGAGAGGTGCGAGTGGCCGAACCAGAAGATGTTCCCCAGGATCGCGAACACAATCCCCACGATGACCGCGGTCATCGTCCCGGTGAGCAGGATCGGAAGGGAAAACCTCCGCTTGGCCATCAGAGCTTACCTGCTAATTTTCGCTTCAGCCGGTCCACCATCAGGTTGGCCCCGAGGTTGACGAAGAAGGTCATCGTGAAGAGCAGGGTCCCGATGAAGAACAGCGTGTTGTAATGCGGGTCGCCGAACACGACCTCGCCCAGCTCCGCGGCGATGGTTGCGGACAGACTGCGGGTGGAGTCGAACAGCGAGGCCGTGAGCAGGCTGGCGTTGCCCGAGGCCATGAGCACGATCATCGTCTCCCCGATGGCCCGCCCCAGGCCCAGCAGGATGCTGGCCAGGATTCCGGCCTGGGCCGCGGGCAGCGTCACCCGCCAGGCGGTCTGCCAGCGGTCCGCGCCCAGGGCCAGGGAGGCCTCGCGCAGGGACTTGGGCACGGCCGCCAGGGCGTCCTCGCTGATCGAAAAAATGGTCGGGATCACCGCGAAGCTCAGGGCGATCCCGGCGTTGAAGGCGTTCAGGCGGGAACCGTAACCGAAGGCGTTCTGCAGGAGCGAGGCCAGGACGATGAGCGCGAAGAACCCCAGGACCACCGAGGGGATGCCCGCGAGGATCTCCACGATGGGTTTCAGGAACTCCTTGATCTTGCGGGGCGCGAACTCCGAGGTGAACAGGGCCGCGCCCACGCCCACCGGGATGGCGAAGAGCAGGGCCACGAAGGTCACTTTGAGCGTCCCCAGGATGAGCGGCGCGAGCCCGTAGCGCGGCCAGTCCGAGACCGGCTGCCAGATGGCCGTGCTGAAGAAGCGGGCCAGGCTGGCCTCGGCCTGGGTCTTGGCGCTGGTGAAGATCGGCAGGGCCTCCTTGATCACGAACAGGAAGATGAGCAAAATGTTGGCGATCGTGCTCATCGCCACGAGCGTGATAACCAGCTCGATCGCCTTCTCCCCTGCCCGGCCTTTAAAGCGGGAGCGCTTCGCGGCCTCGCGAACCCCGGGGATCTCCGCGCTGGCCCTGGAAGACGGCTCCGCTGTCACGACCGGGACGTCCATCGCATCATCGGGTCATTCCGCCCCGTTGTCCCCAGAGGAGAAGGTGGGGAAGATGATCCGGCAAACGCGAGGAGGTCTTAAGAGCATGAATCGTCGCGCTTCTTGGCGAGGGGGCAGTTCCCGCCGAACCAGAGGCTCCCTCAAAGTAGGTAGAGGGTCTCATCCTTTGCCTTCTCACCTTCCCACCTTCCCGTAAAAGTGAATGCTATCTTTTACTTGACCGGGAAATACCCCACCTTGCTTACGATCGCTTGTCCCGCCGGGGAGAGCACCCAGTCCACGAGCTTCTTGACCTCGCCCGTGGGGCTCTCCTTGAGATACCAGTAGAGGTCTCGGCTCACCGGGTAGAGGTTGGCCTTGACGTTCTCGGCCGTGGGCTCATATCCAGGGTTCTTGGCGTCCTTCTTGACCTTGGTGTGCTTCACGCCCTTGGCGTACCCCGCCCCACCGTACCCGATCCCATTTTTATCCTTGGACACGGCGTTCACCACGGCCGCGGTCCCGGGCAGGGTCTGGGTGGCCGGGGCAAAATCCGCGCCCTTGAGGATGTTGTCCTTGACGAAGACGTAGGTCCCGGAGCTGTTCTCCCTGCCGTAGGGCACGATCTTGGCGTCGTCGCCCCCGAGCTGCTTCCAGTTCGTGACCTTTCCGGTGTAGATGTCCTTGATCTGGTCCAGGGTGAGCTCGCTCAACGGATTGGCCTCGGCGAGGAAGAAGGTCACCCCGTCCTTGGCCACCGGGATTTCCACGCCGGTCGTGAAGAAGCGCTCCTTGAGTTTGTCCTTCTCGCTTTGCTTCATCGGCCGGGAGGCCTCGCAGATGTCCGTGGCCCCGTTGATCAGGGCCGAGATTCCGACCCCGGAGCCGCCCCCGGTGACCTGGATGGTCACGCCCGGGTGGGCCTTCATGTACTCCTCGGCCCAGCGCTGGCCCAGGATCACCATCGTGTCCGAGCCCTTGATCGTGATCCTCTTGGCCGCGGTCGAGACGCCGGTCAGCAATCCAAGCGCCAAGAGAACGGTTGAAATCTTTTTCATGATATTCTCCTTCCAATTTATATTTTTAGTTGCCGTTAGAACTTGTACTGCACCTGCAGGGTCGCCGTGTGGCTGCGGGTGCCCCAGTCCTTGTCGTAGCTGGAGGAGAGGGGCGGGGCCATGTCCTTCCGGTGCGAGAAGAAGGGCACGTCCAGGGCCGCGGTGATCCGCACGTTGTCGTCCCAGAAGTAGTTCAAAGCGCCGGCGTAGGTCTTCTGCCTGGCCTTGTCCGAAAGGGCCAGGGTGTCCGCGTCCGAGACCGGGTCCCAGAAGTCGTAGCGGGCCGCGAACTGGAGCTTGGAGGTGATGTTCGTCACCCACATCGCGTAGAACCCCAGCTCGTTCACCACCCCGAAGTCGTTGTTGACTCCGCGGGCCAGGGTGTCCTTCACGATTCCGTACTGGGTCGCGTACTTGGCGCTGTAGTCCTTTCCCTGGTACCCCTCGAAGAACAGGGCCCCGGACTTGCAGAGCGGCAGGGGCAGGGTGTAATAGAGTTGGGCATCGCCCCCCAGGCGCTCCTTGGTCGTGACCAGCGCCGGGGTCGCGGCCACGTAGCGGGTGGTGTAGGGCTCTCCGGTATCCCAGCGCCCGTTGCGGTTCGTGTCCGTCCAGCCCGTGACCTGGTAGGCCGCGTTTGCGGCCGGGACGTAGGCGTCTCCGAAGTAGCCCGAGCCGCCGAAGTCCAGGTGCAGGGGCCCGAAACTGGGCAGCTGGACCCTGGCCCGCCCGATGTAGTCCTTCCTCCGCGTGGGGTCCTGCCAGGTGAAGATGCTGTTATCGATCCCGGTCCCGTTGAACGCCCCCCCGTTCACCTGGACTCGGAAGCCGTTCCGGTCCACCAAGGGGATTGTCAGGTTCGCCCCGCGGTCGCGCTCCCCGGGGAACAGGATCCTTACCACTCTGCTCCGCTCCGGCACCTCGCGCACCGAGGAGGAGCGCTCGATCTCGAATCCGAAGGGCCAGTTGAACTGCCCGAAGAGCAGGCTCAGGTTGTGCTTTGTCCAGGGCTCGGTCACCTCCACGTAGGCTTCCTTCATGGATACCGTGTTCTTGGAGCCGTCGAAGTAGAGCACGTACCGGGAGCTCGGGTTGGCTATATAGGTGAATTTCACCCGCCCCCTGCGGATGTAGAAGTTGTCCTGGTTCCGCTGGGTGGACGGCACCGCCGTTCCCGTGTACCAAGGCTCCACCGGGGTGATCGCAGTGGTCCCGGTCTGGGAGGGCCATTGCCACTCGTACCGGGCCTGAATGTAGCCCGAGACCGAAAGCTTCTTCACTTTGTCCACGTCGCCCTTGGTCGTAAGAAAGTCCGTCTCTAAGCCTTCGAACTTCCCTTCCAGGTTCTGGATTTTCTCTTCGGAAGCGCCCTTTTCTTCGGCCTTGGCCGAAACCTCCTCGAGCTTGGTCTTGAGGCCGGCGATCTCCTGCTTCTGGGCCTCGGTCTGAGTGGAGAGCGTGCCGACTTTCTCCTTCAACTGGTTGAACTCCTCGATGGTCGGTATCGGCTGGGCCGGTGTCTTTTTCTTCCTCTGGGCATTGGCATTGGGGGCCGCGAAAGCCAGAATGGTCAATCCCACCACGAGCCAGTACAGTTGTTTCTTCACCGACTATCTCCTCATTGAAAGGTTTTCGATAAATTAACCTTTGCCTTTCGCTCATATAGGATAACACTTGGTTCATTTCCTACGCGTTACGCCCATGTTAAATATTTGTTAAGAATAAGGCGGCCTTCAACAAAGGAAAAAAGCGAGGGGTTCAGCCTCGCTTTTTCACAAACGGATTTTATTATAAAAGTTACATCCCCACCTCGAACCAGAACCGGCTTCCCTTGCCCGCTTCGCTCTCGCACCCGACCCTTCCCCCGTGGCGTTCCACGATGTGCTTCACGATGGAGAGCCCGAGCCCGGTGCCTCCCAACTCTCGGGACCGGGCTTTGTCCACCCGGTAGAAGCGCTCGAAGACGCGGGGCAAATCCTCCCTGGGAATGCCGATACCGGTATCTTCTACCAGGACTCTCACGCCCTTTTCGCCGGTGCGGGTGACCGAAAGCGCGACTTTTCCCCCCGGCCGGTTGTACTTGATGGCGTTGTCCAGGAGATTGCCGATGGCCTGCTCCAGGAGCTTCGAATCGCCCTGGATTCCCGGCAGGTCGGGCTCGACCTTCGTCTCCAGCGCGAGGTTCCGGTCTGCGGCTGAAGTCCTGAAGGTTTCCTCTGCCTTTTTGATCAGGGCCGGCCAGTCCACCCTCTCCACGGCCAGGGCCACCTCCCCCCGCTCGATCCGGGCCAGGGACAGGGTGTCGTCAATCAGCCCCTCCAGCCGCTCGGCCTGGGCTTTGATCCGCTCCACGAAGGAGCGGTTATTCGCTTGATCCTCCAGGGCCCCCTCCAGGAGTGTCTCGGCAAACCCCCGGATGGCAGTGAGCGGGGTTTTCATTTCGTGGGAGACGTTGGCCACGAAGTCCTGGCGCAGGCGTTCCAACCGCTTGGTCTCGGTCACGTCATGCAGGACCATAAGCCCGCCCCGAGGCTCGCCCCCCCCTCCGGGAAGCGGCACCCCCACCACCTCCCAGACCTGCTCTCCGGGCGTGAACCCGGAGAGCTCTTGGTGGATCTCCCGGCCTTCCGCGATCACGGCCTTGGAAAAGGCGTGGAGCTCCGGGAGACGGCAGACCTCCAGGAACGGCTTGCCCGGGACGGCGGCGGGTTCGAACCCCAGGAAACGGCCCACCGCGCGGTTCGCGAAGAGCACCCGGCCCTCAAGGTCGAAAGCCACCACGCCCTCCGCCATGCCCTCCAGGATGGCCTCGATCTCTTTCCGTCCGGCCTCGGACTCCGCGATCTTCTCCCTCAGGCGGTCTCGCATCCGGTTCAGGACCCCCCCCAGGGTTCCGACCTCGTCCCGGGACCAGCTCGGGGCCTGGGCCGCGAAATCCCCGGCACCGATCTTCTTGGCCACTTCAGCCATTTGGCGCAAGGGATGGGACACCTGGCGGGAAGTAAGATACCCGACCAAGGCTGCGACCAGGAGGACGAGGAGGCTTCCCAAAAAGAGGAAGCCGTGCACCCTTCGGCGGACGCCCTCCATTTCCACCAGAGGTACAGCCACGCGGAGGTACCCCATTAGACGACCGTCGTGTTCGAGACGTCGAGCCCCGTAAAGGAAGTTCACGCCGACCGTGCGGCTTAAACGGATGGCCGTCCCGAATCCCTGGGCTTTGGCGGCGAGGACCTCGGGGCGTGCAGCATGGTTTTCCACGGAGGCGAGATCGGAAAGCTTCACCTCGGAGTCCCCCAGCACCGTGCCGTCCGGTGCGATGAGGGTCACTCTGATCCCGAGACGGCCTCCGAGTTCATCGCAGAAGGCATCGCTCAGTTCGCGGTCTTTGGCCTCCGCGGCAACGAGGTCAACCTCGTTGGACACCGCGGCATCCAGGCGCTTCAGCTCCGCGACCTTCTGGAAGAGGAGGAAGCGGTCCAGGGAATATCCCAGGAACAGGTTCAGGACGAGGAGGCCCCCGAGCAGGGGCAGGAGGTAGGCCAAAAGGATCTTGTGGTGTATGCGCTTCATGGGCCCTTTTCCCCGGCGAACTTGTAGCCCACGCCCTTCATCGTCATGATCCACTTTGCCCGGGGCCCGAGCTTCGCCCGCAGGTGCCGGACGTGCACGTCTACGGTGCGCGTGCCCCCGAGGTATTCGTAGCCCCAGACCTGGTCCAGAAGCTGCTCCCGGGTATAGGCCCGGCCTGGATTTCGGACGAGGAAGGCCAGGAGATCGAACTCCCTGGGGGTCAGGACGAGGAGCTTGTCTTTAAGGCGAGCCTCGTGTCGGTCAAAATTAATGACCAAATCCTTAAAATCCATCCTCTCCACCTGAGTGGACTCTTTCCGCCTGAGCAGGGCTTTGACCCTGGCGACTAACTCTCTCGGGGAGAAGGGCTTGGTGAGATAGTCATCGGCTCCGGCCTCGAACCCGGCCAGCTTGTCCATCTCCTCGGATCGGGCCGTGAGCATCAAAACCGGGACCGCCCTGGTTCGGGGGTCCCTTCGCATTTCCCGGCAGACCGCCAGGCCGTCCAGCTTCGGCAGAAGGAGGTCCAGGACCACCAGGGCCGGGGGGGACGACCGGATCCGTTCCAGCGCCTTCTCCCCGTCCGCGGCCGTGGCCGTGCGAAAGCCTTCCTTCTCCAGGTTGTACTTGATGAGGTCCGCAATGTCCGTCTCGTCCTCGACGACAAGGATCGCAGGGTTCATCATCGGACCAGGGTCATCAGCTTGTAGATCACCCCGGCGAAGATCGCCGAGCAGGGCAGGGTCATGATCCAGGCGAACACGATCTGCTGGACCACGCCCCAGCGGATGGCCGACATCTTGCGGGCCGTACCCACCCCCATGATCGAGGTTGAGATGACATGGGTGGTGGAGATGGGGGCTCCGAAATGCGTGGCCGCGAAGATGACCATCGCGCCTGCAGTTTCGGCTGCGAAACCCTGGACGGGCATCAGCCCGATGATTTTTCGGCCCACGGTCTTGATGATCCGCCAGCCTCCCCCTGCGGTTCCCAGGGCCATGGAAGTGGCGCAGGCGATCACCACCCAGAGGGGAACGTGAAAAGTGCTCAGGTAGCCTCCGGAGACCAGGGCCATGGTGATCACGCCCATGGATTTCTGGGCGTCGTTCCCCCCGTGGGTCAGGGCCATGGACGAGGCCGAGAGGATCTGAAAGATGCGGAACCACTTGTTCAACGGCCCGGGCGAGGAACGCCGGAAGATCCAGTAGATCGCCACCATGAAGAAATAGCCCACCAAAAGCCCGAGGATCGGGGAGATCAGGAGGGCCAGGCCGATCATCTTCAGACCCTCCACCTTGAAGGACCCGAATCCCTGAAAAGCGATCACCGCCCCGATGATCCCCCCGATCAGGCCATGGGAGGAGGAAGAGGGCAGCCCGTAGTACCAGGTCAGGAGGTTCCAGATGATCGCCCCCAGGATCGCGGCCAGGACCACCTGCGGGGTCACGGCCGTGGGCTCCACGATGCCCTTCCCGATGGTCGTGGCCACGGCCTTGCTGATCAGGGCTCCGATGAAGTTCAGGGAGGCGGCCAGCAGGATCGCCTTGCCCACGGACAGGGCTCCGGTCAGGACCGTGGTGGCAATGGCGTTGGCCGTGTCGTGGAACCCGTTGATGTAGTCGAACAACAGGGCGGCGGCGACGATCGCCCAGATCAGGGCCTGGTCAGGCATTCTTGACTACGATGGATTCGATGATCTTGGCGATGTCCGCGCACTCGTCGGCCGCGGATTCCATCCGTCCGTAGATCTCCTTCCACTTGATCACCGCGATCGGGTCCTTCTCCTGCTCGAAGAGCTCGCCCAGAAGGGTCCGGGAGATCTCATCGGCCTGGGTCTCCAGACGCTTGATCTCGATGCAGAAAACCATCAGGTGGTCCAGCTTGCGCAGGGAGTGCACCGCCTTCTGGATCTGCTCGCTGGCCTGGACCAGGATGCCGGTCATCGTCTTGAGGGGCCCGGTCGGGGCCGGGATATGGAACAGGACCATGCGGTTGGCCACGGCCTCGATGGAATCCAGGACGTCGTCCAGGCCCGAGGACAGGGCGTGGATGTCCTCCCGGTCGATCGGGGTCACGAAGGAGCGGTTCAGCTTCTCCACGATCTCGTGGGTGATGAGGTCGCCCTGGTGCTCGACGTCCTTGAGCTTCTGGGCCTTCTCCTCCACGTTCTCGTAGTGGTCCATGAAGTCCTGGAAGAGCTTCGCGCCAACTACGAGGTTATCCGAGGCCTTTTCGAACAATAAAAAGAAATTGTCTTCTCTGGGAAGCAGCGATATCCTCATAGGGTTCCTCTCTCCTGTTTCTGAAAATTATATTACAACCTGAATGCCCCTGTCAAACCCCCGCCTGAAAGGTTCGTTCCCGGGAGATAAAAAAAGGGCGCACAGCCGTGCGCCCCTGCGATCCGGAAGTTTGGTTTTCACCGAACGCTAAGCTTTGCCTGCGCTGCCCAGGACGGCCTCGTTCTTCGACATGTACATCTTGACCAGCTCCTCCCGGGCGGGTCCCAGGTACTTGCGGGGGTCGAACTCACCGGACTTCTCGGCGAAGACCTTGCGGATGATCGCGGTCATCACCAGGCGGCTGTCGGAATCGATGTTGATCTTGCAGACCGCGGACTTGGCGGCCCTGCGGAGCTGCTCCTCGGGGACGCCGACCGCGCCCTCCATCCTGCCGCCGTACTTGTTGATCAGGTCGATATACGGGGTCAGGACCGAGGAGGCGCCGTGCAGGACGATCGGGAACCCGGGGATGCGCTTCTCGACCTCATCGAGGATGTCGAAGCGGAGGGGCGGCACGGACTCGCCGGGCTTGACCTTGAACTTGAAGGCCCCGTGGCTCGTGCCGATGGAGATCGCGAGCGAGTCCACCCCGGTGCGCTTGACGAAATCCTCCACATCCTTGGGGTCGGTGTAATGGGACTTCTCGGAGGAGACGTGCTCTTCGATTCCCGCCAGGACCCCGAGCTCCCCTTCCACGGTTACGTCCCGGGGGTGGGCGTAGTCCACGACTTTACGGGTCAACTCGATGTTCTGTTCATAGGGCAGGGCCGAGCCGTCGATCATCACGGACGAGAACCCGCTGTCGATGCAGGACTGGGCCAGCTCGAAGGAGTCCCCGTGATCCAGATGCAGGGCCACGGGCACCGGGTCTCCCAGCTCCTTCATCATCTGGATCGCGCCCAGGCCCATGTAACGCAGAAGCGTAGCATTGGCGTACTCCCTGGCCCCCTTGGAGACCTGCAAGATGACCGGGGATCGGCTCCGGACGCAGGCCGTGATGATGGCCTGCAACTGCTCCATGTTGTTGAAGTTGTAGGCCGGGACCGCGTAGCCGCCCTTCATCGCTTTGGCGAACATCTCCCGGGTGTTGCTGAACCCGAGTTCCTTAAAGGATACCGTCTTTCCTGACGTCGTCATCCGCTTCATCCCTCCAGACAAAAAGCCAAGCGTTCATCCCTTCGGCACAATTCCTTCCGAGGAGTAATGGTAACACAGCGAAACGAAAAAGTCAAGTCGCGGAAAGAAGGCCCCGGACCGAGCCCCACGCCCCTTAGAACGTGAAACAAGCCCCTTTCCCAGTGACACAAGCCCTAGGGAAGGGTATTGGGGACCCAACCCTCTTTGCAGCCCGTCAGTGGCCTTGACTTCCCTTCCCTCTTTACGCTAAACTTACCACATGGCGAAAAGCTTTGAAGCTTTAGTAGAGCCCGAATTACTTGTTTGGGCGCGTAAAAGTGCTGGCCTCTCCGTTAATGAGGCGGCGAAAAAGGTTGAGGTTAAACCAGCCCGCCTTGAGGCTTGGGAAATGGGCATAACCAAACCGACTATGGTTAAGTTGCGTAAACTCGGATTGGTTTACAAGCGGCCTATCGCTGTTTTTTTTCTTCCTGAACCTCCAAAGGATTTCCAGCCTCTTCGCGATTTTCGTCAATTCCCCGGTGCTTCTCCGCATGAACTCTCTTCTGCTCTTACTTTAGAAATTAGGAACGCTCAAAATAGAAGAGCGATTGCCCTTGAGCTTATGGAAGGTGCGGGTGTTGAGCCCCCAATTTTTACAAATGTTGCACATTTGACAGATGATCCAGAACAGTTAAGTTTAAAAATTCGTGGTCTTCTTGGTGTTACGTATGAACGCCAATTGAAGTGGCGGAGAGTTTATGAACCGTTTAATAATTGGCGGGCTATGTTAGAAAATATGGGCTTCCTTGTTTTCCAGGCAACGGAAGTTAATATTTCTGAAATGCGCGGCTTTTCAATAAGCGAAAATCCCTTTCCTGTCATTGTAGTAAATCGTAAGGATACTCCCCGGGCACGAATCTTTACGATGGCTCATGAGCTTGTGCACGTTATGCTAAAGGCGGGTGGTATCTGCGACCTTGAAGATGAGCCCCAGCAATCACCTGAGAACCAAGCTGTGGAAATATTTTGTAATCGTATAGCTGGTTCAATCTTGGTTCCCCGGGCTAATTTGCTTAGGGAGGGTGCTGTGGTTTCTAAAAAAGGGGTGAAGACGTGGAGTGATGATGAAATTGTTGGTTTGAGTGACACTTACGGAGTCAGCCGGGAAGTGATTTTACGAAGACTTCTTGTTTTGGGCAAGACCAACGAAACTTTTTATAAACAGAAAATTCGCCAATATCAAAAAGAATATGATACCTTTGAACCCAAAAAAACTCTTGGTTTTATTTTGCCGCATCAAGATGTTGTAACTTCTACTGGTAAGCCTTTTGTGCGTATAGTCCTGGACGCCTATCACCAAGAGAAAATTACTGCAAGTGATGTTTCTGATTACCTCGAGGTTAAAATTAAGCACCTTGATAAAATTCAAAGCCTCGTTGCAACCATTTAAATAGAGGCGAATTTGGCTTCTGCTCGTTATACAATTGATTCCAGTTCCTTAATTAATGGCTGGGTAAATTCTTATCCGCGAGATGTTTTCCCCGGAGTTTGGGAGAAGCTTGAGGAGTTAATTGAGGCTGGCGTATTAATTGCTTCTGAGGAAGTTATACAGGAGCTCAAACGCAAAGATGATGATTTGTACAAGTGGGCGAAAGGCCAAGTGAAGATGCATAAGCTTTCCGATATAGCAGTACAGAAGGAAGTACTTAAGATTTTAAAAAGTCATAGGTTGCTGGTTGATACCAAGAAGAATCGTTCCGGTGCTGATCCGTTTGTAATAGCAACCGGTATTACGGATGGTTGTTCAGTTGTAACGCAAGAACAGCGTAGCGAAAACCCCGCGAAGAAACCGCACATCCCTGACGTTTGCGATGTATATAATGTTAAGTGCCTTTCGCTTCTTGATCTCCTTCGAGAACAAGGATGGGTTTTCGTTCGCTCCTAGTTTGATCTATCCAGTTTTCTGCGACTTTTCTATTATTATTCCTCTCTTTTCTAAACAAGGCAGCCCATTGCCCGCCTTTTTGGTTTGTGGGGGCTTTAGGAAAAGACACTACTGATTGTGGTTGTACGAAAATCTTTAAAAATCTTTGGTTCAAAAAACACGGAATCGGGAGGGGAGCGCGTGAATACGGCGTGAATACCTCGTGAATACCTCGGAAACCCCTTGGGATTTCGTAGGCCTTTCGGAGGTCCCCCTTAAAGGGGGCTTTTTTGCTTAGGGCGCGTAACTATGCTTTGTCGGCACTACTTATGCGAAAAAGTGGAAAAAGAGGCCTCATCCGGGGTGGTTTAAAAACGAGACGGCCCGTTGGTCTGTCTTGTGTTTCCTGTCTACAGTCCACAGTCTACAGCCTTCAGCCTTCAGCCTACAGCCCATCCTCCCTGACCGGGGGGTGCTCAGCGAGTCCTGGGGTTTATCCGGGACGAGCGCCGAAGGGGGGCTTGCCCCCCTAGCGGAATTGCCTCCTGGCAATTTTTCCGGGGTCCTTTTTCGGGGAGGTGCTGTATGTGAACCCTGCGACTAAGAGGGTGTTTTGTGGGCAAAGGCAACCCTCTTGATTTTTTCCCCCTCCTGTAGTAAGATAAAAGGATGTTCCGTCCCGCCCGCACAGGGCTTATCGCCGCTCTCATCGCGCTTGCGCTCCCAACCCTCCTCTGGGCCGGGTTCTCGGCCAAGGACCTGGCCCTTGCCGAGCGCACCATGGGCACCCTGGTCAACGTCGAGCGCGGGCACACCGGACTTCCCGCCCTGGAATACGACGACCTCCTCGCCGGAGTCGCCCGGGCCCATTCCCAGGACATGCTCAAGCGGCAGTTCTTCTCGCACACCAACCCGGACAAGGAAGGTCCCGGGGACCGGGCCGTGCGGATCCACCCCGAGCTCATCGCCCGGATCGGCGAGAACCTCCACCATGTGATGATCACCCCGGGGTTCGAGCTTTCGGAGAAGATGGGCCTTGACCAGATCACCCGGGACGGCATGGCCTCCCTGATGAAAAGCCCCGGCCACCGGGCCAACATCCTGTCCCCGGGCTACGACCACGTGGGCATCGGCTATGCCGCCAGCGAGGAGGAAGTCTGCATCACCCAGGTCTTCGGCGAGGAGATCTGCCTGCTGGATTCCCCCCCGCCCAAGTCCTGTCCCCGGGACTCGTCGCTCATTTTTTCGGGACGCCTGCTGGCCGCCTATCCCCTCGCTCAGTTCGCCGCCTTCCTGGCCGTCCCTGACCCCAAAGCCGAATACCCCTATGGCAAGGGCAGGATGACTATCGGCGGGAGGTTCCTGCCCGTTGAGCCGCTGTCGGACCGGCGCTTCCGGCTCCACTTCAAGCTGGACGCCGACCGGGGGGACTACCAGCTGATGCTGGGCCGGGAGGATAAGTTGATCCCGGGGCCGGTCATCAGGGTGAAGTAGAACGGAGCATTGCAAAATGAAGAATGCAAAATGCAAATTTCAAATCGGGAACGCTTTTATTGACCGCCCGATGCGCCGGATAAAGCTCTTATTCTTCTTGTTGATAACCTCCGCGCTCATCCTGGGGTGCCGGAGGCCCGGGGAGCAGGCACAGCAGCCCCTGCCCCCTGTCCCGCCTGCGAATGCGGGAAGGGTCGAGGCCAGGCTGACCTACCTGGAGGGATCGGTCTCGTTCACCCGGGACAAAGCCCGGCTGCCGGCCGAGCTGGACATGGCCCTCCTGCCCGGGGACACCGTGGAGACCGGGAAAGACGCCCAGGCCGAGGTCACGTTCGACGACTCCAGCACCCTCGACCTGGACCCGGAGACCCGGTTCGGGATCAGCGAGCTGGCCAAGGATTCGTCCTCGGGACAGCGGACCGTCCGGACCAGCCTCCTTTCCGGCGAGCTCCAGGCCCGGATCGCCAAGCTGGCCCAGAACTCCACCTTCGAGATCGAGTCCCCGACCTCGGTGGCCGCGGTGCGCGGGACCGAGTTCATCGTGGCCTACCGGCCCGGCCAGCCCACCCAGGTCACGGTGCTGATCGGAAGGGTGGGCGTGCGCAGGCCGAGGATAAAGGAGGCCGAGGTCATCCTCATGGAGCATCACCGGCTCGCGATCTTTTTCGGCAGGCGGCCGGGAAAGCCCATCCGCCTCGCGCTCGGGGACGAGGACCTGATCCGGGTGAAGTGGAAACGCTGGCATGAGCGCAAGATCAAGGTCATGGAGCGCCTCCGGCCCAGGCGGGCGGTCTTCGGGCCGGGGATGCCCAAAGGCTTTCGTCATGGAATGGAGAAGGGCCGTGAAAAGCCGGGGCGCAAGCCCGTCTTGCGGCCGGGATCCCGCAAGGCCGGGGGGGCCGGGGGGACCGTCAAGAAGAAAGCAGGCCGTCAGTCCGGAAAGGTCCAAGGCAAAAAATCTTCGGGGAGGAAACCCGAAATCAAAAAGAGTCGGCGTTCCCGTTAGCCACGAAAACGGAGAGGAAGCCATGCCCAAAGACGATATGCCCAAGAAATTCCCCAAGATGGTGATCGACGCCCTGGCCGAGGACAACGGCCACAACGAGGAGGCCATCCTGCTGGTCGAGGCCATGCGCAAGGAGCGCGAGAACACGCTCTACTCCGACCTGATCTACACCCTGACCCACCTGCACTTCAAGGAGCACGAAGCCCGGCACCACTGGGAAGATATCCTCAAGCACAAGGTGGCGATGAGCCTGGACCTGAAGCGCAATGTGGGGGTGCGGGTGGCCATCCTGGACTACTTCACCAACATGCACCAGAAGATCGACAACCCCAAGATCATCGAGCTGGACCTTTACGAGCAGACCCTCCTCTCCTCGGTCACCGACGGGCTCACCGGCCTCTACAACCACCGCTTCTTCCACGACCGCCTGGAGGAGGAGGCTGAGAGAGCCCGGCGCTACAAGACCCCGCTCTCGGTCGTGCTGTACGATATCGACGATTTCAAGGTCTACAACGACACAAACGGCCACATCGCCGGGGATGTGCTCCTTCTGGAGGCGGCCAAGCTCATCCGCAAGACCGTCCGGCGTTCGGACATCCCCTCGCGGTACGGCGGGGACGAGATGGGCATCATCCTGCCGCATACCGACAAGGCCGGGGCTTACATCATCTCCGACCGCATCCGGGAGCGGGTCTACAGCCATCACTTTCCCAACCAGGAGATCCTGCCCCTAGGGCAGGTCTCGATGTCTGGAGGCGTGGCCACCTTTCCCATGGATGCGGCGGACAAGACTACGCTCATCGAGGCCGCGGATCACGCCCTGTACCAGTCCAAGGAGAGCGGGAAGAACCGCGTGATCCAGTTCCATCCCCTGTTCCAGGAGTCCGAGTCCAAGCCCCCGGTGTCCAAGGCGAAGGCAGCGCGCGCCCCGCGGGCCAGGAAGAAGGCCAGGAAATGAGCCCGGAAGTCCTCTCCCGCGCCCGGGCCCTCAAGGACCGGATGATCCGGGTTCGGCGGCACCTGCACCGGCATCCCGAGCTTTCCTTCAAGGAGCGGGAGACCGGCCGGTTTATCGCCAAAGAGCTAAGGGCCATGGGGCTCAAGGTTCGGCACCCCTTTTCCGGCACCGGGGTCCTGGCCACCCTGGAGGGCGGGAGGGCCGGGGGGGTCGTGGCCCTGCGCGCGGACATGGACGCCCTTCCGGTCCAGGAGGAGACGGGACTTCCCTTTGCCTCCCTGAACCCGGGAGCCATGCACGCCTGCGGGCACGACGCCCATATGGCCGCGCTCCTGGGCGCGGCCCAGATCCTTTATGAGCGCAGGCGGGAGCTCCGCGGAGGGGTGCGTTTCCTGTTCCAGCCCGCCGAGGAAACCATTCCCGGCGGCGCGAAAGGCATGATCGCCTGCGGGGCGCTCGCAGGCGTTTCGGTCATCTTCGGCCTGCACGTGGACCCGGTCCTGCCCACCGGGATCATCGGGACGAAAACGGGGGTCCTGCTGGCCCAGGCCGATGATTTCGACCTCACGATCATTGGCAAGGGGGGTCACGCCGCCCGGCCCCACACCTCGGTGGACGCGATCGTGGTCGCCTCCCTGATCATCCAGGTCCTCCAGACCATCGTCAGCCGCAGGATCAACCCCGTGACCCCGGCCGTGGTGACCGTGGGAAGGATCTCGGGTGGGACCAAGCACAACATCATCGCCGACCGGGTCCTTTTGCAGGGGACCTGCCGCAGCCTGGATGCGGTCACGGCCAGGAAGCTCAAGGGCTCGGTGGCTCAGATCGCCCGGGACATCGCCCGGGCTTCCGGGGCGACCTGCCTGTTCAAATACACCACGGGCTACCCCCCCCTTATCAACCCCGAGAGGGAGACCCGCTTCGCCCACGAAGCCCTGGGAAGCCTTCTGGGCAGGAAGAACGTCCTGTCCCTCCCGGAACCCCTGATGGGCGGCGAGGACTTCACCTATTACCTCAAGAGGGTCCCGGGGACCTTCCTTCGTCTGGGCATCCGGAACGGGAAGCTCGGCTCCACGTTCCCCTGGCACCACTCCAGGTTCATGGTAGACGAGGAGGCCATCCCCATCGGCGCCGCGGCGCTGGCACACCTCGCCCTGGAATACCTGCGCCAGAAAGACTGAAGGCGGTGACGCTCAAGACCAGGAGGGTTTGGCCGCTCCTCCTCGTTCTGCTCTTCGCCCATTCCTCCCGGGCGATCATCCATTCCGAGCGCTGGCTCCTTTACCCTGACCTGCGCTACGTCAACAGCTTGGCCGTGGACACCCGCTATCTATTCGTAGGCACACCGAGCGGGATGCTGCGTTATGACAAGCTGCTGAAAACCTGGGAAAGCGGCGCGAGGACGTCCGGGAGCTCGCTTCTGGCCTCGGACCCCTACTCCGGGAGGCTTTACTTCGCCCGCGAAAAAGTCCTCTACTGCCTGTACTTCTTTACCTCCAGCAGCCCGACCTGGATCCGCGACTTTCAAGTCCCCATCTCCGCCATCGGATTCGAGACCGATTATCTCTGGGTCCAGGCGGGCAACGCCTATTACCGGGCCAAGCGCCTGGGCATGGACTGGGCGAACCTTCCCAGGGATTCGACCAATAACCGATCTATCAAGTGGCAGACGGTCCTCTCCAATGACTACTTCCGTCAGCCGCAATTCGCCTTCCTGTCCCCGTCCGGGATCCTCGGCCCTAATCACCAATACTACCCCATCTCGGCCATCGCCAAGGAGCCCGTGGGTCAGGACATCTGGGTGGGGACTTGGGGCGCGGGGCTTTACTTCTTCGGGCTGGGAGACTGGAGGGGACAGCAGATCCGCATGGGACCCGGGGTGGACGACATACGGGCCATCGCCAAAGACGGCTCGACGGTCTGGTTCGGAGGCTATCGAACCTCGGTGGATCGGGTCGCGGCCATCACCGCCTACCAGCCGGAGTTCAACCGCTGGGACTACTTCGAGGCCTGGAAGAATATCGGGCTGGAGAACGCCGAGGTCGTGGCCATCGCCGCGGACAGCCAGTTCGTCTGGTTCGCCACGGACCGGGACCTCGCCCGCTTCGAGAAGCGAACCCGGGATTGGCGCACCTTCACGTCCATGGACGGCCTGCCCAACGACCGGCTGACGGCCCTGGTCACTACCCAGGGCAAGCTCTGGATCGGAAGCACGGCGGGGCTGGCCTCCATGCTTCCCACGTCCTCCCGCGCGGAGCGGGAGGATGCGCTCAAGACCATTCCCATCTATCACCTCGCAGCGGACAGCGCGGCCCTGATCGCGGCCTCCACGAACGGCCTGTACCTGAAATCAAAACCCGAATCCTACTGGCTCCCCTGGCGCAGCGAGGACGGGGTCCTGGACTTCAACGTCCTCTGCATCCTCCCCGAGAGCGCCGGGGTCTGGGTGGCCTCGGAGCGCGGCCTGGAGTTCTATCACAGGGCCTCCAAGGCGTGGGAGCGACATATGGAGGCCCCCTTGTTTCCCCGGGCTGACATTTACAGCATGGCCTCCGACCGCCAGAATCTCTGGATCGGAACAAACCAGGGCGCTTTGCAGTACGACAAGGCCAGGAAGCTCTGGAGGACCTACACCACGACAGACGGCCTTCCGGACAACCGGGTGCAGGCCCTGCTCCTGGACGGAAGTTACATCTGGTTCGGAACAGCCCGGGGCGCGGCCCGCTACCAGTGGCCATGACCTACCGGGAGGCCACGGAGTACCTGCTCTCCTTCGTCAACTACGAACGCCAGCCCCCCCCTTACGACACCAAGACCTTAGACCTCCTGCGCTTCCGGGACTTCCTCGCCTCCCTGGAAAATCCTCAGGAATCGTTTCCCTCCGTCCTCATCGCCGGGACCAAGGGCAAAGGCTCCACGGCCGCGATCCTGGCCTCCTCCCTCCAGGCCCAGGGTCAGCGGGTCGGGCTTTACACCTCTCCGCACCTCTCCTCCTTCACCGAGCGGATCAGGATGAAAGGCCGCCCCATTCCCGAGCAGGCCTTCGCGGACCTGATCGAGGAGATCAGACCCAAGCTCCATCCTCAGGGAGAGACCAACTTCCGCACGGTCTTCGAGATCCTGACCGCGATGGCCTTTCTCTATTTCCAAAGGAGCAACGCGGACTTCGCCGTGCTGGAGGTCGGGATGGGCGGACGGTTGGATTCCACCAATGTCGTCAATCCCCTGGTTTCGGTCATCACCTCGCTCAGCTTCGACCACACCGAGACCTTGGGAAACACCCTGTTCAAGATCGCCGCGGAGAAGGCCGGGATCATCAAACGGGGAAGCCTGGTGGCCAATGCCCCGCAGAGGTCCGCGGCGCAGAAGGTCATCGAGCGAGCTGTCCGGGAACATCACGGCATCCTCCTTCAGGTCGGAAGGGAAGTACGCTTTGAGCGGCTGCCCCTGGTCGGGAACTACGAGCGCTTTCACCTGGAAGGCTCCTTTGGCTCCCTCCAGGAACTCCGCCTTCCGCTTTTCGGAGAGCACCAGGTGGTGAACGCGGCCACGGCCTACGCCGCGGTGCTCGGCCTGAGGATGCAGGGGATCGAGATCGGGGATAAGGCCGTGCGCCAGGGGTTCGCGTTCGTGGAGTGGCCGGGTCGGTTCGAGGTCGTTTCCAATCGACCCTACGTCGTACTGGATGGGGCCCACAACGAGGAGTCGGCCAGGAGGCTGGTCCAGACCGTGAGGGAGCGGTTTCCGGGGCGAAGAGTCGTCCCCGTCATCGGCATCTCCTCCAACAAGAACATCCCGGGCATCCTGAAGGCCCTCTCGCCCCTGGCCGAGACCATCATCGCCACCCGCTTCGATAACCCCCGGGCTGCGGACCCCGAGGCCATCGCCAACGTCGTCAAATCCAAAGGCAAACCCGTAAACCTCACCCCGAACACCCGCGAGGCCCTGGACCTGGCCCGCTCCCTGGCCGGGAAGGAAGACGTCATCCTGATCACCGGGTCGCTGTATCTGGTCGGGGAAATGAGAGACCTGCTCCTGAAAGGACCTATGCAGAAAGATTAACAGGCCTAATTTAAAGCATTTCAATGCCTTGCCGCATCATTTACCAACTTTAGTCTGCCTTCGTTCCACAAATCTTTTAACATAACCCCCGATATAGCAACAGACTGCACGAACGCCTCCCACCCAGTTCCCGCCATCTTCTCGCCATGTTCACACTAAGTTGTGTCTAATTTAACACTAATTTAAGTCTAATTTAACTCTAATTTAACTCTAATTTAACACTAATTTCACGCTAACTTCACGCTAACTATGAGCGGGGAAGGAGCCTGATTCCGAAAGGGCTTAGGGGGAGACAAGATAACGGATTACCTTAAAAGGAGCATAGAAGGCAGAGGGGAGGACCCAAAAAGGGAGAGGCGCTAAAGCGCCTCTCCCTTTGTAAGTCTAATTACGTATTCTTAGGTTATTTACCTGGCCACAATGAGCCGGCCCACCTCGTTTTTCCCTTCATGCCGGACCGAAACGAAGTAGACCCCATTGCCAACCCGCCGACCTGAAACATCCTTACCGTCCCAAGAAGCAAACGCTCCCCTTGAATCAGCCTTATCAAGGATCAAGCTATTCACAAGCCGGCCCTGAGCATCATAGATGCTGGCGACCGCACCATCGGCCACTTTACCAGGCAAGGCAAAGCTTATCCGCGCCTCATCCCTCACAGGGTTAGGAGATACACGAACTCCAGGAGATGCAGCGTCGTAAGGTTTTAAATCCAGGTGTGGATTGAAGTCCTCCACTCCTCCGGGTGTCGCTAACGGATCACATGGATTACAATAATATCTTTTGTACCATAAATCGTTATCCCTAGGGAAAACAAAGTCCGCGCAGTCAAGGTTATCGGTGGCGACCCACGGCTGATTTCCGGTACCGGTACTGGAGATATTCTGTTGTGTACCCCAAGTTGAACCGCCATTCCAAGATCTACGCCAAAATGGTTTGTAAGTAGAAGACATCGGCGGAGGGTAGTATTTATAATTAAGATAAACGAAATCAACAATTTGGCCCATTGAACCGCTCCCGGTAGATATCGTCGCACACTTACTCTCTTCCGAAGTTAGATTAGACAATCGGGTAAGACCCTCATTTACAGGAGCCCATGACTGTCCGTTGTCAATAGACCGTTTATAGTAAACCTCCTTTTTATAAGCGGTCCCGGCCCTCCAGTCTGACCAAACCACATGAACTTTGTTCATTCCGTCTTTCGAGCAAGCAATAGCAGGTGAAGTTACGCCTTCTGGATTTTGTCCTCTTTCCCAAGATGCAAGATCGAAAATTGGGTCCCAATGTGGCTCTAAAGGGTAATTCCACGTTTCCCCACTATTTGTATCGCTTTTTCTTACACGCCGATATTTAATGAATTCATTGGTAGTTGCATAATCTTTCCAGGCAACATGAACATAATCACCGTTTGGGTCAACTGCAAGGGCTGGGAATATAGTTTTCGAAGTAGGGGGGGGAGTTAAGTTTGGGTAAACTACCCAAGGATAAGGATCATCATCACACCCATAATTAATGTTATATGCGAATTCAATCGATTGGGGAGGGTTGTATAAATAACCGGTATACCATGATGCAAAAACCAAACCGTTATTTGCGGCCACAATGTTCGGGAAGTCGTAATGTAATCTCTCACCGCTCGGTTGGTGGTTATTAAGATAAACCGGCACCTCCCACGTAACTCCGTAATTCGTTGAGCGAACAACAGCTGGCACGAACTTTCCGTCTGATATATACCGTTCGCTTATATAAATCACATATACGTATTGGCCGGTGGGGTCGGTGGCAATGGAGTATTCGTTCCAGTGAATGACGTAATCTGGGTTAAATGTCAGTTGTTGTTCGGGTTGCCAACCTTGGGCCGTTTTCCGTTTCAAAAATAATTCCAACCACCCACCAGCGTCCTCTTTGAGATAAACAATATATTTGGGGTATGAGGCATACAGGGGAACTGCGATCGCATGTTGGGAGTAGTTTTGCCAGCCGGGCAACGCTTCCCATATACCAGGTGTTTGGTTGATATTATAATCACTCGTCCAGAACCAGCTCGAAGCCATCGAAACGGCAGGGATGACCAGCAACACCAAGAGGAGCGACCACTTTTTCATTTCAACTATTCCTTTCTTTATGATACGACAGGTTCAGCTTATGGGGAGGCAAAAAAGACACCCCGCCCGCGACATTAAGGTATTATACCCCAAGCCGCGGGCGGAGTCAATTGCGAAAAACCCTAAACCGTTTGCTATTTACCCCCTTTACCTTGCACCCACACTCCCATTTCGTTGTTCCGGTTTCTTCAACGGGGGATGCCTGTGGTTCTGCCAGAAATAGTTACGGTAGGCCGTAGGGGTGAAGCCCGTCGCCACCTTGAAGTTGTGGGCAAAGAGGTCCGAACTGCAACAACCCACCTTATCGGAGATCTTCTTGATGGGATCGGTCGTTTCGGTAAGGAGGCGTTTGGCTTCATCCAAACGCCTTTGAATCTTGTATGCATCAAAAGAACATCCGGACAGCTTGAGAAAGTTCCGGGAGAGGTAGAACACGGAAACACCCGAGACCTCGGCCAGTTGCTGGAGATTGAGGTTCTTGGGGTCCATGGAAGCGGCAAGCTCGTAAGCTCGGCACAGGCGCCAAGAAACACTGCTCCGTCCTTTGGAGAATCGCCCTTTAGATCCCTGGCTCATCCTCATGTTTTGCCCATTTTAAAAGTCGGGTGTTTGCGCGTAACCGTGGCGCGCCCCGGGCACACCTTGTGCCTCTGTTATCCAGAATCCCCCACCCCTCACGATGCCTTTCAGAATGAAACCCTAAACCCAGGCGGGCCGCCCGGCCCGGCTGGCATCTGTACGGACGGAATTGATTGTATTAAATTCGAGAGGGTTTTGTCAAGGGATCAAATATCATTTACGGCACCTCGATCCAGATATCGTCTTTCCCCTGGTCCTTCGCCCGCTCTCCAACCCAGCTTCCCTCTCCGGCATCGTCCACAAGGTTCAGGCCTACGCTGTAGAGGCGGACCCCTTTCCCTGAGGGGGCTGGTATCAGATGCAAAGGCTGGCCGTTGGCCCGGTCCCGATACGCTTCCAGGGTCAGGACGAGCTCCGGCTCCTTGCGGGGAAGCCAGTGGTTCTCCCGCAGGGCCAGGGCAGCCTTGAGCACCCGCGCCGCGGAGATAAACTCGTAATAGCGCCTGCACAGGCGGGTGTAGTTGGGAATAGCCAGGGAATTGATGTCCCAGGCCCGGCGGCGCTTCTCCAAAATACTGTCGGTCTGCGCCAGGCAGGGATGGATCACAGACCAGGGCTTGTCCCGGAGCCCGCGTTCCTCCCGGGCGAGCGCAAGGCCCTCCCGGGTCCCCTCCAAGAGGGCTTTTCGAACCGAGAAGAGGTGTCGCCAGGACAAGAGGGCAGCTACGAATCGCAGGGGAAATGACTCCGGCACAGGAGGGTAAGAAGCGGCGAGAGCTACGAGCAGGCTGCTGCCATTCCAACCCGAGACGCTGGGCAGGAACAGGAGCCGGTATTCCGATTCCATGGACGCAAGGGGCGAGGGCCAGTTGCCTTCCAGCCTGCCGAGGACATCCTTGAGCAGGAGGACGGAGCCAAGGTCGTATTGATCCAAGTCCCGGGCCATCTGCTTCAGGGCGGTCTGACCGATCACGATCCCGACCATCCGTGCGATAAGCACTTCCCCGCCTCCCCCGATATCCGCACCCATTTTAAACACCCCGGCATAGGTCCCGGCCGCGGCCTTGGAATTTCCCCTCGCCATCTCCAGCCGACCCTTGATGATAGCAAGCCTGGCCAGGTTCTGGATCTGGACGAAACTGGGCAGGGGCATGTTGTATCCCTTCTCGTATTCCCACGGGACGGCGCAATACTTGCAGAGGATCCCGGAGTCCACTAAGGCGAGGGTCGGGGCAAAGGCCTGGACCAGCCGCTCGGCTGTTGGGAGGTCGAACGGCTCCCCTTCTTTGGTCAACGCCGTAATCGCCTTCTTATCCTCCGCGGAAAGGCCGGCGGATTGCTTGATTGCCCGGTCATAGAAATCCCAGGCGTTGGCATCCAGAATCGCAAAGGAGACCCCGGACGAGTAGCGCCGGGTCTTGAGCATTGAAAAATAGTCCTGGGATTCCTGCTGGGCCTGCTTCCACTGCGAGGTCACGGAGAGGTCCGTGATGAACCCGAGGAGCAGGATCAGAAGTGCCAATACCACCGGGATCAGGATGACGATCCCGAACACCCGCAGCACCCGAAGGATCGCTTTGCCGACGTTCATCGCCCTACCCTCCTTTATGGATTAATAAAGCCTGGAGACCGCCTTCAGTCCTTCTCCTTGAGCCGCCCGGTGATCTTCATCACCCAAACCGGCCTCCGCTCGGACGGAAGGGCCCTCTCCCAGAAAGGCCTCGCCTCCCCCCTCCTCCCCTGCTTGTCCAGGAACTCCGCCAGATTCTCCAGGGCCGCCGGGTAGCCCGGCTCCAACCGGACCGCCTCGCGCAGCTCCCTTTCCGCCTCCCCGTTCCGGGCCTGGTTCCAGAACAGGACCCCCAGGTTGTTGTGGGCCTCGGCATAATCCGGCTTCAGCTTGATGGCCTCGCGGTATTCCCTCTCAGCCTCCAAGTCTTCTTCCCGGTTCCAGAGCGCATCCCCCAGGTTGTAGTGCGCCTCAGCGAAATCCGGTTTCAGCCGGATGGCCTCGCGATACTCCGCCTCCGCCTCCTGAAACTCCCCCTGCCCGGCAAGGGCGTTCCCCAGGTTATTGTGGGCCTCGGCGAAGCCCGGCTTCAGCTTGATGGACAGGCGGTACTCCTCCTCGGCCTCGTCTAACCTCCCCTGGTCCCTGAGCGCCTTGCCGAGATTGAAGTGCGCCTCAGGGTATCCCGGCTTCAAAGAAAGAGCCTCGCGATACGCTTCCTCGGCCTCGGCATATCTCCCCTCGTGCCAGAACGCGTTCCCGAGGTTGTAGTAACCCAGGGCATTGTAGGGAGCCAGGGCCACCATGGCCCGGGCAAGGCTCTCTTCGTTCCTCCAGGTGGCATTCCATTGAAAAGTCCGCAGCCCGAAGAGGATAAGGACCACGGCCACGAGCCCTGCCCAGGCTGGTCGGGTCCATGAACGGGCCCGACGAAGGAGGGCCCACACCCCCCAGCCCCCCAGCGCGCAGAGGCCTATGGAGGGGAGATAGAGCCAGCGCTCGGCCAGGATCATGACCCCGGGAATCGGAATGAGGTTCGCTACCGGCAGGAGTCCGAGGAGAAACCAGGAAGCCAGGAAACCCACCCGGGGGCGCTTCCACAAAGCCCAGGCCGTCCCCACGAGGCTGGCGAGAAGAAGCGCCGCGCCCAAAAGCACCCTCCAATCCCAGAGGCTATCGGGAACCGGGACGGAGTGCAGAGGGCTCAGGCTCAAGGGGAAGAAGATCAGGCGGAGATACCGCGCATAGACCTCCAGGATCATTAGGAAGTTCTTCCCCGGGCTCCCCCCCCACCACTCCGAACCCGCGCCCTGTCCCCCCAGGACCTTCCCCCGATAGACCCAGTACAAAATGGCGATAAAAAGAAATGGGAGGAGGCTTAGCATTTTAGGTTTTAGATTGGAGATTGCGGATTTCCCGAAACCCACAACCCAGACCTCATGCACCACCAAAATACCTAACAACACCAAGCCCGTCTCCTTGGAGAAGCAGGCGATGAGAAAACTCATCAGAGCCCCGGCAAACCAAACGGCCCTCCGCCCACCAGAGGCATCGCGTTGCCTCTGATATCCGAAGAATCCGAGGAGCACGAACAGGGAGGCCAGGAGGTCCGAGCGTCCCAGGAACGCGATCACCCCCTCGGCGTGTCCCGGATGGAGCACGAACAGGGCACCGGCCAGGAATCCCGCCTCCCGGCTCCGGCTCAGGTCCCGGACCAGGGCGACCACCCCGAATACGCAGAGCAGGTGCAGAAGAAGGTTTGTGAGATGGTAGCCGAAGGGGTTGAGCTTAAAGAGGGCGAAGTCCAGGGCCAGGGAGAAGGCCATCACCGGGCGCTGTCCGGTCAGGGGGTAGATCGTGCCCTCGGCCGGAGAGCCCTGGGACTGGAAGAAGCGCGTGGCCGGCCAGAGGCCCCGGATAGCCGGATTCCGCACGATGAAGGACGGGTCGTCCCAGACGAAGCCGTTCCGGAACATCGGCCAGAAGGCTCCGAGGCAGAGCAGGGCCAGCAGGCCCCAGAGCCAGAGGTCCGGGATGCCTTTACTCTGGCTTCGTTCCATCATCTCTATTTTTCCACTCCTTCGCATGCCGTGCGCACAGGGTGCTGACAGGA
>CAYGWX010000029.1:0-25922 GCA_964353855.1 uncultured bacterium | reverse complement strand
AAGCTGACCGTAGAGCCACCCAGAAGTCATCCCACATCCGTAGGGGAGAAAACCGAACCTATAGTCAGGCATCCGATAGCTCATATCTCGAGCGAGGACAAACAAGGAACGGTAATCCGGCGGCACCAAGGAATTGTAGTGCCAGGGAAAAAGAATTTCACGCCCATAGCTATGGTAAGAAACACCAACCACGAACCTTCTTTCATACGCCAGGGTCCTAAGCGCACCAACCTCGCTTTCGGAGGCAGGCGAGGGGCCGTAGTAATCACCTGCAGTGGGGTCACTACTGCCAATCACGCTCCAGCGCCAATCATAATTTCTGTTCAAGTCCACACCATCCGAGTCCGGGTTAATCGAACCCCCATTGTTACCGTTGTCCCTTAGATTCTTCCGCCACCACGGGAAAGTAAGGGAACTGTCCGTTATATATTTCCAGCCATCGGGATTCACGATGGGGACAAAATGCAACTCCATCGAATCGACCCAACGACGAGCATTAGCACTGTCCGGATAATCCTGGAGAATCCGCCCCATAGTAAAGAGGCAGATTTCATTCCCCAATGGCTCATTGGCGTGATGAACCCCATCTAATAGCACGGAGGGTTCGTCTTCCCTGGAACCCACGTTACGAGAGATAACAAAGTGAGGAAGCGGTAGATGAAACCGCTGCGAATAACCGCAAGTATCCAACTTCGTAATACTGGGATACAGCCGATGCAAGGAGTCTAAGGTCACCCAAGTCTGCTCCACTGTGTGATACTCAGGCGGAATTGGCCGCACGTCCTCTTCCGCCTGAATAATATTAACCCGGAATCCGC
This sequence comes from uncultured bacterium, assembly GCA_964353855.1. GTDB lineage: Bacteria > Edwardsbacteria > CAYGWX01 > CAYGWX01 > CAYGWX01 > CAYGWX01. The sequence continues at coordinate 25,104 of CAYGWX010000029.1, read as the reverse complement.
GCCTTTGAATTTCTTCTAATTCCCATGTAGTGACTAAAACATCTGCGTGACCCAAAGTTGCCCCGGATACAATATCGAGGTGAAGGTCGCCCAAGACTTTCAATACCTCAGGGAGGGGTGTAAAGACCCTTGCAATTATCCGTTTTTCTCTTGCTTGACCACTTGCGGCCAGCAGAGACAGCACAACGAAAAACCAAAAACCTACTCGAAACTTAGCCATAATCCTTCTTTTCTTTATTTGGCTATCTTAGTTTAACAACCCGCAACGAGAAAACCCTCTTGTTATCAGGCCTTAAAAAATAAACCCCGGGGGAAAGCCCCTCCCCGATCCGGTCGCCCTTGTAAACCCCAACCTTGCGTCCGGAGATGTCGTAGAGAGCAAAGCGCTGGGAGCCGAGGCCGGGGACCGAGGTGAAGGAGGTGAAGGGGTTGGGTTTTGCAGTGATCCGGGCTGCGGGAATCCCATTCCCGTCCTTCGTTTTCCCCTCGTACTCGATGCCTGTGAACACGTACTCGTAGGCCCCGATGTCGCTCCGGACCCCCTGAGGCCTGGGGGTGCCCTTGAAGTCGAAGGCCGGGGCCAGGGAGTCCAGCCCGGCATTGATGCACGGGCTCCCGGACTGAAGCTCAAGGTTTGTCGCGGGGTTAACGAACCTGGGGTTGCCGTTGATGTTGTTTCCCTGGCCCGAGGCCGTCTCCCAGGCCGCCAGACTGCTGTACTGTACCCCATTCCACCAGTACCGGTTGGTGGTGTCGTCGGCGTAGAAATCGTTGTAGCGGATGAAGTGCCCGCTGTCCTGGACAGCCGCCGGGAAGACCGCGATGGTCGAGAACCCCCAGACGATGCGCACCGCGTTGTTGACCACGGTGCTTCTCCTCCCGTCCACTAAGGTGATCCCGCCCATCCCTCCGGAGCGCCCCAAGTCGTAATCGGTCAGGCTGTTGTTCCGGACGAGGGTGTAGTTTCCGTTGACCACCACGAATCCGAGGTTGCTGTAATCCGAGCCGGCAGCAAATGCCGCGTTGTTCTCAATCGCGGTGCTGTCGCAGAGCATGGACAGGGGCCCGATGTAAAAGTGGCACCCGTTTCCGCCGTAGCCGTTGCCCAGGTCCTTGCGCAGGAACTTGTTCCCCGAGACCAGGGTCTTGTGCGAGCTGGCCGTCTCGATCCCCCCGTGCCCGTTGTCCCAGAACTCGCACCTCCGGATGACGTTCTGGTCCGAACCGGAGGTGAGGTAAATCCCGGTGATGAAGCTGGAGAAGAGGCTCAGGCGGTCGAACACGCAGGAGTCAGAGTCGATGGAGTGGATGGCGTTGTCATTGGCCCCCCGGAGCCTGAGGCCCTCCACCCGGAGGTAGTCCCTGCCCCCGTCCAGGTCGAAGAGCTTCCTCTGCCTGCCGATCTCCATCCGGTAGCTGTTGGGATTGTACCCCGACCCCAGGTCTCGGACCACGACATACAGGGTGTAGGGTGGGCTCAGGCTGTCGTTCATGTAGTATTCCCCAGGGGTGTCCACTGCCGCAGGGCTCGGGGACATCTTGTAGCGCATCTTGGCCCCGTTCTGGAGCACCAGGCCCCCGAGGTTGCCGTTGGGGTCCCGGGAGCTCGAGAACCGGGGCGAGGGCGTGAAAGTGACCGTAGCCCGGTAGCGGTTCCCGGTCCCGTCGTAGGTCCAGTTGGTGATTTCCTCGGTCCCGTCCACGACTACGGTCTCGGTGTCGTAGGCGGCGTACACGATGGGCCCGCCCGGGACCCCGGAGTTGGCCGGGCTGACGCTCTCCTTGTAGGTCCCGCCCCGGATCAGGACGGTGTCCCGGGCCACGAGCCGGCCCGCAGCCCAGCCGATGGTGAGCCAGGGCCGGTCGAAGGTCCCCGGGTTGGAGTTGTTTCCCCAGGGAGCCACATAATAGGTCGCCGCCAAGGGGACCTGCACCATCGCCAGCAGGGAAAAAACCGTTATCAAGGCACCCTTTCTCATCGCACTTTCCTCCTGCTGTTCAATGTAAACCTTGCAATTTACAACGATACGTTATCGGACCTTCACAATCCTCAACGGCGAGGACCCCCCGCCTTCCCTCCTCAGGAAGTAAACGCCCGGTGGAAGCCCCTCCCCAATCCGGTCGCCCTTGTAGGTCCCGACCTTCCGGCCAGAGATGTCGTAGAGGGTGAAACGTTCGGAGGGGTGGCCGGGGACCGAAGCATAGGAGATAAAGGGATTGGGAACGATAGAGAGGTAGAGGGTAGAGGGTAGAGGTTGGAAATGACCGGAAGACTCCTCCACACCGGAGTTGCCGGTGGGGTTACGCTTATAATAGATCTCCCGGTTCCCGTCCCGCCCATCGGCCCAGACCAAGTGAACAGCCGATCCCGAAACGGCAGTCGAAGGGTAGATCGAGGCATTGGCTCCATAGGTGAGCCGCGTATCGCTATCCCAGCTTGCTCCCTCGTCCGTGGAGCGTTTATAGTAAATCTCAAGATTCGCATCCCGTCCATCCCACCAGACGATATGGACATTGTTCCCCGAGGCGGTCACCGAAGGGATTCCGGTGTAGCTTGTATCAAAGGTCAGGCGGGTATCCGAGGACCAGGTAGCTCCCCGGTCCGATGAGCGCTTGTAGTATATTTCCGGATTTCCGTCGCGGGCATCCTGCCAGGCAAGGTGAACCTCGGGCCCTTGAGCGTCCACAGAAGGAAATCCTGCACCAACCGGGCTCTGAACCAGCATAGTATCCCTGGACCAGGTGGCCCCTCCGTCTGTGGAACGTTGATAGCCGATGCCCGGAAAAGCCATCCAGGCCACATGGAGATCCGTTTGCGACGCAGCAAGCGCTGGGCCCGGCCAGCCGTCGCTTTGGTTGAGCCTGATGTTTGGGGTCCAGGTCGCTCCCCCATCGGTGGAGCGAATGTAGAAAATGCCGTATTGTTGATCCTGTTCGTCTCCCCAGGCGATGTGAACGGTAGCACCCGAAGCAGAAATCGCAGGCCCCCAGGACTGAAAAGGATCCCGGGTCAAGCGGGTTTCAGGACCCCAGGTTGTCCCGCGATCGGTGGAACATTGAAAGTAGATTTCAAAGTTTCCGTCACGACGATCCATCCAGGCCACATGGATGGTCGCTCCCGATACTGCCAGAGAAGGGTGCTGGGAGGTATCCGGGTTGTTCGTCAATCGCTGATCAGGATTCCAAGTCGTGCCCCCATCGGTGGACCGCTTGAAGTAGATCTCCCCATTTCCATCGCGATAATCATACCAAATCGCATAGACATCGTTGCCTTGACCTGCGGCGACATTACGGGCGCTCCGAGACGACGTGATGGTCGAAAAACTGTCGTTGTAAGTCAGCCGGATATCCGGTTCCCACTGGGCGTGAATCCCGGAAGGAGAAAGGAGGAGTAAGGGAGCGATGGTGAGAAGAACCGCGAGAAGCGATAGCCTGTGGAGCATGGAAACCTCCTTTCCGGTAAAGAAGACCATGTGTTGTCCCTGCTAAAGGGAGCGGGGGAGAAGCCAACCTGAGCCGGGGGGCGAGAACCGACCCTTCGCCCAGGATGTCCCCATCAAATATTCTATCAGATAACCCCGGTTTTGTTAAATAAAAAGAGAGGCGCCCTGAAAAATTCCTTCGGGACGCCTCTTCGACCATGAGTCCCTCCCCCATGGGACCGGGGGAGATGGAAAGGGAGATTACTTCGCCTTGCCCTGGAGCTTATGACTCTTAATGTACTTCCACACGTATTTAGTGATCTCCAGACCGGAGATTTTCGTGCCCACCTTCAATCCCATGACCTTGGACAGCGCCTCATCCACCGTGATGTTCTTCGGCATCGCCATTGTTAGATCACCTCCCTTCGGGGTATGGATATCGCCCATAAAATCCCGGATGGCTGTTGGTAGCGATTATAATGGATTTGAGAGGCAAAAATCAAGGGAAATCTTTGAAAAACCAAAGAAAGTCCAGGGGGGAAAGCACAGAATCCCGATTTTCGGGCATCGGGATTCCGCTTCGCGCCGGGGAAAAGGCTTTCTTTTAGGGCTCAGTCGGGAAGCATCACGATCTTCCCGGCGTAGCCCTTCTCCTCGCCCAAGCCCATCATCCGCTGGGCACGGCGCACCAGATCCTCCTTGCTCCGGGCGTCCTTGGGATACCCCAGGACCCCCAGCCAGAGCCGCTCGGCCTCGTCCTCGTAGTCCTGCTCCACGAGGAGTTCGCTGACCCGGGCCTTGAGGCGCTGAGCCACGAACAGGGCGCCCTCCTTGGCCGTCTCCGGGAGGATGAGCACGATCCGGCCGTCGGCGTTGTAGGCCAGGATGTCCGTGTCGCGGAGCGCGGAGCGGATGCAGTCCCCCACCTTGCGGACCAGGGCCACCTTGGGGGAGGCCTTCTTGCCCTTGGCCTTGTTGTTGCGCTTGAGGAACCCGATCTGCACCAGGATGAACGCCAGGGGCCTTCCGTAACGGTCCGAGCGGCTGACCTCCTGGTCGAAGCGGCTCTTGAAGTGCTCGTTGTCGTAGGGCTTGCTGGAGAGCTCGGCGAAGACCGCGCCCTCCTCCAGGCCGCTCTTGCCGTCCAGCTCCTCCAGCTCCAGAAAGCTCACCCCGCTGGCCTCGGCCTCCGCGACGCCCTCCACGTGGGGGCCGGGGGGCCTGGGGCCCTCCTCTTCGGCCGGAACGGCCACCTCGGCCTCCAGCTTGATCGTCTCCTGAACGGGCCGCTCCGCGGGTGCTGGCTTGGACGGGGCCTGCCGGCTGGCCTGGATGGCCTCCTCCACCAGCTTTTCGAGGGCCTCTTCCTCTTCCTCGGATAAACCGGGCTTCTTCTCCGGGGCGGGCGTTTCTTCCTCGGGCCGGACCTCCTGGACCGCGACCGCAGCCTCCACCGGGGCCTCCTCCCCGACCGGCTCCTCCGGGGGCGGGGCTTCCGGGACCCTTTCCTGATCGGAGAGGAGCTCCCGCTCGATCTCCTCCTCCAGCTCCCGGACCAAGCGCTCCTCCTCCAGGCGCCGGACCTCCTCCTCAGGGTCTATGACCGGCGGGGGCGGGGGCTCGGCATGTCTCGGGTGGGGCGGGGGCAGAACGATTTTCTCCTCCCGGCCCAGGTCCACCGCGCTCTGAACCAGGAGGGATTTCTCCTTGAGCTGGGCGATCGTGCTCTTGATCTCGGCCACGATGTGCGAGCTCCCGGAGTCCTTCATCTGCTCGGCGTACTGGTTCAGGGCCAAGACGGCGTCCCCCACCCGGCCCTCCTGGGCGTAGAGGTCGGCCAGGCGCTTGTACATCTCCACCCGGTCCTTGTGGTAGCGCAGGACCTTCTTGGCCACGCCGATGGCGTTGCGGTACTGGTCCTCCTTCACGTAATCCGTGATGGCGTGCTCGTACTGCTCGAAGGCCTCGTCGGCGTTGCCCATCTTCTCGTAGAGGTCCCCGATGATGTTGAACACCGCGGCCTTGTCCAGCTCCTCGGGCAGGAGCGTCTCGTAGGCCGCGATGGCTTTGGCGTACTCCCCGCGCTCCACGTAGCGCATGGCCTGTTGTCTTAAGGTGGGCTGGCCGCCGGGCTTGCCCTTGTCCTTGGAATCGGGCTTGAAGATCCCCAACCAAACCTCCTGAAACGGTCCTGAGAAAATGAGGGGGCGGAAAAACCAAATTATATAACAAACCTCCGCCCAAAGTCAAGACGACCCCTGCGGAAAAAGGCCCGCTTGACAGGCCGGCTTCTCCCGTAGTATCATGAGAGGGTTGCTCCCTGATAAACCAAGCCGACCGCATGACTAAAGCCATCAAGATCACGATCGTCGCCGTCTGGGTCCTGGCCTCCCTCCTGCTCCTGGACCGCGTCTGGCTGGCCCCGCGGCGCGGGCTTGCGCTTCCGGGAAGCCCTGAGCTCGGGCAGGCCCAGAGCGAGTCCTGGATGGGGGTCTACATCGGGGAGGAGAAGGTCGGCTATTCTCATTCCACGGCCGGCCCGGACGGGAAGGGGGGCCGGTTCGCCCAGAACCGAACCACGCTCCGGCTCTCGGCCCTGGGCGCGGCCCAGGAAGTCACCACCCTGATGCAGTACACCATGGCCCGTGACTACAGCCTCAGGGATTTCGGATTCGAGCTCGTCTCCGAGGGCCACGACCTCAAAGCCAAGGGCCGGGTGAGCGGAAACGCCCTGGTCCTGGACATCCTGTCCGCCGGGCAGTCCCAGAGGAAGACCATCGCCCTCAAGGGGCCGCTCTACCTTCCCGAGTCCCTGGAGCCCCTGATCTCCCGGCGCCAGGTCAAGCCCGGTCAGAAGTTCTCCTTTCAGATCGTAGACCCCTCCACCTTCGCCGTGGCACCCATGGAGATCGAATACCTCGGGCCGGAGAGCCTGGACTTCCAGGGCAGGAAGGTGAAGGCCCTGCACCTGCGGTCCAGTTTCCACAACGTGGTCTCGGAGAGCTGGAGCGACGAGAATGGGGAAGCGTTGAAGGAGACCTCGGCCCTGGGCCTGGTCATGATCAAGGAGACGAAGGAGGAGGCTCTCAAGTTTTCGGCCGGGGGGAAGGCCCCGGATCTCTTGAACAAATTCGCGGTCCCCGCCTCCCGGGACATCCCGGAGGCCCGCAGGGCGCGCTATCTCAAGGTCCGGATCCACGGCATGGAGGCTTCTCAGTGGGCCAAAAGCCTGGCGGATTGGCGGCAAGCGGTCGTTCCGGATTCCTCTCCAGCGAAAACGGATTCGGTTCTGACGCTCGTGGTTTCCTGCGAGAGCCGGGACTCCCTCGGGATGGGAAGCCTGCTCCTCGGCACCTCGGCTCTGACTCAGGGAAAGACCGCCGACCTGGAGCCCACCCCGCTGCTTCAGGTGAACGATCCCCGAATCCAGAAGCAGGCCAGGGAGATCGTGGGAGCAGAGAAGGATTCCTGGAAGGCGTCCCGCAAGCTCTCGGCCTGGGTCCATGACAACCTGGCCAAAAAGATGACCGTGTCCATTCCCTCGGCCCTGGATGTTCTGGAGTCCAGAGAGGGGGACTGCAACGAGCACGCCACCCTGTTCTGCGCCCTGGCCCGGGCCGCAGGGATCCCCTGCCGGATCGCGGCCGGGATCGTGGAAAGCGAGGGGGCCTTCTATTACCACGCCTGGGACCTGGTTTACGTGGGCCGCTGGGTGGCCGTGGACCCCACCTTTGGGCAGGACCTCGCGGACGCCACCCACATCAAATTGATCGAAGGCGGCCTGGAAAAGCAGGTGGACCTGGTCTCCGTGATGGGCAGGCTCAGGATCGAGGTGCTGGAGGTCCGGTGATCAGGCTTAATGGCGTCACCAAGAAGTACGACGATCTGGTGGCCGTGGACAGCCTCTCCCTGGAGGTCGCCCGGGGCGAGATCTTCGGGTTCATCGGGCCCAACGGCGCGGGCAAGACGACCACGATCAAGATGCTGGCCGGGCTCCTGCGTCCCAGCGCGGGAAGGATCGAGATCGACGGCAAGGACATCGCCTCCCTACCCGAGGAGACCAAGCGCATCCTGGGATACATCCCGGATACTCCCTACCTTTACGAGACCCTCTCGGCCCGGGAGTTCCTGATCTTCGTGGGCAAGATCTACGGCCTCTCAACCAAGGACATCGAGGCCCGGATGCAGACGCTTTTTGCTTATTTCGGGATGGACGGCTGGGCCCATCTCCGGGCCGAGGAATACTCCCACGGCATGAGGCAGAAGGTGGTCATCTCCTCGGCCCTTCTGCACGAGCCCAGGGTCCTGGTCGTGGACGAGCCCATGGTCGGCCTGGACCCGCAGAGCGCCAAGAAGGTGAAGGAGCTGTTCAAGGCCAAGAGCCGGGAGGGCATGACCGTCTTCCTTTCCACGCACACCCTCTCGGTGGCCGAGGAGCTCTGTGCCAGGATCGGGGTCATCCACAAAGGCAAGCTCATCGCCTGCGGGACCGTGGAGGAGCTCCGCAAGGAGAGCGGCTCCCGCAGCCGGACCCTGGAGGAGCTCTACCTGGAGCTGACCGAGTACACCGAATCCCCTCCCTCTCGATAGAAGGGGAAGGGCGATATCCTATTGGGTTTTGGAATGGGGAGTTCGATAATCTAAAATCTAAAATCCGAAATTGAAGATGTTCTCCCTTCTCCTCGGCCTCGAGCTCCGGGCTTTCACGAACCGCTTCCGGAACCTGACCCCGGGAAAGCTCGTTCGGCTGGTCACCTATCTCCTGGTCATCGCCGTGTTTCTGGGTTCCTCCTACGGGTTGTTCTTCCGCCTGTTCCGTTATCTGTTCGAGTTTCCCGAGATCGGCAGGCTTCTCTCCGAGCGGCTCCTCGGCACGGCCTTCCTGGTCTTCTTCACCATGCTCTACCTCTCCAACATCATCACCTCGCTCTCCACCTTCTACCATTCCCCGGAGGTGGAGTTCCTCCTGGCCCAGCCGATTAAGCCCCAGAGCCTGTTCCAGGTGAAGTTCCTGGACAACGCGGCCTTCTCCTCCTGGGCCACGATGCTTCTCGTCCTGCCCTTGATCGTGGCCGTGGGCGTGGCTTCCCGCGCGCCCTGGTTTTATTTTCCCCTCTCGCTTGTGGCCCTGCCCTTCTACGTCCTGATTCCGGCGGCCCTGGGGGTGCTGACCCTGCTGCTCCTGCGCCGGGCCTTCCCGAGGATGACCCTGGCCAGGCTCCTCTTGCTGCTCGCCGTGGCCCTGGGCCTGTCGCTGTTCGTGTTCTTCAAGTTCGGCCAGCCCAGCGGGATCTCGATCCGGGACATCCAGACCCCGGAGGAGCTGGGGGTCTACCTGCGCTCCCTGGGGCTCGTGGCTTTCCCGTTCCTGCCCTCCACCTGGATGGGTCAGGTCACGAGCCTGGCCCTGCGCGGCAGGGCCGTGGCCTCCCTGCCCTATCTCTTCGTGCTCTTCGCCAATTCGGCTTTCGCCCTGCTCCTCTGCTCGGAGACGGCCCAGCGGATCTATTTCCACACCTGGACCCAAAGCCTGGAGGCCCGCTCCCACCGCCGATGGAGTGCCATCCCCAGGCGCCGGGTCTTCCCAATGCCCCGGTTCCTGGCCGTGATCGAGAAGGACCTGACCGTGTTCCTCCGCTCGCCCACCCAGTGGGCCCAGGGCGTGATCATCCTGGCCCTGCTGGCGATCTACATGGGCTCCCTGCACAACTATCCCCAGATGTTCGACTTCCCCTTCTGGAAGGTGATGGTCTCGTTCATCAATTTCGCGTTCGTGGCCTACAACATGTCCGTGCTCTCCACCCGGTTCGTGTTTCCCTCGGTGAGCCTGGAGGGGAGGACGCTCTGGCTCCTCCGCTCGGCTCCGCTCAAGCCCTCGCGCCTGCTCCTGGAGAAGATCGCCCTGTCCCTGGTGACATCGCTCGTCCTGGGCGAGTTCCTGATCCTGATCTCCAATTTCCTCCTGAAGGCCGAGGCCTTCATGCTCCTGACTTCGGCCGTGGGAACGCTGGTCTTCGCGGTCTCGCTCTCCTTTCTCTCAGTCTCGCTCGGGGCCCTGTTCCCGGACTTCAGGGAGCGGAACCCGGGGCGGATCGCCTCCGGCCCGGGCGGGATCCTCTGCGCGATGGCCTGCCTGGGGCTGGTGGCGATTACGGTGGCGCTCGTGGCCTGGCCGACCTACCACCTGATCCTGTCCCGGGCCAACCAGGCGCCCTTTCCTCTGGGGACCGCCCTGCTGGCTGTCTCCGGGGCCTTTGTTCTGAACGCCCTGGCCGCCGGGGTTCCGTTCTCGCTGGCGGTTAGGAGTTTGGGGAGGAGGGATTATTGATACAGTTCAATAAAACAAGAGGGGATGCCCTAAAGGCATCCCCTCTTAGTTGTTTACTCTTTTATCTTACCACCACCATCTTCCTCACCGCTTTCCTCTCCCCGGCCTCCAAGCAGTAGAAATACGTCCCGCTCCCCGCCTTCCTCCCGGCCTCGTCTCTCCCGTCCCAGATCACGACATGCCTCCCGGAAGGCTCCAGGCCTTCTACCAGGGTCCTTACGGCTTGCCCCGTGACGTTGTAGACCCTCACCCTCACCTTCCCGGCCTTGCCCAGCTCGTACTCAAACGACGCTATCCCCCTCGTGGGGTTCGGATAGCTCTGTCCTAAGGCCGTTTCCTGTTTCCTTGTCTCCCCCTCTCCTTGTCCCCTTGTCTCAATGCCGGTGTTTCCGGCCTCCCCCCAGCCTAACACCATCCCGTAATACCCTACCGTCCAAACATGCGTGCTGTCCAGGGCAAAAATATAATGTAGTCCGGTATGTACGTTACTGGTATCCGGGAACCAATTCCTTCCCCCGTCTGTGGTCTGAACAATAAGGCCATTACCTCCAACGGCAAACCCGTGAGAGGTATCTGCTAAAGCACAACTATTTAGAATTTGCGTTGTTGCACTATTGCCGGAATTCCAGTTAGTTCCGCCATCATTTGTCCAAACGACTCTCCCAGCCCATCCGCAAGCCAAGCCATGCAAGCTGTCCGAAAAGGCTATCCCATAGAGATGGTCGCCCGTGTTGGTAGGCTGGATAGCCCAAGTTATTCCTCCATCGGTTGTGAGCAGGACTGTTCCTGCTCCCCCGCAAGCCCATCCTTTGGTTTTATTTACAAACCAAACTCCGTACAGGGGTTGCTGATCGATTTGCATCCCACTTTTCTGCCAAGTTCTTCCTCCATCTGCTGTATTACATCTTACTCGATACGCATGGGGCGGACGCCCAATGGTTCCTCCCCCTACAGCCACGCCGACAAGCGTATCAGCGAAGCTTATAGACCGGAGCATTCCGCCTGCGGTATCTTGGAATACCCAGGTTGTTCCTCCGTTCGTCGAGCCGTAAATCCTACCAGAAGCATCGCAGGCCCAGACATGGTCCTGGTCAGCAGCATCAACTCCGTAGATCCAATTACTGTTAGCAAGGCCGGTCTGTCTTCTCCAGATTGTTCCCCCGTTTGTTGTATGGTAGAGAACTCCAGCGGAGCTCGCCCAGCCATTATTGGCATCACAGAAATTTACAGACAGAAGTTCAGAAGAATAGGCCCCATATGGTGGTGGACTATCAAGGTCCCTTAGTATTTCCCAAGTGTCGCCGCCGTTAGTTGTCTTCACGATAGCGCTTCCATTACTAACGGCCCAAGCTATGGGGAGTTGTTTGGCATCTATTCCCTTGAAGTCAGCAGTTATCAATGAGTCCCAGCGCCAAGATGTCCCGCCATCGGTGGTCTTATAGATTCCCTTGTATCCAGCCATCAGGCCATTTTGGGCATCTTTGAATGAGATGTCCGCGATGTATCCGGCCCCGCCGATTTGGCGTTGAGTCCAGGTTGTCCACCCGTCATTAGTTGTGACCACGGACGCCGGATCACCACCTGCCCATCCTTTAAGGGTGTCTGACATTTCAATAGCATATTGTTGTGAAGGAAAACCGGTCCTGCGCACCCAAGTTACACCTCCATCGGTTGTTTTTTCTAATATTCCGTAACTTGAAACTGCACAGCCGGTTAAGGAATCTACGAAACAAATGCCATAAATTTGTTGGTCTGCTGGGCTTTTCTGCCAATTACTCCCCCCATCCGTAGTTCGGTAAATAGTATCTATCCTTGAGATTAACCAGAGATGCATAGTATCAGAAGCCCAAATTGAGAACAAAGACCAAGTGGTATCTGGAGGGTTACTAAAAACCCATGTTCTTCCTCCGTCCCTTGTGCGTAAAATGAAACCCTTGGGGTAAATTCCTTGGCTTCCCCCCGCAATCCACCCGTTTTGTTCGTCTACGAAGTACATCCCGTCTGCGACCGATGAAAAAGCATACCCTGTATTATGGGGCTGTATATCCCAATGGTATCCTCCATCTGTTGTATGAAGAATCAAGCCTTGGCTCCCATCATAGCCGAATATCCACCCGTTATTGCCAATGAACCTAACCCCTCGGAGTTCTCCTCCGGCCAGCCACTTCCACCCATTCCCTTGCCCCCATCCCGCTCCCGTGACAAGGAGGAGGATTGAGAGGGCGATATAAATGCCGAACCGCCTGCCGTGTTTCCCCTGAGCGGATGGGCTCGCATGGGGTGCAGGCAGGCGTGTTCTTCCCCCTCTATCAAGAGGGGGTAGGGGGTGTGTTTTGGGATTCACCTTGTTTTCCTCTTTTTGGGGCTTAATTCTGCCCTTATAGGGTATCAAAATCACCCTCATATTTCAAGCCTTTTCTTTCTTTATTTGTTTGTTATATTCTCCCCTCTCCTAAAGACTTAGGAGAGGGGTAGGGGGTGAGGTTGAATTATCCTAAATCATCTATTTATTTATTCCTTATTGGGTGGGTGGGCGGGGTTAGAAAATGTTTGCTTTGGCTTTTAACAATAAAGCGGCTATCGAACCGCTTTTTTAGTAGTGCACCATTTGGTTCATTCTATATCAAAATGACCCACTTTTGCCTATTTCAAGAAATCTTCGGTTATTTTTTGAGGGGATCGGGAGGGGAGCGCGTGAATACGGCGTGAATACCGCGTGAATACCTCGGAAACCCCTTGGGTTTTAATAGGCCTTTCGGAGGTCCCCCTTCCAGGGGGTTTTTTCGTTCAGGGCACGTAACTGAGGCTTGTCGGTCCTACTTACGCGAAAAAATGGAAATTTGGCCCTTATCCGGGGTCGCTTTCCCGGATGAAGAGGGATGGGGAAAAACTCCCCCATGTCCGGGAGACGGGCGTGCGGCCCTCCTGAAGCGCTTGTGAGGACCTCCTATCCCCCTCGCTTGACAAAACCCTGCCGGGATGCTATGCTTAATATATGGCCCAGAAGATTCTGCGCAATCCCTACAAGCGGCAGGACGTGTTTCGCTGCTTCCACGAGGCCCACAAGGGCTTCGGCTCCGTGGTCTCGGCCTATCACGTCCTGGAGGAGAAGCACTGTTATCCCGCGGGCTGTCTCTGGTTCGCCTGGCGCTGCCGGAAGATCGGCAAGCGCCACGCCTGTCCCCGGGACTTCAAGCACGTGGGCCGGGAGTGCTTTTCCTGCCCGGACTTTTACGAGGAGCGGGTGATCCACAAGCCCGAGGTAGCGCTGTCGAAAGAGGAGTTTGAGGCTTTCAGCGAGGAGCTCCGCGAGTTTCGCTGGTGGCTCTCCCAGAACCTGGGAAGGCGTATCGAGTTCCAGGGCGTGGTGAGCGCGGTCAAGCCCCGGTTCAGCGTCAGTCAGGGACCCCGCCGCGAGCACCTCTCCCTGTCCGGGTTCCTGTTGGGGTTCCGGAATGGCTTCTTCGGGACCTCGGTGATGGAGGACCGCTTCTACGGGATCGCCGGGGACGGGCTCATCCAGCGCCTTGGCATCGTGCCCGAGACCAAGCTGGAGGGGGAAGCCGTGCTTGGAATGGACCGGGGGAGGCTCCTATTGGAGAGGCTCTCACGGCTCGAGGTGCTGAGCTGGGGAGAGGGGGAACCCTGGACCAGGAGCGAGGCCCTGGTCTCCCGGGCCACGGCCGCCGTGTTTCCCGGCCAGCCCGAGCGCTGCTTCGCCTGCCCCAAGGGCGCTCTCCTCGATGTCCGGGAAGAGGATCAGAGTCTCCGCCACCGCCTGGCCTGCCTGGACGGGAGGCCGGACCCCATGGACTGCAGCTACGGCGCCGAGCTCATGCTCGCGGAACTGGAACGCTGCGCCGAAGAGGGAAGGGCTTCGCAGGATTAACGGTATCGAAAAATGAGAAGGGGCGAGCCTGTGCTCGCTCCTTTCTTGTTCTTTTTTCTCTTCTCTTCTACACCTGACGCGCACGGTTCAGAGAATCCACAACCTTCCGGATGGCGCGGATGTGCTCCGGGGTCGTGCCGCAGCATCCCCCGATGATCGAAGCCCCGGCAGAAGCGAGCTCCGGGACCCTCTGGGCCATGAACTCCGGCCCCTCGGAATAGACCGGCCTGCCCTCCTGCATCTTGGGGACCCCGGCATTGGACTGGAAGACCAGAGGCAGCGTCGTGTATTTGCGGAACTCCTGGGCTATCCGGATCATGGCCTCGATGCCGTTCCCGCAGTTGGAGCCGGTGAGATCGGCGCCCGCCTCGGCCAGCCCTTTGGCCGCCTTCTCGATGGTCACGCCCATGGTGGTGAAGAAGCCCTTGGGCGTGGCGTCGAAGGTCATGGTCGCGATCATCGGCGTGGACGGGGAGACCGCCTTGAGTGCGCGGACCGCAAGGATAGCCTCGTCAAGGTCCGTCATGGTCTCCAGGATCACCGCGTCCACGCCCTCCTCCACGAGCGCCTTCATCTGTCGCTCGTAGCTCTGAGAGACCACCTCGGGTTCGGTGTCCCCGTAAGGCTTCAGGAGCGCGCTCGAGGGCCCGCAGCAGGCGAACACGTAGGCCCGGTCCCCGGCCACGCTTCGGACGATCTTCACCGCTTCGCGGTTGATTAGCTCGGTCTTGTCCTCCAGGGAATACAGCCCGAGCTTTAAGGGCGAGGCCCCGAAGGTGTTGGTCTCTAGGATGTCCGCTCCGGCGTCCAGATACATCCGGGCGATGTCGGCCAGGAGGTCGGGCCAGGTGAGGGCGAGAGACTCCGGGCATTCCCCGGGTTTAAGCCCCCGGCCGATGAGCATGGTGCCCATCGCCCCGTCACAGACCAGGATATCCCCGGATTTTATCCTCTCCAGGAAGGGCTTCATCTCACGTCCCCCGGATGAGCCGCTTCACTTCCTCCACTGCGCTCGTCCCGTCGAAGCCCTGGGCGTCGGCCCCGATCTCGCGGGCATACTCCGCGGTCACCGGCGCGCCCCCGATGATCGTCCTGACCTTCCCTGTGAGGCCTTGCTCTTTGAGCAGGGCCACCGTGCTCCGCATCGCGGGCATGGTGGTGGTGAGCAGCGCGGACATCCCGATGACCCCGGCCCCCTCTTTCTTCGCGGCCTCCACGAACTTCTGCGGGGAGACGTCCTTGCCCAGGTCGATGACCTCGAACCCCGCGCCACGGAGCAGGATGCCCACCAGGTTCTTGCCGATGTCGTGCAGGTCGCCCTGGACCGTGCCCAGGACTACCTTGCCCAGGGTCGGGATGCCTTCCTTGACGAGCAGGGGCTTGAGCTCGTTCGTCCCGGCGGTCATCGCCTTGGCCGCGAGCAGGACCTCGGGGAGGAATATCTCGTGGGCCTTGAACTGCTCCCCGACCGCGGTCATGCCGGCGATCAGACCCCGCTCCAGAATCTCCTTGGGCGGGAGGCCCTCCCGGATGGCCTGGCGGGTGAGCTCCCCGACCTTCTCCTCCTCCCCGGCTTTCAGGCTTTCCGACAGCTGAGTCAACAGGTCCATAGTCAATGCTCCCCTCTTAGGGCTCCTTTCTCAGGGCTTTCATCCTCGTCCGGCAGGTCCGGTTTCGGCACTCCGAGCAGAAGGCGAAGGCGTTGTCGAAGACGTGGATCTCGCTTGGGCCCGTGACCAGCACTCCGGAGATGGATTTCAAGGGCTGCATCAGGAAGGTCTCCGAGAGCGTGATGCCGACCTCCTCCGGA
Source organism: uncultured bacterium (assembly GCA_964353855.1). Taxonomy (GTDB): domain Bacteria; phylum Edwardsbacteria; class CAYGWX01; order CAYGWX01; family CAYGWX01; genus CAYGWX01. Next base: position 9,655 of record CAYGWX010000029.1, on the reverse strand, counting down.
CGCAGGGCCCCGAAGAGCTTCCCCTGCCCGCTCAAGTGCCAGCCGCAGTATCCCGGGCTGTAGCCCAGAACGCGCATTTCTGGCGAGGCTCTCCTTTGCTTGAGTAGCAGGTCCTCCCAATACCGTCCGGCCCGCGCCGAGGCCTTGTCTGCACCTCCCGAGGCCACCGAGTCCAGCAGGTATCCCAAGGCGTAATCCCCGGATTCAAAGAGCCCGCTGATCTTTTGGCTCACCCCTTCCCCGAGGGTGACCGCGTAAAGGGCCAGGTGCTCAGCCTTGGGGAAGATGGCTTTAAGCGGAGCCTCGGGCTCATTCTTTCCTTCCCCGCGGAAGACTTCTTCGAACTCCGGGATGGATATCTCGGACAGGATGCCTGCGGGGCGGGCGAGCTCGGCGAACAGGGCAAGCGCCTGCTCCAGATGTTCTTTAACCCTCTCATTCGGGCTCTCGGAAACCGCCTCAGGCTCAGGCGTGATCTCAGGGACGGAAAACTTGAGGTGCTCCCTCATGAATCCTGGCCAGGCAGGCGCTCCATGCCGTGCTTCCTGGCTTCGCCTTCCATCAGCCGGGTCAGCTCCTTCCGGATGCCCTCTGAAAGCCTTGTGGGCTGGTACGCTTTGATCAGCCGCTCCACCTCGCTGTGGGCGCGCTGGCCTAAGGTTAAACGTCCCTCCTCCTGCCAGCGGGAGCGGTTGGCCCGGTCGATCGCCGGCCCCGGGAACCATATCTCCTCCTTGAGGTACTTCCGGGTGTGCCTGGAGATCAGGAGGTGCCCCTCCTGAAGCAGCTCCTGGAACCTGGGCAGGGCCGGAAAGTCTTCTTTGGCCTCGATGCCCTTGATCAGGCGCAGGGTCAGGCCGCAGATCTCGTTGTCCAGGATCAGCTTCTCCAGGCTCTGGCAGGATTCGAAGTCCAGCATCCCCGGGCCGGAGATGCTGTTGATGCCGGCCAGCGCGGCCAGGGTCGCGCCCATCGCGGTCTCGAGGCCCGCCTGGGCGTCGAGGAGCTTGGCGTCGGAAAGCGAGATGTAAGCTTGCGTCGGCAGACCGAGGTGTTTGCCGATCTCGCAGTAGGCGCAGTCCAGCATCTGGGTCTCCACCGCGCCCATCGGCGTGGTCTCGTAGCGCAGGTCGAAGATGGCCGGGGAGCCGCCGTAGAGGATGGGGGCGCCGGGACTGGCGAGCTGGCTGATGATGACTCCGCTCAAGGTCTCGGCCGTGTGCTGGACGAGCGAGCCGACCAGGGTGACCGGGGCCATGAACCCGGAAAGCGGCATGGAGATGAACTCCACCGGGATCGCGGCTTTCGCGCAGTCCACCACGTTCTGGGAGGTAACCTCGCTCCATTTCAAGGGCGAGGTGGGACAGCAGGAGAACACGGTCAGGGGCTTCGCCTTCAGCGCCTCCGGGGTTCCGCGCACGGCGAGCTGGAGGTCCCTCATGAGCTCAAAGGCCCGGATCGTGAAGGCCCCGGTGACCACGGGCTTCTCCCCGAACAGGAGGCTCAGGTAAAGCCGGTAGCTGTCCGAGACCTTCTCAGGCACATCCGCCGGGATGAAGGCCGTGCTCTGCGAGGCGATGTGCCCGAGCCCGCTCACCAGCTTCACATAGGCGATGTAGTCCCTCGTGTCCGGCCGGCGCATGGCCTGGGTCTCGTAGTCCAGGATGTTCAGGGCCGCTGAGCCCGGGGTGAAGTAGACGTTGTCGCCCGAGAGGTCGTGGGTCTCGTTCCCCAGCACGTCGTAGAGCTTGAACGACCGGGGAGCCGACTTAATGGCCCGGTCAATGAGGTCTTCCGTGAAAAGGACGTGATAAGCGTTCTTATCCACCCGCGCCCCATGGTCCGAGAGCATAGCCAGGACGCCCTCATTGTGAATCTCCATGCCCAGCCTGCAAAGCAGGACCCGGGCCTCGGAAAGGATCCTCTGCTTCAGCTCATCGCTCAAAAACCTGACCCCAGGCCTCATTCCCACACTCCTTTTCCTAAGTCCTTCATAACGCCTCGTTGGTCCGTCTTCATAAGCGAAGAAGTTTACCACATGGGCAGGAGAAAAATCAAGCCTCGCCCCAGCCCCGGGGGACGGTCCCCAGGGGTTGCAGCGTCTTGACAACGCCGCCCCCGAAAGGGTAAGATTACAGCATCCCGAGAGGAGAGAAGCCATGGAGGAAAAAGAGATCGGAAAGATCACGCACTACTTCGGCAAGGTGAAGGTCGCGGTCCTGGCCTTAAGCGAGCCCCTCAAGGTCGGGGACAGGATACACATCAAGGGCAAGCACACCGACCTGACCCAGGCCGTGGGCTCGCTCCAGCTGGAGCACCAGCCCATCCCGGAAGCCGGGCCGGGAATGGACGTGGCCATGCTCGCGGACTCCCCCGTGCACGAGGGCGACGTCATCTACAAGGTCACCGAGTAGCGCCCGCAAGAACCGAGCAAGGGGCCCCCGATTTATCGGGAGCCCCTTGCTTTGGGACCCCATCCCTCCTCCCGAAGCCCTGCAAAACGCTTAACATCATTAACCAACTGTAATTCATAGACTTATCTACCAATTAATCAAACCAAGCCCACCTCCTACCCCATCCTTTTCAGGCATAACCCAAGGATTATCAACGGACTGCGGTAAATCCTCCCGCCGTGTTCCCGCCAAGTTCACACTAAGTTGTGTCTAATTTAACACTAATTTAAGTCTAATTTAACACTAATTTAACACTAACTTAACACTAATTTAACGCCAACTTCACACTAATTCCTGGAGCGAGATGGAACCTCGGTTCGGGGAGGGATGGAGAGGATCAAAGAAAACGGATTACCGTCCCGATAAATCGGGATCTTCGCTTCGCTGGGACAGAAAACGCAAAGGGATAAAAGAGAGGACGCAGAGAACGACTAAGAAAGAGTTAAAAATCGGCTGGAAGGCTTGACAAAACCGGGATTTTGCCGTATGATATAGGTGTCTTTTGAACAAGGTTCCTGGTCTGTTCAACCCGAAGAGCATGGAAAGGAGGAAGCGATGCGATTATTCAAATACATCTTGATCCCGGCCGTGCTGTTTTCATTGCCCGGATTCGCCCAGGGCGGGTGGGTCTGGCAGAGACCAAACCCAACAGCTAACCCCCTTTACTCCGTTTACTTTACAGATAACATGACCGGTTACGTTGTAGGAGGGTATGCTAACCTGAAAACAACAAACGGAGGCGTCACATGGACTCGTTTAGATTCAACAAACTACTATACTCTCCGCGCTGTCCATTTTCCGGTTAATAGCTTAACAGGGTATGCTGTCGGGCACCGAGGCGCGCTCATCAAGACTACGGATGGCGGAACAACCTGGGTCAATCAGAACTCAGACACGACTTTTCAACTTTTCTCCGTCCATTTCCCGGTTGATGCCAATACAGGGTATGCAGTAGGAGATTCTGGGACTATATTAAAAACCACGAATGGGGGTATTACCTGGGGCAGGCAAGTTTCAGGTACGACTCTGGACCTACATTCCGTCCTCTTTCCAACGGATGCCCTTAATGGCTACATTTTAGGTGGGTTTTGGGGCAGCAGGTGTATCCTCAAGACCACGGATGGCGGAGCAACATGGGATTCGTTAATAATCGGGCAGACTCCCGCTCTTTTAGGAATTGATTTCCCTGTAAATGCCCTGACAGGTTACGCCGTGGGTTGGAAGGGGACAGTTCTTAAAACCACGGACGGAGGCTTGAGTTGGGTCAGCAAAAACACCGATACAACCCATATTTGGTGGTCCGTCAATTTCCCATCGAATCCCGATACCGGTTATGTCACAGGCCTTCATTGGACTAACCAAGGCGATTTCTCTCTGATTTTTAAGACGACCGACGGTGGTAACTCTTGGAGCAAGCAGGATTCGGCAACAACAACCGATCTCTACGATATCCACTTTCCGCTGCGAGAAGATACTGGCTATGCCGTCGGGTCAAGAGGTGTCATTTTAAAGACCACAGATGCCGGAGCGACCTGGACCAAACTAAACTCGGGCACACGCGGTGACCTCAATTCCGTCTGCTTCCCAGTGGATGCGAACACCGGCTTCATCGCTGGATATGACGGCGGCTTCTCTGACCTCATTGTAAAAACAACCAACGGTGGCTCTTTCTGGACCAGCCAGCCCTTAGGTTTAAACCGGAACCTTTTATCGATCGATTTCCCATTAGATACTCAAACAGGTTACGTTGTGGGTAATTCAGGGGAAATCGAAAAAACCACAGATGAGGGTACGACGTGGACCAAGCTGAACTCCGGGACGACCAATGACCTTTATTGTGTCCAGTTCCCCAGGGATATTCTGACTGGTTATACCGTCGGGCCACAAGGGACTGTTCTAAAAACCACCGACGGAGGGGCGAGTTGGGGCTTACAATCTTTAGGCACATCCTATTGGCTTTTATCGGTCTATTTCCCTTCCGATGCCATTACGGGCTACATCGCAGGCGGAACGATTTCACAAGGATACGTCTTCAAGACTACGGATAGCGGAGCGACATGGGTCTACCACCCTACGGGCACAGACGTGCTACTTTCTATTTATTTTCCTTTAGACCCTGTAACCGGCTACGCAGTTGGGGTTTTGGGTTCAATCACAAAAACAACCGATGGAGGTGCGACCTGGCAAAGCCAAACTTCAGGCACAAGTTATATATTATCTGAAGTCTATTTTCCGATAGATGCGAATACCGGCTATGCCGTTGGAGATAATGGGACCATTCTGAAAACGACCGACGGCGGAGCATTTTGGATAAACCAACCCTCAGGCACAACGCAGCCCCTTCGCTCTGTTCAATTCCCTCAGGATGCCCTGACCGGATATGCGGTGGGGGAGGTTGGCACCATTTTGAAGACCACGGATGGGGGGACGTGGGTGGAAGACGATAGGGATCAAGGGTTCGTGGGGCCGAAGGGCCAAAGGGTCAAGGTAATCCCCAACCCCTTTATTTCCTTTTCAACCACCCCCGGCCACGAAGCCGACCGCTTCGCGCTGTACGACATCACGGGCAGGAAGGTCGGGACCTACAAGGGAGAGCGAATCGGGATGAATTTGCGGCCCGGGGTCTACTTCATCCGGGCGCTGGACATGAAAGCCGGACTGGGGAGGATCGTGAAGCTACGATAGGAAAGGAGGAAGCGATGCGATCATTCAAATACATCTTGATCCCGGCCGTGCTATTTTTATTGCCCGGAATCGGGCAGGCGGGGTGGTTCTGGCAGAACCCCCTGCCGCAGGGGAACACGCTTCGTTCGGTTTGCTTCCTTGATAACGCCACGGGCTATGCCGCTGGGGTGGTAGGCACGATCCTCAAGACCACGGACGGGGGGATGAACTGGGTGAGCCAGGCTTCGGGGGCGACGAATGACCTTTACTCCGTCAGCTTTCCAGTAGATGCCTTGACTGGGTATACGGTGGGGGGTAGGGGTTTCATCCTAAAGACCACGAACGGAGGAGCGAACTGGGCAAGCCAGAGTTCGGGGACAACCAGGGACCTTTACTCCGTCCATTTTCCACTGAATGCGCAGACCGGGTATGCGGTGGGAGGCTTCGGCACCATCCTCAAGACCACGGATGGGGGAGTGAACTGGGCAAGCCAAAGCTCGGGGACAACCAATTGGCTTTACTCCGTCCATTTTCCACTGGATGCGCAGACCGGCTATGCGGTGGGGCTCTCCGGCACCATCCTCAAAACTAGTGATGGGGGAGGAAACTGGACAAGCCAGAGCTTGGGGACAACTAACATACTTTACTCTGTCCATTTTTCTCTGGATACTCAGACCGGGTATGCGGTGGGAAGTGGTCTCATCGTGAAGACTACGAACGGAGGGACGAACTGGGTGAGCGATAGCTCGGTGATGGGCATGGCCCTTTATTCCGTTCACTTTCCTGTGGATGCCAATATCAGGTATGCGGTGGGAAATGCGGGCAGCATCCTGAAGACGACGAACGGGGGGGCGAACTGGGTGATCCAAACCTCGGGCACGACGAATGACCTTTATTCCGTCCACTTTCCTGAGGATGTCTCAACCGGGTATGCGGTAGGGGTTTACGGCATCATCCTGAAGACCACGGACGGGGGAACGACCTGGGTGAGCCAGACCTCGGACACGGGGAATGACCTTTGGTCCGTCCATTTTCCAGTGGATGCCCAGACCGGGTATACGGTGGGAGGTACTAATTTCTTAAGCAACACCATCATGAAGACCACGAACGGGGGAGCGGACTGGGTGATCCAGACATCGGGGATGACGAATAACCTTTATTCAGTCCACTTTCCGGTGGATGTCCAAACGGGGTATGTGGTGGGGAGTAGGGGTCTCATCCTGAAGACTACGAACGGAGGAACGGACTGGGTGAGCCAGACCTCGGGGACGAGCAATTGGCTTTATTCCGTCCACTTTCCGGGAAATGCCCAGACGGGGTATGCGGTGGGAGGCGGAAACGGCACCATCCTTAAGACTACGGACGGAGGAGCGAACTGGGTGAACCAGTTCTCGGGGACGATCAATTCCCTGTTATCCATCCACTTTCCAGTAGATGCCCTGATAGGGTGTGCCGTGGGGTATAGCGGTACCATCCGTAAGACCACGAACGGCGGGACGAACTGGGTGAGTCAGACCTCGGGAACGCCGAACGATCTTTTGTCCGTCCGCTTTCCAGGGGATGCTCTTACCGGTTTTGCGGTGGGGAATTGGGGCACCATTCTGAAGACCACGAATGGAGGGGCGATCTGGATAAGTCAGACCTCGGGGACGACCGATCGCCTTTTTTCCGTCTACTTTCCAGGGGATGCCCTGGCCGGGTATGCCGTGGGGTATGGGGGAACCATCCTTAAGACCACAAACGGTGGAACGAACTGGGTGAGCCAGACCTCGGGGATGAGCAATTGGCTTTATTCCGTACACTTTCCGGTGGAAGTCCAGACCGGGTATGCCGTGGGGATTGGTGGGACCATCCTAAAAACTACAAATGGCGGGGCGTCGTTCGTCGAAGATAACAGGAGCCAAGGGTTCGAGGGACCAAGGGTCCAAGTGTTCAAAGCCATACCAAACCCCTTCGTCTCATTCGCCCGAATCTCCGGCCATGAGGCCGAGCGCTTCGCTTTGTACGACATCGCGGGTAGGAGGGTCGGGACCTACAAGGGGGAGCGAATCGGGATGGAGTTACGGCCCGGGGTATACTTCATCCGGGCGCTGGAGGGGAAAGCCGGGTTGGCGAGGATCGTGAAGATAAGATAGGAAAGGAGGAAGCGATGCGATTATTCAAATTCACCTTGATCCCGGCCGTGCTGTTTTTATTGCCCGGCTTCACCCGGGCTGGCTGGTTCTGGCAGAGCCCCTGGCCCACTGGCAACAACCTTTATTCAGTCTCTTTTATTGACAATAATACGGGTTACGCAGCGGAGGGGGCCTACGGATATAACAACAGCTCCCTCTTGAAAACTACTGACGGCGGAATAACTTGGACCAGGAAAACCATTGGAACTTCCTACCCCATATATTTTGTCCATTTCCCAGTAGATGCTAATACTGGCTATGTTATTGGAGATGGGCATCTGTTTAAAAAAACAACCGATGGAGGAACTTCTTGGATAAATGTGTTTTCAGACACAGCGAATTCCCCACACACAGCCCAATTCCCCACTGACGCTACGACCGGCTATGCAGTATCTGGAAATGGGTCCATCTATCAGACAACCAACGGCGGAACCACATGGGCATGTCAGTTCAGGGATTCAACCTATAATTTGTATTCAGTAAACTTTCCTGCAAATGTCCAGACAGGTTACGTCGTAGGCTGGCGAGGGAACCCTAGTTGGGGCCTCATTTTGAAGACGACGAATGGCGGAACAAGCTGGGACAGCCTCATATCGGGAGTCACTCAACATCTTCGATTGGTCCAATTCCCTGTAGATGCCCAAACCGGATACATTGTAGCAGAAAGGGGCACCGTTTTAAAGACGACGAATGGCGGAGCATCGTGGGACAGCATTGATACTGGAGTACATACAGAACTGCTATCACTTTATTTTCCGCAGAATGTACAGACCGGTTACGCTTTAACTTATTCCGGCACCATTTTGAAGACTACAGATGGTGGTATCAGTTGGGTTAATCAGTCTTCGGGAACAACTAAGGATCTGTATTCTGTTCGTTTCCCAACTGACCAACAGACTGGTTATGTCGTTGGGACCCTGGGGACCATCTTGAAGACCACGAACGGAGGAACCACCTGGTATAGTTTGACACGTTATGCTACAACCCATGTGCTTTATTCCGTTCATTTTCCACTGAATGACCAGACCGGCTACGCCGCAGGCGGGGCATCGGGCACAGGCACCATCTTGAAAACTACCGATGGGGGATTAACCTGGGTCGATCAGCCTTCCGGGATATCCAATGCTCTTTGCTCAGTTCAGTTTCCAATAGATGAACAAACTGGCTACGCTGCAGGTTGGACCGGCACCATCATAAAGACTACCGATGGAGGAACAAATTGGGTCACTCAACCATCGGGGACCCAGGTTCCTTTACGTTCGATTTATTTCCCAGGGAATGTACAAACGGGATATACGGTGGGGTGGGGTAGCGTAATCATGAAGACCACTAATGGCGGGGGCGCTTGGGTGAGCCAAGATTCGGGCGCAGGGTATTGGCTCTTTTCTGTGCATTTTCCCATTGATGCTCAGACCGGCTTTAGCGTAGGGAGTGGGGGGCTGATTTTAAAGACCACTAATGGCGGGGCAAGCTGGATCAACCAGACATCAGGAACAACCCATGATCTTTTCTGTGTTGATTTTCCCCAAAACACTCAGACCGGCTATGTCGCAGAAGGGGGGCGCGGTGTCCTCAAAACTACAAACGGAGGGACTACTTGGATAAGATCGTCTTCAGACACAACACTCTGCCCAATATCTATACATTTTCCCCAGAACGAGCAAACCGGCTATAGCGTGGGGAATTCGGGTATCATCTTTAAAACCACCAATAGTGGAACGAGTTGGGAAAGACAAATTTCAGGCACATCTTCTGGTGACTTTCTTTCTGTTTATTTTCCAAGCAATCAGACGGGTTACGCCGTCGGGTGGTTTATTTTGAAAACCACGGATGGAGGAACGTGGGTAGAAGAAACGACGGAAGATAGAGGGCAGAGGTTAGGGATCAGATTATTAGCAATCCCAAATCCCTTCACCTCGTTCGCCCGAATCCCCGGCCACGAAGCCGAGCGCTTCGCCTTGTACGACATCGCGGGCAGGAGGGTTGGGACCTACAAGGGGGAGCGAATCGGAATGGATTTGCGGCTCGGGGTGTATTTCATCAGGGCGCTGGAGGGGAAAGCCGGGCTGGGGAGGATCGTGAAGATAAGATAAAAGATTCATTGTAAATTGATAATTGTAAATTTTAAATTTCAAATCGAATTAAGAAAGCCTTGATCAATGTCGGAATAACGAGGCCAGGGAGGATGACCTTTTGAACAGAAGGGTGAGATTGCTTCGTCGCTAACGCTCCTCGCAATGACACCCTCTAAAGACACTGGATTCCGGGTCAAGCCCGGAATGACGGATTAAAAAAGGAGCCCCGTTTTCGCGGGGCCCCTTGTCTTTTTCAGGGTACGGACCTAAGCCGTCCCCCACTTGACCT
>CAYGWX010000028.1:0-26224 GCA_964353855.1 uncultured bacterium | reverse complement strand
AGTACACCTCCGGACGGGCGACCAGCGCCTGGATCACCTCCGGCGTGGCCTCGCAGTACACCGCGTTCACGATCCAGAACCCGTTGACCTTCGCGGCCTTCCCGACCCGCTCCTCGGAGGCCAGGTAGGACAGCAGGTCACGCTGGGTTACGTCCGAGAGCCGCTTCAGCTCCGAGACCACGTACGCCCAGCGCCCCTCCTTCGTCATGTCCGCACAGGCCTTCTCCAAGGCCACGTTGTCCGCCTGCTGCTTCAGCGCGATGATCACAGGCAGCTTCTGCCCGGGCGCCGCTTTCGTCAAATACCCCTGCAGCGAAGGCCCGATCATCCCGGCCTGAGAACCGCTGGCCCACACCGTCACCACCATCAAGGCCAGCACGAGTCCTATCCAACGCCTCATCGTCTTTCTCCTTTTTTCCTTTAAGGTTTTGCCCGAAAAGACCTCAAAAATAGAGGCTTCTACTCCACCTTCTTTCACCTGACGACTTTAACGTAAATAGCATAGCACAGAATGCCCCCTTTGTCAAGGCAGAGGATTCATTTCATTCAAAAATAAGAGCTTTACTATGGTGACTAACAAAAAAAGAGCTGCGGGAGAAAAATATTTCTTTTTCAACTATCCTCTTTGTCTTTCCTCCCACCATTTCAGTGCCACCCAAGCCTGCCCGAGTGATATCCCTCCATCGTTTACAGGAACCGCTTGGTTTGAAAGAGGATTTAGGCCCATCTCGATCAATTTTTGTCGAACAGTTTCCAGGAGAATCCGGTTCTGGAAGACCCCTCCCGAAAGGGCCACCGTCTTGAGGTCCAAGGCCCCAGAGAGATCTGCACAGGTATCTACGATAGCTCGTGTAAGCGTGGCATGAAACTTCCCTGCAATGGTTCCTTTGCCCTCTCCCCTCCTCAGGTCGTCCACCATTCCCCGGAACATGCTCCTGAAATCCAGCTCAAATGATTTTTCTCCGATCCGGACGAAAGGATAAGGTTCACCCCCATCTGCTGACTCGGCCAGAGCCTCCAACTCGCAGGCCGCCTGCCCCTCATAGGTGACCTGGCCTTGAAACCCTAAGAGGGCGGCTGCCGCGTCGAACAGCCTTCCTGCGCTTGAGGTGAGGGGCGAGTTGAAGCGGGTTTCCGCCAGCCTGAAAACTACCTTCAGGGATTTTTCCTCGACTCCCGGCAGCAGATTCCGACACTCCTCCACGGGGAAGCCTGATAACTGCATATAGGCCACAGCCATCCTCCAGGGTTCAAGGATGGCCGCCTCTCCTCCGGGCATGGGGAGGTAGGTTAAATGACCCAGCCTTTCGAAGCGACCTTCTTCGGCGAGCAAAAACTCCCCTCCCCATATTTGTCCGTCCAATCCGTAACCTGTACCATCAAAGGAGACCCCGATGACCGGGCCCTCCAGGTGATGCTCAGCCATTACGCTGGCGATATGGGCATGATGGTGTTGGACGCCAAACTTTCCTTCGGTCGGCAATCCCTTGGCAAAACGCGTGGCCAGATAGTCCGGATGGAGGTCGTAGGCCACGATTTCCGGCTCTACGTTCAGAACCCTCTTCATCCTCTCCAAAGCTTCCCCGTAATATTCTAAGGTCGCTTGATTGTTCAAGTCCCCGATATACTGCGAAAGATAAGCTTCGTCCCTGCGGGTGAGGCAAAAGGTGTTCTTGAGCTCGGGCCCGGAAGCCAGGACGCAGGGTCCGCTCAACCCCAGAGGGACGGGATTGGGAACGAACCCCCTGGCCCGTCTGAAGATCTGCATTCCTTCAACGGAAGATCGGGCAATGGAGTCGTCGCATCGGTTGTGAATCTCGCGATCGTGGAAAAGAAAAAGGTCTGCGATCTCAGCAAGGACTTCCCTGGCCTCCTCGTTCGTCCGGCAGATCGGCTCATCCTGTTTGTTTCCGGAAGTCATCACCAGAACCTCGAATCGCTCCGGCCCCTCGAACAGGAGATGATGCAGTGGGGTGTAGGGAAGCATAACGCCCAGATTGGGGATCCCCGGAGCGATGCCCCGGTCGCGAATCTCTTCTTTTTTGGCAAGCAGAACGATGGGACGTGCCCAGGAGGTCAAGAGTTCGCGCACGTGAGGACTGAGAAAGCAGTGTTTCTCAACCACATCCAGAGAAGACATCATTACAGCAAAGGGCTTGGAGGATCGGAGTTTTCTCCGGCGCAGTTCCGAGACGGCTTGCTCGTTATTCGCGTCACAGGCCAGATGAAATCCCCCCAAGCTCTTGAGGGCAAGGATCTTCCCCCGGGCGAGAAGCCTCCTGGCCTCGGAAATAGGATCGACAGACTCCAGTCTGCCCTTGTGGTCTTCAAGCCATACCTTTGGGCCGCAGATCGGACAGGCGTCGGGCTGAGCATGAAATCGTCGGTCCCGCGGATCCTCGTATTCCCTTTGGCACTCCGGACACATCTTGAAAGGGGCCATCGTCGTCCGGGGTCTGTCGTAAGGAACATCCTGGATGATCGTGAACCTTGGCCCGCAGTTGGTGCAGTTGATGAAAGGATAGTCGTGGCGTCTATCGCTTACGTCCTGCAACTCCCGAAGACAATCTTCGCAGGTAGCCAAGTCCGGGAGAATGAGGGCTTGGGTCTCCCCTTCCTCCTGGCTGGAGCGGATCTCGAATCCCTCGTAACCAACCGGCACGAACTCCCGACGCTCGATGGATTGGAGCCTTGCCTGAGGGGGAAGCCTATTGGGAAGGTCTTTGATGAAGGTCTCCACGACCTGTCGGGAACCCTCGACTTCGATCAGGGCGCCCTCCGGGGAATTAGAAACCCAGCCGCTCAAGTTAAGCGTCTGGGCATAATTGTAGGTCGTGGGTCGGAAGCCCACCCCCTGCACCCGGCCCTTGACCGTTAAACGAACCCGGACTCTATCATCGCTCATCCCGCTCGCAGGGTAGAACCCTGTATCTTTCCCTTAATGTAATCCACCCAGAAATCAAGCCCTTCGCCGGTCTTGCAGGAGAGAGCGAAGATCTCGCTTTGGGTATTGATATCGCGGATATCCCGCCGAGTCTGGTCCAGATCGAAATCCACGTAGGGAAGGAGGTCGGTCTTGTTGATCACCGCAGCCTGGGACTCCCGGAAGGCCAGGGGATACTTCTTCACCTTATCGTTACCCTCCGGGGTTGAGAGGATGACGGCTCGAAGATTCTCTCCTAATTTAAATGAAGCCGGACAGACCAGGTTGCCAACGTTCTCAATGAAGAGGACACCCACTCCGGAAAGATCGAGTTCTGCGAGGGCACTCTTCACCATTCGGGCATCCAGATGACAGGTCCCTCCGGTGTTGATCTGCACGACAGGTATCCCCAGGGCGGCGATCCGTCGGGCATCGTGGTCTCCAGCGATGTCCCCCTCGATCACAGCAATATTGCAGTCTCCTTTGAGACGTTTTATCGTCTCTTCCAAAAGACTCGTCTTGCCGGCTCCGGGAGAGGAAAGCAGGTTGACGACAAATATATTTCTGCTTCCAAAGACCTCTCTCATTTCCTGGGCCAGGAGGTCGTTTGCTGCCATTATATTTTGCACTACCTTTACTTCCATGTTTTCTCTGCTTTCATTCTTAGGGTATAAAACGAGGAGATGCTTCCTTTCTAAGCCTTCCAGTTCAGGCTCTTCCTGATTTTTTCAAGAAGAGGGTTTGGCATAAACCTATGGTTACTCATACTATATATTGTGGTCATTTGTACGTTGTTTCGTAAGCAGGGCCACAAACCCTCTGTTATGTCTGTTTAACCAAAAAACCTTAAAAAGTTGGAGGGCCGAAATAGCTCCAAAATCTCAAGGGGTTTCCGACCACTTCACGACTACATCACGCCCAGTACACGCCCTCTCAACCCCATTTCACGTATGCCTACCCCTATAGGTTGTGGTGGGTTATTTCACTCGATCTTTTCCCCCTCTACAGTTCCTCCCTTTTTGCACCCAGTATAAGTCCAGCTAATCACTGCTGCTCAGAGTGGCCCGATTCAGGGCTCTTAGAGAGGAAAAAGAAGTCCGGCTTATTCCCCTTCGATGGCCTCGAGGGTGAGCTCCTGACCGGTGAGGATGTCTACGCTTCGGCTGCCGCAGGAGGGGCATTGGAAGAGAATGGGCTCTATCTCAGATGTTTTTCCGCAGTACGAGCAGCGTGCAGTAAGCGGGATATTGTCCACCTCCAGGGTAGCGCCATCGGCCTTTGTTTCCTGGCTGGCGACCTCAAAGGAAAACCGCAGGGCGTCCTCCACCACGTTGGAGAAAGCGCCGACCTTTACATGCAGTCTCGCGATGCGGGAGATCCCGTTGGCCTCGGCGGCCATCAGGGCCTGTTCCAGGAGGGCCTGAGCGATCCCCATTTCATGCAAGGGTCACCTCACCCGTAACGGCGCCTAACCTTTCTTGAAACAGGCAGTGGTCCTGTCCAAAGATCCAGCGAAATGGGCGAGGAGGACCCCGAAATTGACCATCGGAATATCGGCCTTTTTAGCTTCGGCCTGTCGGGCATGCATTTCCTGTCTGGTGATCATGCACCCCCCGCAGTGGACAATCAAAGAAAACCCTCGGAGGTCGGAGGGAAAGTCTCCACCCTGGGACCAGGCGTAATTCAAATTCCCTTCTACGAAGTGATCGAGCTTCCTGGGGATGGCGGTCCGGGCGATCTCCTCCTCTAAGGGCTGGTGACTACAGGCCTCGGCGATCAGGACCCGGTCGCCTTCCCTTAAGTTTTTAACGCTCTCCACGCCGGAGAAGAAGGTGTCGATATCCCCCTTGTATCTCCCCACGAGAATGGAGAAGGTGGTCAGAGTTACCTCCTCCGGGAGGATCAAGAGGGTTTCCTTGAGGACCTGTGAATCACAAATGACCAAGTCCGGCCATTTAACAAAACGCTTCTGCAGGTTTGGCAGTTCCTCGGGCCCAACGACCACGCCGAGAGCGCCGGCATCAACGATCTCCCTCAAAACCTGGGATTGAAGGGCTTTGAGACGGCCGGAGGGCGCTGCCCGATCGAAAGCGACCACCAGGGCCACGAGGGCTTCAGGTTTTATCAAGTCTTTCACAATCCATCTCTCGTCATCTCGATTCAACCGGGAGGCGAGTTCGCGGGTCAATTCCTTAATCCCGGCCCCGGTTACACTGCTCACCCGGAGACCGGCTGGAACGTCCAGGGCATCCCCATCGAGGTCGGTTTTAGTAGCCACCCGGAGAAAGGGAACTTCGCATTCCATTAGGTGATTCTCGATCTCCCTTTCCTCATCACCATATCCTAAAAAAAGATCAACGGTTAAAAGGGCCAAATCTGCCTTCCTGATCGTCGCCCTGGCTTTGTGAGCCCTTAAACTGCCCAGAGCCCCTCCGTCATCCAGGCCTCCAGTATCCACCAGCACGACGGGGCCGACCCCGAAAAGCTCAAAGGTCTTGTAAACCGGGTCCGTGGTGGTCCCTGGAATCTCGGAAACCAGGGCCGCGTTCTGCCCGCAAAGGGCGTTCAGGAGGCTGGATTTCCCCGCGTTCCTCCGACCTATAATAACGACGTGCGGTCGTTCACTCTTAGGCAGCATGGCGTTCTCCTTTCAGGCTGTGGCCGAAATCCTGACTGACCTTTCGGCCCAAGTTTGTTATTCGCTGTTTCAAACACTCTGGACACCGCTCGGAGCTCTCCAGAACGCAGATGCGGTTGGGATAGACCTGGTATTTCTCCCGGTATCTCAAAGGCGTCAGGCAGGCCATGACCACGTTTGCCCCGACCCTGAGCCCCTTCTCACGCCCTTCCCTCTCCACAGTCCCCAAGGCCGTGGTCGCAGGAATGTGGACTTCGCGAAGCACGATACGGGCCACTGCGATCAACCGGAGGGCATCCCGGGCATCGCCTCCGCGCTCGTGGCCCAATGGCGTCTCGGGATGCGGGATGAAAGGGCCGATCCCCGCCATGTCCACGTCCAGAGACTGCAGTAACAAGAGGTCCTCGACATAATCCTCCGGCCTCTGTCCAGGAAGCCCGGCCAAGATGCCAGAGCCCGCCTGATAGCCCAACGACTTCAGTAAGCGCAGGCATCCCAGGCGTTCCTCCAGGGTTGCCTCAGGACAGAGACTGCTGAAGAGCCTGGGATTGGCGGTCTCGTGCTTCAAGAGGTAGCGGTCCGCACCGGCCTCCTTCCACTCCCGCAATTCCCTCTCTCCCCTTTCCCCGAGGGAAAGGGTGATGGCGCAAACAGCCCTTTCCTTGATCCCCCGGATGATGGCGACTACCCTATCCTTGGTAAACCACAGGTCCTCGCCGCTTTGCAGTATAATGGTCCTCATCCCATCCCCGGCGGCCTTCGCAGCAAGAGCCACGATCTCCTCGGGAAGCATGCGGTATCTTGGAAGGCTTCGGTTGTCCCGGCGGAGACCGCAATAGAGGCAATTTTTCCTGCAGTGGTTGGAGAACTCCAGGATACCTCGGAGGTGCACCTCGTCCCCGCAGACCTCCTGCCGGACGCGATCCGCTTCCCGGAACAGGAGCTCGTCCGGAGTCCCGAACAGCAGGTCCTCGATCGTCGCTTTGGTCCACATCGCTTTTAACTTTGGGTTTTAGACTTTGGATTTGAGATTATGGCAACTTTTAAAAATAAAGGTCTCGCTCGCCAGCCGTTAAACGCGCCAGCCGTGTTTGCGTTTCTTCGAGCAGAACCGGTGAGCCTATTTCACGAAGATGCCGCGATATCACTTGCTCGCCCTTTCCCCTGGTCCCCTCCGAGGCATAGTCCAGGAGGTACTCCTCGAAGGTTAGAATGGCATTCGGAAGGCAAAGATCGCCTATCTCACCAGGCTTAGCGAGATCCATAAACCTCTCCCCGGTCCTGCCCCTGCGGTAGCAGGCCGTGCAGAAGCTCGGCAGGCCGTCCTTCTCGCAGAGGTCGCAGATCACCTGATCCAGGGAGCGATGATCATCAACCTCGAACTGCCCCTCCCCTTCCTTCTCTAAAGCGTACCCTCCCACGTCCGTCCTGGACCCCGCGGAGATCTGAGAAACGCCCAGATCGAAAAGCTTCCCCCTGAGTGCGGCTGGCTCACGGGTAGAGAGGATGATCCCGGTGTAAGGAACGGCAAGCCTAAGAACGGCCACGATCCGCATCAGGTCGTCATCCTTGACCGGATAAGGAGCCTCGGCAAAACATGCCCCGTGTGCCGGCTTAAACCGCGGAACAGAGATCGTGTGCGGCCCAGCCCCGAAGACCTCCTCGAGGTGCTTAGCGTGGGCTATGAGGGCGAGAACCTCATAGCGGTAGCCATAGAGACCAAACAGGGCGCCGATCCCCACGTCTTCGATCCCGGCCTGCATGGCCCGGTCCATCCCTGTAATTCTCCAATCGTAGTCGCTCTTAGGGCCTGAAGGATGCATCCGCTCATAGGTGAGATGGTGGTAGGTCTCATGGAAAAGCTGGTAGGTCCCGATTTTCGCTTCTTTGAGCCGCCTGAAACCATCGAGCGGAAGGGGGGCCACATTGACATTGACCCTGCGGATCTCCCCATGCTCTGGCTTGGTCGCATAAACAGTGGAGATGGCTTTTTCGAGGTAGTCCAGGTCACCTCCCTGCCCTTCCCCGGCGACCAAAAGCAAGCGCTTGTGTCCTTGCTTGATGAGCGCCTCGGTCTCCCGAGCGACCTCATCCAAGGTAAGCGTTTTCCTTGGAAGGTCGTTGTTATCCCTGCGGAACCCACAGTAAAGACAGTTGTTCGCGCAGCGGTTGGAGAGATAAAGGGGAGCGAACAGGACCAAGCGTTTTCCATAGACCTTCTCTTTAACTTCCCGGGCGGCCTCGTAAACGGGTTCCGGGTCGGGATCCATGAGAAGGAGGGCGGCCTCCTCCAGGGTGAGGCCAGCCAACTGTTTCGCCTTATCCAAAAGATAAAGCGAGGGCCCCTTGGGGGTACCTCGCCTTACCCTCTCCAGAATCCCGTCTACATCGAACCTATGAAACCAGGTCTGCGCTTACCCCACCCCCTATTTCTTGACCGTCAGGAAGAGGTCCACGAAGTAGTTCCACTCCGCCTCGCCGAACCGTCCCGCGATCCCTGGTGTGATCGCTCCGCCGTCATTCATGGTAGGCGTCCCGGCCACTGAGACCGTGGAGAAGCGGTCCAGGAAGCGATCCCGCTCCCCGTCCATCCACTCCTGAGCCTTGGCCCCCTTTATCAGAGCCTTCTGATCTTCGTCCAGCTTGGAGGGCTCCACCTTGAAGAGCCAGCCCGTTCCGTAGGGGTCCTTGCCGGACTTGTCCGCTCCCCGGTTCATAGCCACGACCTTTCCGGTCACCGGCGAGGCCATCCGACCGAGGCGCCCGCTCTGCTTGACCGCGAAAGCCTGTTCACCCTGCCAGACGAACTTCCCGACTTCGGGAAGGATCACGTCCTCCAGCTCCCCGAGGAGCTTCTCTGCGAAGCTGTCCGCGCCCACGGTCACGGTCCCGTCCTTCTCCTGCCGCACCCAAGTATGGCCCTGGTGGAAGGAAAGGTCGCTGGGCATGGGGAACTCCTTCACGGTCTTGCGACGTTTGGCCTGGGTCAGGCGCTGCTGGGTGAAGGGATGATCCGCGATCGCGTCCTGCATCCGCTGGTCCACCTCGCAGTGGAAGCATTCGTAGTTCCTCGGGCAGATCTTATAGGCTACGTCCCCGGTGAGCATGTACCGGCACTGGCGTTTCTCCGGAGGAAGGGCCCTTAAGGTCGCGAACATGTCCCCGGAAGCCTGGCTGTAAGTCCCATCCAGCATGGCCTGGGAGAACTCGCAGGATGTGCAGTCGAACTCCAAGGTGCAGACCCTGTAGGAGACAACCCCTGCCTTGGCCCAGATGCACTGTTTTTCACCCTTTGCCGTCGCACCCGACTCGGGAGCACTACTTTTGCTTAACATCTTACTTACCTCCTCTTGTGAATGTTTTCGGGTTTATCATTCCGACTCCACTCACTATAAAGAAGCAATTACCATGCCAAGTTATAAGAAAAAAGGAGATTTCCGCTCATTTCTTGCAAGCCATTATATTCCAATGAGATATATTACAAATCATTTTGTTGATATTATCAACGGTGTGTTAAATTAATACTTGATTGTATGTGTATTTCTACACTTGATTTAATAAATCATGTAAGTCTATTAAAATCAATTTGTTATTGATGTTGTATATTACAACATTGTTTGTAGTTATATCCTTCACTGCTCCTTTTCTTTGGCAACGCCGTATTCTTTCATTCTTTTATACAGTGTTGTCCGATCAATTCCGAGGATATCCGAGCACTTTTTCACATTCCAATCGTTCGCTTTAAGTACTTTCAAAATATGAGCTTTCTCGACATCCCCGAGTGTAGCGGACCCGGAAATTGAGGTAATTTCCGCACCCCCCCTTGCCGTCACCCCGCCCTCCACGGTCAGGTTCTCCAGGTGAACTAGGCTTCCCGCGGCCACGATCACCGCCCGTTCCACCGCATTCTCCAACTCCCTCACGTTACCGGGCCAGTCGTACTTGAGGAGGAGCTCCATCGCTTCCGGAGAGAAATCGTTCAAATGCTTCCCGTTTTCGACCGCGTACTTCTTCAGGAAATGCAACGCCAGGAGGGGGATGTCCTCCTTCCGCTCCCTGAGGGGAGGGATGTGGATCGGGATCACGTTCAGCCGATAGTAAAGATCCTCCCGGAACTTCCCTTCCTGGACGAGCTTCTTCAGGTTCTTGTTCGTGGCCGAGATGACCCGGGCCTCGAGTCGGACTAGGGCCTCCCCTCCCACCCGGCGGAATTCCCTTTCCTGAAGCACCCGCAGGAGGTCTACCTGGGACTTCAGGCTCATCTCCCCGATCTCATCGAAAAAGAACGTGCCGTCCTCGGCCTGCTCTAACCGGCCGCGCTTCTGGGCCGTGGCCCCGGTGAAGGCCCCTTTCTCGTAGCCGAAGAGCTCGCTTTCCAGGAGGGTCTCCGGGATGGCCGCGCAGGATACGGCCATGAAGGGTTTCTCCCTCCTCAGGCTGGAACGATGGATGGCCCGGGCCACCACCTCCTTGCCGGTTCCGCTCTCTCCGCTGATCAGGACGTTGGCGGTGGAGTCCGCGATGGTCTGCACGGTCTCCATGATCTCTTGCATTTTCCGGCTCTTCCCGATCAGATTCTGGAGCTCGTGCTGTTTGCGGAGGGCCTGCCGGAGGGCTACGTTCTCCTCCAAAAGCTCCTGGTGTGCGATGATCTTGCGGATGGCCAGACCTACCTGCTCGGGATCGAAAGGCTTGGCGATATAGTCGTAAGCCCCCTCCTTCATGGCCTGGACCGCCGTATCCACAGTAGCGTAGGCCGTGACCATGATGATCGGAAGCTCCGGGGAGATCTTCTTCACCTGCCGGACCACCTCCATCCCGTCCATCCCCGGCATCTTGAGGTCCACCATCAGCACGCTCCACGGCTCGGACTTCACCTTCTCCACGGCCTCGGCGCCGCTGGCCACGGCGATGACGTCATAGCCGTCTTCGCGGAGCCAGTCGGACAGAGAATCCCGCATCACCTCTTCGTCATCGGCGATCAAAATGCGCGTATGAGCCATCAGGACACCTCCAACCGTTGGGAAAGGTTCGGCCAGCAAACAGAACAGAAATCCACGTCCTTGTCATCCACGTCCCGGAGGTTTGGCGAGAAATACATCACGCAGCGCTCGAAGGTGCAGTGCACCATGCCGAACATGTGCCCCAGCTCATGGACCGCCTCCTTGGCCGCCCGGGCCAGGAGGAGGCCTTCGTTCTCCCGCCGTCCGTAGAAGTCCTCTTCCAGGCGGGCCAGGGAGATGAGTCCGAATCGCCCGTCCAGATGGGCCTCCCCGAACACGAAGGTCAGGACCGGGGTGGCCAGGTCCTCTTCCGTGACCCCAAGGACCTTGCGGTAACGCGCCCCGGGCTCAGGCCAGGATGCTTCAGTGAGGTCCCGAAGAAGAACATGGGAATAATACTGGTTCCGCTTCTCGACGAAGGCCACAGGGGGAACCTCCCGGCAGGCCATGATCGAAGCGGGCCAGCCGTAGACCCTCTCCACCTCCCGGGCCAGCCATCTCAGAACGTTCTCCGGAACCTTCCCCATGGGAACGAGACCGATGGTCCTCATCGTCAGCTGGGACTTTTGACCTCACCCCCGCTCAGGGCTTTGGTCAGGGGCAGGTGGATCGTGAAGGTCGAGCCCTGACCCACCTCGCTTTCCACCTCTATCCGTCCGCGGTGTTTGGCGATGATGTTGTAGACCACGGAAAGCCCCAGCCCGACCCCGCCTTTCCGCTTAGTGAAGTAAGGCTCGAAGAGCTGGGAGATGTCTTCCTGGGAGATCCCGCATCCTGCATCTATGACCTTAAGGAGGACCTCGTTTTGGTCTTGGTCAACCGCCACCGTAATCTCCAACTTCCCTCCCTCGGGCATCGCTTGAAGGGCGTTCACGGTCAGGTTTACCAGGACCTGTTGGAGCTGGTTGGGATCGGCCCAGATCTGGGGCAGACCCGGCTCCAGGGACCGGACGATCGTGACTCCCTGGAGGGAGGCCTGGTTCCGGATCAGGGCCAGGGTCTTGTCCACGGCCGGGGCCAGGTCGCAGAACTTCATGGCCGGCTCAGTGGGCCGGCCCACGTCCAGGAGGCCGCGCGCGATGTTCCCGCAACGGGTGGTCTCCCGCTCGATCGTGGCCAGATACCTTTTGAAATCCGCCAGGTCTTTGCCCTCCGGCGCTCCCTTCTCCAGGCGCTTTAGAAGAAGCTTGGTGTAGGTGAGGATCCCCGATAGGGGGTTATTGACCTCGTGGGCTACCGAGGTCGAAAGCCTTCCGATGGAAGCCAGCTTCTCGGACTGGATGAGCTGTTTCTGGGTGGCCTCGAGCGTCCGGTAGGTCTTCTCGAGCATGGCATAAGAGCCCTTCATCTCTTCGTGGGTCTTCCCCAATTCCTTGAAGGCCTCTTCGGTCTTGTCGATCAGGTAGGGCAGGCACATCTCCAGCTCCGCGATCCCCTGGTAAACGGCCACGGCCTTCTCCCGGCAGGAGGCGTATCCGCAGGACCCGCAATTGAGCTCGTCCTCGGGCTTGGTCTTGTTCACCTTGGTCAGGATCTCTTTGATCTCCTCCTCCGTGGGCACAGGCAGAGAGGCGCGCAGGTCTACAAAGGTTCGGTGCATGTCCATCCGCTTGTAACGCTGGATGTCCTGCTCGGCGCGCTGTTCCGCTATCCGGTTCTTCTCGGAGAAGAGGTAGTCCACGACCTTATCTTTGCGGGTGAAGAGGTTCCCCTCCTCCTCCAAGATCGGACCATTGATGCACCCCTCGCAGAAGAGCACGTCCAGAAACTTGGCTTTGAGCCTTCCCTTTCTTACCTCCTCGATCACTTGCAGAAACCGATCTTTTCCTTCCGTGATCACGATATCGCTTTCCAAGATATCCGCCGAAACCCCGGCCGTCTTTAAGAGCCCGCCTGAGACCGGAAATATCCTGGCCGTTGCTGGCCTTGGGCCCGCAAAATCCGCCTCGGGCATCTCAAGAAGGTCGATTCCCTTGGTCTCGAAAAGGGTCCTCATCTCGGTGAAAGTTAGAACGGCATCAACTACCCCGGCGACCTCGGGATCCTTCATCTCACGCTTTTTTCCGATACAGGGCCCGACAAACACGACCTTAGACTCGGGTGCATACTCCCACTTGATGACCCGACCCAGGGCGATCATCGGAGAGACGACCGGGGCCAGATAGGGAATCAGCTCCGGGACATGCTGCTGAATGTAGTAGCACACGGCAGGGCAAGGGGTGGTGATCATTGTCCTGCGGCTGTTTGTCTCTAAAAGGCGAGTATACTCATGGGTCACCAGCTCGGCGCCAAAAGCCACCTCCATTACCTCGCTGAACCCCAATTTCAGAAGACCGCCCACCAACTGTCTCGGCTTAGCTTCTCTGAGGCAGGCCGGAAACGAAGGCGCCAAAATGACGATGACCTTTTGCTTAGAAGCGAGCAAGGCCTCCACCTGCTCCACCCCGCTCTCGATCTGCTTGGCCTTCTGAGCGCAGACCCGGACGCAGCTTCCGCAGCGGATGCACCTTTCGTCCAGGACCTGGGCCTGCCCCTCCTTGACCATGATGGCCTTGGCCGGGCAGTTTCTTACGCAGGCGTAGCACCTCCGGCATTTCGCCTGGATGGTGGAGACTTCACCCATTAAGTGACCCTATTCCCTTCCGAACTCCCTTTTAAGGATCTCCTTGACGATTCCTGGAACGGCCCTTTCCACATCAGGGGTCATTTGCTCGGAAAACGTAAAGGGATCGTTGATCTCGACAGCAAAAATCCGAATATCTTCCGGGACCTTCATGCCCAAGGTCCTGCCGGTCTCCAGAGCCGTGAAGAAATCAATTCCATGAACCGAGGAAAGCCTCATGCTTCCGATATCATCATCGGCCTTAAACGTATGCAATGTCCCGACTTCCGCCCCCGTCCGTATAGCATCAATCACAATCACCTTCTCGTATCCGCAGACTGCATCCAATAGGGCCAGCCCCCCAGCGGAGGCTTCTAAAAAATCAACCCCCTCTCCTCCACAGTCCCCGAACAACCTTTTCCCCACCTCGATACCAACACGGTCGTCGGTAAGGATCGTATTACCCAAGCCGAGGATCAAGGTCGCTGCCCTGGACATGAGGAGCTCGGTCCCTTTCGAAGGTTTCTAAGGTGGCAACAGCGAGGCCAAGCAGACTTGACCTCGCTGTCTCAGCCTGGCGAAATCGGGTTATTCCGTACGCTTTAAAGTCTGGATGATGGCTCCATGATGGTTACGGATCTCCACAGTCATCGGCATCTTCCCCGGAAGACTGTGGGTGGCGCAGCCGAAGCAGGGATCGTAGGCCCGGAAGGCCATCTCCACCATGTTCAGGAGCCCCTCGCTGACCTGGGTCCCGGCCTTAATCAAGCCCTTGGCCGCCTGCTTCACCGCTATATTGATGGACCCGTAATTATTGGTCGTGCCAACGATCAGGTTGACCTTCTTTACGATCCCCTTCTCATCCGTGATATAATGATGCGTCAGGGTTCCCCGGGGCGCTTCCACGATCCCCACCCCTTCCGTGGGAATCTCGGTCGGGATGGTCCGAACGTTCGGGCTCGTTATCTCCGGGTCCCTGGCTAGCTCCAGGGTCCGCTCTGCCGCATAGAGCAATTCCACCAGCCTGGCCCAGTGGGTTGCCAGAGTGGCATGCACCGGTTTCCCGCCCAGGGTCTTATACATCCGGTCGTACTGCTCCTGGGCCAGGGGCGTGGCCATGCCGTCCGAGGCGTTCAGACGGGAGAGAGGAGTAGCCTGGTAGATTCCGGAATCCTTGCCATCCACTAGCCCCTTCCAGCCGACCTTCTTGAGGAAGGGAAACTTGAGATAACTCCATGGTTCCACGTGCTCGGCCACGTGCTGCAGGTAATCCTTAGGCTGATATTTAGCGAACTCCTTGCCGTCCGGGTCCACCACCCGGACCTCGTCGCCGTAGAAGTTGACTTTGTTGTTCTTGTCCACCAGGCCCATGTAGTAGGTCTTCTGCTTGAACGTGTCCGAGAGGATGAGGTCCACGTAGGCTTTGTTCTTCAGGACGACGTCCTCCAGGATCTGGAACGAGAACTTGGCGAACTCCACAAAGAAAGTTGCCGCTTCCTCGATGGTTTTTCGCTCCTCTTCGCTGATCGCCTTGGAGACCCCTCCGGGAAGACCGCAGGTGGGATTGATCTGTCGTCCCCCGATGATCCGGGCGATGTCGTGCTGCAGGGCCCGGCATTTGATGACCTGTCCCCCGATCTCCAGGCCCACCTTTGCGATGACCCCGAGGATGTTTCTCTCGGCGGGGTTCGACTGCGGCCCCATCACGAAGTCCGGACCGCCCAGGGCGTAGAAATGCGTGGTGTGGTCACCGACAAAGAAGGAATTGTACAGTAGCTCGCGGACCTTCTTCCCCGCGGAGGGAGGTTCTACGTGGAATACGGCGTCGCAGGCTTTGGTCGCGGCCATGTGGTGGGCTTCCGGGCAGACTCCGCAGATTCTCGGAGTGATCCGGGGCAGCTCCTCCACCGGTCGTCCCTCGCAGAACTTCTCGAAGCCCCGGAGCTCCGGGATCTGCAGATAGGCGTTGGCCACATCCCCCTTGTCATCCAGGAAGATCTCGATCTTGCCGTGGCCTTCCAGCCGGGTGATCGGGTCGATGCTGACTTTTTTCATCTTTTCTCTCCTACGTCCTCGCCCGTCTGAGGAGCGAATCCGCTAAAGTGAACCGGTACAGCGTGCCCATGGGATCTTCGATCTCTGAAACGACCTTCTGAATTTCATCAGGATCCGTGGAATCTACGATCGCCCCCAGCGCGCCGAGCATCTTTAGCCCCATGTCCTCCACGCCCTCGGCCGGTCCGTAGCAACCCCTGCAGGGCATGTTGGCACTGGTGCATTGCGCCCCGCAGCCCGCCTGGGTCGCGGGGCCCATGCATACGATGCCCTGCTCCAGGAGGCACTTCTTGGGGTCCGGGATGATCTCCCAGGGCCGCACGAACTTTTTGACCTTCTTCTCCTCTTTGGTCTTCAGACACTCGTCACAACAGGTCTTGGGCAGGATCCCCACGGTCGCCCCCTTGGGCGGCAGCTTGCCCGAGAGGAGAACCAAGATAACGTCCCAGATCCGGTCCGCGATCGGCGGGCACCCGGGGATGAAGTATTCGACGTCCACCACCGATCTCAGGGGCATCACCCGGTCGTATAAGCTGGGAAGGGTCAAGTCTCCCTCCGGGACCTTGTATCCAGTCTGGGGAAGAGTCTTCTGAGGATTATCGGTAGAAGGGGTTTCGAAGTAAGCCCGCTCCAGGATGGATTCCCGATTAAACCCGTTGGCCAGTCCCGGGATTCCGCCCCAGGTGGCGCAGGCCCCGAAGGACACCAAGACCTTGGACTTCTTCCTCAGCAGCTTGGCGATGTGCTCGTTCTCCGAGGTTCGGATTCCCCCGTTGAACAGACAGAGGTCGATCTCCTTGTCGGCCATGGCCTCCACGTCCTTGTACTTGAAGTCCACGGCCACGGGCCAGAACACGATGTCGAAGGCCTCGGCAACCTTGAGGATCTTCTCCCGCAGCTCCAGGACGGCGATCTCGCACCCCCCGCAGGAGGCGGCCCAATAAAGGGCTAACTTTCCCTTGCTCATGCCGCGGCCTCCTTGGCGATGACTTTCTCTTTCCAGTTGAGCGGACCCAGTTTCCGCACCGTCTCGGTGATCTCGCCAACCACCTGGGCGTAGCGGTCTCCCTCCGAGGCTGAGATCCACTCCAGCCGCACCCTATCCCGCTCGATCCCGAACTGATCCAGGAGTTTTAGGAGCAGGTTGAACCGCCCCCAGCAACGATAGTTGCCCACGCTGTAGTGGCAGTCTCCGGGATGGCAGCCCCCGATGAGCACCCCGTCTGCGCCCTCCACCAGGGCCTTGATGACGAAGGTGGGGTCCACCCGGCCCGAGCACATCACCCGGATCGGGATGACGTTGGGAGGGTATTGGATCCGGCTGGTCCCGGCCAGGTCCGCCCCGGTGTAGGTGCACCACCGGCAGAGGAAGCCGATGATCCGGGGTTCGAAGGTTTGGTTGGCCATCCGTCAGTTCTCCTTCCCGTAGATGGTAAGCATCGTCACACCCCCGCCCCGATGGGCGTGAGCAGGGCGCCTTCCAGCTCCGCGAAGATCTGGCTGTCGCGGAACCCCCGCTGCTCGGAGGCTCCGGACGGGCAGGTCGCTACGCAGGAGCCGCACCCTTTGCACAGGGCCTCGTTCACCACCGAAGACTTCTTCTCGGCGTCATAGGACAAGGCCTGGTAGGGGCAGACTGCGATGCAGGTCTTGCACCCCGAACACTTGGTCTCGTCGATCCAGGCTGTGATCGGCTCGATCTCCACCACCCCGTGGTCGATCAGAGCCAGGACGTTCATCGCCGCGGCCCCGCCCTGGGCCACGCTGTCCGGGATGTCCTTGGGACCCTGACAGGCCCCGGCCAGGAAGATCCCGTCCGTGGCCGTGGACACCGGCCCCAGTTTGGGATGTTTCTCGGTGTAGAAGCCCGTGTCCCCGCAGCTGATCGAGAGGATCCGGCCGAGGTCCTTGGCGTCCTTCCCCGGCTCCAACCCCGCGGCCAGGACGACCATGTCCACCGGGATCCGGCGGACCATCCCGAGGAGGGTATCCTCGGTCTTGACGACCAGCTTGCCTTTTTCCTCCGGGGTCTCCGCCACGCGGGTGATCTCCGCACCCTTACCCCGGACGAAGATCACGCCCTCCTTCATCAGGCGGCGGTAGAACTGCTCGTAGCCCTTGCCCGGACAGCGCATATCGATATAGAGCTGGTAGACCTGGGCCCCGGTCTTCTCGTGGATGAGGTGGGCGTACTTCAGGGAGTACATGCAGCAAACCCGCGAGCACCACTCGTTGTAATGCGTGTCCCGGCTCCCCACGCAGTGCAGGATGGCCACGCTCTTGGGGATTTCCCCGTTTTCCATCAGGACCTTCCCCCCGGTCGGGCCCGAGGCGTGGCAGAGCTTCTCGAACTCCAGGCTCGAGACCACGTTGGGCAGGACCCCGTGGCCGAAGGCTTTCATCCGGGAGCAGTCGAAGACCTGGAACCCCGTGGACACGATGATCGCGCCCACGTCCACCTCCTCGAAGGACTCCTTCATGCTGTGATCGATGGCCCGGGGCTCGCAGACCGTGGCGCAGACCTTGCACCCGTCGGTCTTGAAGTGGATGCAGGTCTCGGGGTCGATCCGGGGCTTGTTGGGCACGGCCTGCATGAAGGGCGTGGCGATCGGCTTGTAGGGTCCAAGCCGGGACTCGTGGTGCAGGACCTTGCGCCCGGAGTGGTCCTCCACTGCGATGTGCCCGGTGGGGCAGACGAAAGCGCAGGAGCCGCAGCCGATGCAGGCCTCGGGCTCGCTGTCGAAGGGCACCGAGACGGTCCGGTCGGCTCCCCGGCTGGAGAAGGTCAGGGCGTGGGCTCCGACCACCTCGTTGCAGACCCGCACGCACATCCCGCAGAGGATGCAGGTCTCCTTCCCCTTCCCGAACCGCGACTCCGTGATTCCGTACTGCCGGGCCAGTTCCTGAATCAGGGGAACCTCGGAGCAACGCCCGAGGAGCCATTCCAGGACCATCCGGCGGCTCTGGACCACGCGGTCCGTCTTGGTCTTCACTTCAATGCCTTCCTGGGCCGGGTAGTTGCAGGAGGTGACGATGCGGGAACGTTTCCCGCGCACGACCTCCACGACGCACAGTCGGCAGGCCCCGTAGGGCTCCAGGATGTCGTGATGGCAGAGGGTGGGAATGTCCACTCCGTAGGACCGCGCCACCTTGAGGAGCGGTGTGTCCTTCTCGGCCTGGACCTTTTTCCCGTCGATAATCAGGTTGACCATGGGCATCAGAGGCGTCTCCTTCTATTTCACCAGGTCGCAGCGCAGGCAGCGTTTGGCTTCGGCCACGGCCATCTCGGTGGGAAATCCCAGATCCACTTCCTGGAAGTTCCCCCGGCGCTTGTCCGGGGAGAGGACCGGCATGGCCGGACGTTTCATCTTCTCGATCTCCTCCTCAGAGAGCTCCACGGCCGGGACCTGGGACCAAGCCTTGGGAGCTCTCTCTTTGGACATGGTCTCACCGCGCAGAAAGTAACCGATCGAGCGCGCGGCCAGCTTGCCCATGGCGATGGCCTCCATGACCGTGCCCGGGCCTGCTACGGCGTCTCCTCCGGCGAAGACTCCAGCATGGCTGGTCTGCAGGGTCTCCGGGTCCACCGCGAGGGTGGTGACCTTGGTCACCTGGAACCCGTCTCCAGCAGGAAGGAAGGATAGGTCGGGCTCCCAGCTCACTGCCGGGATGATCGTTTCCACCGGGAGGGTGAACTCCGAACCCGGGATCGGGACCGGTCGCTTCCGTCCGGTGGAATCGAAGCCCTCCAGGCGCATCCGCCGACACTCCAAACCGACCACTCTCCCGTCCTTGGCCAGGACTTTGGTGGGGGCGGCCAGGTATTCGATCTTGATCCCCTCGGCCAAGGCTGCCTCGATCTCGTCGGCCTGGGCGGGCATCTCGGCGCGGGTCCGGCGGTACACGATGGTGACTTCCTTCGCTCCCACCCGGAAAGCCGTGCGGGCGCAGTCCATGGCCGTGTTCCCACCGCCGATGACCGCGACCTTGCTTCCCACCTTGACTTTTTCGCCGAGGTTCACGGGCTTGAGCAGGGCGATGGGCGTCATCACCCCCTGGGCCTCTTCTCCGGGGATCCCGAGCTTCATCGGCTTGTGGGAACCCGTGGAGACGAAGATGGCCTTGTAGCCCTGCTTGGTCAGATCCCCGAAACTGAGGTCCTTGCCTACCGTCACCCCGTTTTTGACTTCCACACCGGCGGATTTGATGACCTCGATCTCCTGCTGCAGGATCTTCTGGGGCAGGCGGTAGTCCGGGATTCCGACGGCCAGCATCCCTCCGGCCACGGGCAGGGACTCGAATACCGTAACGGGATAGCCCTCCAGGGCCAGGTAATAAGCCGCGGTCAATCCTGCCGGGCCGGCCCCGATGACGGCCACTTTTTCGGACTTCGGCAAGCCCTTCTTGAAGGCCGGCTTGATGTTCTTGGCCACCTCGTAGTCCGCGGCGAAGCGTTTGAGCGAGCGGATGGCCACCGGGTCCCCGGTCTCTCCCGTGCGGCACTTGATCTCGCAGGGATGGTGACATACCCTCCCGCAAATCCCCGGGAAGGGCAGCTCCTCGCGGATGATCGCCGCTGCCTTGTCGAACTCCCCCCGGGCGATGTAGCCCACGTAGCCGGGCACATCGATGTCCAGGAGGCAGGCGTGGCGGCAGGGACAGGGGGTCAGGTTCCGGCAGACCGCCGCCGGGCAGACCTTGTCCTTGATGTGAGCCTCGTATTCCTCGCGGAAGTATTTGATCGTGGAGAGCACGGGGTTGGGGGCCGAGGTCCCCAGGGCGCACAGGGCGGAATCCGCCATGACCTGGGCGATCTCCTCCAAAAGTCCGATGTCCCCCTCTTTCCCCTCTCCCTTGGTGATCCGGGTGAGGACCTGGGACATCGTCCGCAGGCCTTCCCGGCAGGGAACGCACTTCCCGCAGGACTCCTCTTTGAGGAAGTCCACGAAGTAGCGGGCCACGTCCACCATGCAGGAATTCTCATCCATTACGATCATCCCGCCCGAGCCCATCATCGACCCGACCTCGGTCAGGCGATCGAAATCCACCGGCAGGTCCAGGAGCCGGTCCGGCAGACAGCCTCCCGAGGGCCCTCCGGTCTGGACGGCCTTGAACCGCCTCCCCTTCGGGATGCCCCCGCCGATCCCGTAAATGATCTCCCGGAGGGTGATCCCCATGGGCACCTCGATCAGGCCGGTGTTGTTGATCTTTCCGACCAGCGAGAATATCTTGGTGCCGGTGGACCCGCCCCAGGGGTTGACCTCCCCGGTCTTACGGGTCCCGACCTTGGCATAGGCCTCCCACCCCTGGTTGATGATCAGGGGCACGTTGGCCCAGGTCTCCACGTTGTTCAGATTGGAGGGCTTGTCCCACAGCCCGTGTTCTACGGTGTGGATATACTTCGCCCGGGGCTCTCCCACCCGGCCCTCCAGGGAGGCCATCAGGGCCGTGGATTCTCCGCAGACGAAGGCCCCGCCCCCGCGGTTGATCTTGATCGTAAAATGGTGGCCGGAGCCCATGATGCTGTCCCCCAGGAGGCCCCAGGCCTCCATCTCGGAGATCGCCTTCTTCAGGGTCTGCACGGCCAGGGGATACTCGTTCCGCACGTAGATGAAGCCCTCTTGCGAGCCGATGGCGTAGGATCCGATGACCATCCCCTCCAGGACGCTGTGGGGGTTGCCTTCCAGGAGGCTCCGGTCCATGAAGGCCCCGGGGTCTCCCTCGTCGGCGTTGCAGATCACGTACCGCGGCTCCCCGCCGGCCTTTCGGCAGGTTTCCCACTTGATCCCGGCCGGGAACCCTCCGCCCCCCCGGCCCCGCAGGCCCGACTTCTTGACCGCGTCGATGACCTCCTCGGGCTCCATGCTGAACAGGGCCTTGGCCAGGGCCGTGTAACCCCCCAGGGCCACATAGTCCTCGATCGAGAAGGGATCCAGTTTCCCGTTGTTCCCGAAGATGGTGCGCATCTGCTTGGCGTAGAACGGAACGTTCTCCTCCTTGGGGATGCGGTCGTCGGTCACCGGATCCTGGTAGGTCAGGCGCTCCACCACCTTGCCCCTGAGGAGGGTCTCGGCCACGATCTCCGGGACGTCCGCCGGGGTGCTCTGCTGGTAGAAGATCCCCTGGGGCCAGATCACGACCAGGGGCCCCCGCTCGCAGAATCCGTGACAGCCGGTGAGCTTCAATTCCACTTTCTGGCTCAGGCCCTTGGCCTGGATCTCCTTCTTGAAGGCCTCGGCGACCTTCTCGCAGCCGCAGGCCCGGCATCCCGTCCCGGCGCACAGGGTCACGAGGGTCCGGTTGGGGTCCCGCTTGGACAAAATCTCCTGGCGGGCCTTCACCAGGTCGTCGGCTTTGGCGAGTCTCATCATCTCACTTCCCTCCCCTGTACTGGGCCACCACCGCCGGCACCTTGCTGGAGTTCATGTGGCCGTGATAGTCCTTGTTCACCACGACCACCGGTCCCAGGGCGCAGGCCCCCACGCAGTTCACCGTGATCAGGGTGAAGAGGTTGTCCGTGGTGGTCTCCCCCGGGTGAACGCTCAGGTCCTTCTCCAGCCGCTCCAGGATCCGCGCCCCGCCCCGCACGTGGCAGGCCGTGCCCAGGCACACCGAGAGGCAGTGCTTCCCCCGGGGCTTCAGGCTGAAGGCCTTGTAGAAGGTGGCGATGCCGTAGAGCTGGGCCAGCGGGACCTCCAGCTGCTTGGAGACCTTCTCCAGGGCCGGGCGGGGCAGGTAGTTGTACTCCGCCTGGATGTCCTGGAGCAGGCCGATGATCTGCTCCTTGTGGGTGCGGTAGCCCGCGATCAGGCCGTCCACCCGGCTCAAGTCGAGTTCCGTGGTTGCCATCGTCTCTCCCTATTCCACGCGCTTGAAGACCTTCCCGGCCATCGTGATCACCCGTTTCTCCGGGCTGATCGTGGCCGGGCAGTTGTTCCAGCAGATCCCGCATCCCGTGCACTTGTCCAGGTCCACGTAGCGGGCCTTCTTCCGGACCTTGACCTTGAAGTTCCCCACGAACCCGGAGACCTCCTGGACCTCGGAGTAGGTCATCATCCGGATCTTCTTGTGCTGGCCGACGTTGACCATCTTGGGGGTCAGGATGCAGGCCGCGCAGTCCAGGGTCGGAAAGGTCTTGTCGAACTGCGCCATGTGCCCTCCGATGGAAGGCTCCTTCTCCACCAGGAAGACCTGCCTCCCGGCCGCGGCGATCTGCAGGGAGGCCTCGATCCCGGCGATCCCTCCCCCGATGACCATTGCGTTGGGGTTCACGGCCACGCTCTTCACC
This sequence comes from uncultured bacterium, assembly GCA_964353855.1. Classification (GTDB taxonomy): domain Bacteria; phylum Edwardsbacteria; class CAYGWX01; order CAYGWX01; family CAYGWX01; genus CAYGWX01. Next base: position 3,715 of record CAYGWX010000028.1, on the reverse strand, counting down.
TCCAGGGACTCGTGCTTCGACACCCGGTTCACCGCCGCGGCGACCAGGACCTTGGCCTTCTGGGTGGCCTGCTTGCGGTCCTCGGTCACCCAGGAGCAGTGCTCCCGGATGTTGGCCATCTGGAACAGGAACTGGTTCAGGCCGGCGTCCTCGCAGGCCCGCCGGAAGGTGGGCTCGTGCATCAGGGGGGAGCAGGAGGCCACGACCACGCGGGTCAGGCCGAGGTCCTTGATGTCCTTCTTGATCAGCTCCTGCCCCGGGTCCGAGCACATGAACTTGTACTCCCGCGCCACGGTGACCCCGGGAAGCTTCTCCGCGAATTTCACGACCTCGGGCACATCCACGGTATGCGAGATGTTGGCCCCGCAGTCGCAGACGTAAACCCCGATTTTCTCTTGGGTCTCGCTCATCGTCCGCCTCCGTTCCCCAGATACTTGGCGAGGGCCGGCCGGGGATCCACCAGCTCCGAGCCCAGCCCCAGGTTCTTCTCCGGCAACCCCAGGGCCACGCCCATCAGCTGAGTGAAATAGATGGCGGGCAGGGCCGGGTCGGTCCCGAAGGTCTTCTTGATCTTGCCTTGATAGGACTCCAGGTTAACCTGACACAGCGGGCAGCATGTGATCACCAAGTCGGCCCCGGCCTCCTTGGCGCAGTACAGGAGGTCCTTGGTAAGTTTGAGGCCGACGTCCGCGACCGTGGTCATCATCATCCCTCCGCAGCACTTGGCCTTCAGGGGGAAATCCACCGGGGTCGCGCCCAGGGCCTTGGCCAGGTGGTCCATGGTCACCGGGAACTCCGGATCGTCGAAGGTCCCGTGGGGCCGGGAGAGCTGGCAGCCGTAGTAGCAGGCCACCTTGAGGCCCGCCAGGGGTTTCGTCACCTTGCCCTTCACGGCCTCCAGACCGATGTCGTTCACGATGACGTCCAGCAGATGGCGGACCTTGATGCCCCCGGAGTATTTCATGTCCGCCGCGGCCAGGGCGTGGTTGACCTTCTCGCGGAGCTCGGCGTTTTCCTTCAGGTAGGTGTGGGTCTTAGCCAGGACCGTGTAGCAGGCCGTGCACACCGTGACCAGGTCTCCCTTGCCCATTCGCTCTGCGATGGCCAGGTTGCGGGCCGAGATGGCGAAGGAGCGGAGCTCGCGGACCGCCATGTAGGAGGTGGACCCGCAGCAGTTCCAGTCCTCGATCTCCTTGAGCTCGAATCCCAGCCCTTTGGCCACCTCCCGGGAGGAGTGGTCGAAGGAGAAGTTCGTCTTCTCCAGAGAGCAGCCGGGATAGTAGAGGTATTGCTTCATGAATGCCCTCCCTCCTTGGGCGATTCGGGCTTGGCCTCAACGGCCTTCTCCGTCTCGGCCAGGGCTGACTTCAGGATCTTCGCGATCTCCTTCTGCCCCTTGATCCGTTTCGGGAAGATCCCCAGCCGGCCCTTGAAGAACAGCTTGGCGCCCATCGGGGCCATGGCGACCATTCCCAGCGGGTTGGTGGTCAGGAGGTAGCGCGAGAGGAGCTCCATCTCCGGGCTCCGGCCGTACTTGTCCACCATCTTGACGAAGGTCTTGGACAGGACCGGGGCCGTGGTCCCCTTGGGGTACAGGCCGTACTCGATGCCCAGGCGCTTCAGCTCGTACATGATGTCGGTGAGCTTGATCCCGGCCGGACAGCGCACGGTGCAGTAGTAGCACGAGGCGCACATCCAGACCGTGTTGGACTTGAGCACGCGTTCCAGCATCCCGGCCCGGAAGGCGGCGATGATCTCCCGCGGGGTGAAGTCCATGGCGTAGCTGGTCGGGCAGGAGCCCGAGCAGGTTCCGCACTGGATGCACTGCTTGATGTTCTCCCCCTCCGGAATCTTGTAGACGTCCTCCAGGAAGATTTTGTGGAGCTCCTCCATGCTTCTTGGAGCGGTCGCTGCAGGCATCTTTCCTCCTGATTGGTTAGACTATTCCGTGTTGTATTCGGAGAATGTGAAATGCCCGGTGAATTATTTCACATTGAATTCCATACTTATATAGGCATTTTTTATGCCATTAATTGGTAAGGAGTTAACTATCAGGGTTATTAAGTGGTGCTATGTTATTATATATTAATGGGTTGTTAACCGCTATATTTAGTTATTATTGACCTATTTAACCTCTCCTTTTCTAAGCCATCACTTGGTTATTTAGCCCATCGAGTTGGGGTAAAACACCCATATGCTTATTCTCTAAAAACTGGGGTTCATGCATCTTCTTTTTGGAGTTTATTCGGGTGTAAGATCGGATGGGGAAAAGGTCTTCATTCTTTCACTCCCCTTTCTTGTTCCCAGGCTCGGCTTTTTCCTCCTTGACCCGGCTTCCGGTTTATGTTACAATGGTTCCAGAAATCTTTCCCGAAATCATCTTTTATTAAGGAACCGTATTATGGCTCAACAGTTCTTCCTTCTGGCCCTGAACCCCGGCTCCTCTTCCACCAAGATCGGGGTCTTTGAGAACGACAAGCCCCTTTTCGCCAAGAACGTCAAGCACGATGAGGCCGCCCTGGCCGCTTTCAAGGACATCGCGGACCAGAAGACTCTCCGCAAGCAGGCGGTACTGGAAGCCCTGAGCGAGCAGGGGTTCGATCCCCAGCGCCTTTCCGCCGTGGTCGGTCGGGGCGGGCTTCTCCGCCCCTTGGAGAGCGGAACTTATCGGGTGAATGAAAAAATGCTCTCCGATCTAAAAGAAGCCAGGCGTGGGAAGCACGCCTCCAATCTCGGGGCGATGATCGCCCATGAGATTGCGTCCGAGCTTAATGTTCCGGCATTCATCGTGGACCCGGTGAGCGTGGACGAATGGGAGCCCGTGGCCCGGCTCTCCGGCCTGGAGGGCCTGGACCGGGAGTGTCTCTCCCATGCTCTGAACACCAAGGCCGTGGCCAAGCGTTTCGCACGCGAGAACGAAAGGAAATACAAGGACTTGCGACTTATCGTCGCCCATCTGGGTAGCGGGATCAGTGTTTCGGCCCACTTGAACGGCCGGATGGTGAACGTGACCAACCCCATGGAGGAGGGTGCCTTCTCCACCGAGCGTTCCGGCTCCCTGCCGATATTGAAGTTCGCCAAGCTGTGCTTTTCGGGCCAATACACCTACCCTGATATTGAGAAGATGACCTTCCGCCAGGGCGGCCTGGCCTCCTACCTGGGCACCAAGGAATTGCCCGAGGTGATGAAGCGGGTCGAGGCCGGGGACGCCAAAGCCAAGCTCGTATACGAGGCTATGGCCTATCAGATCGCCAAGGAGATCGGAGCCATGGCCGCGGTCCTCTCCGGAAAGGTGGACGCCATTCTGCTGACCGGGGGCATGGCCCACGAGGCGAAGCTCTGCGAGGCGGTGGAGGAGCGGGTGAAGTTTATTGCAAAGGTTTATAAGTATCCTGGGGAGGATGAGCTGGTGGCCCTGGCCGAAGGGGGCTTGAGGGTGCTTACGGGGGAAGAGGAAGGGAAGGTTTATTAAGGGGTTACAAGGTTCTTTTTACGTTGTTTTGGTGGTGCCTCAAAGGTATTGACAAAGGCCTTCCTTATTTAGTATGATTTCCTCAAGCTGGCTGGGCTTGACGTTTGCAAAGAGAGGATTTATTAAGGCAATCGTGGATGAGATGAGTCGATGCTGGGATGGTTTTGGGGTGGATATCAGGGAGGGCTCTCGGACTGGCCCCCGTTAAACTGGACTAAAACAGGGTTGTGGAAGTTGAGGATT